>NZ_DATENY010000075.1:0-17708 GCF_035274705.1 Mycobacterium sp. | reverse complement strand
CCTCCGGAGCGCGGCCAGTGATGGCATTCGGCTGCGCCTTCAAGGACTGGAAGCGCCGCTCCGAGTTCTCGCGGTTGGCGCGCTGGCCGCGATGTCGAGGGAAGGGGGCGACTTTTCGACGCGCGATGTGATCGACCTTACGGCTCAACTTCGCCTGCCACCGATCCCGAATGTCAGTGCGACCCTTGGGCGTCTGCGGGAGCGCGGAGTGTTGATGCGACCGACCCGCAACCTGTGGGTGTTGACGCCCAAGGGCGAGCATGAACTTGAGACGAATGTCGCTCATGTCCCGATTCATGCGCTTGCCGCTGATCTTGGGCGCATACCCGGCTCCGAGTTCGGTGAGCAGCAACACACGTTGATTCCAGCGTTCCTTGGTCCGATGGGAGCTGCACCCGGGTTGTCGAGAATCCTGTCCGACTCCGCGTTCGAGCGAAACGTCATGCTCATCACTCGGTTTCCGAACGGGCCGGAAGACCACTTCGCAGAACTCATTTCGAGGTTGCGCAACGCCGTATCTCAACACGGGTTAGTACTTCAGGTGGCGAGCGACGGCATGGCTGAAGACACCCTCTGGGCGAACGTGGTCACCTACATGTGGGCGAGTAAGTACGCCATCGTCCTCATGGACAGTGCCGACGGCGTACTCAACTCGAACGTACTGATCGAAATCGGCGGCATGCTGATGACGGGCCGTCGGTGCGCCATTCTTCGTGATAAGACTGTGCCGACAATGCCTTCCGATCTTGTCGGCCACATTTATAAGCCGACTGATCTGTCCGACCATGCGGCCAGTGTTGATCTGATTCACCAATGGATACGCGATGACCTTGGTCTTGGAGAGTGTGAGGACTGCGTCCGAAGCGCCTGATCAGACGAGACGGCTCAGGTGTGACACAATCGCGGCTGAGTTGGCACTTCTTTGTTTGGCGCCGCGGTCGTCGGTCGACGGGTAGACGTTGTACTCGGCGACTCGCGTAACCTATCGTTGCTCTCTCGCAAGCCCGAGTGGCGAAATGGCAGACGCGGCGGACTCAAAATCCGTTGGTGGCAACACCGTGTGGGTTCGACTCCCTCCTCGGGCACTTCGGTGTCACAGATCGTCCTGACGACGCGCTGTGCGCTCGGTTTCTCTGCCACGAAGTCCCGAAGAGCGCCATTCGCGCACTTAGCGGGTGAGCGAACTGGGTACGGAATTCTTTTGGCCTTAGCAGGTCAAGCGGTGGTTTCTCGTGCATACGGTTTGCGTACGCCCCGCTTGTTATGGCTGGCGTTTACGCAGGTCAGGGAGCTAGAGGTACCTACTCAAACCTGTTTACGCAGGTCAGAACGGAGCGGACCCTGGGTTTTGAATCCAGTTCCTCTGCCAATTGGGATACGAGGGCGCCATGTTTTTGTGCGGCTTACCACCATAGAGGATGCCCCGAAGTCGCTGAGCGCGACCGCGACCGCCACAATGGCTCCCATGACCGGGTCACCGACCGACGCCGAAAAGCCGCGCCGTGTCCTCATCGCAGAAGACGAGGCACTCATCCGGCTGGACTTGGCCGAGATGCTGCGCGAAGAAGGCTATGAGATCGTCGGCGAAGCCGGCGACGGGCAAGAAGCGGTCGATCTGGCCGAGAGTCTGAAGCCGGATCTGGTGATCATGGACGTCAAGATGCCGCGCCGCGACGGCATCGATGCCGCATCCGAGATCGCCAGCAAGCGCATCGCGCCGATTGTCATCCTGACCGCGTTCAGCCAGCGCGACCTTGTGGAACGGGCCCGTGACGCGGGCGCCATGGCGTATCTGGTCAAGCCGTTCAACATCACCGACCTGATCCCGGCGATCGAGGTGGCGGTCAGCCGGTTCGGTGAGATGGCCGCGCTGGAAAACGAAGTCGCCACGTTGTCGGACCGGTTGGAGACCCGCAAGCTCGTCGAACGCGCGAAGGGTTTGCTGCAAGCCAAGCAGGGGATGACCGAACCCGAGGCGTTCAAGTGGATTCAGCGCGCGGCGATGGATCGCCGCACCACGATGAAACGCGTCGCCGAAGTGGTGCTCGAGACCCTGGACACTCCTGACAACGCGTAAATACTGGGTTTCCGACGCGCCGTTGTACACGATTAAACAGCCGCTCGGCGGTGCGCGTTTTCCAACATCACGCACCACGGCCCCCCGTTGGCTATGGTCGTCCCGAAGCATTGCCGCCCTGCCCGACCTGGGCAGGTGCGTCGAGGCCGATGAAAACAATGACCCGGAGGTGAAGCGTGCGCGGTCGCGTGGCACGGAATGCATTTGCTCTCGGTAGTGCCGGTTTGGTGGTGTTCGGCGCCATGGGACTAGCCGCCTGCAACCAGTCCAAGCCTGAACAGGAGTCGTCGCAGACCCAGCTGAAAATCGTCGAGCAAGTCCAGATCGACGAGAACGGCAAGGAGGTCAAGGCCGCCGAGGGCGCCGCGCCGGCTGATCCCGCTGGGGATGGCAAAGCGACATGCCCGCCGGTGTCCCTCGCCATGGCCGGTGCGCTCAACGGTCCCGACGCCGCGCTCGGCATCAACATCAAAAACGGCGTGCAGCTCGCCATCGACAAACACAACGCCGCCAACCCCGGCTGCCAGGTGCAGCTGAAGCCGTTCGACACCGAGGGCGACCCGCAGAAGGCCACCGCGATCGCCCCGCAGATCGTCGACGACCAATACACGATCGGCCTCGTCGGCCCGGCGTTCTCCGGCGAGACCAAGGCCACCGGCACCGTGTTCGACCAGGCCGGCCTCGTCGCCGCGACCGCTTCGGCGACAAACCCGACACTGAGCGAGAACGGCTGGAAGACCTTCTTCCGGGGTCTGGCCAATGACGCCGTGCAGGGCCCGTCGGTCGCGAACTACATGAAGAACACGCTGAGCTACAAGAAGATCTGCGTGGTCGACGACAGCACCGACTACGGCCTCGGCCTGGCATCGGCAGTACGTCAGACGCTGGGCCCGGTTGCCGATTCGTCGTGCAACATCTCGGTGAAGAAGGGCGACAAGGACTTCTCCGCCGCGGTGACGCAGATCAAGGGCGCAAGTCCGGACGCCGTGTTCTACAGCGGCTACTACTCGGAGGCCGCGCCGTTCGCCCAGCAGCTCCATGACGGCGGCTTCACCGGGACGTTCGTGTCCGCCGACGGCACCAAGGATCCCGAGTTCGTGAAGCAGGGTGGCGAAGCAACCAAGGGCGCGATCCTGTCGTGCCCTTGCGGTCCGGCCACGGGTGCATTCGCCGACGAGTACAAGAAGAAGTTCAACGCCGATCCGGGCACCTACAGCACCGAGGGCTACGACCTCGGCACCGTCTTGCTGAAGGGCATCGACTCGGGCGCCATCACCCGGCCCGCGCTGCTGGACTTCGTCCGCAACTACAACGGCCAGGGTGTGGCTCGCAAGTACCAGTGGACCCCCACCGGTGAGCTCACAACCAACCTGATCTGGATCTTCAAGGTTCAGTAGCCGCTGAAGCGAGGCGCGTCCGAGACCGAAAGGCTCGGGCGCGTTTTCGCTAAAGACACATCCTCGCAAGAGACACTGTCGCAAGGAGCCGCTCACCGGATGATTCACGCGTGCGTCGACCAGTACGCCTGCTTGGCCGCCAACATCAACTTCAACCTAGAAGGCCTGCGAATCGGCTTCTGGCAGTTGACGATCGACGGACTGTCGTGGGGCGCGATCTATGCGCTGGTGGCCGTCGGTTACACGCTGGTGTTCGGCGTGCTGCGGCTGATCAACTTCGCCCACTCCGAGATCTTCATGTTGGGCATGTTCGGGGCTTACTTCGCGCTCGACGTCATCATGGGCTTCACGCCCAGCGGCAATGCCTACAACAAGGGCATCGCTTTGACGGTGCTGTATCTGGGGATCGCGATGCTGTTCGCGATGCTGGTGTCGGGTTCGGCAGCGGTCGGGCTGGAATTCGTCGCCTACCGGCCGCTGCGAAGACGCAACGCGCGGTCGCTGACTTTCCTCATCACGGCGATCGGTGCGTCATTCGTGATGCAGGAATTCGTCCACTTCATCCTGCCGCACATCATCAAGGGATATGGCGGCAGCAACGCCCAACAGCCGATCATCCTGGTGCAGCCCAAGACGCAGTTCCATATCTTCAACGCGACGGTTTCCAACGTCACAATCGTGATTGTCGTGGCGGCGTTGATCCTTGCGGTGCTCACCGATTTCGCGATCAATCGGACCAAATTCGGCCGCGGTATCCGCGCCGTGGCCCAGGATCCGACGACCGCGACACTGATGGGGGTGTCCCGCGAACGCATCATCATGACGACGTTCCTGATCGGCGGGCTGCTCGCCGGTGCCGCGGCGCTGCTCTACACCCTGAAGGTTCCGCAGGGCATCATCTACTCCGGCGGATTCCTGTTGGGCATCAAGGCTTTCTCCGCGGCGGTGCTGGGCGGCATCGGCAACCTTCGCGGCGCTCTGCTCGGCGGTCTGTTGCTTGGCATCATGGAGAACTACGGCCAGGCAGTGTTCGGCACGCAGTGGCGCGATGTGGTGGCCTTCGTCCTGCTGGTTCTGGTGCTGTTGTTCCGGCCTACCGGGATACTCGGTGAAAGCCTCGGGAAGGCACGGGCATGAGACCAAGCGAGAAGCCGAAGGCGGATCGCGCATCGGGCGTAACCGACAAAGTCCTCGCGCCGGGCGACCGTCTGCGGGAGTGGTGGTCCGGCCTGTCCCGGGTGCAGAAATGGGCCTTCGGCATTCTGCTGTTCGGAGCGCTCGCGCTGCTGCCGCTGTACACGCCGCCGTTCCTGGACACCCCGGGAATCAGCTTCGGCGGCACCATGGCCCAGTTCGCGATGGTCGCGATCATTGCAATCGGGCTGAACGTGGTTGTAGGTCAGGCCGGCCTGCTCGACCTGGGTTACGTCGGCTTCTACGCCGTCGGCGCCTACTCCGTCGCCCTGCTCACCAGCCCCAACAGCCCGTGGAACAAGCTGGGCGCGACGGGGCCTTTCAGCGCCCCGTGGGCATGGTTATCGTGTGTCCCGCTAGCGATGGCGATTACCGCGCTGGCGGGATTGATCCTCGGCATTCCGACGCTGCGTCTGCGCGGTGACTACCTGGCGATCGTCACGCTGGGATTCGGCGAGATCATCCGGCTGATGGCCGACAACCTGTCCGACATCACCAACGGCCCGCGCGGCCTGAGCCAGGTGGCGTTTCCGCGGCTGGGGGAGAGCGACAAGCTCCCGGAGGGGGTCTTTTCCAACGGCAACTCGTCGGGCCACGCCAACTACGGCACCTGGTGGTTCTGGCTCGGCCTCGTACTGATCATCGCCATCCTGCTGCTGGTCGGCAACCTAGAGCGCAGCCGGGTGGGCCGGGCATGGGTGGCGATCCGCGAGGACGAGGACGCCGCGGAAGTGATGGGCGTCAACACCTTCCGGTTCAAGCTGTGGGCGTTCGTGATGGGCGCGGCCATCGGCGGGTTGTCCGGCGCGCTGTACGCGGGCCAGGTGCAGTACGTCGCGCCACCGAGCTTCAACATCATCAACTCGATGCTGTTCCTGTGCGCGGTAGTGCTCGGCGGGCAGGGAAACAAGCTGGGCGTGATCTTCGGCGCGTTCATCATCGTCTACCTGCCCAACCGCCTGCTCGGTGTGCACTTCCTGGGCATCAACATGGGCGACCTGAAGTACCTATTCTTCGGGCTCGCGCTGGTCGTGATGATGATCTTCCGGCCCGAGGGCCTGTTCCCGGCCCGCGCGCAGCTGTTGGCATATGGAAAGGCCGCCCGCGACTGGCTACGAACTCCGCCGGTGGAAAAGGAGCCGGCAGCATGACGATCGAGGACCTGGCAGGCGTCCACCGCGAGATCCACGCCGCTGAGGGTGAAGTCCTTTTGGAGACAAAGGATTTGACGGTCAAGTTCGGCGGTCTTGTGGCGCTGGATTCGGTCACGTTCAGCATCCGCCGCGGCGAGATCCTCGGATTGATCGGGCCCAACGGCGCGGGCAAGACCACCTGCTTCAACGCCATCACGGGGGTGTACCGGCCCAGCTCGGGGTCGGTGATCTTCGACGGGGCGCCGCTGGGCCGGATCAAACGCCACCAGATCACCCGCAAGGGCATCGCCCGTACGTTCCAGAACATCCGGCTGTGGGGCGAGATGACGGCGATGGAGAACGTCGTTGTCGCCACCGACGCGCGGCACCATACGTCCGTGCCCGGTGCACTGGTGCGCACACCCCGCCACCGCCGGGAAGAGAAGACCGCGATCGAACGGGCCGCAGCTCTTCTGCACTTCGTCGGTATCGCGCACCGCGGCGAGGAGAAGGCCAGAAACCTGCCCTACGGCGACCAGCGGCGGCTCGAGATCGCCCGTGCGCTGGCCACCGAGCCGAAGCTGCTGTGCCTCGACGAACCGGCGGCGGGGTTCAACCCCCGCGAAAAAGCCGCGCTGATGGACCTGATCCGCAAGATCCGCGAAGATGGCTACACCGTGTTGCTCATCGAGCACGACATGCGGGTGGTGATGGGCGTCACCGACCGCATCGTGGTGCTGGAGTTCGGCCGCAAGATCGCCGACGGCCTGCCGGCCGAGATCCGCGAGGATCCCAAAGTCATTGCCGCCTACCTGGGGGTGCCCGACGATGACGTCAGCTGACGACCGTCCTGTTCTGCTCGAGGCGCGCGACGTCGTCGTGCACTACGGCCGCATCGAGGCGCTGCACGGTGTGTCGCTGGTGGTTCACGAGGGCGAACTGGTGACCATGCTCGGTGCCAACGGCGCCGGCAAAACCACGATGATGCGGGCGATTTCGGGGCTGCGCCCGCTGACGTCGGGCTCGGTGTGGTTCGAGGGTCGCGACATCAGCCGCGTCAAGGCGCATCGGCGCGTGATCGACGGTCTGATCCAGGCGCCCGAGGGCCGGGGCGTGTTCCCCGGCATGACGGTCGTCGAAAACCTGGAAATGGGTTGCTACGGACGGAAATTCGCCTCCAGGGCCGAACACAACGAGCGGCTGGATTGGGTGCTGGAGACCTTTCCACGCCTCGCGGAACGCAAGAACCAGGTCGGCGGCACACTGTCCGGCGGTGAGCAGCAGATGTTGGCGATCGGCCGTGCGCTGATGGCGCGCCCCAAGGTGCTGCTGCTCGACGAACCGTCGATGGGTCTGGCGCCGATGGTGATCTCGCAGATCTTCAAGATCATCGCCGACATCAACACGCAAGGCACGACGGTGCTGCTGGTCGAGCAGAACGCGCAACAGGCGCTCAGCCGCTCCGATCGGGCCTACATCTTGGAGACCGGTGAAGTGACGCGTAGCGGCAATGCCCGAGAACTGTTGCAGGACGATAGTATTCGCGCCGCCTACCTCGGCGTGGCCTGACTCCCACCCCACTGGCGCCCCCACTCCCACTGCCGCGAGCGTGCGTGTCTGTACGCCGACACGCCGTTAAATGCGTACAAAAGGCGCACGCTCACGAGCCGCGAGAGCGCGATCAATGCTCAATTCGAAACCGCTTGACGCGTGATGTCCTGCCCGACACCAGCTCCAAACTGCTGCGTGGAACGTTGAAATGTGCCGCCAGCAGTTTGGTGACGGCCTCGTTCGCCTTACCCTCGACGGCCTGCTCGCGGACGTAGACCGTCAGCTCACCATCGGCGCCGATCTCGACGAGCGGCCCCTTCCTGCTGCCCGGCTTGATCCGCACCGAGATGACTTCAGCCATCGCCATATCCGGTGACGAGCGTGCGCAAAATGCTCGCGATCCGCGGCATGTCGCCGTGCAAACACGCACGCTCGCGGTGCTCGGTCATCACCCGAGGCTAGCGCGCGACGCCCGTATCCGCTGCCACGGCCAGGTCATCAACGCCCAGGTGAGGAGTACCAGCGTGGCGCCGATGAACACGTAGACAGGCCACGGCCCGAAGAAATCCAGCAGGGACGCGGTGGCGGGTTTGCGGTTGAGAAAGCCGTAGTTGGTCCCGGTGATCGTGTTGAACGTGAACGTAACCACCGCCCACGCCGCTGTGACCACGACCGCGATGCGATAGCTGCGCCATGTCGGCCGCATACCCCGACCCCACGTCAGATAGATGGCCGCCCAGACCACAAGCAAGTGAATCGCCCAGAATGCGATGAACTGGTGGTGCGGGAAGTCCGGGCTCTCGAGAGCCGGTGATATCAACGCCTGTGTGCTCAGCACCAGGCCCCAGTAGTAAGTGAGCGCGTAGGCCCAGTGCCGCTGCGACCACAAGGCGATCGCGCCGGCGACGGTCGCGAGGTCGGTCAGTTGCAGCGGTACCGAACGATAGATCGATGGCGGGATAAGGGTGTAGATGAGGATCGCGGCGTAGATGAGAGCGGTCACTGCTCCGAGAATGCGGCCGAGGCACCTTGCCTGCGGTTCGGTCTGCTTGCGTCCAAACCACACCAGCAGCGCGGCGCCGACCACGAACACCGCGATGACGCCCCAGTGCGAGGGGCCGTATTGCTCGAACGTTCGTTGCGCCAGCGGCGGTGCCATCGTTCCCCGTCGAATTTGAACTTATGTGCGACGTCTCTCGAAATCTTCGCGGATACGCTCAGTTTCGGCTGTGACGGCGCTAGCGAGCAACGATCACGGACGAGCCGTGGCCGAACAGCCCCTGGTTGGCGGTGACGCCGACGGTGGCGCCCTCGACCTGGCGACCGGTGGCCTGACCCTTGAGCTGCCAGGTCAGCTCGCAGACCTGGGCGATCGCCTGGGCGGGGATGGCCTCGCCGAAGCAGGCCAGCCCGCCGGACGGGTTCACCGGGATGCGGCCGCCGATCGTCGTCGCGCCGCTGCGCAGCAGCTGCTCGGCTTCCCCCTTCGGGCATAGACCTAGGTGCTCGTACCAGTCCAGCTCGAGTGCGGTGGACAGGTCGTAGACCTCGGCCAGACTCAGGTCGTCAGGACCGATTCCGGCCTCGGCGTACGCGGCGTCGAGAATCTGGTCCTTGAAAGCTCGATCCGGTGCGGGCATCACCGCCGTGGAATCGGTTGCGATATCGGGCAATTCGGGCAGGTGCTGGGGGTAACGCGGGGTCACCGTCGACACCGCCCGCACCGACGGCACACCGTCGAGCGAACCCAGATGCTTCTTTGCGAACTCCGCGCTGGCCACGATCAGCGCGGCCGCGCCGTCGGAAGTCGCGCAAATGTCCAGCAGCCGAAGGGGATCCGACACCACCGGGCTGGCCAACACATCCTCGACGGAGGCTTCCTTGCGGTAGCGCGCATTGGGGTTGTTCAGGCCGTGACGCGAGTTTTTCACCTTGACCGCGGCGAAATCCTCGAGCGTCGCGCCGTAGAGGTCCATCCGGCGTCGCGCCAGCATGGCGAAGTACACCGTGTTCGTCGCGCCGATCAGGTGGAAGCGCTGCCAGTCAGGGTCGTTCTTGCGTTCGCCGCCCACCGGGGCGAAGAACCCCTTGGGAGTGGTGTCAGCGCCGATCACCAGCGCGACGTCGCAGAACCCGGCGAGGATCTCGGCCCGCGCACTCTGCAGCGCCTGGGATCCGCTGGCACAGGCGGCATACGACGACGACACCGGCACACCGTTCCACCCGAGCTTCTGCGCGAACGTCGCGCCCGCGACGAATCCGGGATAGCCGTTGCGGATCGTGTCGGCGCCGGCGACGAGTTGGATCTGGCGCCAGTCCAGGCCCGCCTCGGCCAGCGCTGCTCGCGCAGCGGCCACGCCGTATTCGGTGAAGTCGTTGCCCCACTTGCCCCATGGGTGCATGCCCGCACCCAGGATGTACAAAGGTTCCGGACTCATGACGCGATCCTCCACGCGTAGACGATGCGCTCGACGCCGTCGTCGTCGACGAACAGCGGCATGGTGGTCAGTTCCATTTCCATGCCGACCTTCAAATCCGCGGCCAGCGTGCCGTCGACCACCTTGCCCAACACGATCAGGCCCTCGTCGGCCAGTTGTACGGCGGCAACGGCGAACGGCTCGAACGGATCTGGGGACGGGTACGGCGGGGGCGGGGCATACCGGTTTTCGGTGTAGCTCCACAGCGTGCCGCGCCGCGACAGCGGCACCTGCGCCAGCTCGTCGCCATCACACGCAGGGTTCGGGCAGTTATTGGCCCGCGGCGGAAACACATACGTCCCGCATTGGTGGCACTTGCCGCCGATGAGATATGGCTCGCCGGACCCGTCGGTCGCGAACCAGCCGTCGATCGCCGGTTGGGTAGATGCAGCTGACACGCGGTCAGCGTACCGACTCCGGCGGTGAAACTGAAACGTGTTCCAGTTTGGCGTTGCAGAGTTGGGATCGGTAGCGAACCCACCCGTGTGCACTTGCGCCGGGAGTAGCGTCTCGGACAACACCGTCCGGGAGCCCAAAGAAACGGAGACCTCCGATGGGACTGTTCGACAAGGCAAAGAAGGCAGCGCAGCAGGCACAGCAGGCGTTGGCCCAGCAGCAGGGTGACGGGATGGTGCACGTGCAGGGTGCCGGTCCGATCGATCCGTCCATCTTGGGCGGGCCGTCGACCCGCTCGGTGGCGCAGGACGACCCGATCTGGCAGCCCATCAACGGCATCTCACTGGAGGACTACGCCGAGCTGGCCCGCGACGCGCAGGCCCGCGGCGTCACCGACGAGGCCGGCATGATCGCCATCGCCCAGGAGAAGGGGTGGAACCCGGCGGACACCAAGGCGGCGCTCGACGGCTGGGTGCAGCGGATGGGCCAGTCGATGGCCGTCGGGCAACAGTTCCGCAAGCTCCTCGGCTACTGATCGAGGACTGATCTGTATGCCTAATCCGTTCAAGGACTGGGCGCGGATGTACGGCGCCAACAAGCAGTACCTGGAATCGCAAGGGCGGCCGTCGTCGTTCTTCGGCCAGATCGCCGACATCCCCAACCAGATGCACGAGGCGGCCGACGCCGCCGAGATCGGCATGAAGATGATGCGGCATTCGCAGCTGACGAACGGCGCGGGCCTGCGCGCGACCCTCACCGTCGAGGGCGTCTGGCAGGTCGGGTCGTACATGAACATGTCGCCCGTACTGCGGATCCAGGGCCGAGTCGAGCGTGAGGGCCCTGGGTCTTCCGAGCCCTACGGTGCCGTCTTCGACGAAGTCGTGGCGCAGATGCACATCGCGCGAGTGCAGCCGGGCGTGAAGCTCGCGGTGTTCGTCGACCCGCAGAACCCGGTGGACATGGCGATCGACTGGATCCGCACGAGTCCGTTTGACGGACCTGGCTGACCGCGCGCTGATCGCACTGCCCGTCGGCGCAGGCATCCGCCATCAATTCGACGCCGCGTGCGCCAAGGCAGGGGTGGCCCCACGGATCGCGTTCGAAGCCAGCACGCCGCTGGCGCTCGCCGACCTTGCCGAGTGACGACTGGGTGTGGCGATCGTTCCCGCGTCGGTCCCGCGAGGCCGCACTCAGCTGCACGCGCTGACGATCGTTCCGGAGCTGCGTGGACGACTCGTGCTGGCCTGGCGGTCGGACGGCCCGATGAGCCCCTCGGCGCGCGTGCTTGTCGAGAAGGCTCGTCGCCTACTGCGTGTCAGCGCTGGTGCATAGAGTAGGGCCGTGAGCCCAGCCAGCACCGCCACCGATAAGAAGACGTCGTCCGACACCACGACGGACCAGAAGCCGACATTGATGCTGCTGGACGGTAATTCGCTGGCGTACCGGGCGTTCTACGCACTCCCTGCGGAGAACTTCAAGACCCAGGGCGGGCTGACCACCAACGCGGTCTACGGCTTCACCGCGATGCTCATCAATCTGCTGCGCGACGAGCAGCCGACCCACATCGCCGCTGCCTTCGATGTGTCGCGCCAGACTTTCCGCGTCGACAAGTATCCGGAGTACAAGGCGGGCCGGTCGTCGACGCCCGATGAGTTCCGGGGACAGATCGACATCACCAAAGAGGTGCTCGTCGCGCTCGGCATCACCGTGCTCGCCGAAGTGGGTTTCGAGGCCGACGATCTCATCGCCACGCTGGCCACTCAGGCGGAGGACGAGGGTTACCGGGTGCTGGTCGTCACCGGCGACCGCGACGCGTTGCAGCTCGTCAGCTCCGACGTCACGGTGCTGTACCCGCGGAAGGGCGTCAGCGAGCTGACGCGGTTCACGCCTGAGGCGGTCGTCGAGAAGTACGGGCTGACGCCGCAGCAGTACCCCGACTTCGCGGCGCTGCGCGGAGATCCCAGCGATAACCTGCCCGGCATCCCGGGCGTGGGGGAGAAGACCGCGACCAAGTGGATCGCCGAATACGGGTCGTTGCAGGCCCTGGTCGACAACGTCGACGCCGTCAAGGGCAAAGTCGGCGACGCGCTGCGGGCCAACCTGTCCAGCGTCGTGCTGAACCGGGAGCTCACCGACCTCGTCAAAGACGTGCCGCTGGCGCAGACGCCGGACACGCTGCGCATGCAGCCCTGGAACCGCGACCAGATCCACCGGCTGTTCGACGATCTGGAGTTCCGGGTGCTGCGCGACCGGCTCTTCGAGACGCTGGCTTCCGCCGATCCGGAGGTTGACCAGGGCTTCGACGTGCGGGGCGGGGCGCTGGAGCCCGGCGAACTGGCCGCCTGGTTGGCAGAGCACAGTCAGGGTGAACGATCTGGGCTCGCGGTCGTCGGTACGCACCTGGCGTTCGACGCCGACGCAACCGCGCTGGCCATCGTCGCCGCCGACGGCGACGGCCGCTACCTCGACACGGCCACGCTGACTGCGGATGACGAAGGCGCGTTGGCGTCCTGGCTTGCCGACCCGGGCCGGCCGAAGGCGTTGCACGAGGCCAAGCTCGCGATGCACGACCTGGAAGGGCGCGGCTGGAAGCTCGCCGGTGTCACCTCCGACACCGCGCTGGCCGCCTACCTGGTCCGTCCTGGCCAGCGCAGCTTCGCGCTCGACGACTTGTCGCTGCGCTACCTGAAGCGCGAGTTGCGCGCGGATAACCCTGAGCAGCAACAGCTTTCGTTGCTCGACGATACCGACGGCGTCGACGACCAGGCCGTGCAGACGGTGATACTGCGGGCCGGCGCGGTGATGGACCTGGCGGATGCCCTCGACGAGGAGCTGGCCCGCATCGATTCGTCGGCGCTGCTGGCCAACATGGAGTTGCCGGTTCAGCGAGTGCTCGCCGAGATGGAGAGTGCGGGGATCGCCGTCGATCTCGAACAGCTATCCGAATTGCAGAGCGAGTTCGCGAATCACATCCGCGACGCAGCCGAGGCCGCGTATGCGGTGATCGGCAAGCAGATCAACCTCGGCTCGCCCAAACAGCTGCAGGTGGTGCTGTTCGACGAGCTGGAAATGCCGAAGACCAAGCGCACCAAGACCGGCTACACCACCGACGCCGATGCGTTGCAGTCGCTGTTCGACAAGACCGGTCACCCCTTCCTGCAGCATCTGCTGGCACATCGCGACGCCACGCGGTTGAAGGTCACCGTCGACGGACTGCTGAACTCGGTGGGCTCCGATGGCCGAATCCACACGACGTTCAACCAGACCATCGCGGCCACTGGGCGGTTGTCATCAACCGAGCCGAACCTGCAGAACATCCCGATCCGCACCGAGGAGGGCAGGCGGATCCGAGACGCCTTCGTCGTCGGCAAGGACAGCCAGGGTGACTACGACGAGCTGATGACCGCCGACTACAGCCAGATCGAGATGCGCATCATGGCGCACCTGTCCAAGGATGATGGGCTGATCGAGGCGTTTCGCACCGGCGAGGACCTGCACTCCTTCGTCGCATCGCGGGCCTTCTCCGTGCCGATCGACGAGGTCACTGGTGAGCTGCGGCGCCGGGTCAAAGCAATGTCGTACGGCCTCGCATACGGGCTGAGCGCCTACGGCCTGGCCGCGCAGCTGAAGATCTCCACCGAAGAAGCGAAGGTGCAGATGGAGCAGTACTTCGCCCGGTTCGGCGGGGTTCGCGACTACCTCCACGAGGTCGTCGACCAGGCCCGCAAGGACGGCTACACGTCAACGGTGCTCGGCCGGCGGCGGTACCTGCCCGAGCTCGACAGCAGTAACCGCAACGTGCGTGAGGCCGCCGAGCGTGCCGCGCTCAACGCGCCGATCCAGGGCAGCGCCGCCGACATCATCAAGGTCGCGATGATCAACGTCGACAAGGCGATCAAGGATGCGGCCCTGAAGTCACGCATGCTGCTGCAGGTGCACGACGAGCTGCTGTTCGAGATCGCGCCGGGGGAGCGTGGCGCTCTTGAGAAGCTGGTCAAGGACGAGATGTGCGGCGCGTACCCACTGGACGTGCCTCTCGAAGTCAGTGTGGGGTTTGGCCGTAGCTGGGATTCTGCTGCGCACTAGGGGTTGTTCATTTGCGGGCGGTGGCCGGGGGCAAGGTGAGTCATCCCGCGCAGGATCCACGGTGCACGTTTGGCCATCGCGAGAACGGCGCGGTCCGAGCGGCGCATCGCGCTCCGAGGCCCGGGGGTCGGTGTTGACATCAATTCCGCCTCAGCGGATCCCGCCCGCGGGCCGTTGCGATCGACCGCCAGGAGTTGCCAGGTGCCGGGCACCCCGCGTAGCTCGACGCCGCCACGGTCATCGAAGCCTGTGCCCGAGCCGATGACCAGGTCACGGACGGTGCGGGATACGAGGATTTCGCCGGCAGCGGCCTGCCCGAGGATCCGCGCCGCGATGTGTACAGCTATTCCCCCGATGTCGTTGTCCAGCAGTTCGCACTCGCCTGTGTGGATGCCCGCGCGGATCTCGGTGCCCAATGCGTCGGCCCCGTCGCGCAAGGCTTCTGCGCACCGGATGGCCTGCGTCGGGCCGTCGAACGTGACGAGGTGGCCGTCGCCGGTGCTTTTGACCACCGTGCCGCCGAATCGTTGCGCATGTTCGGCTGTGATCTCACCAAACCGGTGCATCACCGCACGCCATCGCTCGTCGCCCGTCGCCACCGCGTGTTGGGTCGATGCCACCATGTCGGTGAACAACACGGTGCGCAGGGCGCGATGTGACTGGGACGGCGCCGCATGGCTGCCGGTGAGGAACTCCTCGATCCCGTTCAGGATCTTGTCCGGATCGCTGAACCAGGGCACGTGGTCTCTGCCTTCGACTTCGAGCAACCGCGCGCCGGGGATATGGTCGGCGAGATACCGGCCCTCCTGCACCGGAACGACCTCGTCGCGGGCATGAATGACAAGGGTTGGCACGGAGATCGTCGGCAGGATCGGCCGCACGTCGATCCGGAACGCCGCTTCCAGTGTTGCCCGCGCCATCCCTGGGCTGGCGCTCATGCGCTCCAACATTGCGAGCTGCCGCATCGACCGCATCGACGGCAGCAGAGTCTTGGCCGCCTCGCCGCTGCCCCACGACGAGCAGGCGCCGCGGCCGAAAGCCTGCCAGCGCTCGAGCTGCTCCACCGAGGGCGTGTATTCGTCACCCAGCTCGGGCACGAGGCGCGCCCGCAGCTCGGCCGGATCGCACTCGAAGTCGTCCCACCCGGCGAAGCCGAAGTACGAGAACGTGCCCAAAAGAATCAACGCCCGCGTTCGCTCCGGTCGTGTTGCTGCGAAGACGATAGCGGCCGGGCCGCCCTCGCTCGGACCGAAGATGGCGGCCTTTCCGAAGCCGACGGCGTCCATGATCGCCTCAATCTCGGCCGCCCGATCATCCAGCGTGCGGACCCGCGGAACCGGGTCCGACAGCCCGACCCCGGCCTTGTCGAACAGAAGGACGCGACAGAACGTCGAGAGCCGCTCCGCGAATGCCTCGAATTCGGGCACGGTCCAATACAGCTCGATATGGCTGGCGAACGACCCGGCGAAGACGAGTTCGATGGGCCCGTCGCCGAACACCTGATACGCCAGGCTGAGACCACCGCAGGTTGCGTACGCCGTTTCCGGCACGGCCTGAGCGTACTGCGACGGGCGCTACGACTCGCGGCTTTGGCGCGACCGGCTGACGCTATCGCAAATAATTCCGCCGAAGTCGGTGCGCCCAGAAGTGATCAGCACATCAAGTAGCGTGCGCGCGGTACCCCGCAAGCGACTGGAGCGCGGCGGCGCGCATCGCTCCCACCCAGTACGCCTCTTCGTTCTGCAGGGCGACCACGCGTGGGTCGCCGAAGCCGCGGTCGATGCGGTCCCGCACGAAGGCCAGCTCAACCACCTGCGCGGCGAAGTTCTTGACCGCCTTGCCCGCAGGCTTACCGCCGAGCCGGGTCGCCTCGGCGATCGCCAGCTTGCGGTTGCGGATCGACCCCAGCCAGGTCGCCTCGTTCGGAGTCACCAGACTTGCCGTGATCATTCCGGGCAGCTTTGCGGCCACGACCTGTTGTTCACGGCGACGGCTGGCGACGGCCAGCCAGATCGCCAACCCGAAGATCGGCACCATCCACAACACGTAGACGAGTAGGTAGGCGCCCAGGCCCAGCAGCGACGAGGCGTTCCACAACCCGTGCATGATCACCGCGACGACATAGCCGAGCACGATATAGAGGAGCTTGGCGGCGACGCTGCGCTGCTGCAGAGCGAAGTACACCCCGATGCCGATCGCCGTGGTGAACAGCGGGTGGGCGAACGGCGCCATGATCAACCGCATCGCAGCCGTGACGAGAGAGCCGGCCAGCGATTCGCCGTCGGCGATGTAGAAGATGTCCTCCAGCCAGGCGAAACCCGCCGCGACCAGGCCCGCATACACTAGGCAGTCGGTCATCGAGTTCAGCTCGTTGCGGCGGCGGCCCGTCATCATGAGCAGTAAGAACAGCCCCTTGGCCGCTTCTTCGATCAACGGGGCGCTGATCGCGACGGAGGCGAAGCTGAGTGTCTCGCCGGTGCCGATCGCGGAGTCGATGGAGAGCTCCAGCACCACGGATACGACGACCGCGACCGAGGCTCCCCACAGGAATGCCATCATGAGCAGCCGCGGCGGCTCGGGCTCCCAGCGGTCCAACCAGAGATACGCCAAGAGGACCACCGCTATCGCCACGGTGGAAAGGACGAAGCCGATGGCTGTACCGACGGGGTTGACGGCGGTCAACAGGATAACGATCAGCCCGGTCAGGGTGCCCATCGCGATGAGTACGCCGAGCGGCGCGCCGACCTTGCGGATTCTCTTGGGAAGCCCGGGGCTGTATGGCTGCGGTGGCATCGCGGGAATCGACACGTCAAGAAGGGTAGCTGCGGCCGTCAGGGCCGCCGAACTGTAACGCCACGGCGTAATTTCGGTCGAAATTCCGCCCTCACGTTACTGTCGGCGCGCCGCTGCGCGTGATCATGATTTACCAGCTCGGGACACTGAGTTTGTCCAGCATGTGCCCGGTCGAGTAACCTCGACAGGTACCCGTCTGTGCGCGATCGCGGGTCACACCAATAACAAGAGTCCCATCCCTACGACCAAACCTGTCCGGAGCAACCCACCACATGCCAAGTCCCTCCGTCACCTCGCCGCAAGTAGCCCTTAACGACATCGGCTCGGCCGAGGATTTTCTCGCCGCCATCGACAAAACCATCAAATACTTCAACGATGGCGACATCGTCGAAGGGACCATCGTCAAGGTTGACCGTGACGAAGTCTTGCTCGACATCGGCTACAAGACCGAAGGCGTCATCCCTTCCCGTGAGCTCTCCATCAAGCACGACGTCGACCCCAACGAGGTCGTCTCCGTCGGCGATGAGGTCGAAGCTCTGGTCCTCACCAAGGAGGACAAGGAAGGCCGCCTGATCCTGTCCAAGAAGCGCGCTCAGTACGAGCG
>NZ_DATENY010000074.1:0-6226 GCF_035274705.1 Mycobacterium sp. | reverse complement strand
TTCCCGTGAGCTCTCCATCAAGCACGACGTCGACCCCAACGAGGTCGTCTCCGTCGGCGATGAGGTCGAAGCTCTGGTCCTCACCAAGGAGGACAAGGAAGGCCGCCTGATCCTGTCCAAGAAGCGCGCTCAGTACGAGCGTGCCTGGGGCACCATCGAAGAGCTCAAGGAAAAGGACGAGGCCGTCAAGGGCACCGTCATCGAGGTCGTCAAGGGCGGCCTGATCCTCGACATCGGCCTGCGCGGCTTCCTGCCCGCCTCGCTGGTGGAGATGCGTCGCGTCCGCGATCTGCAGCCGTACATCGGCAAGGAGATCGAGGCGAAGATCATCGAGCTCGACAAGAACCGCAACAACGTCGTGCTTTCTCGCCGCGCCTGGCTGGAGCAGACCCAGTCCGAGGTGCGCAGCGAGTTCCTCAACCAGCTGCAGAAGGGCGCCATCCGCAAGGGCGTCGTGTCCTCGATCGTCAACTTCGGTGCGTTCGTCGATCTCGGCGGTGTCGACGGCCTGGTGCACGTTTCCGAGCTGTCCTGGAAGCACATCGACCACCCATCCGAGGTCGTCCAGGTGGGCGACGAGGTCACCGTCGAGGTGCTCGACGTCGACATGGACCGCGAGCGGGTTTCGTTGTCGCTCAAGGCGACTCAGGAAGATCCGTGGCGCCACTTCGCCCGCACCCACGCGATCGGCCAGATCGTGCCGGGCAAGGTCACCAAGCTGGTGCCCTTCGGCGCGTTCGTCCGCGTCGAGGAAGGCATCGAGGGCCTGGTGCACATCTCCGAGCTCTCCGAGCGCCACGTCGAGGTCCCGGACCAGGTGGTTCAGGTCGGCGACGACGCGATGGTCAAGGTCATCGACATCGACCTGGAGCGCCGCCGCATCTCGCTGTCCCTCAAGCAGGCCAACGAGGATTACAACGGCGAAGAGTTCGAAGCGTGGAAGTACGGCATGGCCGACAGCTACGACGAGCAGGGCAACTACATCTTCCCCGAGGGCTTCGATCCCGAGACCAACGAATGGCTCGAGGGCTTCGAGAAGCAGCGTGAGGAATGGGAGTCCCGCTACGCCGAGGCCGAGCGGCGGTACAAGATGCACACCACGCAGATCGAGAAGTTCGCCGCTGCTGATGCCGCTGCCGCCGAGAAGCCATCCGCCAACGGCGCGTCGCGGTCCGAAGAGCCCGCGGCTGGTGGCTCGCTTGCTAGCGACGCCCAGCTCGCTGCGCTGCGGGAGAAGCTGGCCGGCAGCGCCTAAACAGCCTGCCGGATGCTGCGCATCGGTCTGACCGGCGGGATCGGCGCCGGCAAGTCGACGGTGTCCGCCACGTTCAATGAATGTGGCGGCATCATCGTCGATGGCGATGTGATCGCGCGCGAGGTCGTCGAACCCGGCACCGAAGGGTTGGCTCAGCTCGTCGAGGCTTTCGGTGACGAGATCCTGCTGCCCGATGGCGCGTTGAATCGGCCGGCATTGGCTGCCAAGGCGTTCGTCGACGACGAGCAGCGCGCCAAGCTGAACGGCATCGTGCATCCGCTGGTCGGGAAGCGTCGCCAGCAGATCATCGACGCTGTGCACGACGACGCCGTGGTGGTGGAAGACATCCCGCTACTCGTCGAAACCGGTATGGCGCCGATGTTTCCGCTCGTTGTCGTGGTGACCGCCGACGAGGAAACGCGGGTCGAGCGGCTGATCAAGCGGGGGATGGACGAGGCCGACGCCCGTGCACGCATCAAGGCGCAGGCTCCCGAAGAGCAGCGGCGCGCGATTGCCGATGTGCTGCTGGACAATTCGGGTTCGCAGGGCGAACTCGTCGAGAAGGCTCGCGATCTTTGGTACAACCGGGTGCTGCCACTTGCGCACAACATCCGGACCCGGCACTGCGTCCCGTACGACTACAAGCTGGTACCATACGACTCCACGTGGTCGGAGCAAGCCCAGCGGATCATCAAGCGCATTCAAATGGCTTGTGGCGCAAAGGCATTGCGCGTCGATCACATCGGCTCGACGGCGGTGCCGGGAATGGACGGCAAGGACGTCATCGACATTCAGGTGACCGTCGAATCACTTGATGTCGCCGATGAACTCGTCGATCCACTGACGAACGTCGGCTATCCGCGAGTCGAAGACATCACCACCGATACGCCCCACGCAGGGGATCCGGTTGTGTGGTCCAAGAGATTTCACGCATCGGCCGATCCAGGCCGGCCCGCGAATGTGCATGTGCGCGTCGATGGTTGGCCGAATCAGCAGTCTGCGTTGCTGTTCCCCGAATGGCTCAAGGCCGACCGGGATGCGCGCGACGAGTACGTCGCGGTCAAGAGAACTGCGACGGCTGCGCCCGACTACGTGCAGGCCAAGGAGCGGTGGTTCGCCGACGCTCACCGCCGCGCCTGGGAGTGGGCGAACGTTACCGGCTGGCGGCCGTAGCGCTAGGTCGCAGGCTCCGGTTGTGGCGCAGGCGCTGCCGCCGGGTCGGGGCTTGTCGCGGTTTGTCCCGGGACGGCTGTATCCAGGGGGGCACCGCATTGCAGCACGCCGTACAGCGGATCATTCTTGGGCCGTAGCAATCTCGGCGCGATGAACTGATCGGCTTGAGCCACGATTTCGTCGTCGACCAGGATCTCGCAGTGCAGGTTTGAGCCATACGGCCACTGGATCGACACTTCCATACCGGCCTGCTTCGGGTTCGCCAGAACAGTATTGACCTCGAAGGTGCTACCAGGCAGCAGCGTCGGCTGTTCGCTGTTGACGTTCGTGTCGTCGATCTTGTACGCGACCACCGCTCCCCGGGATGTGCCGTCGGCGCGGGCCCGATAGGTGACGTTGTGCAACTCCTGGCCGGGCGTGGGCTCCTGAACCTGCGGCGCGCCCTGCGGGTCGGCCAGTGCGGTCGCAGGGATTAACTGCGAGCCTGTCAGTGCAACGGCCAGAGCCCCGGCAGCCATCCATAACCGCGTGGTCGAACTCATGACAGCCGACATTACCCGCACGCGTCTCAATGGCCACATCGTTGCCAGCTCGATGCCGTCCTTCGGCCTGGCAGCGAGGACACCACAGCGTGGTCCTTCCGCTGGCCCGCCCCCGCTTGAGTCGGGTCGGCCAGCCAGCAGATCTCGTCGGTAAGCAGGTTGCCGAGTCCAAATTCGACCAAACGTATACAGGTTCAAGCCGACACGTTCATGCCTCGGAGCTCTTGCAACAGCGAGTGTGTTGACTGCCGAGGGCGACCCATGGCGATTTTGCAGTCTGGCTTCAACGTTAAGGGTTCATGCCGTCTAGGCTCAGCGTCGTCCGGCGATGTAACGGCCATAATTGGGGATCGCCAGCGAAGGGAGTTTCCACGCACACCGGTAGCCGCAGTGAGGATGCGGCAGAAGCGAGGCCCCGGCCCTCCGTGGTCTCGCACACGACACGGCTGGGGCATTTCGGTGCGGCGCGCCCGACCGGTGCGCGATGCCGAGGCATGTCATGGATGACGTCACGACGGTGGAGTATTGCTGCACGTTCGGCATTCATTGCCGGAGCGGTCGTGTTCATCGCGCTGGCTGTGGCGGGTGCCGCGTTGACCGTTGCGTTGTATCAGGTGCTCATTGCGGGGGTGGATGATTCTGCTGCGCGCCGTGTAGGCGACGTTGTTGCCGGACTGGAGTTTGACTCGGCCGCGGATTTGGATACCCCGCTGTTGGATACCGACCAGCGGATCGTCGCAGTGCAGGTACTCGACGACCACGGAAATGTCGTGGCGCGTTCCGACGGCGCGCCGGCTTCTCCGTTGGTGGCCCCGAGCGAGGTCGGGTCCACGATGCGCGTGGGTCTCACCGATGATGTACCGCCCGACAATGATCAGCGCGTCAGCGGGCGGACCGTAGATACAAAGTTCGGCCGGTACACCGTGTTGGTCGCCGGTGACACCGAGGCCGCGGAGTCAACGGTGCATACCGCGCTTTTGTTGCTGGCGGGGGCGTGTCCTGTCGTCGTCGCGGTCGCGGCCATCTCCACGTATCGGTTGATGTGCCGCTCGTTGCGATCGGTTGACGCCATCCGGGCCCGGGTTGCCGAGATCAGCACGTCTGATTTGACCGAGCGAGTGCCGGTGCCGCCGGGACGCGACGAGATCTCCGCGCTGGCTACCACGATGAACGACATGTTGGCCCGTATCGAAAGCGGCCACGCGGCGCAGCGCCAATTCGTCGGGGACGCATCCCATGAGCTGCGCAGCCCGCTGACGGCGATCATCTCAGCCCTCGATGTCGCCGTCGCCCACCCGGAAGTATTTGATCTGAAGTTGGCGACGAGCACGCTTGTCGCTGAAGCCGAGCGGATGCGGGTCCTCGTGGAGGATCTGCTGCTGCTGGCCCGCGCCGACGAGGGCAGGCTGGCGATGCACCGCGAGCCGGTTCGGCTTGACGACATCGCGACCGGCGAAGTTGTGCGCCAGCGTCGCATCGGACACCGCGACATCGGTATCAGTGCCGAGCCGACCGAGCTGCGCGGGGACAGCGCAGCATTGTCGCGACTGGTGCGCAATCTGCTGGAAAACGCTGCGCGGCATGCCCGTTCTCGAGTCGAGCTGACGGTACGTACTCTTGGTGAGTATGCGATTGTGACGGTCGCCGACGACGGCCCGGGTATCCCCGAACGGGACCGGATGCGGGTTTTTGACCGGTTCGTCCGGTTGGATAGCGACCGGGCGCGCAGCAGCGGCGGCACGGGTTTAGGGCTGGCCATCGTGGCCGAGATCGCGACCGCGCACGGCGGCGAGGTCACGATCGGTGAACGGAGCGGCGGCGGCACATTGGTGACGGTTCAGCTGCCGCTGACCAAGTTGCCTGACTCCAAGCGGTAGCCCACCCCCCGCACGGTCTCGATTGTGTTGGTGCCGAACGGTACATCGATCTTGCGGCGCAGATAACCGATGTAGACCTCCACGACGTTATCGGGGCCGCCGAAGTTCTCGTCCCAAACGCTTTGCAGTATTTGGGTTTTGGTGCACACCGCGTCGGTGTTACGCATCAGGTATTCCAGCAGGCCGAACTCGCGCGGACTCAGATCGATTGGCACACCTGCGCGGGTCACCAGGTGCCGACCCGGATCAAGAACCAAATCGCCGGCGGTCAACACCACGGGCCGTTGCGGTGCTCCGCGGCGGACCAGGGCGCGCAACCGGGCGACGAGCACCACGAAGGAAAACGGCTTGATCAGATAGTCGTCGGCGCCGAGATCGAATGCGTCGGCCTGGTCGTATTCGCCGTCTTTGGCGGTCAGCATCAGCACCGGTGTCCAGATCTGGCGCTCCCGGATTCGCCGCAGAATCTCATAGCCGCTGGGACCGGGCAGCATGATGTCAAGGATGATCACGTCGAAGTGGTGCTCGGTAGCCTGCCACAGCCCCTCGGTGCCGGTCTCGGCGTGCACGACGACGAATCCTTCGGCGCGCAGGCCGACTTTGAGGCTGGCAGCGACGTGTGCCTCGTCCTCGACTAACAGCACCTTCACCGGGCCCAACACCCCTGCTTCCGTAACCGCATCGCTACGCCTGCATTGGCCGGCGGCCGGCGCACCTGCCCGTGTGGGAGAACTCCACGGCACTCCGGTGTCAACGATGAGCTGTGATGGTCTCGTGTGAGCATGTCGGTGCGCCGGCCGGGTCTGTCACTTGCGGCGACTGCCTCACCATGGCAGAGCGGCACTGAGAAAACGCTGAGGGACACATGGGCTGCAGTCATTTCGCGCTCCTCCTCTTGTTAGAGGCTATTCGCATAGCACATCGAAGGCCGTTGCGCATCCAAACGCTCTTGGGGTTTTCTCAGCGCTGATTTGTCACACTCCCAGCCTTGTTGAAACAACGACGCAGCAGATGGTGCGCCGCTGACTTTGTGTGCGGCGGCATCGTTGGACCAGCAAGTGGCCGTGGGATGTCTTGCGCGACATTCGCAGTCATTGATGAAACAAACGCAACGGCAGTTCCGATGACGACACAACCAGCAAGTAGCTGGTGTGGGCTCAGCCAGGCAGAAGGGTTCGGCAACAACATGAAGGCAATCAGTCGGGTGCTGATCGCGATTCTCGCGGCTGTCGCAGCTGTGTTCGTGAGCACTGGCACCTCTCACGCAGGTCTGGACAACGAGCTGAGTCTGGTTGATGGTCAGGACCGGACTCTGACGATCCAGCAGTGGGACACCTTCCTCAATGGTGTGTTTCCCCTGGACCGCAACCGGTTGACCC
>NZ_DATENY010000073.1:0-43127 GCF_035274705.1 Mycobacterium sp. | reverse complement strand
TGAGCGACTCGCCCCACACGTCGTCGGCCTTCTCCGGATAGAAGAACACCGGCTGCCAACCCTCCGCGATCTCGGCGGTCAGCTCGACGTTCTTCGGTCCAAGCGCCGCGATCGTGATCGGAATGCGTTCCCGGACAGGGTGATTGATCAGCTGCAGGGGCTTGCCCAGACCGGTGCCCGCCTCAGGCGGCAGCGGGATCTGGTAGTACTTCCCGTCGTAGGTCACCCGCTCGCGCCGCCACACCTGCCGGCATATCTCGACCACTTCCCGGGTACGGCCGAGCGGCGCGTCGAACGGGACGCCGTGAAACCCCTCCATTACCTGCGGGCCCGACGTACCGATGCCCAGTCGGAACCGGCCGTCGGAGACGTAATCGAGCCCGGCCGCGGTCATCGCCAGCAGCGAGGGAGTGCGGATGAAGATCGGCACCACGCCTGAGCCCAGCTCGATTCGCGATGTCCTCGCCGCCAAGAAGCCCAGCTGGCTGATCGCGTCATACGAATACGCCTCGGCTACCAGCGCGATGTCGACGCCGAGCTTCTCCAGTTCGACGACCTCGTCGACGGCCTCGAGGAAGCCCCCGGCGTAGTTCAGAAAAATCCCGGTACGCATAGAAGACACAGTTGATGTATACACCCAACCGGTTGGTTGGCCGACTCAGGGCTTCAGAAGCGCGACGACCTTGTTCTCCAGGTCGACAGGATCGTCGGCGAAAGGATCCATCACGGGGGCCTTCGGCAGGTCGACTTCGGGATCGGCGAAATCCCGGTAGGCCTTGTCTCCGGCCAGCGTGTGCAGCAGATACCCCGTCATCAGCGCCCGCACGATCTTCTGGGTGTCGCGGTCGGCGCCGGGCAGACCGACCACGCGGGCCAGTCGCCGTCCTTCGATCAACCCGCCCGCCTTCACTTTGTTGACCGTGCGCAGGGTGGCGGTCTTCCATACCCGCGCCAACTCCACGGCATTGGACCGCAGCGACATCGGATCGCCAGGATCGGCCAGTATCAGGCCCGAAGCCTGCAGCGACACCGCCGGCTCCTCGGCGGCCGGCTTGGTCACCGTGGGAAACGCGGCGATGACGGCCTTCGGCTTGGCCGGCATGCCCGCCGCCGCGAATACGGCCGCCGATCCACCGAAACCATGCCCGACGACTCCGAGCTTCGTCGGATGCACGCTGATCATGCCCGGCCCCAGCCGCACGCCGGCGATGATGTCGAGCGTCGTGCCCAAATCGAACGCCAGATTGAGCACCGACGGCGCCACGCTCGTCTCGGTGTCGGGCGCTGCCGCGACGATTCCCCACGAGGCCAGATGCTCGAGCGTGCCGTGATACCGGAATGCTCCCGCAAGCCAATCGTGACCAAACGCAACCCCTGGAAGGTTCGTCCCCGATTCGGGGGTGTAGACGACGCCGGGTAATCCGGCAAAGGCCAGGTCACCACGCAAAACTCGGTGGGGGCCGCGGCGCGTCAACGCGTTGAAGAGCTTCTTCGTGCTGGCCACGATCAGACCGTAGCGCAGCAGGGGTTTCGCGGCTCTTGCACTACCCTGAATGGCTATGTGCGGAATCGTCGGCTACGTCGGGCAGCGCCCTGCCTGCGACATCGTGGTCGACGCGCTGCGCCGCATGGAGTACCGCGGATACGACTCCTCCGGTGTCGCGCTGCTCGACGGTCGAGGCGGCCTGACGGTGCGCCGTCGCGCCGGTCGGCTGGCCAATCTGGAGGCGGCGATTGCCGAGACGGATGGCGGCAGCCTGGCCGGGAGCGCCGGGTTGGGCCACACACGCTGGGCCACTCACGGCCGGCCCACCGACCGCAACGCGCATCCGCATCGCGACCCCTCCGGCAAGCTCGCCGTCGTCCACAACGGGATCATCGAGAACTATGCCGCTCTGAAGCACGAACTCGAGGCCGTCGGGGTGGAGTTCGCCAGCGACACCGACACCGAGGTCGCGGTCCACCTGGTCGCGCGCGAGTACAGCCACGGTGAGGCCGCTGGTGACTTCACCGCCTCCGTCTTGGCGGTGCTGCGCCGGCTCGAGGGCCACTTCACCCTGGTCTTCGCCAATGCCGACGAGCCCGGCACGATCGTTGCGGCCCGACGGTCCACGCCGCTTGTCGTCGGTGTCGGCCAGG
Organism: Mycobacterium sp.; assembly: GCF_035274705.1. Lineage (GTDB taxonomy): Bacteria > Actinomycetota > Actinomycetes > Mycobacteriales > Mycobacteriaceae > Mycobacterium. The sequence continues at coordinate 40,988 of NZ_DATENY010000073.1, read as the reverse complement.
GGGAGATGTTCGTCGGCTCCGACGTGGCCGCGTTCATCGAGCACACCCGCGACGCCATCGAGCTGGGTCAGGACCAGGCGGTGGTGATCACCGCCGACGGCTATCGGATCAGCGACTTCCACGGCAACACCGACGTCGACTTCCGCGAGTTCCACATCGACTGGGATCTGTCCGCCGCCGAAAAGGGCGGCTACGAGTACTTCATGCTCAAGGAGATCGCCGAGCAGCCCGCTGCGGTCTCCGACACCCTGCTCGGCCACTTTGTCGACGGCCGAATCGTGCTCGACGAGCAGCGTTTGAGTGACCAGGAACTGCGCGAGATCGACAAGGTGTTCGTGGTGGCCTGCGGCACCGCGTATCACTCTGGGCTGCTGGCCAAGTACGCGATCGAACACTGGACGAGGCTGCCCGTCGAGGTCGAGCTGGCCAGCGAGTTCCGTTACCGCGACGCGGTGCTGGACCGCCACACGCTCGTCGTCGCCATCTCGCAGTCCGGCGAGACCGCCGACACGCTGGAGGCGGTCCGGCACGCCAAGGAGCAGAAGGCCAAGGTGCTGGCCATCTGCAATACGAACGGTTCGCAGATTCCGCGGGAATGCGATGCGGTGCTCTACACCCGTGCCGGGCCGGAGATCGGCGTCGCGTCGACCAAGACATTCTTGGCGCAGATTGCCGCGAATTACCTTGTCGGACTTGCCCTTGCACAGGCCCGCGGCACCAAGTATCCCGACGAGGTGCAGCGCGAGTACCGCGATCTGGAAGCGATGCCCGACTTGGTTGCGCGCGTGCTCGACACCGTCGAGCCGGTCTCGGCGCTGGCGCGCCGGTTTGCACAGTCGCAGACCGTGCTGTTCATCGGCCGCCATGTCGGCTACCCGGTGGCGCTCGAAGGCGCTTTGAAGCTCAAGGAATTGGCGTACATGCACGCCGAGGGGTTCGCCGCCGGTGAGCTCAAGCACGGCCCGATCGCGCTGATCGAGGACGATCTGCCGGTGATCGTGGTGATGCCGTCGCCGAAGAACTCGCCGACGCTGCACGCCAAGCTGCTGTCGAACATTCGTGAGATCCAGGCCCGCGGTGCGGTCACCATCGTCATCGCCGAGGAAGGCGACGACACCGTGCGGCCCTACGCCGACCACTTGATCGAAATACCTGCAGTGTCAACGCTTTTCCAGCCGTTGCTGTCGACGATTCCGCTGCAGGTGTTCGCCGCCGGCGTCGCGCAGGCCCGCGGATACGACGTGGACAAGCCGCGCAACCTGGCCAAGTCGGTCACCGTCGAGTAGTGCCGGGCCGCAAGCTCGGGCACCGCACCGTGATCGGCATCGACCTGCTCGGCGAGGCGGGGATGTCCGTGCAGCACAAGCCGATCACCGGTCCACACGATGAGGGGCAATGGCTTGACGAAACACTGGCCGGCCTCGGGCTGAACCGCGCGCACCTGTTGGGTGTGTCGATCGGCGGCTGGACGGCGGTCAACAGTTGTGGGATGAGGTCGACGGGGCGAGCACCGGCGTGTCGTCGTACTAGCCGAGGCGTCGGTGACACGATGGCGCCGTGTCCTTCGTCGAGATCATCGAGGGAACCGGCAGGGCGATCGATGGCGTCGGTGTCGCGGTTATCGCAGGCGGTGCGGTACTCGCCCTGTTCATGACGGTTGGCAGGATCCGTCATGAGGACGGGGGTGCCTACGATTTTTTCCGGCGGCGGCTTGGCCGCGCGATACTTCTCGGCCTCGAATTCTTGGTGGCCGCAGACATCATCCGCACGGTCGCGGTCACACCGACCGCTGAGAGCGTCGCGGTGCTGGGTGGCATTGTGTTGATCCGGACCTTCCTCAGCTTTTCTCTGCAGTTGGAGATGACCGGCGCGTGGCCTTGGCAGCAGCGCTCGGTTGCGGCCGCCGACAAGCCCACGCAGGCGGCGGAGTAGCGCCGAAACTCTGACTTCCCCCCAGCGAGACCACGTAACGTAAAGGAGCGCGGGGCTTGATCGAGCGGGACGGGGGCTGATGCGGCACTACTACACCGCCGATGAGATTCGCGAAGCCGAAGCGCCGCTGCTCGCGAGCCTGCCCGAAGGCGGACTGATGCGCCGGGCGGCGTTCGGATTGGCCACCGCGATTGCTCGCGAACTCGTTCTGCGCACCGGCGGCATCTCGGGCCGCAAGATCTGTGCGGTGGTGGGCTCCGGTGACAACGGCGGCGACGCGCTGTGGGCCGCCACCTTCCTGCGTCGCCGCGGTGCAATTGCGGCAGCCGTTCTGCTCAATCTCGAACGCACCCACAAGGCCGCCCTGGCCGCCTTCACTCGCGCCGGCGGCAGGGTCGTGCAAACCGTGCCGCCCTCAACCGATCTGGTCATCGACGGCGTCGTCGGCATCTCCGGCTCCGGTTCGTTGCGGCCCAATGCGGCCGAGGTGTTCGCCGCCGTCGACGAGGCCCGGATCCCCGTCGTGGCCGTCGACATCCCCAGCGGCATCGACGTGCAGACCGGCGCGGCCGACGGCCCGCACGTTCATGCCGCCTTGACGGTGACCTTCGGGGGCCTCAAACCCGTTCACGCGCTGGGCGAATGCGGCCGCGTCGAGCTGATCGACATCGGACTGGACTTGCCGCAGACCGACATGCGCGCATTCGACGCCGCCGACGTTGCCGCGCGCTGGCCGAAGCCCGGGCCGAGGGACGACAAGTACACGCAGGGCGTCACCGGCATTCTGGCCGGCTCCGCGACATACCCCGGTGCGGCCGTTCTGTGCAGCGGCGCCGCGGTGGCCGCCACGTCCGGCATGGTTCGTTACGCGGGAACCGCTGGGCAGCAAGTGCTTTCACATTGGCCCGAAGTCATAGCCGCGCAGAGCCCTCAGGCGTCGGGCCGCGTGCAAGCGTGGGCGGTGGGTCCGGGCCTCGGCACCGACGAGGCCGGTGCGAGTGCGCTGTGGTTCGCGCTGGAGACCGACCTGCCAGTCATCGTCGACGCCGACGCATTGACCATCCTGGCCGCGCATCCCGACCTCGTCGTGAACCGCAAGGCGCCGACAGTACTGACGCCGCATGCGGGCGAATTCGAGCGACTCGCGGGATCGCCACCCGGTGACGACCGCGTCGCCGCGACCCGCAAACTGGCCGACCACCTCGGCGTCATCGTGCTGCTAAAAGGCAGCATCACCGTCATCGCCGAACCCGGCGGGCCCGTCTATCTCAATCCCGCCGGCCAATCATGGGCTGCCACCGCCGGATCGGGCGACGTGTTGTCCGGCATCATCGGCGCGCTGCTGGCCGCCGGTCTGCCCGCCGCTGAGGCCGCCGCCGCGGCCGCCTTTGTGCACGCGCGCGCAGCCAACCTGTCGGCCGCCGATCCCGGGCCGCGTCCGGCGCCGACGTCGGCGTCGCGCATCCTCGCCCACGTTCGTACCGCCATCGCTTCCCTATAGAAAGGTATTTCCATGCCGCGCAAGCCCACTCACGCCTCGCAGATCACGCCGGCCTACACCGGGCGGCTGGCGATGGCGCCGGTGCCCTCCCTGCGGCTGCCGGACGAGGCGATGGATCCCGACGCCGCATACCGCTTCATCCACGACGAGCTGATGCTCGACGGCAGCAGCCGGCTGAACCTGGCGACTTTCGTCACGACATGGATGGACCCGCAGGCCGAGACGCTGATGGCCGAGACGTTCGACAAGAACATGATTGACAAGGACGAATATCCGGCCACCGCCGCGATCGAGCAGCGCTGCGTCTGCATGGTCGCCGATCTGTTCCACGCCGAGGACCTTCGCGACGACGACCCGTCGAGCGCCACCGGCGTGTCGACGATCGGATCGAGCGAAGCGGTGATGCTGGCGGGGTTGGCGCTGAAGTGGCGGTGGCGTGATCGGGTTGCGCCCGGGAAAAAGGATGCTTGGAAGGGCCGCACCCCGAATCTGGTGATGGGCTCGAACGTGCAGGTGGTCTGGGAGAAATTCTGCCGCTATTTCGACGTCGAGCCGCGGTATCTGCCGATGGAGAAGGGCCGCTACGTCATCACGCCGGAGCAGGTGCTGGAGAACATCGACGAGGACACCATCGGCGTCGTCGCGATCCTGGGCACCACGTTCACCGGTGAGCTCGAGCCGATCGGCGAGATCTGCGCTGCGTTGGACAAACTGGCCGCCGGTGGGGGATTGGACATTCCCGTGCACGTCGACGCGGCCAGCGGCGGCTTCGTCGTGCCGTTCCTGCATCCCGATCTGGTGTGGGATTTCCGGTTGCCGCGTGTGGTGTCGATCAACGTCAGTGGCCACAAGTACGGCCTGACGTATCCGGGCATCGGCTTCGTGGTGTGGCGCAGCCCCGAGCACCTGCCCGACGATCTGGTCTTCCGCGTCAACTACCTCGGCGGCGACATGCCGACCTTCACGCTGAACTTCTCCCGGCCGGGCAATCAAGTGGTCGGCCAGTACTACAACTTCCTGCGCCTGGGCCGCGAAGGCTATGCGCAAGTGATGGGCTGCCTGTCGACGACGGCGCGCTGGCTCGGCGACCAGTTGCGCGACAGCCAGCATTTCGAGGTGGTCGCCGACGGCTCGGCCATTCCGGTCGTCAGCTATCGGCTCGCCGGTGATTTCGGCTACACCGAATTCGACGTGTCACATGCATTGCGCTCCTACGGCTGGCAGGTGCCCGCTTACACCATGCCGGACAACGCGAGCGACATCACCATGCTGCGCATCGTGGTGCGCGAAGGTTTCTCCGCCGACCTGGCCAGGGCGCTACACGAAGACACGATCACCGTGTTGGCTCACCTCGACGAGCTCAAGCCGGGCGGCCACTTCGACCAGCTGCAGCCGTTCGCCCACTAGACGGCCCACCGCCGTCTCGGCCGGTTCTGGGACAATCGACATGACCATGCAGACGACCGAGCTTTCGTTGACCCCCACCGCGACCGCCGAGGCGGTGGTGGATCTCGACGCCATCGCTCACAATGTGCGGCTGCTGCGCGAGCTCGCCGGCTCCGCGCAGGTGATGGCCGTGGTCAAGGCCGACGGCTATGGCCACGGCGCCACACCCGTCGCGCGGGCCGCGCTGGCCGCCGGAGCCGCCGAACTCGGCGTCGCCACCGTCGACGAGGCGCTCGCCCTGCGCCACGACGGCATCCGCAGTCCCGTGCTGGCGTGGCTGCATTCCCCGGGCACTGACTTCGCCCCTGCGGTGCAGGAGGACGTCGAGGTGGCGGTGTCGTCGGTGCGCCAACTCGGCGACGTGCTCGACGCGGCCGGGCGCACGAGCCGCACCGCGATGGTCACCGTCAAGGTCGACACCGGGCTGAACCGCAACGGGGTGAGTGCCGCCGAGTATCCCGAGGTCCTCGCGGTGTTGCGCCGCGCGCAGGCCGACGGTGCGGTTCGGCTGCGCGGCATCATGTCGCACCTGGTGCACGGCGACGACCCCGAGAATCCCTTCAACGACCTACAGTCCCAACGCCTGACCGACATGCTCGCGCAGGCGCGTGATCAGGGTGTGAGTTTCGAGGTGGCGCACCTGTGCAACTCGCCGGCCGCGATGACCCGCCCGGACCTGGCCTACGACATGGTCCGCCCCGGCATCGCGGTCTACGGGCAGACTCCCATCCCGGAGCGCGGCGACATGGGACTACGGCCCGCGATGACATTGAAATGCCCTGTGGCCCTTGTTCGCTCGGTTCGCGCCGGCGCCGGCGTGTCCTATGGGCACACGTGGGTCGCCGAACGCGACACCAACCTGGCGTTGCTGCCGATCGGTTACGCCGACGGAGTGTTCCGCACGTTGAGCGGCCGAATCGACGTGCTGATCAACGGGCGGCGTCGCCGCAGCGTGGGCCGGATCTGCATGGACCAGTTCGTCGTCGACCTCGGCCCCGGGCCGGCCGACGTCACCGAGGGTGACGACGCGATCCTGTTCGGTCCTGGCAGCCAGGGTGAGCCCACGGCACAGGATTGGGCTGAGTTGCTCGACACGATCAACTACGAAGTCGTCACCAGCCCGCGCGGCCGGGTCACCAGAACGTACCGTGGAGCGGCGACGGGCCAAAGTCGTTGAGCGATCACGAAACCAGGCAACGGCGCAGTCGGATGTCCAACGCGCGGTGGCTGGCAGGAGCGGCCGGGCTGAGCGCTGTCGGCACGGCGGCGGGCGTCTCCGCCGCCCGGTCGATGCGCCGGCGCGTCACCACCGACGACCCCTACGCGGACGAGGACTTCGAACTCCTCGACGCCGACCGCGGCTATGTGGTGACGACGCCGGACGGCGTCGACCTAGCTGTGCGCGAGGCCGGTCCGGCGGACGCACGTATCACCGTCGTCTTCGCGCACGGCTTCTGTCTTCGCATGGGCGCCTTCCACTTTCAGCGGGCCCGGCTCGCCGAGCAGTGGGGCCCACAGGTCCGCATGGTCTTCTACGACCAACGCGGCCACGGCCAATCGGGTGAGGCATCACCGGACTCGTACACCGTCACACAGCTGGGTCAGGACCTCGAAACCGTGCTCGCCGTGATGGCACCCCGCGGCCCGGTCGTATTGGTCGGGCATTCGATGGGTGGTATGACCGTGCTGTCGCACGCGCGGCAATTCCCGCAGCGCTATCCGACCCGCATCGTCGGCGCGGCGATCATCGCCTCTGCCGCCGAAGGGGTTTCGCGGTCTCCGCTGGGCGAGATCCTGAAGAACCCGGCGCTGGAGGCCGTTCGATTCGCCGTCCGCTACGCCCCCAAGACCGTGCACCGCACTCGCGGCGCCGCCAAGTCGGTGATCGGGCCGATCCTGCGGGCGGCATCCTATGGCGGCGAGAAGATCAGTCCGAGCGTCGTGGCGTTCTCCGAAAAGATGATGCACGACACGCCCATCGCCACGTTGGTTGAGTTCCTGCATGCACTCGAGGTGCACGACGAGACGGCGGCGCTGCCCACGCTGGCGAAGGTTCCCACTCTGATCGCGTGTGGTGACCGCGACCTGCTCACGCCGATGGAGTACTCGCAGCACATGGCCGCCGCGCTGCCGAAGTCAGAGCTGGTGATTGTCGGCGGCGCAGGGCATCTGGTGCAGCTCGAAACCCCTGAGGTCATCGACGACGCGCTGGTGCGGCTGGTCGAGCGGGCCACGCCGTCCAAACTCGTCGCCCTGACGCGTCGCGTGCGGGATCGGGTGCGCAACTATGGCTGAGCACCGTGCCGGGACTGCGGAACTGCCGACCACCGAAGACACGATCGCGCTAGGCGCACAACTGGGCAAGGAACTGCGGGCTGGCGACGTCGTCGTGCTGTCCGGCCCACTCGGCGCGGGAAAGACCGTGTTGGCCAAGGGAATCGCCGAAGCGATGGATGTCGAAGGTCCGGTGATCTCGCCAAGCTTCGTGCTGGCACGGCTACACCGTGCCCGCCGCCCGGATTCGCCCGCGATGGTCCACGTCGACTTGTACCGACTGCTCGACCACGGGTCTGTCGATCTGCTCGGCGAGCTCGATTCGTTGGACCTCGACACCGATCTCGACGATGCGGTCGTCGTCGTGGAGTGGGGTGAAGGACTGGCCGAACGGCTTTCCGACAGTCACCTCGACATCCGACTCGAACGCGGGCACGACAGCGAAGTGCGCACCGCGATGTGGCAGTGGAGCCGATAGTGAGCACGATCCTGGCTATCGACACCGCGACGCCCGCGGTCACCGCAGGCATCGTCAGGCTCGAGGGCGTCGAGGTGCTCGCCGAACGCGTCACCGTCGACGCCCGGGCGCACGCCGAGCAGCTCACCCCCAACGTCGTGGCCGCCCTCGCCGACGCCGGACTGACCGTCGACGACGTCGATGCCGTCGTCGTCGGTTGCGGCCCAGGGCCTTTCACCGGTCTGCGCGTCGGCATGGCCACTGCGGCCGCCTACGGCCACGCGCTCGGCATCCCCGTTCACGGCGTGTGCAGCCTCGACGCGATCGGCATAGAAAGTGCAGCCACTGCCTCCGAAATTCTGGTGGTCACCGACGCGCGTCGCCGCGAGGTGTACTGGGCGCGCTACCGCGACGGCGTCCGCGTCGAGGGGCCTGCCGTGAACGCACCTGCGGATGTGCCGGGCGCGGCCGAGGTCTTGGAGCACCCGCCGACCTTCCCGACGGCGGCCGGCCTGGTCCGCGCCGTAGCGGATTGGACAGCCGAGCCGGCACCGTTGGTGCCGCTGTATCTGCGGCGTCCCGACGCCAAGCCGCGGGTGGTCACCCGATGACGGTGGTGTACGGCCCGCTGACCCGCGCCGACGCCGCGCGGTGCGCGGAACTGGAAAAGCAGCTGTTCGACGGCGACGACCCGTGGCCCGCACGCGCTTTCGCCGCCGAACTGGAGGCCAAGCACAACCACTACGTCGCCGCGCGCGCCGACGACAAACTCGTCGGCTACGGCGGCATCGCACGGCTCGGGCGAAAACGGCCCTACGAATACGAGATCCACACCATCGGCGTCGACCCTGACTACCAAGGCCAGGGTATCGGGAGGCAACTGCTGGCGGCCCTACTCGAATTTGGCAATGGGGGAACGGTTTTCCTTGAAGTCCGCACCGACAACGAGTCCGCCATCAACCTATATGAGAGCGTGGGCTTCGTCCGGATGGGGCTGCGCCGGCGGTATTACCGCGCCAGCGGTGCCGACGCGTACACCATGAGACGGGATCCGGCATGACGATCATACTCGCCATCGAAAGTTCCTGCGACGAAACAGGTGTCGGCATCGCTAGGCTCGACGACGACGGCACGGTGACACTGCTAGCCGACGAGGTAGCCTCCAGCGTCGACGAGCACGCCCGGTTCGGCGGTGTGGTTCCCGAGATCGCGTCGCGCGCACACCTGGAGGCGTTGGGCCCGACGATGCGCCGTGCGCTGCAGGCCGCCAACGTGGACACGCCCGATATCGTCGCCGCGACCATCGGCCCAGGTCTTGCGGGTGCATTGTTGGTGGGAGTGGCTGCGGCCAAAGCGTATTCGGCCGCATGGCAGGTGCCGTTCTACGCGGTCAATCATCTGGGCGGTCATCTTGCCGCCGACGTCTACGACCATGGCCCGCTGCCCGAGAGCGTTGGCCTACTGGTGTCGGGCGGGCACACCAGCCTGCTGCACGTGCGGTCGTTGGGTGAGCCGATCGTCGAACTCGGCAGCACTGTCGACGACGCCGCCGGCGAGGCCTACGACAAGGTTGCGCGGCTGCTGGGCCTCGGCTATCCCGGCGGCAAGGTGCTCGACGACCTCGCCCGCGAGGGGGATCCCGCTGCAATCGTCTTCCCGCGCGGCATGACCGGGCCCCGCGACGACCCCTACGCGTTCAGCTTCTCCGGGCTGAAGACCGCCGTCGCCAGATACATAGAAAGCCATCCCGAGGCGCCACAGGCCGACGTGGCGGCGGGTTTTCAGGAGGCCGTGGCCGATGTGCTGACGCGCAAAGCCATCCGCGCCGCCACCGAACTGAACGTCAAGACGCTGCTGATCGCCGGTGGCGTGGCCGCCAACTCTCGGCTGCGCGAACTGGCCGAGGAACGCTGCGCGGCGAATGGCCTGACGCTGCGGATCCCGCGCCCTCGGCTGTGCACTGACAATGGCGCGATGATCGCCTCGTTCGCCGCACATCTGATCGCCGCGGGCGCTGCGCCGTCACCGCTGGACGCCGCCAGCGACCCCGGCCTCCCCGTCGTACAAGGACAGGTGGCGTGACCGTCGAGGACCGGTTGGCCGTTACCGAGCTGCTATACCGCTACGCCGAGCTCATCGACGCCGGCGACTTCGACGGCGTGGGCCAACTGCTCGCCCGCGCCACCTTCGCAGGCACACGGTCGCCGTCCACATCGGGCGCCGAGGCCATCGCCAAGCTGTTCGCGATGACGACGCGGCGCTACCCGCAGACCGGCACGCCGCGCACCCGGCACCTGGTCCTCAACCCGATCGTCGACGTCACCGACCGCACGGCCACCGCCAGGTCCACGTTCTGCGTCGTACAGGCCACCGAGACGCTGCCGCTGCAGCCCATCGTGGTCGGCCGTTATTTCGATGCCTTCAGCTGCGACCCAGGAGATGGGCCCGCCGGCTGGTACTTCACTGCACGGCAGGTCGACGTGGAGATGATCGGGGACATTTCGGCGCACCTGATGTTCGACCCGAGAGAGTTCGATCGGTAGGCAGTGGGGCGACCTTGAGTGCTAGCACTCTCATGTATAGAGTGCTAGGTGGCAGGCGCCCAACCCCTGCTCCGGCACCCGCGACGACGGCGCGAGGGCACGGACGCATGCCGAAACCTGTAACTCCCGCATCCGGGGATCCGCCCCGGATCGACACCCGAACTAAGTGGAGGGCTCCATCGTGGCGAGCGTGAACATCAAGCCACTCGAGGACAAGATCCTCGTACAGGCCAACGAGGCCGAGACCACGACCGCATCCGGTCTGGTCATCCCCGACACCGCCAAGGAGAAGCCGCAGGAAGGCACCGTCGTCGCAGTCGGCCCCGGCCGCTGGGATGAGGACGGCGAGAAGCGGATTCCGCTGGACGTGTCTGAGGGCGACGTCGTCATCTACAGCAAGTACGGCGGCACCGAGATCAAGTACAACGGCGAGGAGTACCTGATCCTGTCGGCCCGCGACGTGCTGGCAGTCGTCAACAAGTAAGCACACACGTATTCCGCCCCGGAGATCCCCGTAACCTCGGGCGATGTCCGGGGCGGTATGCGTATCTAGGGAATTGCATTCCATAAAGGAAAGACATTGAGCAAACTCATTGAATTCGACGAAACTGCGCGCCGGGCAATGGAATCCGGCGTAAACAAGCTCGCCGACGCAGTGCGCGTGACGCTCGGCCCACGCGGCCGTCACGTGGTGCTGGCCAAAGCGTTCGGCGGCCCGACGGTGACCAACGACGGTGTGACCATCGCACGCGAGATCGATCTGGAAGACCCGTTCGAAAACCTCGGCGCTCAGCTGGTGAAGTCGGTGGCCACCAAGACCAACGACGTCGCCGGTGACGGCACCACGACCGCGACCGTGCTGGCGCAGGCGCTCGTCAAGGCCGGCCTGCGCAACGTCGCTGCCGGCGCCAACCCGATCGCGCTGGGCGCGGGCATCTCCAAGGCCGCCGACGCGGTGTCCGAGGCGTTGCTGGCCTCGGCCACGCCGGTCTCCGACAAGAAGGGCATCGCACAGGTCGCCACCGTTTCCTCCCGCGACGAGCAGATCGGTGAGCTCGTCGGCGAGGCGATGACCAAGGTGGGCCACGACGGCGTCGTATCCGTCGAAGAGTCGTCCACGCTGAACACGGAGCTGGAGATCACCGACGGCGTCGGCTTCGACAAGGGCTTCATCTCGGCGTACTTCATCACCGACTTCGACGCCCAGGAAGCGGTGTTCGAGGACGCGTTGGTGCTGCTGCACCGCGAGAAGATCAGCTCGCTGCCCGACCTGCTGCCGCTGCTGGAGAAGGTCGCCGAGAGCGGCAAGCCGCTGCTGATCGTCGCCGAAGATGTTGAGGGCGAAGCGCTTTCGACGTTGGTGGTCAACTCGATCCGCAAGACGCTGAAGGCCGTCGCGGTCAAGGCGCCGTTCTTCGGTGACCGTCGCAAGGCGTTCCTTGACGACCTCGCCATCGTGACCGGCGGTCAGGTCGTCAACCCGGACGTCGGCTTGTTGCTGCGTGAGGTCGGCCTCGACGTGCTCGGCTCCGCTCGGCGCGTCGTCGTGGACAAGGACAGCACGGTCATCGTCGACGGCGGTGGCACCAAGGAGGACATCGACGCGCGCGCCAAGCAGCTTCGTGCCGAGATCGAGACCACCGATTCGGACTGGGACCGCGAGAAGCTCGAGGAGCGGCTGGCCAAGCTGTCCGGCGGCGTCGCCGTGATCAAGGTCGGCGCGGCCACTGAGACAGCGCTCAAGGAGCGCAAGGAAAGCGTCGAGGATGCGGTCGCGGCGGCCAAGGCCGCTGTCGAGGAGGGCATCATCGCCGGCGGCGGTTCGGCACTGGTGCGTGCTCGCAAGGCGCTGGACAAGCTGCGCGGCGAGCTGACCGGTGACGAGGCGCTCGGTGTCGAGGTGTTCAGCTCTGCGCTGTCGGCCCCGCTGTACTGGATCGCCACCAACGCCGGGCTAGACGGCTCCGTGGTGGTGAACACGGTGGCCGAGCTGCCCGACGGGCAGGGCTTCAACGCCGCCACGCTGTCCTACGGCGATCTGGCCGCCGACGGCGTCGTCGACCCCGTCAAGGTGACCCGTTCGGCGGTGCTGAATGCCGCCTCGGTGGCCCGGATGATCCTCACCACCGAGACCGCGGTGGTGGAGAAGCCGGCCGAGGAAGAAGACCACGGCCACAGCCACGGCCACGGCCATGGTCACGGCCACTCGCACTAGGAGCTAGACGGAAAACACCCCCCGGTTCAAGGAGCCGGGGGGTGTTTCAGTTCCAAGAATCACTTGAGAATCCGCCAAGACGTCCACTCCACTCTTCGGGCTACAGGCCATCACGGCCCGACCGACCCCGGAGAGGACTAATCATGAAGATCAAAATGATCGCGGCGCTCTCGATTGCAACCGCCGCCGCGCTGCCCCTTGCGGCCATCGCGAACGCCTGCGGCGGAGGTGGCGAGTTACCCGCCGACCACGAGTTCGTGAGTCCGTCGGGAAATATCGTCTGCAGTGTGTACGCCGATAACTCAGGTGCGAATTGCGAAGTCCGGGAACACACCTGGGTGGCACCGGCATCCACAAGCGGCCCCTACGGCAGAGCGTGCGACTTCAGTTTCGGAGGCCTGGAGTTCTACGTCAGTCAGGCCAAACCAGCGAACCTCGGTTGCTACGAGGGAGCCAGCAAGTTCAATACGCCGGGCGTGAAGACACTCGGCTACGGCCAGACCTTCTCGCGCGGTGCGATCAGCTGCGACAGTGAGCTGTCCGGCGTGACGTGCACCGACACCGCCACCGGGCACTACTTCCGCGTCTCACGCGAGAATTACGAGTTGGGATGAACCGGGCTCGGCTCTGACGATGTGAGCGAAACACCAGAGGCACTGGGTAGCGATCGCGACCGGCCTCGTTGTACTTCTCGCAGGCCTTTCGCTGGTCGGTTCGGTCTGCGACGTCATCACCGGTGCTCCGGTCACCGCTGCGGGCCGGTTCTTCGAGTTGGTCATGATGACGGGCGCGACGATCGCGGGTGTGGCCTTGGTACTGCACTCGCCAACCGCTTCGGTGCGCCGTTCGTCGCCATCAGCGCAAATGCGCCGCCCGCGCTGGCCGAGCTGCCTGACGTGTTGCATTCGGCGCGGCAAGCGCCGCGGCCTATGCCCTGGCCTGCTATGCCGAACGGTCCGCGGCGATGGCTGCGGCGTTCGGTGGTGCCGCAGGCACCATCGCGTTTCTTGTCGCACAGGGCGCGGGTTTGGGTGCCGTTGTGGCGTCGTTCGTCGCGGCGGTGCCGATCGGATTGGTTCGGCCGGCTGATGGAACGCCGCAATCTCGCGCCGCCCCTTGTTGTGTCGATCGCCATTCTCAACGACCAGCACGCCGTCGGGTTCGCTTCGGTGTTGGGTGCATTTGCGATCGGCACCGCCCTCGCGGCCGGCGTGACCCTGGGCGAATGGAGTTCGTGGAAAGTTCGAAGGCGCCGGCTTCAGGTTCGTCGCCGTAGCCGCGTCTCGGACATCAAGCGGTGCGGCGGATACCCCGCTTGAGCAACAGCTCGCGCTCGGACTCACTCAGGCCGCCCCAGATGCCGTAGGGCTCGCCGACGGCCAGCGCGTGAGAGCGGCACTGGGCGACCACTGGGCAGCGACGGCACATCTCCTTGGCGCGCAACTCACGCTGGGCGCGGGCACGGCCGCGCTCACCGTCAGGATGGAAGAACATCGACGAATCGACACCCCGGCACAGGCCCGACATCTGCCAATCCCAGATGTCGGCGTTGGGGCCGGGTAGCTGCTGCGGCTGTGGCATTGGAAAACCCCTCTCTACACACTCTTTTCGCGCACGAGCGAGTGCGTGAGTTGTGGAACCGATCCGAGCACATGTCGCCGATGACTACTCGTGCACACAAGGTAGGGGGGCTGTAGAAATTCCGTCAATAGCCCGCGCATGTGCTCAACCACATAACCGCAGGCCGAGAATTTACATCACGTTCATCGTTGCGCCTCGCCGGCAACGAGATTGGTGGTAACGAAACGCGGGCCGACCGATCACGACTTGTGTTTTCGCTGCTCGCCTCGAGCTGTGTCGCGCGAATCTTTTCCCGCGCTCAATAGGCCGTTGACATCGCAGTAACACTGACAGCACAAACTGTTAACGAGAACGGATTTGGCCCCCCGTGCGCAAAGCGGGTCCGCCGGTCTCGGTATTTGCGAGACGAATTGATAGCGTCGCGACCCGATGAGCAGCGTACTGTCAAACGCCGCGTTCGGGGACGATCCGCAACGCTGGCCACTTCCCCCGGCGTCGACGCCGCACGAACTGTGGTTGCGCGCTGTCGTCGCTGGCGGCCAGGGCCGCTACGGCAGCGCCCTTGCCGACGTAGCCGGCGTGCTCCGGCTGCAGCGCGGCGGCGGCTCGGTGCTGTCGCTGGCACACAGCACGCGTGCGTCGTTCCTTCGCCAGCTCGGCTGGCATGACCGCGCACGCAGTTGGGACGGCCGGGCACTGGCGTGCGCCGGATCCGACGTCGAGGCGTGCGCGGATGCGCTCATCGGTTTGGCCGCCGACGCGCTCGGCGTGGGCCGGTTCGCGGCATCGGCGAGGGCGCTCGACCGTGTGGGTGAGCTTCTGACGGATTCCGCCCCCGCACGGCTGCCTGTACGGCTGGCGTGGGTGTCTTCAGAATTGGCGATGGCGCGGGGCGACGGCGCGAGCGCCGTCGGGCACGCCCAGCGAGCCGTCGATCTGGCCGCCAGCCTGGGCTCGGTGCGCCACGCGGTGAAATCCGACGTCATCCTGGCCGCCGCGTTGTGCAGCGCCGGTGACGTCGAGCGGTCTCGACACGTCGCCGATGACGCTCTGCGGGCCTCCGAACGTCACGGAATGATTCCACTGCGCTGGGCGTTGGCCTGCCTGCTGGCCGATATCGGCAGCGCCACACACTCGGCCGAGGTGGTCGTCGGTATCCGCGACGAGTCCGCCGACACAGTACGGTCACGGGGCGGCGTGTGGGCGCTGCGGTGAGCCGGTTGGTCCCATCCTGAAAGTTATTGTTTAGCTGAGCCACCCCTACCGGAATATGTCCGGTTCGTAACGCTGGAGAGATCGCCCACGATGACAAATTCGGGAGAACGTCTCGATGCTGTCGTTGCTGAGGCTGTGGCGGGCAACCGGGACGCGCTCCGGGAGGTGCTGGAGACCATTCGCCCGATCGTTGTTCGGTACTGCCGGGCAAGGGTCGGGGCGACCGAGCGAAGCGGTCTTTCAGCAGATGACGTTGCACAGGAGGTGTGCTTGGCCGCCATCACGGCGCTGCCGCGCTACAAGGATCAGGGACGACCGTTCCTGGCCTTCGTATACGGCATAGCTGCACACAAGGTTGCTGACGCGCATCGCGCCGCCGGCAGGAACCGCGCCGACCCGACGGATGTCATCCCGGAGCGGTTCTCGCTGGACGCCGGTCCCGAGCAAATGGCCCTCGACACCGAAGCGTCGGCGCGGATGAACAAGCTGCTGGCTGTCCTACCCGAAAAGCAGCGCGAGATTCTGATCCTGCGCGTGGTCGTCGGCATGAGCGCCGAAGAGACCGCCGAAGCGGTCGGCAGCACCCCGGGTGCTGTCCGCGTCGCGCAGCATCGTGCGCTTGCCCGGCTGAAGGCCGAAATCATCGCGACGGGACACGACTATGCCTGATTTCGGACGCTGGACTTCCAACGGGGGCGATCCGTCGCTCAACGACATTCACCGCACGGATCGGTTCCTCGACTCGCTGGCGTACAAGGAGCCGGTGTATTCGACCGATCCCGGCGAGGCCGAGCTCGCGCAGCTGTTCGCCGGATGGCGCGACGAGTTGCGCGATCCACCGTTGATGGCGCCGGTGACGCCTCGCGACGCGGCGATCACGCTGCGGCGCGCTGTCGAGTCGCGCAAGCGCACCCGCACGTCGATGGCGGTGGTGGGTTCCCTTGCCGCAGCGGTGTTGTGCATCGGCGGTTTCGGAGCGGTCGTCGCCGGCGCCGGGCCGGGCGACTCGCTGTACGGCTTGCGCACCGCACTGTTCGGTGAGCAGCAGACCACGCGTACCGATGCTGTTGCCCTTGCCTCGCAGCAGCTGGCCGAGGTGCAGCAGCTGATCGACACCGGCCAGTGGGACGCGGCGCAAGACAAGCTGCAGACCCTTACCACCACGGTCGCAACTGTCAATGACGTTGAGAGCAAACAGGAATTGGTCGACCAATGGCAGCAGCTGACGGTCAAGGTCGACGCCAAGGATGCGAATGCGACGCTGCCGCCGGGGGTTCCGCCTCCGGCGATGCCAGAGCCGGCGGTAGTCGAGCCGGGGTCGTCCACGTCGACGACGACATCCACGTCCACGGCCACATCCTCTTCGGAGACCTCGACGAGCACGTCGCCGCCGTCGTCTGACACCGGCACGTCTTCTGCTACGACCACCAGCTCGTCGGTGGTAGAGCCTCCGCCGCCCGTCACCACGACACCGCCGGTGACGACGACACCGCCAGTGACGACGACAACGCCGCCGCCGGTCACCACGACGACTCCACCGGTGACAACGACGACTGCACCGGTGACAACGACCACGACGGTTGCCACCACTACGCGTGTGATCACCACGACGACGACCCCGCCACCTCCGGTTGCGGGTGGCGGTGCCGAGGTCGTCGCGCCGCCGACGTCCGTTGTCGAAGCGCCGAAGTCGCAGTCGCCGGCGGTCGAGGCGCCGAAGTCGCATGGTCCCGAAAGCCCTGTGACGGAAGCTCCGCCGTCGGCGAACATCCCGATCACGACAACGACGTTCGTCATCGCACCGCCCAAAGCGGGCGGGAGAGGTGAATGACGGCTTAAGCCGTCAGCGATATCCGTCGGAGTCCGACGTCGCCTCGTTGAGCGAGGCGTCCGCGTAGCCCCGGCAGTAATCCCAGGTCACGTAGGCGTCGGGTTCCGGATCGTAGGCGGGCTCGTGCGGCCGCACGGTGCCGTCGACCAGCAGCTGCAATAGGTTGGCGCGCAGCATGTCCCAGTCGTGGTAGTGGTCCTGCTGGCATTCGTCGCAGCACACCACCAGGCCGCGAATTCCTTTGTGCGCCAACAACGCTTCGTATACGGCGAGATCGGCGAGATCGGCCTCGACCGCGGTCCGCTCCTGCGGGTCCAGCGGTTGGCCCGGCTCGAGGGCGTCAAGGGCCGCCGATGGGTCGCACGGGTCATCGGCGAACGGATCGGGCGGCAAACCTGGTGGCAGGTGATCACGCACGACTCCACATTACGCAGCCGTACGGGGATCGCGCCAGCCGTTGAGCCGGTCCCGACCTGGGTATCCGCAACGCAGCGCCGTATCCAAAGCAGCGACGTCAGTGCCGATAAGATAGGTATCTAGCTCTGCCGATGGAAGGCCCCGCCCATGTCGATCGCTGAAAGCAGCATCCCCATCGCCGTACCGGTGCCCACCGGCGGCGATGATCCGACCAAGATTGCGATGCTCGGGCTCACTTTCGACGACGTGCTGCTTCTGCCGGCCGCCTCCGATGTGGTGCCCGCCACAGCAGATACCTCGAGTCAGCTCACCCGCAGGATCCGGCTGAAGGTGCCGTTGGTCAGCTCGGCGATGGACACGGTGACGGAGTCGCGGATGGCCATCGCGATGGCACGCGCCGGCGGGATGGGCGTGT
Source organism: Mycobacterium sp. (assembly GCF_035274705.1). Lineage (GTDB taxonomy): Bacteria > Actinomycetota > Actinomycetes > Mycobacteriales > Mycobacteriaceae > Mycobacterium. The sequence continues at coordinate 23,161 of NZ_DATENY010000073.1, read as the reverse complement.
TACACCGCAACCTTCCCGCCGCCGAACAGGCCGGCCAGGTCGAGACGGTCAAACGTTCCGAGGCCGGCATGGTCACCGATCCGGTGACCTGCTCGCCGGACAACACGCTGGCCGAGGTCGACGCGATGTGCGCCCGCTTCCGGATTTCCGGGCTGCCCGTCGTCGACGACACCGGCGAGCTGGTCGGCATCATCACCAACCGCGATATGCGGTTCGAGGTCGACCAGTCCAAGCCGGTCTCCGAGGTGATGACCAAGGCGCCGTTGATCACTGCACAAGCGGGTGTTTCGGCCGAAGCGGCGCTAGGTCTGTTGCGCCGCTACAAGATTGAGAAACTGCCGATCGTCGACGGCCACGGCAAGCTGACCGGACTCATCACCGTCAAGGACTTCGTCAAGACCGAGCAGTTCCCGCTGTCCACCAAGGACAGTGACGGCCGGCTGCTGGTCGGCGCGGCCGTCGGTGTCGGCGACGATTCGTGGACGCGGGCGATGACGTTGGTGGACGCCGGCGTCGACGTGATGATCGTCGACACTGCGCATGCCCACAACAGGCTGGTGCTCGACATGGTGCACAGACTCAAGACCGTGGTGGGCGACCGCGTCGAGGTGATCGGCGGAAATGTGGCCACCCGCGCCGCGGCGTCCGCTCTGGTGCAGGCCGGCGCCGATGCGGTCAAGGTCGGTGTCGGCCCCGGTTCGATCTGCACGACGCGCGTGGTCGCGGGCGTGGGCGCTCCGCAGATCACCGCGATTCTGGAGGCCGTGGCCGCCTGTGCACCCGCGGGCGTGCCGGTCATCGCTGACGGCGGATTGCAGTACTCCGGGGACATCGCCAAGGCGCTGGCGGCCGGAGCATCGACGGCCATGCTGGGCTCGCTGCTGGCCGGCACCGCCGAGTCGCCGGGGGACCTGATCTTCGTCAACGGCAAGCAGTTCAAGAGCTACCGCGGCATGGGTTCGCTGGGCGCGATGCAGGGCCGCTCGGGCGCCAAGAGCTACTCCAAAGACCGCTACTTCCAAGACGATGCGTTGAGCGAGGACAAGTTGGTGCCGGAGGGTATCGAGGGACGGGTGCCCTTCCGTGGTCCGCTCTCGACGGTCATCCATCAGCTCACCGGCGGGCTGCGCGCGGCGATGGGCTACACCGGTGCAGCCACCATCGAGCAACTGCAGCAGGCGCAGTTCGTGCAGATCACCGCGGCGGGCTTGAAAGAAAGCCATCCACACGACATCACCATGACCGTCGAGGCGCCGAACTACTACACCCGCTGACGAGCGCTCGCGCGAGGAAGCAAAGGCACAGAGGGGTTCCGAATGCGAGACATGGTCGAAATCGGCATGGGCAGAACCGCCCGTCGCACTTACGAACTCGACGACATCAACATCGTGCCGTCGCGGCGTACCCGGTCGTCGCAGGACGTGTCGACGGCCTGGCAATTGGACGCCTACCGGTTCGAGATCCCGGTGCTGTCGCATCCGACGGACGCGCTGGTGTCGGTGGAGTTCGCGATCGAGCTGGGCCGGCTCGGCGGCCTGGGCGTGCTCAACGGCGAGGGGCTGATCGGCAGGCACGCCGACGTGGAGGCCAAGATCGCCCAGGTCGTCGAGGCTGCCGAGAAGGAGCCGGAACCGTCGGCGGCGATCCGGTTGTTGCAGCATCTGCATTCGGCGCCGCTGGACCCCGATCTGCTCGGGGCCGCAGTGTCCCGAATCCGCGACGCCGGGGTGACGACGGCTGTGCGGGTCAGCCCGCAGAACGCGCAGGCACTGACGCCGTCGCTGGTCGCGGCGGGCATCGATCTGCTGGTCATCCAGGGCACGATCATCTCCGCCGAGCGCGTCGCGCAGGACGGCGAGCCGCTCAACCTGAAGACCTTCATCTCCGAGCTGGACATCCCGGTGGTGGCCGGCGGCGTGCTCGACCACCGCACCGCGCTGCATCTGATGCGAACCGGAGCGGCCGGTGTCATCGTCGGCTACGGGTCCACGTCCGGCGTCACGACCAGTGACGAGGTGCTCGGCATCAGCGTGCCGATGGCCACCGCGATCGCCGACGCCGCGGCGGCCCGGCGCGAATATCTCGACGAAACCGGTGGACGCTACGTGCATGTCCTGGCCGACGGCGACATCCACACCTCCGGTGACCTGGCCAAGGCCATCGCCTGCGGCGCGGACGCGGTGGTGCTCGGCACGCCGCTGGCGACTGCCGCGGAGGCGCTGGGCGACGGCTGGTTCTGGCCCGCCGCCGCGGCGCACCCGTCGCTGCCGCGCGGCGCATTGCTGCAGATAGCGCTGGGTGAGCGGCCGTCGCTGCGGCAGGTGCTGACCGGCCCGTCGGACGACCCGTTCGGCTCGCTCAACCTGGTCGGCGGTCTGCGCCGGTCGATGGCCAAGGCCGGTTACTGCGACCTGAAGGAATTCCAGAAAGTCGGCCTGACCGTCGGCAGCTGAGTTACGTCGGCCGAACAGACGCAAAACTGCCTAAATTCGGCGGATTCGGGGCAGTTTTGCGTCTGTTCGCCGAACAAGTCTGCTTTACAAATTAGGCTCGCCTGTCTAGAAGTTACCCGTTGGTAAGGTCATACTGGTCGGATGAAACCTGACTATGACGTCTTGATCATCGGTTCGGGGTTCGGGGGAAGTGTCACCGCGCTGCGGCTCACCGAGAAGGGCTACCGCGTCGGCGTGCTCGAGGCGGGCCGGCGATTCAACGACGAAGACTTCGCCAAGACCTCGTGGAATCTGCGCAAGTTCTTGTGGGCGCCGAAACTCGGGATGTACGGCATTCAGCGGATCCACTTGCTGCGCAACGTGATGATTTTGGCGGGCGCCGGTGTCGGCGGCGGATCGCTCAACTACGCCAACACCCTGTACGTGCCGCCGGAGCCTTTCTTCGCCGACGGGCAGTGGTCGCACATCACCGACTGGCGCGCCGAGCTGATGCCGCACTACGACCAGGCGCAGCGGATGCTCGGTGTGGTCAAGAATCCGACGTTCACCGATGCCGACCGCATAGTCAAAGAAGTCGCCGACGAAATCGGCGTCGGAGACACGTTCGTGCCGACGCCCGTCGGGGTGTTCTTTCGGTCCCGACGGCACCAAGGCCCCAGGCAAGACGGTGCCCGATCCGTATTTCGGTGGCGCGGGCCCCGCGCGCACCGGGTGCATCGAATGCGGCTCCTGCATGACGGGATGCCGTTACGGCGCCAAGAACACATTGGTCAAGAATTATCTCGGGTTGGCGGAAAAGGCTGGGGCAGACGTCATTCCGATGACCACCGTCACTGGCTTCGAGCAGCGGCCCGACGGACTGTGGAAGGTGCGCACCGCGAGGACCGGCTTGGTGCCCCGCAAGCGGCGCACCTATACCGCCTCACACGTCGTGCTGGCCGCCGGCACGTGGGGCACCCAGAAGCTGCTGTTCAAGATGCGCGACAAGGGAAAGCTGCCCAAGCTGTCGGACAAGCTCGGCGTGCTGACGCGAACCAACTCGGAATCGATCGTCGGCGCTGGACGGTTCGAAGTCTCGCCCGATCTGGACCTCACGCATGGCGTCGCGATCACGTCGTCGATCCACCCCACGCCGGATACCCACATCGAACCGGTCCGCTACGGCAAGGGCTCGAATGCCATGGGGCTGTTGCAGACACTGATGACCGACGGCGGCGGCCCGGAGGGCTCCGACGTTCCTCGGTGGAAGCAGTTCTTCCGTAACGCCGCCGAAAGCCCGCGCGGCACATTGCGGATGCTCAACGTCAGGCAGTGGAGCGAGCGCACGGTGATCGCGCTGGTGATGCAGCATCTGGACAACTCGATCACGACGTTCACCGAGCGAACCAAGCTCGGATTCCGGCGGATGACCAGCAAGCAAGGACATGGCCAGCCGAACCCGACGTGGATCCCGGTCGGCAACGAGGTCACTCGCCGCATCGCCGAGAAGATCGACGGGGTGGCCGGCGGCACGTGGGGAGAGCTGTTCAACATCCCGCTCACCGCGCATTTCCTTGGCGGTGCTGCAATCGGCGACAGCCCGCAGAGCGGCGTGATCGACCCGTACCAGCGGGTGTACGGGTATCCCACCCTTTCGGTGATGGATGGCGCGGCGGTCTCGGCGAATCTCGGTGTAAACCCGTCGCTTTCGATCACCGCCCAGGCCGAGCGCGCGGCGTCGCTGTGGCCCAACAAGGGCCAGGACGATCTGCGGCCGGCCCAGGGCGAGGCCTACAAGCGGCTGACACCGATCCCGCCCGACCATCCCGTTGTGCCCGCTGATGCACCCGCCGCGCTGCGGCGGCTGCCGATCGAGCCGGTCAGTTCGGCTGGTTAGAATCCCGTCAATTCGGGTACCTGAAATTGTCGGCCGAGTTGCCGTCGGGTGTTGAAGCGCGCGGAGGATATGCAATGCGGACCCAGTATCACGAGCAGTTGGCAGCACTGAGCACGCAGATGGGCGAAATGTGCGGTCTGGCGGCGGATGCGATGGAGCACGCAACGCACGCCCTGTTGGAACGCGACCTCTCCGTGGCCGAACAAGTCATCGCCGACCATGAACACATCGCCTCGATGAGCCGGCGGGCTGAGGGGAACGCGCTCAAATTGCTGGCTTTGCAACAACCGGTGGCGAGCGATTTGCGAACGATCGTCGGCTCCATCCATATCGGCGCGGATATCGAGCGGATGGGCGCGCTGGCCGTGCACGTCGCCAGCATCGCCCGGCTACGGCATCCTGACTGCGCGTTGCCGGATGAGGTTCGCGCAAGCTTCGCCGAAATGGGTCATAAGGCAGTCCAATTGGCCCGGTCCGCGCAGGAAGTGCTGCTGTCTCGCAACCCCGACAAGGCCGCACGGCTGCGTGATCAAGACGACGCCGTCGACGCCGAGCACCAGCATCTATTCACCCTGCTGATCGATCGAAAATGGCAGGACAGCGTCTGCTCGGCGGTCGACGTCGCGCTGCTGGGCCGCTTCTACGAACGATTCGCCGACCACGCCGTCGAGATCGGACGCCGGGTGGTATTCGAGGCGACCGGCGGCCTACCGCTGAACAAACAGATGGCCTAGAACCTGTTGCACGGCAGTGCATGGCCATCAGCATCGTGTTCGTGAAACTCGCCTCCGACGAAACATTGAGTGCTTTATGGTTTGCCGGTGCAGACCTTCAACGTCGCGGTCTGGGCCACCCGCGGTGTCGGTCGGTTCGCGATCCGCACGATCGTCGACGGTGTCGACGTGATCACCATCGAACATGTCGATCGGATGGCCGAGGACCTCGCGTCGAATTGGCCGAAGAGCCGCACCGGTGGCATCGACGGCACATGGCGAGTCATCATCGACGGCGAACCCAGCTTCGATGCCGAATTCGAAGTCGGCCATCGACCCGACGAGGATTCCAGTGAGCAGGGCCTGTTGGCGACCGGCATGCGTGCTGTGAACGTCATCCCTTGGGTATGTGCAGCCGAACCGGGGATCGTCGATGCGCTGCATCCGCGTCGCGACGGCATTCCGGCGTTCTGACATGGGCACATTGGACGGCAAGATCGCGATCGTCACCGGCACCAGCCGCGGTGTGGGAGTGGGCATCGCACACGAACTGCTGCGCGCCGGTGCCACCGTCATCGGCTGCTCGCGCTCGAAGCTCGATGCGATACCGGGAGTCGACGCCGAGCCGGATTGGGCGCGGCGCTCGTCGCAAATGGTTTGCGACCAAGGCGATTACTGCGCCATCGACGCGTTGGTGTCCGAAGTGGCCGCGACACATGGCCGCATCGACATCCTGGTCAACAACGCGGGCGGAACGGTGCCCACGCCGCATGTCGAAGACGTGCCCGCGCTTGTACAGCAGATTCAGGGCGCGCCGCGCAGCGACGACGACTTCGAACGCACGGTGCTGTTTCACTCGTTCGCGATCCAGATGAACCTGATCAGCCCGCTGTGGTTCGCCATTCGCGTCTATCGCCAGATGCGCGACCAAGAGGGCACCGGATCGATCGTCAACATCTCCAGCGGCGCCGGGCATCCCGCCGGCTCGCCCACACTGGTGTCCTACGGTGCGGCCAAGGCGGGGCTGAACCACATGACCCGATCGCTTGCCGAGGAGTGGGGGCCTCACGTGCGCGTCAACGCGTTGGCTCTCGGTCCGACCATGACGGACAATTTTCGCAGCTTCGTACTGCCGAAAGACGATCCCGACGGCGCCGAATATTTCCGCAACGTTCCGCTGCGCCGCGCCGGCCAGCCCGCCGAGGTGGGTCGTTCCTGCGTGTTCTTGTGCAGTGGCGCAGCGGATTTCATCAACGGCACCACGATTGAGATCGACGGCGGCATGCTGCCTGGCGTGCTCTACGAGGCCGGGCTGAAAGCCATCACCGATCTGCTCTGAAGGACGCCGCATGCGACGAGTCATCCAGTTCTCCACAGGCAACGTGGGCCGCCACGCGCTTCGGACGATCATCGAGCGCCCGGATCTCGAATTGGTCGGTGTGCACGCCAACGGCGCCGACAAGATCGGGCGCGATGCGGCCGAGTTGTGTGGGCTCGACGACCGGACTGGCGTGGTGGCCACCAACGATGTCGATGCGCTGCTGGCGCTCGATGCCGACTGTGTGGTGTACACGTCGCAGGCGGAGATGCGCCCTGAGGCCGCCATCGAGGAAATCTCACAGTTCTTGGCAGCGGGCACCAATGTCGTTGGCACGTCGATGGTTTGGCTCGTCGCCCCGGAGCATGCGGACGATTGGCTGCGCACGCCGCTGGCGAACGCATGCAAGGCCGGCAACACGTCGCTCTACATCAACGGCATCGATCCCGGCTTCTCCGGTGACACCCTGGTCTACACCGCGTTGGGTCTGACCGCTCGCGCCACCGCGATCACGGTGCAGGAGGTCTTCGACTACGGCAGCTACGACGACGCCGAATTCACCGGTGTGAGCATGGGATTCGGTGCCACGCCGGATCACACGCCGATCATGTTCCAGCCGGGTGTGCTGGCGTCGCTGTGGGGTGGCCAGGTGCGCAGCCTCGCCGATGAGCTTGGCGTCGAGCTCGACGACGTTCGCGAACGCCACGAAACCTGGGTGACGCCGGAGCCGATCGAGTGCACGATGATGACAGTGCCACCGGGGCATGTGGCGGCAGTGCGTTTCGCGGTCGAAGGACGACGCGACGGCGAACGGCTCATCACGATGGAACATGTCAACCGGCTGACGGATGCCGCCGCCCCTGACTGGCCCTATCCGCCCGACGGACGCCCGGGCGTGCACCGTGTCACCGTCACCGGCGACCCCGGCGTTGAGATCAACGCGCACGTCGGGCTCGACGGTGTGGACCACAACCTGGGCGGGGTGATCGCCACCGCGGCCCGCGCGGTCAACGTGATCGAGGCGGTGTGCACCGCGGCCAGCGGACTTCTCGCCGCCAAGGATCTGCCGGCGGGATACATCCGCGGACTGATGTGGTGACGCGATGGCACCGCTGATCGCGCCGCGCCGTCCCGCCAACGGCAGCCAGTTGCGCGCGGATCGGACCCGCGCCCGGGTGATTGACGAGACCATCCGCTGCATCCTCGAAGAAGGGTTCGCCGCCGCCAGCGCCAAGCACATCACCGAACGGGCCGGCGTGACGTGGGGTGTGGTGCAGTACCACTTCGGGGACCGCGACGGTCTGCTGATGGCCGTTGTCGACAAAGGTTTCGCCGAACTGCTGGACACCCTGCATGGACTGCCGCTCGATGCTGAAAAATCCTGCGACCGAATCGAATTCATCGTCACCGCGGCGTGGGAAGCGTTCTCCAGCCCCACGTCTATGGCGGCGTTGGAGATCCTGATCGCCACGCGGGCCATGCGTGACGCAGGCGCGAGCCAACACCTCGGCGAGTTGGGCAGAGCGTTCAGCAAGCTCGGCAAGCACATTGGTGAAGGTCTTGCCGCCCGGCACGCCGCGGCGATCGGGAATCTGATCTGGGCCACTCTGCGCGGGCTGATCGTGGCGCAGTTGGTGGTTCCCGAGCCGCTGGACACCCGTCGGGAGCGTCGCGCGCTCGTCGACATGATCACCCGTTACGTCGACGGTGCGACGGCGTCTGATCGATAGCCCCGCACGCAGCAAACCGGTGCTTTATATTGAGCGGGCTTGGCACCGGTGCTCGCAAACCAGTAGCGCCGAAACGGTTCTAGACAAAGGACTCTCGACATGACATATGAGCCACCGCCGTACCCGCCTCCACCTCCGCCGTATGGCGCACCCCAGGGAGGCATCCCCGCCCAACAGCCGGACAGCAATCTGGTGTGGGGCATCCTGTGCGCGGTGCTGTGCTGCCTGCCGCTGGGCGTCGTGTCGATCGTCTACTCGAGCAAGGTGTCCGGGCTGTGGACACAGGGCCGTTACGCCGAGGCGCAGACCGCGGCCGACACCGCCAAGAAGTGGGCGATTTGGGGTGCGGTCGCCGGCGTGGTCGTCGGCATCGTCTATGCCATCATCGCCGTCGCCGCTGGCGGCTTCTCGTATATGTCCTACTCGTAATGCACGCGCGCTCGCTCGCCGCCCCGTTGGGCGTCGCCGCGGTGGCGGCGAGCGGGTGCGTGTTCGTCTGGCTGGCCAACCCGACCGTGCCGGGCGGAATCATTCCGGTGTGCCCGACCAAGGCGCTGCTGGGTATCGACTGCCCAGGCTGCGGCAGCCTGCGGATGATCTACTCCCTGCTGCATCTCGACGTCACGGCTGCCCTGCGGTACAACGCCGTGGGAATGGTGGCGGTGTTGCTGCTGGTGTGGGCATTCGGCGCATGGACCTACGGCAGGATCGTGGGTCGGCAGGTGTTCAGCTGGCAGCACCTGCGATGGTCAGCGCCGGCGGCGCTGGCCGTGACCCTGGCATGGTTTGTGGTGCGTAACTTGGGTTTTGGGCCTTTCTCCGCGCTGTACGTCTGAAGCGTTCGACATCGCGACGCGCGTTTTGCCCAGCCAACTAGACTGACCGGGTGGAATCAACCTCGCCCCGCCCCGTGTTGGTGGTCGACTTCGGTGCGCAGTATGCACAGCTGATCGCGCGGCGAGTCCGCGAAGCCAGGGTGTACTCGGAGGTCATCCCGCACACCGCAGGTGTCGAGGAGATCAAGGACAAGGATCCGCAGGCGATCGTGTTGTCGGGTGGGCCCGCCAGTGTCTACGAGGACGGGGCGCCGCAGCTGAATCCGGGAGTGTTCGATCTCGGGCTGCCGGTGTTCGGCATCTGTTACGGCTTCCAGGCGATGGCCCAGGCACTCGGCGGGATCGTCGCCAAGACCGGCACCAGCGAGTACGGCCGTACGGAGTTGAATGTCACTGGGGGACAGCTGCATTCGGATCTACCCGTCACCCAGCCGGTATGGATGAGCCACGGCGACGCCGTGACCGCCGCGCCTGACGGATTCGACGTGGTGGCCACCAGCGCCGGTGCGCCGGTGGCGGCGTTCGAGAACCGGGCGCGCCGCCTGGCGGGCGTGCAGTATCACCCCGAGGTGTTGCATTCACCACACGGACAGCAGGTGTTGAGCCGGTTCCTGCACGAGTTCGCCGGGATCGGTGCGACGTGGACCCCGGCGAACATCGCCGACTCGCTGGTCGAACAGGTCCGCAACCAGATCGGCGACGGCAGGGCCATCTGCGGTCTGTCTGGCGGTGTGGACTCCGCGGTGGCCGCGGCGCTGGTGCAACGTGCCATAGGTGACCGGTTGACCTGCGTGTTCGTCGACCACGGGCTGCTGCGCGACGGCGAGCGGGCGCAGGTGCAGCGCGATTTCGTGGCCGCCACCCGCGCCAATCTGGTCACCGTCGATGTCGCGGACCGTTTTTTGGATGCGCTCGCCGGCGTGACCAACCCGGAAGGCAAACGCAAGATCATCGGACGCGAGTTCATCCGCGCGTTCGAGGGTGCGGTGCGAGATACCTTGGGGTCCAGTGGCTCTGAAATCGAATTCCTGGTGCAGGGCACTCTGTATCCCGATGTCGTCGAATCTGGCGGCGGCACGGGCACTGCCAACATCAAGAGCCATCACAACGTCGGCGGTCTGCCCGGTGATCTGAAGTTCAAACTCGTCGAGCCGCTGCGGCTGCTGTTCAAGGACGAGGTGCGTGCGGTGGGTCGCGAGCTTGGTCTGCCCGAGGAAATCGTTGCGCGCCAACCATTCCCGGGCCCCGGTCTGGGTATCCGCATCGTCGGCGAGGTCACCGCCGCGCGGTTGGAGACGCTGCGGCGCGCCGACGCGATCGCCCGCGAAGAGCTGACCGCGGCCGGGCTGGACAACCAGATCTGGCAGTGCCCGGTAGTGCTGCTTGCCGACATCCGTTCGGTTGGAGTGCAGGGCGACGGCCGCACCTACGGCCATCCGATCGTGCTGCGGCCGGTGTCCAGCGAGGACGCCATGACCGCCGACTGGACCCGGGTGCCCTACGAAGTGCTCGAGCGCATCTCGACTCGCATCACCAACGAGGTTCCCGAGGTCAACCGGGTCGTGCTGGACGTCACCAGCAAGCCGCCCGGCACCATCGAATGGGAGTAGCCGGACGCCGCTAGACCGCCCGGCGCCGCTTGACGGTGTCGGTGGGCCGGTGTTTACTCGGTGTATCGAACATACTTTCGAACAAAGAGCGATTCGCATGATGCAGGAGGTGCTGCTGTGACGGCAGCCATGAGCCTGGACCAGCGCCAGCTTAACCGCGCTGAGCAGGTAGAACACCTGCGTCGCAAGATGGCAGCGGTATCCAGCAAGGTCGGCGGCGGGCGTCGGGGTCAAGCGCCGTCGGCCGACGTGCTCACGGACTCGGAATCTTTGCTGCCGATCCCCGAATCCCAGTCAGAACTCCTTCCGGCCTCGTTGCCGCGCGGGACGGTCGCGGTGGTATCGGGCGCCCGCTCGCTGTCGCTGAGCATGGTGGCGGCGGTGACGGCGGAAGGCGGGCATGCCGCGATCGTCGGCCAGCCCGACGTCGGCCTGCTGGCGGCGGTCGAGATGGGAGCGGATCTGAGCAGAATCGCGCTGATCCCCGAACCCGGAGCCGATCCGGTCGAGGTGGCCGCGGTGCTGATGGACGGCATGGATCTGGTGGTGCTCGGCCTTGGCGGTCGATCGGTGCCGGCCACCCGAGCGCGGGCGGTGGTGGCGCGCGCTCGGCAGAAGGGTTGCACGCTGCTGGTAACCGGTGGCGACTGGCAGGGGGCATCCACGCGGCTGGAGGCCAGGGTCTGCGGCTACGAGATCACGGGTCCCGGTCATCCAGGGATTGGCCGCATCAGCAAGGTGCGGCTGGCCATGCGGGGCAGAGGACGGTCGTTCGGCACCGGAGCCGCTCGGCCGGCGACATCAGGCCCTGTTCGTGCGGTGGGCGGATGAGGTGTCTTCCGGGTCTGCCTCTGGGACGTCGGCTCCTCGCCCAAGTGGCTCGTCGCGGGTGCTGGCCATCTGGTGCATGGACTGGCCCGCGGTCGCCGCCGCGGCCGCGGCCGACCTGACACCCACAGTGCCCGTCGCGGTCACGCTGGCCAACCGGGTCATCGCGTGCTCGGCGTCGGCGCGTGCGGCGGGCGTGCGCCGTGGGCTGCGCCGCCGGGAATCGCAGGCACGATGTCCGGAACTGCACGTCGTCACAGCCGATCCCGCGCGCGATGCCCGCCACTTCGAAGAGGTGACAGCTGCGGTGGACGACCTCGTGCCGCGGGCAGAGGTACTGCGTCCAGGGCTGCTGGTGTTGCCGGTGCGTGGAGCGGCGCGCTACTTCGGGTCCGAACAGGCCGCCGCTGAACGGCTGGTCGACGCAGTGGCCGCGGCCGGAGCCGAGTGTCAGGTCGGCATCGCCGACCAGCTGCCCACCGCCGTGTTCGCCGCACGAGCCGGACGGATCGTCGAACGAGGCAAGGATGCGGCGTTTTTGTCCGCGCTGTCGATCCGGCAACTGGCCACCGAGCCGAGCCTGGCGGCGCCAGGGCGCGAGGATCTAGCAGACCTGCTGTGGCGCATGGGAATCCGCAACATCGGTCAGTTCGCCGCGCTATCTCGCAGTGACGTTGCCTCGCGGTTCGGGGCCGACGCGGTGGCTGCGCACCGATTCGCCCGCGGTGAACCCACCCGCGGCCCGTCGGGACGTGAGCCCGCGGCCGAACTCGACGCCGTGATGAACTGCGATCCGCCGATCGAGCGGGTGGATGCCGCGGCGTTCGCCGGACGGTCGCTGGCCAGCACCCTGCACCGCAGCCTCGAGGCGTCCGGCGTCGGATGCACCAGGCTGGCCATCCACGCCGTCACCGCCAATGGCGAAGAGCTGGAACGAGTTTGGCGTTGCGCCGAGCCGCTGACCGAGGACGCCACCGCTGACCGGGTGCGCTGGCAGCTGGACGGCTGGCTCAACAGACGCAATCCGGGCGACCGGCCGACCGCGCCGGTGACGGTGATACGGCTGCGCCCGGTGGAGGTGGTTTCGGCCGAGGCGCTGCAACTACCGCTGTGGGGTGGCGTCGGTGAAGAAGATCGGCTGCGGGCCCGCCGCGCACTCGTGCGGGTTCAGGGTCTGCTCGGACCCGAGGCGGTGCAGATGCCGGTGCTCAGCGGCGGCCGCGGGCCGGCCGAACGCATCACCTTCACCCCGCTGGGCGATGAGCTCGTGCCGCGCGCCGACCCTGGTCAGCCGTGGCCGGGGCAGCTACCGGAGCCGTCGCCGACGGTGCTGCTCGACGACCCGGTCGAGCTGCTCGACGCCGACGGCAATCCCGTGCGGGTGACCGGCCGTGGGATGTTCACCGCCAACCCGTCGCGACTGTCCGCCCCGGGCAGGGAGGGCCGGCTGACGTGGTGGGCCGGGCCCTGGCCCGTCGACGAGCGGTGGTGGGACCCTGAACAAGCCAAGGCCGGACGCACCGCCAGGGCGCAGGTCCTGCTGGACGGCGATGAGCGCTCGCGACCGGCGCAAGCACTGCTGCTGTGCTACCGACAGCGGCGGTGGTACGTCGAAGGGATCTATGAATAGTTGTACACAATTGAATTGTGCGCTACTGTTGCGGGCATGGCCGCATTGAGCCTCGACCGCCAACTCTGCTTCGCCCTGTACTCGGCGTCTCGGGCGATGACGGCGGCCTACCGGCCGATCCTGACCGAACTGAACCTCACATATCCGCAGTACCTTGTGTTGCTTGTGCTGTGGGAAGAGGGGCGCGTCACCGTCGGCCGGCTGGGGGAGCGGCTGCAGCTGGACTCCGGAACGCTTTCGCCGCTGCTGAAGCGGTTGGAGGCCAACGGGTTTGTGAGCCGCGAGCGTTCGCCCGACGACGAGCGTCTGGTCGACGTAACCCTCACGGCGGCGGGCCGACGGCTCGAACACAAGGCCCAGTGCATTCCCGAGCGGCTTTTCAGCTCGACCGGGATGACCGAACGAGAAGCCGCGGACCTGCGCGACGCGGTCCGTCAACTCACCGATGCGCTCAACGCATCACAACGAAAGGAATCCGCGTGAAGACCCTCTACACCGCCGAAGCGCTCGCTACAGGAGAAGGCCGCGACGGCCACGGCCGCACGTCCGACGGCAAGCTCGACCTCGACCTTGCCATCCCGAAGGAAATGGGTGGCAGCGGCAACGGGACCAACCCCGAGCAGCTGTTCGCCGTCGGGTATGCCGCCTGCTTCCACTCCGCACTGAGGCTGGTCGGCCGGCAGGAGAAGGCCGACGTCTCGGATTCGGCTGTCGGCGCACGTGTTTCGCTCGGCCAGATCGACAACGGCGGTTTCGGACTTGCCGTCGAGCTGGAGGTCACGCTGCCCAACCTCGACCACGACACCGCGCAGCAGCTCACCGAGAAGGCGCACCAGGTCTGCCCGTACTCGAACGCCACCCGCGGCAACATCGAGGTCAAACTCGTCGTCACCGACGACTGAACCTCTCGAGACTGCGCCGTCAGCCCAGTCGCTGTGCAAACGGCCCGACGCGGGCGATGAACCGGTCGAAGAACGCGCCGGGGTCGACCTCAACGCCGATGAGCGCGTTGGCTTCTCGGCCCCAGTGCCCGCTCCAGTCGGCGACCGTCATGCCGCGGGTCAGGGTGCCGGTCAATTCCACGTCAATCGCGGCCGGCCGGCATCGCACCAGATCTGGATCCAGCGCCACGGCCGCCGCCAGGGGATCGTGCAGGTGTGCCAAATAGCCTTCGCCCTGGTCGAAGTGGAACTCGAAGTAGAACCGCATCGCGTCCTCGAGCACCCGGATCAATGGGTTCGACGCCACTGACCGGGTGCCGCGGTCGTCCAGCACGCTCATCGGCGCCGAGGACGACTCGGCCGCAATGGCAAGCCGGCTCAGTATGGCCGGTGTCATCGCGATGTTCTCGGTGAGGTTGAGCCCCAACACGATCGGAATATGTTTGGGTGGTTCGAGTCCCCACGCCGCGCCCCACACCGCGAACACCTCCGCCGCAGCCTCGGGGTCCACGCTGATGTTCCACTCGGCCACCGGCGTGGTGTTGCCGCGGTAGTCGAACGCCCCACCCATGATCACCAGCCGTCGTAGCAGTTTCGGCAGCGCCGGTTCCCGGCGCAGTGCCAGTGCCAGGTTGGTCAGCGGCCCGGTCGCCACCGCGATCAGCTCACCGGGATAGGCCTGCGCCGCGCGTACCCAGGCTTCGGCGGCGTCGTGGGCGGTGAGCTCGCGGTCGGTCGCCGGCAACGTGGCATAACCCAGCCCTTCTGGCCCGTGCGTGTCCTCAGCGGTGCGCAACGGGGCGCTGACCGGTTGTTCGGCCCCCTTGGACACCGGGACGCCGCTGGCCTGACACAACTCCATCAGGGCGAGATTGTTCTGGCAAACCTGTTGCACCGGAACGTTTCCCGCAGTCGACGCGATACCAACCACCTCGGCGTCGTCACTGGCGAACAGGTATACCAGCGCCATCGCATCGTCGACACCGGTATCGACGTCGACGAACACAGGCAGCGGAGCCGCCGGCCCCTCGGTCATCTCGCCAACGATAAGGCCGGCGGCTTGTACACGCACGGCAGGCTTGCCCGGGGCGGCGAAGCGGTCGGGGCGGCCCGCCTACCAGTGCACGCCGGGCACCAACCGCACCGCCCGCTTGATCGGCCGCGGAACGCGAAGGGATGCAACCGCGCGCGTGGGGCGTTTGGGCCTGCGTGACGGCGCGCGCCTAGCCTCGGATGGCCGCTCGGCCGTCGGCAGTCCGCGTGCGGCCGCCGAGTCCGGATAGCCCAGGTAAAGCTGATGCAGGACGCGCCGCGACAGCTTGGGCGCCATGTAGTTGCCGAAATCGGCGAGCGTGCCGACCGGGGTGTCGATCCGCGCAGGCTTTTCCACCAGACCGCGCACCACCATCGCCGCGGCATGTTCGGCGGTGATCGGGGGTACGGGGTTGAGCCGGCGCGACGGCACGATCATCGGCGTCTTCACCAGCGGCATGTGGATGTTGGTGAACGTGATGTGGTCCGACAGCGTTTCCGTCGACACCACATCGGAGAAGGCATCCAGCGCCGCCTTGCTCGGCAGATACGAGCTGTACTTCGGATTGCGCGCCTGCACGCCCGCGCTCGACACGTTGACCACATGGCCGAACCGTCGCTCGCGCCAGTGCGGCAGCAGCGCGAGCACCATCCGCACCGCGCCGAAATAGTTGACCGCCATCACCCGCTCATAGTCGTGCAGCCGGTCGGTGGAGTTGACCACCGAGCGGCGGATCGACCGCCCGGCATTGTTGACCAAGTAGTCGACGTGACCGAACTGGCCGAGGATGTCTTTGACCGTGTGCTCGACCGACGTGGACTCGGTGACGTCACAAGTGAATGCGTACGCATCCCCACCCGCGGCGCGGATCTCGGCGACCAGGTCATCAAGGGATTCGGCGTTGCGCGCCAACGCAAACACCGTCGCTCCGCGTTCGGCGACCGCGATCGCCGATGCACGTCCGATACCACTGGATGCGCCGGTGATGACCACATGCTTGCCGACAAGCGGTCCGGCGGGGTCGTCGCGGCGGGCCCGATCAGGATCCAGATGCTCGGCCCAGTACCGCCACAGCTGTGGGGCGTACGACGCGAATTCGGGAACCGTTATCCCGGTGCCACGCAACGCTTCTTGCGTGTTGTCGGACGTGAACGTGGGTGCCAGGTCGACGACGTCGAGGATCTCGGCTGGAATACCGAGCTGCGTAGCCGCCATATTCCGCCACACCTTGGCCCGCCCGCTCGCCTTCAGGAACGGCGCGGCGGTCGAACCTGGCAGAGAGCCGCGAAGTGGCGGCAAGCCCGCCGCGTCGGCCACCCCGCGGTAAATACCACGCAGCCCAATGGTTTTCGGCGCCACCAGGTGAAAGCTGTCGCCGTCACGGTCGTCGATATGCATCAACGCCACAAGCGCGTCGACGACGTAGTCGACCGGAACGATGTTGGTGCGCCCGGTGTCGGGCAGCACCATTGGCGTGAACCGGGGCAGCACCGCCAGCTTGGCCAAGAGCGGGAAGAAGTAATAGGGCCCGTCGACCTTGTCCATTTCGCCGGTACGCGAATCGCCGACGACGACCGCCGGCCGGTACACCCGATACCGCAGCCCGGGCGTAGACCGTACTAACAGCTCGGCCTCGAACTTTGTCTGGTGATACGGGGTCGGCAGGTCCTGCGCGACGTCGAAATCGTCCTCGGTGAACTCGCCGCGATAACTTCCCGCGACGGCGATCGACGACACGTGGTGCAGTGTCGCGTCCAGTCTCCGGGCCAGGTCGATCACCGCGCGGGTGCCCTCCACGTTGGCCGCCCGTTGGACAGCCTCGTCGGCGGTGATGTCGTAGATCGCGGCGCAATGCACGATGTGGTCGACGGTGCCGAGCTCGGCGACGGTCTCGTCGGACAGCCCGAGGTTCGCCGCGGTGAGGTCGCCGACCAGTGGTTTCGCCCGCTCGGCCCACTCAGCCGCCAGCTGTTCGAAGCGGGCGAGCGACTCGCGTCTAACCAGTACCCACACCTCGGCGTCCTCGCCGCGGGCCAAGATCTGCGACACCACTCGGCGGCCAATAAACCCGGTACCGCCGGTAACGACATAGCGCATGCGAGCCATGGTCACCCCTGACCGGACAAAGGTCAACTGGGCCTACTGGATGAGCGGGAGAAACTCCCGCTCACAGGGGAGACGCGGTCATCGGCGGCCGATATCGTCCGACTATGCCGATTGACCCCAATGCCATAGGTGCCAAAACAGACGCACAGCTCTTCGAATGGACCGACCGCGACACTCTGCTCTACGCGCTCGGCGTCGGCGCGGGAACCCAGGATCTGGCGTTCACCACCGAGAACAGCCACGACATCCCGCAGCAGGTGCTGCCGACCTACGCGGTCATCGCCTGCCTGCCCTTCGCGGCGGCAGGCAAGATCGGCTCGTTCAATTTCGCGATGCTGTTGCATGGGTCCCAGGAAATCCGGCTGTTCAAACCGCTGCCTGCGGCGGGCAAGCTCAGCGTGGTCGCCGAGGTCGCCGACATCCAGGACAAGGGTGAGGGCAAGAACGCGATCGTGATGTTGAAGGCGACGGGCACCGACCCGGACACGTCGGAGGTTGTCGCGGAGACGCTGATGACCGCGGTCATTCGCGGCGAGGGTGGTTTCGGCGGTCAGCCGGGGCAGCGACCCGTCGCCCCGCAGATTCCCGACCGCGAACCCGACGCCCGCGTGGCGCTGCCGACACGCGAAGATCAGGCACTGATCTATCGGCTCTCGGGCGACCGTAATCCGTTGCACAGCGACCCGTGGTTCGCGCGCCAGCTGGCCGGCTTCCCGAAGCCGATTCTGCACGGGCTGTGCACATATGGGGTCGCCGGACGGGCTTTGGTGGGCGAGCTCGGTGGCGGCGACGCGACCAAGGTCAGCGCCATCGCGGCACGGTTCACCTCGCCGGTGTTTCCCGGCGAGACGCTGACGACGTCCATCTGGCGCACAGAACCTGGACGCGCGGTGTTTCGCACCGAGGCGGCAAATCCCGATGGATCGGATGCCCGGCTGGTCCTCGAGGACGGCGCAGCAGAATACCAAGCCTGACCGCTGTCAATTGGCTGGAACTGCCGATAATCGCGGCCCGTATTGACAGGATGTCTGTAGGCGGGGTATCAGACGGGCGGTTGTTGGATGAAGTTAGTCGTCGGTTATCTGGCTACCGGTGGCGGTGCGGACGCCTTGGCGCTCGGGGTGCGGCTGGCCCGCACGCTCGGCGCCACTGTCGACGCGTGCATGATCCTGCCGCCCGATCGACCTCTTCTCGGGGCCGTCGCCGGTTATGACGAGCTGCTCTCGGAGCAGGCGGAGAAGTGGCTTGCCGAAGCGCTCGCAACGGTGCCCGACGGCGTCGAGGCGCACGGTCATGTGAGTTTCGTCGACTCCTTCGCCGACGGGCTGATTCGGGAGGTCGCACGGCTCGAGGCCGACATCATGGTGGTGGGTGGCTCGGGTGGCGGGCTGGCAGGCAGCTATTCCCTGGGTTCGGTCGTCAGCGAGCTGTTGTACTCAGCGCCGGTTCCGGTGGTCGTGGCACCACGCGGGTTGAGGGATTCGTCGGCGGATCGGGTCCGAGAAGTGACGTGTGCGATCGGACAGCGCCAAGGCGCGGATCTCTTGCTGGACACCGCAGTCCGATTCAGCAAGGCGGCGGGTACACCGCTGCGGCTGGTCTCGCTGGTGGCGCTGGATCCGACGTTCGGAAGCCTCCGCGGCGACGAAGAGGCCGTTCGTGAGCGCGCGATGGCTCACGCCCGCCAAGCGCTGGAGACGGCGAAAGCCGCACTGCCCGAAGGTTCTTCGATCACCTCCACGATCGTCGACGGATCCACCGTTGAGGATGCGGTCAACAAGCTCCAGTGGCATGACGGGGATCTGATCATGGTCGGGTCCAGCCGGCTCAGTGCGCCCAAGCGCCTGTTCCTCGGGTCGACGGCCGCAAAGATGCTGCGGGTGCTCGACGTCCCCATGATGGTCGTGCCGAGGGATCAACTCGGCACGCAGGATCTGCCTTGAGGCAACCAAGCCAAGTGATGTCGCGAGCTGTTTGCTGCGGCTGGTAGCCTTCGGATGTGCGCCGGCGCATAGCTCTATTGGAAGTCCTTGACCAGCCGATGCGCGAGAATTTCAGGGCTCAGGGTGATAATCCATGACCGCAACACGGGTTTGGCTCGCTCGCCCCGACCACTATTACTGGTTCACTGCGCTACTCGCTGCGCGCGGACTGCGGACGACGACGTCTCGCATCGTCGCGGTGATCATCTTCGGCCTCGGCGCAATTCCGGTGATCCTGATCGGCAGCGCGGTCGGTCCACAAACTCGGCTGGAACGGATCCTGGCCATCGGTGTGGCGGCCTGTTGCCTTGTCATGGCGCTGAGCTGGTTACGCCACCAATGGCCGACGAGGATCCAGTCGCTGCTGTGCGTGGTGGCCGGAACCTTCTGTATCGCCGTGGCGGCGCTCATCGTCGCCAGCCCAATCTGCGGGGTTCTCGGCGCGACGACGTTTGCTGTGCTCGGTGCCTATGTGGTGTGTTTTCACACCACGCGGCTGTTGGCCTTCACGTGGACAGTTGCCGGAATCACGTTGGGCGTGCTGTTTTTTCGGTTGGCCCACACCGATATTCCCCTGGCGGTGACGAGCATCGGCGTGGCTGCGATGGTCAACATCTTCGTTGTCTTCGCCTGCCGAGCGGCGATTCGGCTGATCCGTCCAGACGTTCATCACGGCGATATCGAGCAACTCACCGGGCTGCTGCACCGAGATGGCTTCTACCAGAAAACCGCAACGCTGTTGGCTTCTCGCAACCGCCTGGACGACCGCTATCTCGTCGTCGTTGCGGTCAACATCGACAGCTTCTCTCTTCTGCTGGGCATCGCCGGCGCACGCGGCGGCAACCAGGCGCGCGTCGCAGTCAGTGAAGCTCTGCGCGAGACCGTCCGCCACGACGCGGTGCTGGCCCACGTCGCCGAGGACGATTTCCTGATCGCCGACAGCTTCCTCACCGCCGAACCGACGGCGCTCGTCGAGCGCGTTCGCGGTTCCATCGCCACCACACCGCCACACTTCACGGCCAGTATCGGTGTCGTCAGCACGCCTCTTGGCCCGTTGACCGAGTACCCGCCGTATGACGTCCTCGACACTCTCGTCGGCATCGCGAACAACGCGATGGACGAGGCCCGTAGAGCCGGGGGTAATCAGGTCCGATACGTCGTGCGGCCCACGCTGGCGATGGGGCGCGACGAGGACAGTTCGGTCTAGTTCCTGTTCGAACTGATGTTCGATATACTGGCGGGGTGGGCTGGCATAACGGGCCGCCGAGCTGGACGGAAATGGAGCGGGTGCTCACCGGCAAGCCGCGGCGGGGTGGCGCGCCGCTGACTTGGCCGAACGGCGACGGCGGCGACAGCCCGGCCTGGTCGCGCAAGCGCGGTAGCTATCAGCCGGTCGAGCTCGACAGGCCAGGGTCGTCGGTCCCGTACGCCGAGCTGCATGCGCATTCCGCGTACAGCTTTCTCGACGGCGCCAGCACACCGGAGGAACTGGTGGAGGAGGCCGCCCGGCTCGATCTGCGCGCCATCGCGCTGACCGATCACGACGGCCTATACGGGGTGGTGCGCTTCGCCGAAGCCGCCAAGAAACTGGATGTGGCCACGGTGTTCGGCGCGGAGTTGTCGCTCGGTGGTGGCGACCGGACTGAAGTGCCCGACCCGCAGGGGCCGCACCTGCTGGTGCTCGCCCGCGGTCCGGAAGGCTACCGCCGGCTGTCACGTGAGCTCGCCAAGGCGCATCTGGCGGGCGGCGAGAAAGGCGTGCTCCACTACGATTACGACGCGCTCACAGAGGCGGCGGGCGGGCACTGGCACGTCCTGACGGGTTGCCGCAAAGGCCATGTGCGCCAAGCGCTTTCATCGGGTGGCCCCGAGGCCGCAGGTAAGGCGCTGGCTGATCTGGTGGACCGCTTCGGCCGCGACCGGGTCAGTGTCGAGTTGACCCATCACGGCCATCCTCTCGACGACGAGCGCAACGCCGCGCTGGCCGAGCTGGCACCGAAGTTCGGCGTCGGCATCGTCGCCACCACCGCCGCCCACTTCGCCGAACCGGCGCGCGGTCGGCTGGCCATGGCGATGGGAGCTATCCGGGCGCGTAACTCGATGGACGAGGCGGCTGGTTTCCTTGCGCCGCTGGGCGGATCGCACTTGCGGTCGGGGGAGGAGATGGCGCGGCTGTTCGCGCACTGCCCAGCGGTGGTGAAGGCCGCGGCCGATCTCGGCGAGCAGTGCGCGTTCGGGCTGGCATTGATCGCCCCGCAGTTGCCGCCGTTCGACGTCCCGGACGGGCACACCGAGGACAGCTGGCTGCGGCACCTGGTGATGCGGGGCGCCCGCAACCGGTACGGTCCGCCGGAGCGGGCGCCGCGCGCCTATGCCCAAATCGAGCACGAGCTGAAAGTCATTGAGAAGCTGAGGTTTCCGGGATATTTCCTGGTGGTGCACGACATCACGCGCTTCTGTCGCGAGAACAACATCCTGGCCCAGGGCAGGGGATCGGCGGCCAACTCGGCGGTCTGCTACGCGCTCGGTGTCACCAATGTCGACCCGGTCGCCAATGAGCTGCTGTTCGAACGCTTCCTGTCCCCGGCACGCGACGGCCCACCGGACATCGACATCGACATCGAATCGGATCTGCGGGAAAAGGCCATCCAGTACGTCTATGACCGTTATGGCCGCGACTATGCCGCCCAGGTCGCCAACGTCATCACCTACCGCGGCCGCAGCGCGGTGCGCGACATGGCCCGTGCGCTGGGATTCTCCCAGGGCCAGCAAGACGCGTGGAGCAAGCAGATCAGCCGGTGGAACGGTCTGGACGACTCACCCGACATCGAGGACATTCCCGAACCGGTGATCGACCTGGCGATGCAGATCCACAACCTGCCTCGCCATATGGGCATCCACTCCGGCGGCATGGTGATCTGCGACCGGCCGATCGCCGACGTGTGCCCGGTGGAATGGGCCCGGATGGAGAACCGCAGCGTCCTGCAGTGGGACAAAGACGACTGTGCGGCAATCGGTTTGGTGAAGTTCGACTTGCTCGGGCTTGGTATGCTCTCGGCGCTGCACTACGCCATCGACCTGCTCGCCGAGCACAAGGGCATCAAGGTAGACCTGGCTCGGCTGGACCTGTCCGAGCCCGCGGTGTACGAGATGCTGCAGCGCGCCGATTCCGTCGGGGTGTTCCAAGTGGAATCCCGGGCGCAGATGGCCACGCTGCCTCGGCTGAAGCCACGCGTGTTCTACGACCTGGTGGTCGAGGTCGCGCTGATCCGACCCGGTCCGATCCAGGGCGGGTCGGTGCACCCCTACATCAAGCGGCGCAACGGCATCGAACCGATCACCTATGACCATCCGTCGATGGAGTCTGCGCTGCGAAAGACGTTGGGTGTGCCGCTGTTTCAGGAGCAGCTCATGCAGCTCGCGGTCGACTGCGCGGGCTTTTCCGCCGCCGAGGCTGACCAGCTCCGGCGGGCGATGGGATCAAAGCGCTCGACCGAGCGGATGCGGCGGCTCAAGGGCCGGTTCTACGACGGAATGCGCGCGCGGCACGGCATCACTGGCGAGGTGGCCGACCGGATCTACGAGAAGCTGGAAGCCTTCGCCAATTTCGGTTTCCCGGAAAGCCATTCGCTGTCCTTCGCGTCGCTGGTGTTCTACTCCTCGTGGTTCAAGTTGCACCATCCGGCCGCGTTCTGCGCGGCGCTACTTCGGGCGCAGCCGATGGGCTTCTACTCGCCGCAGTCGCTGGTCGCCGACGCCCGCAGGCACGGCGTCACGGTGCACGGGCCCGAGGTCAATGCCAGCCTGGCCCACGCGACGCTGGAGAATGAGGGCCTCGAGGTGCGGCTCGGGTTGGGCAGTGTCCGCCACATCGGCGACGAGCTCGCCGAGCGGATGGTCGAGGAGCGAAACGTCAACGGGCCGTTTGCTTCTCTGCTTGATCTGACCAGCAGGCTGCAGCTTTCGGTACCGCAGACCGAGGCGCTTGCCACCGCTGGTGCGCTGGGCTGCTTCGGTATCACCCGTCGTGAAGGACTCTGGGCGGCCGGCGCGGCCGCCACCCAGCGTCCGGACCGGCTTCCGGGAGTGGGGTCGTCGTCGCACA
>NZ_DATENY010000072.1:0-11817 GCF_035274705.1 Mycobacterium sp. | reverse complement strand
TGATCAGAAGAGCTGTCGGACTCGCGGGCCCCATGATCGGGGAACTCCAGCACCACGATCCCGTCGGCCAGGTTCAGCGCTGTCTCCACCGAGTCGGTCAGCCGCTGCTTGGAGCTGGCCTTGACGGTCAGGCGGTCGACGACCACCTCGATGTCGTGTTTTTCCTGTTTCTTCAGCTTCGGCGGGTCGGTCAGTGAGTGCACCACCCCGTCGACGCGCACGCGGCTATAGCCCTGGGAATTGAGCTTGTCGAAGAGGTCGACGAACTCACCCTTACGGGTCCGCACCACCGGCGCGAGCACCTGGAACCGCAAGCCCTCATCCATGGCGAGCACTTGGTCGACGATCTGCTGCGGAGTCTGGCGGGCGATCCGCTCACCGCAGACCGGGCAGTGCGGGGTGCCGGCCCGCGCGTAGAGGAGGCGCAGGTAGTCGTAGACCTCGGTGATGGTGCCGACGGTCGAGCGCGGGTTGCGGTTGGTGGACTTCTGGTCGATGGACACCGCCGGCGACAGGCCCTCGATGAAGTCGACGTCGGGTTTGTCCATCTGGCCGAGGAACTGCCGGGCGTACGCCGACAGCGATTCGACGTATCGACGCTGCCCCTCGGCGAAGATCGTGTCGAACGCCAGCGACGACTTACCCGACCCGGACAAACCGGTGAAAACTATCAGCGCATCGCGCGGCAAGTCGAGGTCGATACTGCGCAGGTTGTGCTCGCGTGCACCCTTGACAATCAGGCGGTCAGCCAACGGTGTCCCTTCCAAGTCCTCCCGCACGACATAGTTGGTGCCCATGCTATGTGCCCCCACCGACAACCCCCAGACAAGCCCGATACCGTGAGCTATATGACTGTCGTTGACGACAACTACACCGGCCATGTCGAGCCCCGGACCGCCGCTCGTCGCAAGCTACCTGGCGCGTCGCTCGTCAAGGTGTCTGTGGGCTCGATGGACAACAACGCCTACCTGGTGACGTGTTCCCAAACGGGCGAGACACTACTCATCGATGCCGCCAACGACGCCGAGATTCTGCTCGAACTCATCGAGCGCTACGCCCCGAAGCTGTCCCTGATCGTCACCAGCCACCAGCACTGGGATCACGTGCAGGCGCTGGCCGATGTGGCCAAGGCCACCGGTGCGCCGACCGCCGCGCACCAACTCGACGCCGACCCGCTTCCGGTCAAGCCTGACCGCATCCTCGCCAACGGGGACACCATCAAGATCGGCGAGTTGTCTTTCCACGTGATCCATCTGCGCGGCCACACACCGGGGTCGGTGGCGCTGGCTCTCGACGGCGCCGACGACGCGACGCACCTCTTCACCGGCGACTGCCTGTTCCCCGGCGGCATCGGCAAAACCTGGAAAGAGGGCGACTTCGAACAACTCCTCGGCGATGTGACCAGCCGTGTGTTCGACGTCTACGGCGACTCGACCGTCGTCTACCCGGGGCATGGTGACGACACGACGCTGGGCGCGGAACGGCCGCAACTAGCCGAGTGGAAAGCGCGCGGCTGGTAGATCCGCTCAGGGCCGGTGCGTCCACTCGACGGGCAGCCGTTTGATTCCGTGGATGAACGCCGAGTGCAATATCGCCGGCTCCTCGACGGCGACGACATCGGGAATCTGTCGGTAGAGCTCGGAGAACAGCACCCGTATCTCCCGGCGAGCCAGGTTGGCACCCAGGCAGAAGTGTGCACCGCCACCGCCGTAACCGACATGCGGATTGGGATCCCGCGTCACGTCGAACAGCCACGGATTGGCGAACTTGGACTCGTCGCGGTTGGCGGAGTTGTACCACATGGTGACCTTGTCGCCGGCCTTCATCGTGATACCACGCATCTCGATGTCCTCGGTGAGGTTGCGCCGCATGAAGATGACCGGGGAGGCCCATCGGACGATCTCCTCGACGGCCGTAGCAGCAACACCGTCGAAGTCGGACCACCAGATGTCGCGCTGCTCGGGGTACCGGGTGAGCGCAACCATGCCGTGACTGATCGCATTCCGCGTCGTTTCGTTGCCGGCCGCCGACAGCAGAATGAAGAACGACGCGATCTCCGTCGACGTCAGCCGTTCGCCGTCGACCTCGGCCTGCACGAGGTTGGTGGTCAGGTCGTGGCCGGGCCGGGCCCGCCGCTCCTCGGCCAGAGTGACGCCGTAGTCGGCGATCTCGGTGATCGTCTCGATCACCTCGTCGAACTCACCGGACGCCTCGGCGTCGCCGACGCCCAGCATCACGTTCGTCCAGTGGAAGACCTTCTGCTCGTCTTCCTCCGGAATGCCCATCATGTCGCAGATGATTTGCAGCGGCAGTGGACCAGACACCTCGGCAACGAAGTCGGCGTCGGCGTCGGGATGGTTGGCGATCAAGTTCGTCACGAGCCTGCGCGCCCGGTCGCGCACACTCGCCTCGATGCGGGCCAGCACCTTCGGCGTGAATGCACGGTTGACGATTTTCCGCAGCCGTAGGTGACGAGGGTCGTCCAGGCTGATCATCGACCCGACGAACTCGGCGATCTCGGCGGGCACGTCGTTGAGCGCCGTGCTCGTCGGGATCGAACTGAAGATCTCGGGGTGACGGCTCACGTCGTGCACGTCGTCGTGGGTCGTCAACGCCCAGTGCCCGGCGCCCGGCGCGAACCCCGCGATCTCGGGCACCTCGAAGAAGGTGATCGGCGACTCGCGGCGCAGCGTCGCAAACGCGCCGTCGCGCATGTCGTCATCCCAATCCCAGAACTCCAAAGTCCCCAGGTCGATGTCGGCGAGTGCAACGTCGGGCGGTGGCGTCCCGTTCTTGCGGGGCGCGATAGGAGTCTTGATGATCGTTGCCGTCATGACTGACCTCTCCGTCAGCCTGAGTGTGGCATTAGTAGATTGCTTGGTGAAGGAGAAAGGGCGGAAATGAACAACGACCAGTTCAGCAAGGCCAAGAACGGCGCCGGCTTCATCGCCGCGCTCGACCAGAGCGGCGGCAGCACCCCCAAGGCGCTCAAGCTCTACGGCATCGCCGAGGACGCGTACTCGAACGACGAGCAGATGTTCGACCTGGTGCACGAGATGCGCACCCGCATCATCACCAGCCCGGTGTTCGGCGGCGACCGCGTCATGGGCGCGATCCTGTTCGAGATGACGATGGACCGCACGATCGAGGGCAGGCCGTCCGCCGACTACCTGTGGAACGTCAAGAACATCGTGCCGTTCCTGAAGATCGACAAGGGC
The DNA here is from genome assembly GCF_035274705.1 of Mycobacterium sp. Classification (GTDB taxonomy): domain Bacteria; phylum Actinomycetota; class Actinomycetes; order Mycobacteriales; family Mycobacteriaceae; genus Mycobacterium. Next base: position 8,599 of record NZ_DATENY010000072.1, on the reverse strand, counting down.
CTGGCCGACGAGAAGGACGGCGCCCAGGTGATGAAGCCGATGCCGGGCCTCGACGCACTGCTGGACCGCGCTGTCGAAAACGGGATCTTCGGCACCAAGGAACGCTCGGTCATCAAGCTGCCGGGCGCGGGCCTTGACGCGGTCGTGGCGCAGCAGTTCGAAATCGCTCAGCAGGTCCTCGCCAAGGGTCTTGTCCCGATCATCGAGCCCGAGGTCGACATCAAGAGCCCGCGCAAGACCGAAGCCGAAGACCAGCTGAACGCCGCGCTCCTCGAGGGCGTCAACAAACTCCCCGACGACCAGGTCGTGATGCTCAAACTCACGCTGCCCGACGCCGACAACCTGTACAAACAGCTCGTCGACCATCCCAAGGTGCTGCGCGTGGTGGCGCTCTCCGGCGGCTACAGCCGCGACGAGGCGTGCGAGAAGCTGGCCCGCAACAACGGCGTCATCGCGAGTTTCTCGCGGGCGCTGACCGAAGGGCTCACCGCACAGCAGAGCGACGAGGAGTTCAACGCGACGCTGGATGCGGCGATCGCCGAGATCGCCAAGGCGTCGAGCACCTAAGAGCACCTAGGCGTCAGCCGACGACCGGCAGGATCTCGCTGCGGCCGATCTTGCGTCCGAGCTTGCTTAGTCGAAGAGTGCGCGACAGCCACGTGCCGCGCGTCAGGTAGAGCTGCGTTTCCTGCGCGCCGACCGACACCGCGGTTCGCCTGAGCAGCTGAACGGACCGCGAACTTCAGAACCCAAGTAGCGCTTGACAATTGGCCGGGTGAGACCGACCACCCAATCGGTCAGGCTTCGGTCGAACAGGTCGACGTCTGATTGCGCGATCGCTTCGATCACGGCCGTTGCTGCCTGCATGTCGTGATGGTCCGATCGCGGGCGGCGCGCCGCCAGAGCCGAACGGCAGCAACTGCCGGTGACCTAGTTCCCTTCTTGCGACCTCAGGGAGTCGTGTGGACGATGAGCACGTCTGTCTTGGACCGCCGCGCCACGTTGGCGGGCACCGACCCAAGGAGCCGGCCGGCGATGGTGCTCAGGCCGACGTTGCCGACCACGAGGAGATCGGCCTTGACTTCCTCGGCGAGATCGACCAGGGCGTCCACCGGAGCGCCGACGATCGCCTTCTCCTCGATGTTCGCGGCCCCGGCGGCCTTCGCACGGTCGCGGGCCTCACGCAGGATCGCGTAGATAGGCGCGTTGCCGGACATCTTGTAGCCCTCGTCCTTGAGGACGTCGGCTGCGCGCTGATCTTCGCTCTGCGGGAAGTATGCCGTCGCCACGATCACCTTCGCGTTCGCCCCGGCGGCAATCTGTCCGGCTCTGTCCACCGCGCGCAGCGATGAATCTGATCCGTCCGTGCCGACCACGACGGTCTGATAGGCGCTCATGCATACCCTCCCAGTGTCAGTTACTCGCCACCCGAGACAGTAACCGGTTGCCATTGACCAGGGGCGCGATTGACGACACCCGATCGTAACCGCCAGTGACCGTGGAAGCCCCCAACCGTGATCGACACGACGCTGTTGGCCGTTCGGCCGATTGCGTCGCAGCGGAGTTGCTGGCGTGACCCAGATCAATAGCGGCACAGCGCGAATCCGGACATTGCCTCCTTCCCCGACGAATTTGCCGCGGCCACAACGAAAGTCGTCACGCGCCCTACGACGGCGTCAAAATCGGCAACCATAACCGGGTTTCGGCAAGCACGACGGGTTTGCGCAGGTTACCGTTTTGCCGTCGCTGAAAGGGGTACGGGTCGAGCGCGTGGATCTTTCAACCAGACCGGAGCGCCTTGCGCGCGTCCAACAGGCAGAGCGGGTTCGGACCGGACGATTCGACCCCGCAATCGTCGCGGTGTTCGCGACGGCGGTCTGCGCTGCGGGTGGCGCAAGGCCGTCGTTGTGGTTCGACGAGGCCGCGACGATCTCGGCGTCGACCCGGTCGGTGCCGGAACTCTGGCGGCTGATCCACAACATCGACGCGGTACACGGCCTGTACTACCTCGTCATGCACGGCTGGTTCGCGATCTTTCCGGCCACCGAATTCTGGTCTCGACTGTCCAGTGGACTCGCAGTGGGTGCCGCGGCGGCCGGGGTCGTCGTGCTGGGCAAGCAGTTCTCCGGCCGAACGGTGGCTGTGTGTGCGGGCATCCTCTTCGCGATACTGCCCCGCATCACGTGGGCCGGCATTGAAGCCAGGTCGTATGCGCTGACGGCCGCAGCGGCGGTGTGGTTGACCGTGCTCTTGGTGATGGCCGTGCGACGCAGCTCCTCGGCGCTATGGCCGCTGTACACGGTGGCGCTGGTGCTCTCGACGTTGCTCAACGTGTTCACGGTGCTGATGGTGCTGGCGCACGCGGTGGTGATCGCGGTGATCGCCGACAAACGGTCGACGGTCGCGCGGTGGGCGGTCTCATCGGCATTCGCGCTGGTGATCGTGGCGCCGTTTCTGGTGTTCTGCCGCACACAGATCGCACAGGTCAGGTGGATCTCGCCGCCGAACGCGGGCACAGTGCTCGACATCGCGCAAGAGCAGTACTTCGACCACAGCGTCCCGGTCACGATTCTCGCCGGCGTCGTTCTCGTTGCCCCGTTGATGTTTCGCCGGTTCCGTGCGCCGGACAGCCGAGGCCTGGTGTTCATCACTGTCGCATGGATCGCCTTGCCGACGGTGGTGCTGCTGGCGTACTCGGTCTGGCAGTCGCCGATCTACTACCCTCGCTACCTCTGCTTTACCTCGCCTGCCATCGCACTGCTGTTGGCGGTCTGCATTGTGGCAGTGGTGCGAACACGTGAGCGGGTCACGGCGGTGCTGGCCGCGTTCGCGTTGGCGGCGACGCCGAATTACCTGCTGACGCAGCGCGGCCCGTACGCCAAGGAAGGCATGGACTTCAGCCAGGTCGCCGACGTCATCACCGCACACGCCTCCCCCGGCGACTGCCTGATCCTCGACAACACCGCGGCGTGGAAACCGGGTCCGATCCGGCCGTTGACGGCGGCCCGCCCGGCCGCCTATGCGAAGCTCGTCGATCCTGGGCGCGGGCAGCGCGCCGCCGACCGTAACCGGTTGTGGGACGCGCATGTCGCGATCTGGAGCGTGGCCGACCGCGTTCGCCACTGCACTGTTCTGTGGACGGTGTCGGAGCGCGACGACACCGTGCCCGAGCACCAGAGCGGGCTTGGACTAGATCCGGGGCCGCGGCTCAAACGGGCACCGGCGTATCAGGTGCCCCAAGGCCTGGGCTTCCATATCGTCGAGCGGTGGCAGTTCAGTTTCGCCCAGGTCGTCAAATCAACTCGATAGCGCCGGCCGTGGCTGTTCTCCGAGATGATGTCGGTGCAACCGGATGTCGTCGTCCTGATGGGCGCGACCGCCGCACAGTCGTTGATGGGCAGCACATTTCGGCTGACCGCTCACCGCGGCGAGGCGCTACGCCTGCCCATCGCCGAAGAGGTGACCACTCTCGATTTCGACCCACAGGTGGCGGTCACGGTGCACCCGTCATCCGTGCTGCGCGGGCCGCCCTCCGAGCGTGAGCAGGCGTTCGACGCGCTGGTGTCGGATCTGCGGTTCGCCGACGGACTGCTGCGCCGTAGGACATGATCGTTTGAATGCAGGACACGGCCGATCGCGTCATCCGACTGCGGGACGGACGATCGATGGGTTACGCGCAATACGGCGATCCCGGTGGCGTTCCGATCGTCAACGCGCACGGCGGGATGGCCTGTCGCCTCGATGTCGCTGCGGCAGCGCCCGTCGCCGAGAATGCCGGCGTACGGCTGATTTCACCCGACCGACCCGGCATCGGCCTGTCCGATCCACAGCCGGACCGCACCGTCACGGACTGGGCGCGCGACGTCGAGGAACTCCTGGACCGCATCGACGTCGACCACTTCGCGGTCATGGGGTGGTCCATGGGTGGACAGTACGCAGCGGCAGTGGGACATGTTCTGCGCCAACGGGTTACGCGTGTGGCGATCATCGCGGGCGCCTTGCCGTTGACTGAGCCGGGCGTATTCGATCAGTTGCCGACGATGGATCGCGTCTATACCAGGCTGTCGCAGCGAACGCCCCGGCTGGCTCGGCTGGGCTTTCGGGCGATGGCAGCGTTGGCTCAGTGTGCGCCGACGCTGTACGGCCGAATGGCAGCGAGCGAACTGGGGGCAGCGGACGCGGCCGTGCTGCACGAGGACGGATTCGCCGACTTTGCCCGGATGTCGCACGAGGCGCTACGCAAGCCTGCCGGAGAGGTCGAGGAGTACCGCGCGTGGATGCGGCCGTGGGGTTTTGATCCCGCGGATCTCGATGTCCCGGTCGATATCTGGGTCGGCAGTGACGACGAATTCGTCCCTCGCCCGTGGTCGCATGAACTGGCGCGCCGGATTCCGGGCGCCACGCTCAACATTCGTCCGGGCGGGCATTTCATGGCGCACCTGCATTACCGCGAGATCTTCGAGATGCTGCGCGGCTAGTACAGGTCGACGCGGCGGTCGTCGAACAGGTGGACGTGTTCGGTCAGCGACTTGTCGTGCGTGGCCGCGAGGTCGATGTCGGCTACGGCCATGGCCGTGCCAGGACCGGCCGCGGCTGCCACCCAGCCGTCGGGATCGACGATGGCGCTGCCTTCCGTCCATCGTTGGCCGCGCTCGACGCCTGCCCGGTCACAGCACGCGATCGCGAGCTTGTTGGTCCTGGCCGTCGACATCGCGGTGATCACCTCACCAGGATGCTCACCCTCGGGCCGCGGGAACAGCGGCCAGTTCACCGGGGCGGCGATGAGTTCCGCGCCGTCCAGTGCGACGCGGCGGGTGAGTTCGCCGAACTCGATGTCGTAGCAGACCATCACGGCGATATCGCCGTGTTTTGTCTTGACGACGGTCGGCCGGGTGGCGCCCGGGGTGAAGATGAGCTTCTCCCGGTCCCACAGGTGGGTTTTGCGGTAGTGAGCGAGCACGTCGTCGCCGTCGACCATAACCGCGCTGTTATACAAGTTGCCGTCGTCACCGAGTTCGCAGAACCCGCCGATAACGATCGAATCTTTGGCGGCCGCAGACCATTTGGAGAAGTCCGATAGCCTGAGCGCAACGGCGCGTGCTTCGTCGGCGTCGTGGAACATGTAGCCCGACGTCGCCAATTCGGGCAGCACGACGATGTCGGCGCCCTCGGCGACGGCGTCGCGGATCTGGCGCTCGATCGCCTCGGCGTTGGCTGCCAGGTCCCCGATCGTCGGCGCGAACTGACAGCACGCGATGCGGGTCATGGCGGAAGGCTAAAGGAATCCGGCGGCTCGGGCGCGCCGTCACCACTCCCGTCGGATTGCCGTCAGGCCTGCATGTGCCGCAGTGTGCGGAGTGCTTTTCGCCGACCATGCAGTGCCTTCGCAAACGAAGTCATGCGGGATCGGCAGTGAACCGGGCAGCAGCGGAAACCCGGGGACGGCGTCGGCGAGCGGTGCGATTGGAACGGCAACCGGTGGCACTGGCGGCAGGCCCGCGGCGGCCGGTACCGGCACGACCGGGACGGCTGGCGCAGGCGCAGGCGCAGGCACGACACTTGCGGCCTCAGTGATCGGAGCGGCCTCGACCGTAGCGGCCGCAGCGATCGGGGCCGGCGGGGGCGGGATGTTCTCGACAGGAGCGGCGAGCGGGGCGGCCTCGACCGGCGGAGGCGGAGGGAGCGCCTCGACTACCGGAGGCGGTGGCGGGGCGGCGGCCGCGGCCTCTTCGATGGGAGCGGCTGGAAGTGGTGGCGCTGCCTCGACGGGCGCGGCAAGCGGTGCGACCGGTGCCGTAGGCGCTGAGGGTGCTACGGCGGCGGCCTCGACGACGGGGGCCGCCGCAACCGGAGGGGCCGTAACCGGAGCCGCCGCGACCGGAGGGGCGGCAAGCGGAACCGGTGGCGCCGGCGGAAGCCCAGCAACCACGGGAACCGGCGGGACGGGCGGCAATGCGCCCGCCAGCGGCGCGGCCACGACCGGAACGGGTGGCACTGGCGGTGGCACCACAGCGGCGGCCTCAGAAACGGGTGCGGCCACGACGGGCGGCGCGACGTCGGGAATGGGCGCGGCAGGCACGGGCGGCAGCGGATTAGGCGCTGCGGCGGCTGTCAGACCTTGGACGAGGCTTTCGAGTGGGACGGGCGGGAGCGGGGCAGCCGTCGCGGGCGCGCTGAACGCCGAGGCCCCCGTCGCGGGCGCGCTGAGCGCCGAGGCCGCCGTGTTGAACGATTCAGGGATGCTGGACGGGGCCGCGGCGAATTGTTGCACCATGTCGAGGCATGGCACACCGGGACTTGGGTCGGCGGCGGCAGTGGAGTTCAGCACGACAACAGGCCACAGCAACCCCGCAGTCGCCACAGCGGTCACGGCCAGGCGATTCGTGGTGCGTGACATGGTGTTCCCGGATCTTTCTTTCAGCGCGGCCCCCGAGTGATCGTCGTTGTGTTACGAAAGTTACTCAAGTGATAGATGTGACAGTTACCGAACCGATGCCAAGCGGTGGCGATCCGGTGATAGCAACACGAAACACCTTGTCGCCCAATATGGTTTGCTAGCAAACTCGCTTTTGGCTGGGCAGCGCGGCTCGGCCGCTAGGAGAGCCTCATGGAATACCCCATAAACCCTCCGCTGGAGTGCGACGTCGTGATGAAGGGAGGCATCACGAGCGGGGTGATCTATCCCCGTGCCGTGTGCAGGCTTGCCACGACCTATCGGCTGCGATCAGTGGGCGGCGCATCGGCCGGCGCCATCGCGGCGGCTGCCGCTGCCGCCGCAGAGCTCGGGCGCGCGACGGGTGGTTTCGAGCAACTCGAAAACCTGCCGACCGTGATCAATGCCCCGTCGCCGGCTGGCGGGTCGACGCTGTTCCGGCTATTCCAGCCGACCCGCGCCACGTATCCGCTGTATCGAGCGTTCACGGCCGCAATGGGCCAGTCCTGGAAGATTTTCCGCATATTCGTCGCACTGCTGCGCGGGTTCTGGCTGTGGGCACTCGTCGGTGCGTTGCCCGGCATCGCCGTCTTCGTGGTGAGTGCACTCGGAAGTGGACCCGCGCGCTGGGCCGGAATCGTCGGCGGACTTCTGCTTGCTGCGCTCGGCAAGATCCTCGGTATCGCCGCTGGTGTCGCGAAGATGCTTGCCGGTGTGCCGCAGGCGGGCTTTGGGTTGTGCACGGGCATGCCCGGTGCGGGCAGCGACGGTGCGGCGGCCCTTACGCCCTGGTTGCACGCGCAGCTTCAGGCCATGGCGGGCAGGCAAGAAGTACTGACGTTCGGCGACCTTGCCGATGGCGGCGTCGATCTTCGGATGATGACCACAAATCTCAATCGGCATCAACCGATGGCGATGCCGTGGTCTACGCAGGAGTATTTCTTCGACCCGAAGGAGATGCGGCGGCTATTTCCAGAAGACGTCGTCCGATGCATGGAAGAGCACCCGCCGATCGCAGCGGCTGACGGAACTCCGTTGCCCCCCAGCGAAATTCGGAAACGAGATCTGCTGCGCGCGCAGGCGTTGCCGTTGCGCCCCTTCCCGGCACCGCGCGACGTTCCAGTGGTCGTCGCGACGCGCATGAGCCTGAGCTTCCCACTGCTCATTACGGCGGTCCCGGTCTATGCCGTCGACTATTCCGTCGCCGCCAACCGGGATGCGCGCAAGGCTGCCGAGGACTGGCTTCGCGACAACCCGACCGGGGACCTCAAGGACGCCGCGGCCCGGCTACCTCGCCGAGGGTTCGGGCCCAACTGGTTCTCTGACGGCGGCATCTGTGCGAACCTGCCGGTGCACTTCTTCGATGCGCCGCTGCCGACGCGTCCCACCTTCGCCGTCGACCTCGCGCCATTCCCGCCGAGCCGGGCCGAGAACGACGACGAGTCGGAAAACAGTTATCTCCCAACGACAAACGCGGCCGGGCAGCTGCGGCCGTGGTCATCGCTGCCGAACTCCGGCATCAAAGGTTTGAAGTCGTTTCTGTTGGAGATCGTCGATACGGCCCGCAGTTGGGTGGACGCCGGTCAACTCGTCATGCCCGGTTACCGGGACCGGATCGTGACGATCTGGCACACCGACGAACAAGGCGGCATGAACCTGGCGATGCCCGCGCCGGTCGTCGCAAAACTGTCGAGCCGCGGCGACGCGGCGGCCGCGAAACTCGTCGCGCAGTTCGCAGGCACGCAGCCCGGCGTCGAGCCGACATGGGGCTGGGACAACGACCGGTGGATTCGCTTCCGCGCTGCGACAGCGGGTTTGGACGCTTGGCTGGAGAGGTTCCGCGAGAAGTACGCGACCGATGTGCCGGGTGCGACGCCCTATAGCCGACTGGCGGGGCCGGGCGCAAATGCGGAGCTTCCGTCCTACAACCTGACGCAAACCCGCCGTGAACAGGTGAACACCCACACCGACGAACTGCTCGACATGTCGGATGCGTGGGCGGGCGACGACGCCATGGCCTACAACGCACCACGGCCACGCCCGCGGATGCGGCTCGTGCCGGATGACGGCACAGCGGCCGGCCTCCGGGCCGATGGTGCTGAACCGGTCGGCGACGTCGACGGGCTTTCCTAGAGACCAGCCCCCGGCGGTCGTCAGCATGCGCTG
>NZ_DATENY010000071.1:0-4981 GCF_035274705.1 Mycobacterium sp. | reverse complement strand
CGAGCTGGTGGCGGGCGGGCTGACCGTCGTCGGCATCACCGGCTCGTCGGGCAAGACGTCGACAAAGGATCTGCTCGCCGCCGTATTGGCGCCCTTGGGAACGGTTGTCGCGCCGCCCGGTTCGTTCAACAACGAACTCGGCCACCCGTGGACCGTGCTGCGCGCGACCGAAGCCACCGATTACCTCGTCCTCGAGATGTCGGCTCGTCATCCCGGCAACATCGCCGCACTCGCCACGATCGCGCCGCCCTCGATCGCGGTGGTGCTCAACGTGGGCACGGCCCACCTAGGCGAGTTCGGTTCGCGCGAGGCGATCGCGGCGACGAAAGCTGAACTGCCCCAGACTGTTCCGTCGTCCGGGGTGGTGATCCTCAACGCCGACGACACCGCGGTGGCCGCGATGGCCGCCCAAACGTCGGCGCGCGTCGTGAGGGTGAGCCGCAACCCAGGTGCAGACATCTGGGCCGGCCCGGTGACACTCGACGCGCTGGCCAGGCCGCGCTTCGCGCTGCACACGGTGGGTGGCGGGGTCGACAGGCAAGTAGAGATAGCGCTCGCCGTGCACGGCGACCACCAGGTGTCCAATGCGCTGTGCGCGGCCGCCGTCGCACTCGAATGCGGAGCCAGCCTCGAGCAGGTGGCCACCGCGCTGGCCGGGGCGGGCCCGGTCTCCAAGCACCGCATGCAGGTCGCGACCCGCGACGACGGCGTCACGATCATCAACGACGCCTACAACGCCAACCCGGACTCCATGCGGGCCGGCCTGCAGGCACTCGCGTGGATGGCCCGCGAAGGCGGACAAAAGCGGCGCAGCTGGGCGGTGCTGGGCGAGATGGCCGAGCTCGGCGACGACGCGATATCGGAGCACGACCGCATCGGCCGGTTGGCGGTGCGATTAGATGTGTCTCGACTCGTCGTCGTTGGAACTGGGAGGTCTATGAGCGCCATGCACCACGGGGCGGTCATGGAGGGGTCGTGGGGGGCCGAGGCGGCCATCGTCCCCGACGCCGACGCCGCGCTGGCATTTCTGCGGTCCGAGCTGGAGCCAACAGATGTGGTGCTGGTGAAAGCCTCGAACGCCGCCGGGCTCGGTGCGCTGGCCGACGCGCTGCTGGATGACAGCCGGGAAACCCGCCGATGAGGCAAATCCTCATCGCCGTCGGCATCGCGCTGACGGTCTCGATCCTGCTCACGCCGGTCCTGATCCGGCTGTTCACCCGCCAGGGCTTCGGTCACGAGATCCGCGAGGACGGGCCCCCGAGCCATCACAAGAAGCGCGGCACCCCGTCGATGGGCGGCGTCGCGATCGTGGCGGGCATCTGGGCCGGATACCTGGGCACGCAGCTGATCGGCGTGGTGATGGACGGTAAAGGACCGTCGGCATCGGGCTGGATCGTGCTCGGCCTGGCCACCGCGCTTGGCACGGTCGGGTTCGTCGACGACCTGATCAAGATCCGGCGCGCACGCAATCTCGGGCTGAACAAGACCGCCAAGACCGTCGGCATCCTTGCGGCCGCGGTGCTCTTCGGCGTGCTGGCGCTGCAGTTCCGCAACGCCGACGGGCTGACACCGGCCAGCGCCGAGCTGTCGTATGTCCGCGAGATCGCCACGGTGACCCTGGCGCCGGCCATCTTCGTGCTGTTCTGCGTGGTCATCGTCAGCGCCTGGTCGAACGCGGTGAATTTCACCGACGGTCTGGATGGACTGGCGGCCGGGGCGATGGCGATGGTCTGCGCGGCGTACGTGCTGATCACGTTCTGGCAGTTCCGCAACGCCTGCGCGACCAGCCCCGGGCTTGGCTGCTACAACGTGCGCGATCCGCTGGACCTGGCGATCATCGCTGCGGCCACCGCGGGAGCGTGCATCGGCTTTCTGTGGTGGAACGCCGCGCCGGCCAAGATCTTCATGGGTGATACCGGTTCGCTCGCACTTGGCGGCATCATCGCCGGCCTGTCGATCGCGAGCCGCACCGAGATGCTCGCGGTGGTGCTCGGTTCGTTGTTCGTCGCCGAGGTCACCTCGGTGGTGGTGCAGATCATGGCCTTCCGGACCACCGGGCGCCGAGTGTTCCGGATGGCGCCGTTTCACCACCACTTCGAATTGGTCGGCTGGGCCGAAACGACGGTCATCATTCGCTTCTGGTTGCTCACCGCGATCGCGTGCGGCCTCGGGGTGGCGCTGTTCTACAGCGAGTGGCTGACCACCGTCGGGGCTTGACGTGACCGACCTCGCGCCGCTCGCCGCCGGGGCCCGGGTGTTGGTCACCGGCGCAGGCATCACGGGCCGCTCCGTCAGCGCTGTGCTCGAGCCGATGGGCGTCCGGCTGACGATCTGTGACGACGACCCCAGAGCGCTTCAGATGCTGATCACGCCTGCGTCGGTGGTCACCACCGACGCCGCCGTGGCGAACATCGCGGACTACGCGCTCGTCGTCACCAGTCCCGGTTTCGCCCCGACCGCGCCGGTGCTGGCCGCTGCGGCCGCTCACGGCGTCCCGATCTGGGGAGATGTCGAGCTGGCGTGGCGGCTGGATCAGGCGGGCTGGTTCGGGCCGCCGCGGCGCTGGCTGGTGGTCACGGGCACCAACGGCAAGACGACGACGACCTCGATGCTGCACGCGATGCTGGTGGCCGCCGGTATGCGCGCGGTGCTGTGCGGCAACATCGGCAATCCGGTGCTCGACGTGCTCGCTGAACCGTCCGACCTGCTGGCGGTGGAACTGTCGAGTTTCCAGTTGCACTGGGCGCCGTCGTTGCGTCCCGATGCCGGTGTGGTGCTCAACGTCGCCGAGGATCACCTCGATTGGCATGGCTCGATGGAGGCCTACGCCCGCGACAAGGCCCGCGTGCTCGACGGCCGGGTGGCCGTCGCCGGGCTAGACGACGCGATCGCGGCCGGGCTGCTGCAGACGGCGGCCGCGCCGGTACGAGTCGGCTTCCGGCTCGGCGGGCCGGAAGCCGGCGAGCTCGGCGTGCGCGACGGCATGCTGGTCGACAACGCGTTCGCAAACGACCTGGCGCTGGCCCAGACGGCGACGATCCCGGTTGCAGGTCCCGTCGGGGTACTCGACGCGCTGGCCGCGGCCGCGCTGGCCCGTGCGGCTGGCGCGCCACCCGAGGCGATCGCCGAAGCGCTCGCCACGTTTCAGGTGGGCAGGCACCGAGCCGAGGTGGTGGCTGTCGTAGACGGCGTGACGTACGTCGACGACTCCAAGGCCACCAACCCTCATGCAGCGCAGGCATCGATCGCTGCCTACCCGCGTGTGGTGTGGATCGCCGGGGGCCTGCTCAAGGGCGCTTCGGTTGCCGAAATGGTCACCGCGATCGCAAATCGCCTGGTGGGAGCCGTGCTGATTGGCCGCGACCGGGCGCTGGTGCGCGATGCGTTATCGCGACACGCCCCGGATGTCCCCGTCGTCGAGGTTGTGACGGGGGAGGATTCTGGGGTGTTTGGGAAAACTGAGGCGAGTGTGACTCGAGTGATCGATCCGCCCGTGGGCTCCGTCGGTGACGCGGTGATGACGGCCGTCGTCGAGGCCGCGCGCGACCTGTCCAGCCCGGGCGACACCGTGCTGCTGGCTCCGGCCGGCGCGTCCTTCGACCAGTTCAGCGGCTACGGCCATCGCGGCGATGCATTCGCCTCGGCCGTGCACGCCGCGACCCGGTAGACCCGTGAGCAACATCCTGACCCGGTTACGACACCGGAGAACCAGTGCGGCCGGGGATGCCACGCCCAGCGCCGACCAGACCGCCGAGAACCGCGGCCCACGCACCCGGTTCGGCGCATGGCTGGGCCGGCCGATGACGTCGTTTCACCTCATCATCGCCATCACGGCGCTGCTGGTCACGCTGGGGCTGATCATGGTGCTGTCCGCCTCGGGTGTGCATTCGTATGACGAGGACGGTTCCCCGTGGGCGATCTTCGGCAGGCAGGTGCTGTGGACGATCGTCGGGCTGACGGTGTTCTACGTCGCGCTACGGATGCCGGTGCAGCTGATGCGCAGCCTGGCCTTCACCGGTTTCGCGCTCACGATCGTGATGCTGGTCCTGGTATTGATTCCCGGAATCGGCAAGGAAGCCAACGGATCCCGCGGCTGGTTCGTGATCGCGGGATTCTCCATGCAACCCTCGGAACTGGCGAAGATCGCGTTCGCGATCTGGGGTGCGCACCTGCTGGCCGCGCGTCGGCTCGAGCGGGCGTCGCTGCGTGAGATGTTGATCCCGCTAGTGCCGGCCGCCGTTGTCGCGCTGGCGTTGATCGTCGCGCAGCCCGACCTCGGGCAGACAGTGTCGCTGGGCATCATCCTGCTCGGCCTGCTGTGGTACGCCGGCCTGCCGCTGCGGGTGTTCGCCAGCTCACTGCTGGCGGTCATGGTGTCGGCGGCCGTGCTGGCGGTGTCCGAGGGCTATCGGTCGGACCGCGTGCAGTCCTGGCTCAATCCCGGCGCGGACGCCCAAGGCTCGGGCTATCAGGCCCGCCAGGCCAAGTTCGCGCTGGCCAACGGCGGCGTGTTCGGCGACGGGCTTGGGCAGGGCACCGCCAAGTGGAACTATCTGCCCAACGCCCACAACGACTTCATCTTCGCGATCATCGGTGAGGAACTCGGCTTCGTCGGCGCGATCGGCATGTTGATCCTGTTCGGGCTGTTCGCCTATACGGGCATGCGCATCGCGCGGCGTTCGGCCGACCCCTTCTTGCGGCTGCTGACCGCCACCGCGACTCTGTGGGTCATGGGCCAGGTGTTCATCAACGTCGGCTACGTCGTCGGTCTGCTTCCGGTCACCGGTCTGCAGCTGCCGCTGATATCGGCTGGTGGAACATCAACGGCGACAACACTTTTGATCATCGGCATTATGGCAAACGCGGCCCGGCACGAGCCCGAGGCGGTGGCCGCGCTGCGGGCCGGCCGCGATGACCGGGTGAACCGCCTACTGCGCCTCCCGCTGCCCGCGCCGTACGTGCCGACCCGTATCGAAGCGGT
>NZ_DATENY010000070.1:0-96122 GCF_035274705.1 Mycobacterium sp. | reverse complement strand
TCCCACGGCACCGCGTCGGGTTTGGCGGTGAGCTGATCGGCGGGCACAGTGACGAACTCGGCCTGGCTGGTGCGTTGGTCGGTGAAGCCGAGCACCTCGTCGCCAACCGCGAATGCGTCTACGCCAGAGCCGACCTCCGCGACCACGCCCGCCAGATCGCTGCCTTGTCCGGACGGGAAGGTGGCCGGCCACCGGTCGTGAAGCGCGCCGCGGCGAATCATGGCCTCACCGGGATTGATTCCAACTGCCTTGACCACGACGAGCACCTCGCCTGAGGCCGGCACGGGCTTTTCGACGTCGCGCACCGCAAGGACGTCAACATCGCCGTACTGATCGAATTGCACTGCTTTGCTCATGGGAGTTACGACCGGACCAGCGAGCCGACTATTCCCTAACTGGCGCGAACAGACGCAAAAGTCCCCGACACGCCGACCGTTTAGGGCACTTTGCGTCTGCTCGCGCAGGAAAACTCAGCCGAAGCGGCCGGAGATGTAATCCTCGGTGGCCTTCTCGGTCGGATTGGAGAAGATCTTTTCAGTGTCGTCGATCTCGATCAGGCGGCCCGGCTTGCCGGTGGCCTCGAGGTTGAAGAACGCCGTCTGATCGCTGACGCGAGCGGCCTGCTGCATGTTGTGAGTGACGATCACGATGGTGTAGTCCTGTTTGAGCTCGGCGATCAGATCCTCGATCGCCAACGTCGAGATCGGGTCCAGCGCCGAGCACGGCTCGTCCATCAACAACACATCCGGCTGAACGGCGATCGCGCGCGCGATGCAGAGTCGTTGCTGCTGACCGCCGGATAGGCTGCCACCGGGCTTGTCCAGCCGGTCCCTGACCTCATTCCACAGGTTCGCACCCTTGAGCGAGCGCTCCGCGACCTCGTCCAACGTCTTGCGGCCACGCAAACCCTGCAGTTTCAGACCGGCTACGACGTTGTCACGAATCGACATGGTGGGGAACGGATTTGGCCGCTGGAACACCATGCCGATCGTGCGCCTTACGCCCACCGGGTCCACCCGCGAACCATAAATGTCCTCGCCGTCGAGCTGCACGGAGCCCTCGACGCGGGCACCCGGGACCACCTCGTGCATACGGTTCAGCGAGCGCAGCAAGGTCGACTTGCCGCAGCCCGACGGTCCGATGAAGGCAGTCACACCGCGGGGAGGCACCGTGAGCGAGACATCGGCCACGGCATGGAACGAGCCGTAGTAGATGTTGACGTCTTTGATCTCCAAACGCTTCGCCATCGACAGCAGTATGCCCGGTGAGCAGGATCGGCGTCAGCACCGTGTGCCCGCGCCGAGGTGTCAGGCGCAGACCGATGGTGCGAGCCGGTAGCCGACACCGCGAATGGTCCGGATGAACTCACCATGCTCGGGGTCGATTCCGAGCTTTTCGCGGAGCCTTTTCACATGAACGGCAACGGTATTCGTCTCCGCCGGCCGGCCCCATACCGCGCGGCTGATCTCTTCTCGGCTCGCGACCTTGCCGCGTTGCTCGATGAGAAATGCCAGAAGCTCGAGTTCTCGCTGCGTGAGTTGGACGTCGCGACCGTGTACCCGGGTTTCGTACCCGCGGCGGTCGACGTGGATAGGACCGGCGGTGAGCACGTCGGGTTCACCGCGGCCGTCGCCATTGGCGCTGATCGCGAACGGGGCGATAGCGGTGATGTCGTAGGGCCGTGCAATGACCGCGGACGCCCCGGCAGCCAAGGCCCGCTGCGCCAGATCGTCTTCGCCCGGCGCCGCACCGACGAGAATAGGCAGATCTGACCGGCTACGCACCGCCGCGGTGATGGTGGCGGCATCGACAATATCGGTGTGGGCGCCGATGACCAGCACATCCGGCGTCTCGGCACCAACGGTCAGCAGTGCTTCGGCTCCGTCGCGGCACCATGTCGTGTCGATCGCGATCTGGGCGGCGGCGTCCATCAACTGGGACGCAACGGACGAATCGCCTTCAGCAAGCACCAAGCTGCGCCGCGCCGCCAGACCTGCCGCGCGATGCTCGTCTGGACCCGTTGCCGTGTCCGCGCGCCGCACCTCGATGGTCAAATCCCGCCGCCCGCCCTTCCCTTATGCTGTCGCCGTACCCTCCGTGAGAACCGTGTATCGATCGGGGGCTAGCCGAAGCGTCCGGAAATGTAGTCCTCCGTGGCTTTCTGGCCGGGGTTGGAGAACATCTTTTCCGTGTCGTCGATCTCGACCAGCCGGCCAGGCTTGCCGGTGGCCTCGAGGTTGAAGAATGCGGTCTGATCACTGACACGCGCGGCCTGCTGCATGTTGTGCGTGACGATCACTATGGTGTAGTCCGATTTGAGTTCGGCGATCAGGTCCTCGATCGCCAGCGTAGAGATCGGATCGAGTGCCGAACACGGCTCGTCCATCAGCAACACGTCGGGCTGTACGGCGATCGCACGGGCAATGCACAGCCGCTGCTGCTGACCACCGGACAGCCCCCCGCCGGGCTTGTCCAGCCGGTCCTTCACCTCATTCCACAGGTTTGCACCGCGCAACGAGCGCTCGGCCACCTCGTCGAGGGCCTTGCCGCTGCGTATTCCCTGCAACTTCAGTCCAGCGACCACGTTGTCGCGAATCGACATGGTGGGGAAGGGGTTTGGCCGTTGAAACACCATGCCGATGGTCTTGCGCACACCCACCGGGTCCACGCCGGAACCGTAGATGTCTTCGCCGTCGAGCAGGACAGAGCCCTCGACGCGGGCGCCGGGCGTGACCTCGTGCATGCGGTTCAGCGAACGCAGCACCGTCGACTTGCCACAGCCCGAAGGCCCGATGAAGGCCGTGACGCTACGCGGTGGAACGGCAAGTGCTACGTCGCCCACCGCGTGAAACGAGCCGTAATAGATGTTGACGTCTTTGAGGTCAATGCGTTTGGCCATGCCAGAGTCCTGTCGGTATCAGCGTTTACGAGTAAGGAGACGCGTTGCCACCGCGGCAAGCAGCATGAGAATGCCCACCACGATGATGAGGGTGAGGGCCGCGCCCCAGACACGCATCTGTCCGGCGGGTTGCGGGTTGATCAGTTCGGTGTAGATCAACAGTGGCAGCGAGGCCATGTTGCCGTCGAACACGTCGAAATTGATCGACCGGGCATAGCCGACCAGGACCAGCACCGGCGCTGTCTCGCCGATCACGCGGGCGATGGAGAGCAGAATGCCGCTGATGATGCCGGGCAGTGCGGTCGGGACCACGACGCGGGAAATCGTCTTCCATTTCGGAATACCCAAGGCGAAGCTGGCTTCTCGTAGCTCGTCGGGTACGAGCTTGAGCATTTCCTCGGTAGACCGGACGACCACCGGCAGCATCAGCAACACCAGTGCGAGGGAGACCGCAAGTGCGCTCTGCGGGAACCCGAGCGTAGCGATCCAGAGGGCGAAGATGAACAAGGCCGCGACGATGGACGGCACCCCGGCGAGCACATCGACCATGAATGTGGTCACCTTCGCGAGTGGACCGCGGCCGTACTCCACGAGGTAAATGGCGGCCATCAACCCGAGCGGGACGGCGAGCACTGCGGCGATGCCCGCCTGAACCAGTGTCCCGTACAGCGCGTGGTAGATCCCGCCCGTGAACTGCTCGGGTAGCACGCCTTGCAGAGACCGAGTCCACCATCCGGATTTGGTTACGCCCTGCCAGCCCTTCTGAATCACGATGTACAGGACCCAGATCAGTGGGACCAGTGCGACCCCGAAGGCCGACACGAACAATGTCGTGGCGATGTTGTTCTTGATACGTCGACCAACGCCAACGGGATGGAATGTCGGCCCCTTGACCGGTTGGTCCAATGCGGCGGTCGTCATCCGTTAACCCTTCCTCCGGCGATGGCGCGCGCGGTTGCATTGACGATGAACGTCAATGCGAACAACACGAATCCGGCCGCGATGTAGGCGCCGGTTGGTAGCGGTGCGCTGAATTCCGCTGCCGCGGAGGCGATTTTGGATGCAAACGTGTAGCCACCGTCAAATAGCGACCACTGGCCCGGGTGAGCGGCCGAACGCAGAATGATCAGGACAGCCACCGTCTCGCCGAGCGCGCGACCCAATCCCAGCATCGAGGCCGCGACGATACCGCTGCGGCCATAAGGCAGCACCGTCATCCTGACCACTTCCCACTTCGTGGCGCCGAGCGCTTGCGCTGCCTCGATGTGTGCGAGCGGAGTCTGCCGGAACACTTCCCGAGTGACCGACGTGATGATCGGAAGGATCATCGCGGCGAGCACGATTCCGGCGGTGAAGATGGTTCCGCCGCCGGCGAGTGAGACGTTCCCCTCCTTGAAGAGAAACAGCCATCCCAGGTTCTCGTTGAGGAATTCCGCGACCGGTCGCAGTTTCGGGGCGAGTACGAAGATGCCCCACAGACCGAAGATGATTGACGGCACCGCAGCGAGGAGATCCACCATCACGCTGAGCGGCCGCGACAGCCGCTTCGGCGCGTAGTGGGTGAGAAACAGCGCGATGCCGATGGCCACTGGAACTGCCAGCAAGAGGGCGAACACCGAAGTGAGCACGGTGACCATGAACAGATCACGGATGCCGAACGCCAGATTGGCGGCGTCCGAGGTGTTGAACTCCGTACTGGTGAAGAAATTCGCGTGGTTAACAGCCAGCGACGGTATGGCGCGGATCAGCAGGAAGATCGCGATCAATGCGATCGCGATGACGATCGTGGCCCCGGCCGCGACGGCGATCGCGTGGAATAACTTGTCCCCTAACCTCCCGCTCCCCGCGCGGATGGCACTGGGCGGTTTCTTGACCTCTAGTTGGTCAGGCATAAGCGAAGTCTCCCCCGTCGCGGGTGCCGCCGCACTTGGCGGCACCCGCTGGGAGCCCGACACATCGGGATGTAGGGCCATGGGGAACTCGAATCAAGCGATGGCGTTGATGGCGGTGGACAACTTCGTCTTGAAGTCGGCCGGCACCGGAACGTATCCGTTGTCGGCCAGCCCGTCTTGACCGGCGCCGATCGTGGACTGCAGGAACGCCTTCACCGCTTTGCCGGTATCGGCGTCCGAGTACTTCGAGCACACGATTTCGTAGGTCGCCAACACGATTGGATACGAGCCGGCCGTAGCGGGCTTGTAGAACGTCTTGGTGTCCAGCACCAGGTCGTTGCCCTGGCCCTTCACCGTCGCTCCGGCGATGGTCTTTCCAACGGTCTCGGTGCTGATGTCGACGGGGTCCGGGCCGGCCGAGGTGACAATCTTGGCGGTGGACAGGCCCTGCGCCTTGGCGAACGACCACTCGTTGTAGGTGATGGCGCCCGGCGTGTTCTTGATGGCCGCCGAGGTTCCCTCGTTGCCCTTCGCACCTTCACCTACACCACCAGCGAAGGCCTTGCCGGCTCCCTTGCCCCAGGCACCGTCGGAAGCGGCGTCGAGGTACTTCTGGAAGTTGTCCGTAGTTCCGGACTCATCGCTGCGGAAAACAACGTGAATCGGGTCAGCGGGCAGCGAGGCGCCGCTGTTCAGCGCCGCGATGGCGGGATCGTTCCAGGTGGTGATCGCGCCGTTGAAGATCTTGGCGGCCGTCGGGCCATCGAGCACCAGCGAGGTAACGCCGGGCACGTTGTAGGTGACGGCGATGGGACCGAACACCACCGGCAGGTTCCATGCGTCCGAACCGCAGCGCTGCTTCGCCTTGTCGTATTCGCCCTTGTCCTTGTTCAGCGGTGAGTCGGAACCACCGAAGTCGGTTTGGTTGCCGACGAATTCGCTCACGCCGGCACCAGAACCGTTGGAGGTGTAGTTCAG
Organism: Mycobacterium sp.; assembly: GCF_035274705.1. Classification (GTDB taxonomy): domain Bacteria; phylum Actinomycetota; class Actinomycetes; order Mycobacteriales; family Mycobacteriaceae; genus Mycobacterium. Next base: position 90,353 of record NZ_DATENY010000070.1, on the reverse strand, counting down.
CGTGTACCCATTGCATGCCTGCTCATAGGCGTTGACGAAGCGAGTCATCGCGTTGGCCTGCGCGCTGGAGCCGCTGGCCTTCAACGTCTTCTTGCCGCCGCAATCGGCCTTCGACGCCGACGAAGCGCCAGACGAAGCGGTCGAACCGCTGGGCGAGGCGTTGTTGTCGCTGCCACAGGCCGACAACAGGAGGGCACCGGTGGCCATCAGGCTCAGTGCGGCACCAGTTCGGTTGAGCTTCACGTAGCTCCTTTTGAAGTGTCAGGGCAACGGCGCGTCGCCGCCACCAGGTCAGGCCGAGCGACGGAATCACGTTCCGCCGAGCAGATCGGGTAGCTGCTCGCTCAGAACCTAGAAGTTCACAGTGAACCCACAACGGCCCGAAGATGAACGCAGGATGAACCGCAAGCCCGAGGCGTGCCGCCGCAATTCGAGCGGGAGCAAATAGCGCAATCGACGTGGTCGCGGGTCACCGGTTGCTTTCTACTCACGACCGGTGCGCGCGAAGGTGAACAGCTCTAATCCGCAACCCTGGCCGAGTAGGCCGCGTCGACGGATGAGATCTCGAAACCCAGTCTCTGGTAAGTCTTTACGGCCGCCGAGTTATCCGCCTCGACGTAAAGAATCACCGCCGGCTGATGACTTTCCGACAACCGCTCAGCGAGATGATGCAGGCCGATCAGCGTCAGCGTCCCGCCCAGCCCGCGGCCCTGAGCGGCCGGATCAACACCGACGATATAGACCTCACCCAGATTGCCGGAGTGCACCTTCGTCCAGTGAAACCCCAGCAGCTTGCCGGTCTGGTCGTCGACGGCCATGAACAATCCGGAAGGGTCGAACCACGGCTCGCCGCGACGTTCAGCGATGTCGTCGTCCGTCCAACCACTCTGCTCGGGATGCCACTCGAACGCGGCGTTGTTGACCCGCAACAACTCGGCGTCGTCGGCCGGACCGGAGTAGGTGTCGATGCGTACGCCGTCGGGAACCGTGATCACCGGAAGGTCGGTGAGCGGCCGCCGCATCTGCAACAGTTCACGCACCACGACCAGGCCCAGCGCAGCCGCCGTCGCGCGCGCGGGTTCGAGGTTGCCGTGCGCCCAGATCCGGGCGTCGTGCCCGCCCTCCGATAACGCGGTACTGGCCATCGCCGATCCGATGCCGCGGCGCCGCGCCTCCGGATGCACGACGAGCTCAGCCATCGCGGGCGCCTCGGTCAGGTTCAAGTAGCCGCTGACATCGTCCCCGTCGACGGCGAGCAGGTGCCGGGTGCGGTCATGCGCGAGCTCTCGCAGCACCTGATCCCCCACGGGCGCGACGCTGTCCGCTTGTTTCGCCGCAGCGATCAGCTCGCGGATCTTGCCCTGTTCGTCATCGGACAGGCCCGCGCGCCAGCCGATCGAGGTCACTGACTGCGCAGCGGGTCAACCAGCGCGTCGGACAGGCTGTCGGGCGCGTCGTAGCCGCCTGCGTCGTCGACCAAGTCGTCGGACATATCGGCGCCCGGTGCCGGCGGCCGGCCACGCGCGGGCCGAACCGCCTTGTAGCCGACGTTGCGGACCGTGCCGATCAGCGATTCGTACTCGGGGCCGAGCTTGGCGCGCAGGCGACGCACATGCACATCGACGGTGCGGGTGCCGCCGAAGAAGTCGTAACCCCACACCTCCTGCAGCAACTGCGCGCGGGTGAACACCCGCCCCGCATGCTGGGCCAGATACTTCAGGAGTTCGAATTCCTTATAAGTCAGGTCGAGCGGGCGTCCACGCAGCCGCGCGGTGTAGGTGCCTTCGTCGATGACGAGCTCACCCAGGCTGATCTTGCCGACGTTCTCCTGATTGGCCACGCCACCGCGACGGCCTACCAGTAGCCGCAGCCGGGCGTCGATCTCGGCCGGCCCGGTGCTCGGCAACAGAATTTCATCGAGTCCCCACTCGACGTTGACGGCCACCAGGCCGCCTTCGTTGACGACGGCCACCACGGGCACCGATGTCCCGGTCGTGCCCAGCAGTCGACAGAGACCGCGTGCGGCGGCCAGATCAGTGCGCGCGTCGACGATCGCCACATCCGCTGTGCCGGCCTCCAATAGAGAGGAAACCTCGGTCGGCGCCGTTCGCACGTTATGGGCAAGCAGCGACAACGAGGGCAGCACCGATTCCGGATGTGGGTCGACGGTCAGTAGCAATAGATCCAACTGGCCCTCCAACAGCCATAGGGACCTCGCCTGGACAACGATGTCGGTGGTGACTTCCCAGATTCATGCCTGACACATGGCCGTTACCCGGCCGACAGTCACATAACGATAGCGCGCTACCTGCTCGTTAGCCGCGCCGAGCGGGGGAAGCGTCGGCCGTGGGCCAGAATGTGCGGGTGCGAAAGCTGCTGATCGGGGTGATCGCGACCGTGACGACGGTCGTGGTGGCCGCCGTCGCTGCCGACTTCGGCGCGGCTATCTACGCCGAATACCGGCTGGCCAGGAGCATGCGTACCGCGGCAAGCCTGCCCTTCGACCCGTGGGTCAGCATCCTCGGGTTTCCATTCACCACGCAGGCTCTGCGCCACCATTACAACGAGATCGAGATCAAGACCAGTGGCGTTGATCACCCCGTCGTCGGCAAGGTCGGCCTTGAGGCGACCCTGCATTCGGTCGACCTCACTGATACCTCCTGGCTGATCGGGCCGGACGCCAGGCTGCCCGTCAGCAAGGTGGAAAGCCGCATCATCATCGACTCCACGCATGTGGGCCGGTTCATGGGAATTCCGGATCTTCTGGTGGAGGCGCCGTCGCGCGAGACCAACGATTCCACCGGCGGAACCACGGAGTCGGGCATCTCCAGCAATCGCGGGCTGGTCTTCACCGGGACCCCGCGCAAAGCCGATTACGACAAGAAGGTCAGCATTGCCGTCGACCTGTCGATCGCCGGGCCGGATCAGACCACGCTGATCCTCACCGCCACGGGCGTGCTGACCGGAGCGGGCACCGCTGACCAGGAGGTTCCCGACGACAAGCTGCCCGCGGTGCTCGCCGCCTTTTCGACCAGCCTGCCGGGCCAGAAGCTGCCGTTCGGCGTGCGGCCGACCAGCGAGGGGGCGCGCGGCTCCGACATCATCATCGAAGGCATCACCGAGGGACTAACCGTCGCGCTCGATCGGTTCAGGTTGTCGTGAACTCTTCATGGGTCCTCGTCGTCGCGGTACTGATCGCGGCGTTCGGCGTGGCCTTGGTGATCGGCCGGCTACTCACGCTGCGAGCCGGGATGCTCAGAGCCGCCACCGAAGCAAGCAACGTCGACACCTCCGACCTGGGCTTGTCGTCAACCGGACCGACCGTCGTGCACTTCAGTGCGGTGTGGTGCGGGCCGTGCGCTGCCGTGCGGAAAGTGGTGGAGCAGGTGTGCGACGAGCTTGGCGGCGTTGCCCATATCGAGATCGACATGGACGCCAATCCCGAAGCAGCCCGACGGCTTTCGGTGATGTCGCTGCCGACGACGTTGATTTTCGACGCTGACGGACGGCCGCGGTATCGCACGACGGGCGTGCCGAAGGCCGCTGACCTGCGATCAGCGGTCGAACGGCTGTTGGCTTGAACGGCCTGTCATTGGGTAAGCTGTCGGGCGTGTCCCGCCTCGAGCCAATGCTCACCAAGCGCCGCGCAGTCGATCTGTGCCGCGTCGCGGGTTCTTGCTGTTGTTGTTGTAGCTGCTGAGCGCAGCCGCGCGGTCTAAGCGCGCTCGCTCGGAGCAGCCGTACCGGCCTGCTCTCAACCAGCCCTTCCAACACAACAGGAGTGTGACTGTATGTCGACAAACACCAATACCGCCCAGGTGGACGTTCGTGGCCCCAGGTTCACCGCCTGGGTGACGACGGCCGTGCTGGTGCTGACATTGGCGGTTTCGGCTGTCAGCCCGATCGCAGCGGCGGAGATCCTCGGCGCGCAGGCCGTGGTATTCGCAATCGGTGCGGCGTTCGGCCCGCGCAGTCACCCGTACGGCCAGGTGTTCGCCAAGTTGATCGCGCCGCGGCTGAGCCCGGTCACCGAGCGTGAACCGGTTCCGCCGCTGAAATTCGCCCAGCTCGTCGGCTTCGTGTTCGCCGTCGTGGGCACCGCCGGGTTCGCCACGGGCGTATCACTTCTCGGCTTGATCGCGACAGGCTTTGCGCTTGTGGCGGCATTTCTCAACGCGGCCTTCGGCATCTGCCTTGGCTGCCAGATCTATCCGCTCGTCGCGCGGTTTCGCCGTGCACCGTCCCCCGCATAAACGCTCAAATAGTAAGCAACCGAAAGGATTTCGTCCATGGCACGCTCCGACGTCCTGGTCAGCACAGACTGGGCCGAGAGCAATCTCACCGCGCCGAACACTGTCTTCGTCGAGGTCGACGAGGACACCAGCGCCTACGACGGCGGCCACATCGAGGGCGCCATCAAGCTCGATTGGAAGGCCGACCTGCAGGACCAGGTCAAGCGCGACTTCGTCGACGCCCAGCAGTTCTCCAAGCTGCTCAGCGATCGCGGTATCTCCAATGACGACACCGTGATCCTCTACGGCGGCAACAACAACTGGTTCGCCGCATACGCGTACTGGTATTTCAAGCTGTACGGGCACGACAAGGTCAAGCTGCTCGACGGCGGTCGCAAGAAGTGGGAGCTCGACGGGCGCCCGCTGTCCACCGACGCGGTCAAGCGGCCGGAGACCAGCTACACCGCCAAGGACCCGGACAACAGCATCCGGGCGTTCCGCGACGAGGTCATCGCGGCGATCAGCGCCAAGAACCTGGTCGACGTGCGCTCCCCCGACGAGTTCTCGGGCAAGATCCTCGCGCCCGCGCATCTGCCGCAGGAGCAGAGCCAGCGTGCAGGGCATATCCCCAGCGCGATCAACGTTCCCTGGAGCAAGGCTGCCAACGAGGACGGGACCTTCAAGTCCGACGAGGACCTGGCCAAGCTCTACGCCGAGGCGGGGCTGGATGGGCAGAAGGAAACCATCGCGTACTGCCGGATCGGTGAGCGCTCGTCGCACACCTGGTTCGTGCTGCAGGAACTGTTGGGACACAAGAACGTCAAGAACTATGACGGAAGTTGGACCGAATACGGCTCCCTGGTGGGAGTCCCGATCGAGTTGGGAAGTTGATATGTGCTCTGCACCGAAGCAAGGCCTGACGTTGCCCGCCAGCGTCGACCTCGAGAAGGAAACGGTGATCACCGGCCGGGTTGTCGACGGCTCGGGTCAGGCGGTCGGCGGGGCGTTCGTGCGCCTGCTGGACGCCTCTGACGAGTTCACCGCCGAGGTCGTCGCGTCGGCAACCGGTGACTTCCGGTTCTTCGCGGCACCGGGCACCTGGACGCTTCGCGCGCTGTCCCCCGCGGGCAATGGCGACGCCAGCGTCGCCCCGTCGGGCGCGGGCATCCACGAAGTCGACGTCAAGGTCGCCTGACGGCACGATCCCCGGCGAGCACCGACGCCTCGCCGGGGTCACCCGGGCAGCCGTGATCGCCGTCACCAAATTAGACTGATCAGCGTGGTGCTGTTCTTCGAGATCATGCTCGTCGCGGCTGTCGTGCTCATCACGTGGTTCGCGCTGTACGCGCTGTATCGCCTCATGACCGACGAGTCGTGACCTCGGGTGACGAGGCGGTAGCCGCGGCGGCCGAACGAGCTAAAACGACGGCGGCGCGCAACATCCCGGTCTTCTCCGACCTGCCGCTGCCTGCCGATACCGCCAATCTGCGTGAAGGCGCGAACCTCAACGACGCGCTGCTGGCGCTGCTTCCCCTGGTCGGTGTGTGGCGCGGCGAGGGCGAGGGCCGCGGACCGCACGGCGACTACCGGTTCGGCCAGCAGATCGTCGTCTCACACGACGGCGGCGACTACCTGATCTGGGAGGCGCGCAGTTGGCGGCTGACGGAAACGGGTGAGTACGACGAGGCGACGCTGCGTGAATCCGGCTTCTGGCGCTTCGTGAACGATCCCGCCGATCCCGCTGAATCGCAGTCGATCGAACTGCTGCTGGCGCACTCCGCGGGCTACATCGAGCTGTTCTACGGCCGGCCCCTCACTCAGTCGTCGTGGGAGCTCGTCACCGATGCGTTGGCGCGGAGCAAGTCCGGAATGCTGGTCGGCGGGGCCAAGCGCCTCTACGGCATTGTCGAGGGCGGCGATCTGGCCTACGTCGAGGAGCGGGTCGACGCCGACGGCGGGCTGGTGCCGCACCTGTCTGCGCGGCTGTCGAGGTTCGTCGGCTAGTGCGGGCGATACGGGTGGCCGCGGGCATCGCCGCGGCGGCCGTCCTCGGCGCGTGCTCGTCGCCCACACCGGCGCCGCAGCAGTCGTCGACCTCCGTCGCTCCGACCGGTCATGGCGCCCTTGCGCATTGCCTGAGTGAGCACGGTGTGCCCGCCGCGCCTGGACCCGCGGTCGCGCCACCGCCCGGAGTCGACGCGGGGACCTGGCATCAGGCCATGCAGGCCTGCTCATCGCTGGCACCGGGGCCGTCGAGCTAAGCCAGTATCGGCGCCTTGCCGGCGCCGGCCAACCACTCGTGCTGCAGGTGGGCCAGTGTTCCGTCCTGGCGCAGTGCGTCGACGGCCCATGACACGCACCGCGTCAGCGAGCTGTTCTTGTCGAGGACGACGCCGAACTGCTCGACATCGCCCGACTCGTTGGGCAATTGACCGACCATGAGCCCGTTGCGCAGCTCGTTGGCGACAGCGAACGCGGTCGGCAGGTCAGCCACCAACGCGTCGATCTCGCCGTTGGTCAGCGCCATCTTCGCGTCGCCGTTGGTGTTGTAGACCTCGACCGGCTTGCTGCCGTCCACGGACGTGGCGGCCGTATAACTCGTGGTGCCGACTTGTACGCCGAGCCGCAGCGCCCTCAGCCCGTCGAGGGTCTTGACGCCCGCCGCGGGTGATGACTTGACCGTGACCACGGCCTGCGTCACGTCCAGGTAGGGCGAGGAGAAGTCGACAGCGGCCTTGCGCTGATCGGTGATCGAAAACTCAGAAAGGTTGGCGTCGAAAGACTTTGGGCCGGGTGCGAGCGCCGCGTTGAATGGCACGCGCACCCAGCGAACGTCGTCTCGGGTGTAGTTCATCTTGCCCGCGACGGCATACGCGAGCGCAGCTTCGAAGCCTTCGCCGCTGCCGGGATTGTCACCCATGTACCAGGGCGGGTAAACGGGCTGGTCGGTGCCGAAGGTGAAGATGCCCGAGTACAACGTGGCCAGCGCGTCCTTCGAGCAGACTTCGGAAGTGGCCGTCGCGGTCTTGTCGGAGATCGGCGCGCAGGCGGTGATTGCCACCGCTGTGGTCGTAGCCATCATCGTGGCGAACTTCCACACATTGCGCATGGCCCGCATCATTGCGCACGTGGCTAACTCGCGCCAGCACCGGCACAGCGAACCTCCATAAGCACCGCCCAGCTTGCTGATAGTCGGCACCTCTTTGGCGCCGATAACGGCGTGCCCGCGCCGCCACAGAACTAGGCCAAGACATGGGGCGGCCCCCGAGCCGATGTTCCTGGTTGGACAGACCGAAGGCTCGGGGGCCGGGTGACTGCGGGGAATTCGCCAGCGCGCGCGGGTGACTCCCCTGGCGCTGCTAGCTCGCAGCCACCTCACATGTCCATAAGTCAATCAATTTGTCGGACCACCTCCTTCCCTGTGTACGAACGACCGTACCGGCGGATATGGCCAGCGACAAGCGATTTACGTGTGCTGTCAGCGATCACTCAGGATCGCGGCGTCGACGAGTTCGGCGAATTCGCCTGCCAACGGCGCAGGCCGAAGCAATTTGTCATCGAGGGTGTGCACGCGCGCTCCGAGTGTGATGCTCGAGACCAGCCAAACTCCTTGTGCAGCAAAGAGATCGGCGGGTCGCAGGGCGCGGTAGTCGCAGTCGTAGCCCTTGTTGCGGGCCACCTCGAAAAGCGCCTGCTGCGTCGTGCCCCGTAGGATCGGATACCACGGCGGCGGGGTGAATAATGCGGAATTTCCGGCCCCGTTCTCTGACTCCGTGGCTATCACGACCGTCGAGCGCGGCCCCTCCAACACATAGCCATCGGGGCTGACGAAGATGACGTCGCCCGCGCCGTGGCGTTCGGCGTGCCGCAGCGCAGCCATGTTCACCGCGTAGGACAGTGTCTTCGCGCCCGCCAGCAGCCACGGCATGTCCGCGGCGCCGTCGGCAGGTAATCCACGGTCGAGTGTCAACGCCGCCACGCCCTTGAGACGGGCGTCGGCCACCCGAGCCGGCAGCTCTCCGATCGTCGCGAAAGCGGTCGGCGGAGGGCCACTTTCGCGACCGCGGCTGTACACCAGCCGAAGCACCCCCTCGGCGCCGCCGTCGCTGCACCAGCGCTCTACGCCCGCGGCGACGGCCGCGCGCCACCGCGGAAGGTCCGGAGCCGGGAGATCGGTCATGCGCGCGGACTGGGTGAGCCGCGCCAGGTGCGACTCCAGGAGACATGGCCTGCCATCGCGGACCAACATCGTCTCGAAGATGCCGTCACCACGCACCGCGGCCAAGTCATCGGCGAAGAGCAGCGGCGCCGACGGGTCGTGCAGTTCGCCGTCGAGCGTCACCACAACGCCGGGTTGGCTCGCCATGGCCAAGTAGCGTAGCTCCGTAGAGTTAGAGATATGTCAGCAGTTCCCGCGCCCGACACGAGTCCCGACGCTGGCGCCGTCTGGCACTACGGCGACCCACTGGGCGAACAGCGCGCGGCGGCCGACGCGGCCGTCGTGGTCGATCGTTCGCACCGCGCCGCGATCGCGTTGACCGGCAACGACCGCAAGACGTGGCTGCACAGCCTCTCGTCCCAGCATGTGAGCGAGCTGCCCGACGGCACGGTCACCCAGAATCTGAGCCTCGACGGGCAGGGCCGTGTCGAAGATCACTGGATCCAGACCGAGCTCGACAGCGTCACGGTCCTCGACACCGAGCCGTGGCGTGGGGAGCCGCTGCTGGCCTATCTGCGCAAGATGGTGTTCTGGGCCGACGTGGTCGTCGAGCCCGCCGATCTTGCGGTGTTGTCACTGCTGGGACCCCGGCTCTCCGACACGCGCGTGCTCGACACGCTGGGTCTGGATTCGCTACCGGCCGAATCGACGGCCGTCGCCCTGCCTGACGGTGGTTTCGTCCGCCGCATGCCAGGTCAGGGCATCGAACTCGACGTCGTCGTACCGCGTGATCAAGCCGCCGACTGGCGTCGGCGACTCGTCGAGGCGGGAGTGCGGCCCGCAGGTGTCTGGGCGTACGAAGCACATCGGGTGGCCGCACTCCGACCGAGACTCGGCGTCGACACCGACGAGCGCACCATCCCGCACGAGGTGGGCTGGATCGATACGGCCGTACATCTGGACAAGGGCTGCTACCGCGGCCAGGAAACCGTTGCGCGGGTGCATAACCTGGGCAAACCGCCCCGGATGCTGGTGCTTTTGCACCTCGACGGCTCGACGGACCGGCCCGCTACCGGCGATACCGTGCTGGCCGGCGGACGCACCGTGGGCCGGCTGGGCACCGTCGTCGACCACGTCGATGAAGGCCCCATCGCGCTCGCGCTGCTCAAACGCGGCCTGCCCGCGGATACGGCCCTGACCACCGGCGGCGAAAGCGAGGTCGCGGCGGTTATCGATGCCGACTCGATGCCAACTGCCGATGTCGTCGGTGCCGGTCGGCTGGCGGTGGAACAGCTGCGCGGCCGAACGCGTTAAGGCTCACGTCGACCCCGGGTCGCTGCGCTCTCCCCTGCCTTCGGCGTGGGCCCAGCCCCGCCGGACGGGCCTGGCAGCGCACAGAAGCCGGGCACGGTAAAGTGTTGGCAGGACAATAAACACACACAGATCGGAGCCGCCTTCTAATTGGGCCGCTCCGTTATTGCGCGAGGGGGTCCCCCCATGGGCCGCGGCCGGGCGAAGGCAAAGCAGACCAAGGTTGCTCGTGAGCTGAAATACAGCTCACCGCAGACCGATTTCGAGCGGCTTCAGCAAGAGCTGTCGGGCGCTCCTGAGCCGAACGACATCGACGTCGCCGAGGATGAGTGGGTGGACGAGAGCGACTGGCGGCGCTAGTCCGGACGTGATGCTGGGCGCCTGGCGCCTGGCGGCAATTTTCTAGAAACGCGGGTGCTGGCCCACGAGTTCGGCACGCGGACCGTCCTTGCCGCCCTTCTTGATGGTGCCCAGGGTCCAGCAGTCCAGGTGCCGCGCCGTCAGCACTGCTAGCGCGCGGTCGGTGTCCTCGGGTGCGACGACGGCCACCATGCCGACGCCCATGTTGAACGTCTTCTCCATCTCGGCCCGCTCGACCCGGCCGCGCTGCGCGATCATCCCGAACACCGGCGCGGGAGTCCAAGTGCCACGGTCGATTTCGGCGAGCAGGCCGTGTGGGACCACGCGCTCGAGGTTGCCGGCCAACCCGCCGCCGGTGACGTGGCAGAAGGTGCGGACCTGAGTCTCGGCTGCCAGCGCCAGGCAGTCCTTGGCGTAGATCCGGGTGGGCTCGAGCAACTCTTCGCCGAGTGTGCGGCCGAACTCCTCGACGTGGCCGGCCAGGTTCATTCGGTCGATCTCCAGCAGCACCTTGCGCGCCAGCGAGTAGCCGTTGGAATGCAGTCCGGTCGCAGCCATCGCGATGATGACGTCACCCGGCTTGACCCTGTCCGGTCCGAGCACGTCGTCGGCCTCCACCACGCCGACGCCGGTGGCAGAGATGTCATAGTGATCCGGCGCCATCAGGCCGGGGTGTTCGGCGATCTCGCCGCCCAGCAGCGCGCACCCGGCCATCACACAGCCGTTGGCGATGCCGTCGACCAGTTCGCTGACCCGTTCGGGCACCGTGCGGCCGATGGCGATGTAGTCCTGCAGGAACAGCGGCTCGGCACCGCAGACCACCAAGTCGTCGACGACCATTGCGACCAGATCGATGCCGACCGTGTCGTGTTTGTCCATGGCCTGGGCCACCGCCAGTTTGGTGCCCACGCCGTCCGTCGACGAGGCCAGCAGTGGCTCGCGATAGCCGCCCCGCAGCGCGAACAACCCGGCGAACCCGCCGAGTCCGCCCAGCACCTCGGGCCTGGTGGCCTTTTTGGCCAGCGGTTTTAGAAGTTCGACAGCGCGGTCACCGGCTTCGATATCGACCCCGGCCGACGCGTAGGAGATGCCGTGTTGTTCGGCGCGATCGGTCATCGAGAGCAAGGCTACCGTCGTTGGCCGTGGCTGGGTAACCGCTATTTGGCGCGGCGATCCGCAGCACGAGCGCCCGCGGTGTGAGAATGTGTCCGACCATGAAAACAGTTCGCTGGTTTGCGCTCGCCGTCACGGCTACCGTGCCGCTGTCGATCTATGGGTCTGCGACGGCGTTCGCCACCCAACAGGTTGGCGTCGAGGCGGTCACCATCTCGCAGGCCACGGTCAACGGAATCGACTACATCACCCGAGAGATCACCATCCAGCCCGGCGGCAGCACCGGCTGGCACTACCACGACGGCCGCGTATTCGGCGTCGTCCGGGAAGGCACCCTCACCCGCACCATGGCGGACTGCACGAACATCGTTTCGGACACCGGGGCCGCGGTCACCGAGGACAGCGGGCCGGATCACGTGCACAACGGCCGCAACCTGGGCCCTATACCGGTGAAGCTGTGGGTGGATTACATCCAGCCGGCAGGCGCCCCACTGTCGGTGGACATACCTGACCCCGGCTGCGGGCCCTAAGGCCGGCGTAGCGCCGAGACGTTGTCGTTGTCGGACTGAACCGGAACGCCGGTGCGCGCAGCGGTGGCCAGCATGTGCTCAATGACGTTCTTGCCCAAGGCCGTTTCGCCCGGCAACTCGATCGGATACTTACCGTCGAAGCAGGCGGTGCACAACCGCGAGGCGGGTTGTTCGGTTGCCGCGATCATGCCCTGCTGGCTGATGTAGCCCAGCGTGTCGGCGCCGATGGCGTGCCGGACGGCTTCGAGCATTTCGTCTTCGTTCTCGACCGCGTTGGCGATCAGCTCGGCCGGCGTGGCGAAATCGATGCCGTAGAAACACGGCCACTTCACCGGCGGCGAGGCGATCCGTACGTGCACCTCGACGGCACCGGCCTCGCGCAGCATCCGAACCAGCGCCCGCTGGGTGTTGCCGCGCACGATCGAGTCGTCGACGACGATGAGCCGCTTGCCCCGGATGACCTCTTTGAGCGGGTTGAGTTTGAGCCGAATGCCCAACTGGCGGATGGTCTGTGACGGCTGAATGAAGGTCCGTCCCACGTAGGCGTTCTTCGTCAGGCCCTGCCCGTAGGCGATGCCGGACTCCTGTGCGTAGCCGACAGCCGCGGGGGTGCCGGACTCCGGCACCCCGATCACGAGGTCCGCTTCGACAGGTTTCTCCTGGGCCAGCCTGCGGCCGATGTCGACGCGGGCCTTGTGCACGGACCGGCCGGCGATGGTGCTGTCCGGGCGGGCCAGGTACACGTATTCGAAGACACAGCCCTTGGGATTGGGATTGGCGAACCGGGTCGAGCGCACGCCATCGGCGTCGATTGCCAGCAGCTCACCCGGTTCGATATCGCGGACGAACGAGGCGCCGACGATGTCGAGGGCAGCGGTCTCCGACGCCACCACCCAGCCGCGGTCCAGACGCCCCAACGACAACGGCCGCACGCCGTGGGGGTCGCGGGCCGCATACAAGGTGTTCTCGTCCATGAACGTCACACAGAACGCGCCGCGCACGGTCGGCAGAAGCTCCAGCGCGGCCTGCTCCAGCGTGGCATCGGCGGCGCCGTGCGCGAGCAGCGCGCCCAGAATGTCGGAGTCGGTAGTCGCGTTGGGTGCGCCGCGCGTGCCGAGCAGCCCCGCCTCACGGGCGCGGGTGGCGAGGTCGGTGGCGTTGACGAGATTGCCGTTGTGGCCGAGCGCGACGCCGGTGCCCGCGGCGGTGTTGCGGAACACCGGCTGGGCGTTCTCCCACGTGGTCGAACCGGTGGTGGAATATCGGCAGTGGCCGATCGCGACGTGGCCCTCCATCGCGGCGAGCGTCTGCTCGTCGAACACCTGACTGACCAGGCCCAGATCCTTGAACACCAGAACCTGTGAGCCGTCGGCGACGGCGATGCCTGCGGCTTCCTGCCCGCGGTGTTGTAGCGCATACAAGCCGTAATACGTGAGCTTGGCCACATCTTCGCCCGGGGCCCAGACCCCGAATACGCCGCACTCTTCTCTAGGTTCATCCGATGAGCCGCTTGGGCGAAGAGCATCGGTGGGGTCGGTCTGCTCGACGGTCACGATAGGGCTGCTCCAAAGGGGCGGTGGGTGACGCGTTCAGTCTACGGCCATCACGGGTTAATCACGGAATCGAGCGGTGATGTCGCTCGCACAGTTGGCAACAGTCGTAACCGGCGTCTCAATTCCCCCGGCCAGCCCTCCTATTCGGCCAGGCGAACCAGGGGCAACCAGTCGGCGATCTCTGCTGCCCTATTGCCCGACAGCTGCAGCATGCCGCTCGATGCGGCGTCCGCGACCGCCAGCAGGCCGGTGGCCAGCAGCAGCCAGGTTCGCGGATCGGCCTCCACCACGTTGGGTGGATTGCCGCGACGGTGCTCGGGGCCCGAAATGCATTGCACCGCAACAAATGGCGGTATTCGAACCTCGACGCTGGACCCCGGTGCGATCGCAGCGAGCGTACGGGCGGTGAGCCGCACCGCATCTCCGAGTTCCGCCCGCTCCGGCGCGGGCAGACTGTCGTCGCGCAACCAGTCGACGACCACGGACACGGCAGCGCGTGTCTTCGCGGGATCGGCACTGCGGCGGGCGGCCATACCTTACTGTCTCAAAGTGTTTGTCGACCGCCACCATCCGCCGTACAAGGTCGCAGGGGCGGTCCTTCTGGTGGTGGCTGCGGTCGCCGTGGCATTCGTTTACCTACAGTTCCGCGGCGACCTCACAGACAAGGCTCGTCTGACGATTCTCTCGTCACGGGCGGGCCTGGTCGTCGAGCCGGGCTCGAAGGTGACGTACAACGGCGTGGAGGTCGGCCGTGTCTCGCGCATCGACATGGTCGATGACCACGGCACGCAGAAGGCCGAGCTCTCCCTTGAAGTCAATCCCCGCTATCTCGAGTCCATCCCGGCCAACGTGGCCGCCGAGATCCGGGCCACCACGGTGTTCGGCAACAAGTACATATCGTTGAGCTCCCCGGAAGACGCGTCGCGACAACATATTTCGAACGGTGACACTATCGCCGCGTCGGCGGTCACCACCGAGTTCAACACGTTGTTCGAAACGGTGACCTCGATCGCCGAGCAGGTGGATCCGATCAAGTTGAACCAGACGCTGACCGCGACGGCCGAAGCGCTGACGGGCCTCGGCGACCGGTTCGGCGACTCGCTGCTCAACGGCAACCAGATCCTGGACGATCTGAATGGGCAGATGCCCCAGATCGCCGACGACAATCGACGGGTAGCCGACCTGGCCGACGTATACGCCGGCGCGTCGCCGGATCTGTGGGCCGGGCTGGAGAACGCGGTGCGGACCGCGAGAACTTTCAACGATCACCGCGCCGACGTCGACGAGGCACTGATGGCCGCGCTCGGCTTCTCCGACAGTGCGGCCGACAGCATCGAACGCGGCGGGCCGTATCTGGTGCGCGGCGCAGCCGATCTGATACCGACCACGAAGCTGTTCGACGACTACCGCGGCGAAATCTTCTGCACGATCCACAACTTTTCGGAGGTGCAGCCACGAGCCGCCGCGGCACTGGGCGGCAACGGGTACTCGCTGGCGTCGTCGTCGGGCACCATCGCGGGCGCGGGCAACCCGTACATCTACCCAGACAACCTTCCGCGGGTGAACGCCCGCGGCGGGCCCGAGGGCCGACCCGGCTGCTGGCAGAAGATCACCCGCGAGCTCTGGCCCGCCCCGTATCTGGTGATGGACACCGGCGCCAGCATCGCGCCATACAACCATCTGACGCTCGGCCAGCCGCTGTTGGTCGACTACGTGTGGGGCCGCCAGGTCGGCGAGTACACCATCAACCCGTGACGTTGACATCAACAAGAGTTGAGGTTCTACGTTGGGGTACGGTGCCTCGAATCCGCGGCACCGCCGAACAAGCGGCGATTCCGCCGTCGCACGGCGCGGCCGGTGACGAGCTCGAGACCGCGATCATCCGGGTCACGCCGCGGCGCATCATCAGCTTCGGCATCGACGATCAGGTCAGCGAACCGCATCAGCTGACGGTGGATATCCGCGACGTGTAGGGGCTGGTTTCTTTCCGCGAGCTGGGCCCACTTCGCACTGACCGCTGCACCGCGAGGGCCGCGACCCCGGCGGCCTCATTGACCGCCAGGTGTGCCAGCATCGGCGCGGCCAGGCTGCCCGACCGTGTGTGCAGCCAGCCGAACACCCAGCCCGCCACCCCAGTGGCCAGCACCGTGCGAAGCACCGGCTGCTTGGTGACGCGGGCATCGACGATGTGCCACAAGCCGAACGCCGCCGATTGCACCAGCCGACCAACGGTCGGACCGAATGCCTCTTCCGCGGCGGTCCCCAGCACCGCGCGGTACGCGAGCTCCTCGGGCCAGACCGTTCCGACCGGGATAGCCCAAAGCAGCCAGCGACACGTCGCCTCTGGCAGTTCCCGCTCGGACATCTCTGCCCGCACTCGCGGCAGCGCCGTCGCCGCCGCAACACCGAGCCCCACTGACGCGGCTGCCGCCGCCCCATACCGCAATCCTGGCCAGAGCGCGGGCGGCCGCAGTCCCAACGGAGCACGGGTGATCACGGCGAGCCCTGTTCCCAGCGCCGCGTTCGGTACCGGATGCCATCGCACCTTGGGCGCCACGAAGCTCCACCCAACCAGCGCCGCCGCCAACGTCAACGCCCTGAACTTACGAGATCCGTTGCGCCTCACTGGAATTCGGGCCCGTTGGCCGACATGACCTTCTCCAGCGAGCGTCGGATCCGCTCAGTATCGGCTTGGGTCCAGCCCTCCGGTGCCGCCACCGCCGCCCAGCCGTCCAGCTGGGTGTCGTTGTAGTTGTGGCCGTGGCCGGCGGGCATCGCGGACGCATTCGTCATGTCGAAGCCGACCTGCAAGAACGTCACGATCGGATACCACCGCATGGACGCGGTGCGGTCCCGTCCCGGACGTTCCTTGAGCCAGTCCGGCTTTTCGAACAGCAGATCGGGCGACCACCACACCACTGGATCAGACGCATGCTGCAGGAACAGCACCCGCGTGCCGGACCACGGCGCCGCGGTGTCGTCGGCGACCTCCGCGGGGCTCGCCGCTTCAGAGAACCGCACCGTGCGGCCGTTGTCGTAGCGCGGCTCCACCTCCGGAGTGCCGGGGTCGCGCCGCTGGGTGATCGCCCTCCACAGTGGGCTGGCATTGGGCGGTCCCGCCCACAGCACCGACGAAAACCCCTTCTCGACAATGTCGGGAAGGTAGCCGAATGCCCCCTGCCCAGCCATAGACCCAAGGCTCTCGCCGTAGAGCAGCAGCTTCGGCCTCTGCTCCGCAGGCCGGCGCAGCCACTGCCCTTGAATCGCGTCGACCATCGCCCTGCCGGCATCCAAAGACCGTTGCTGGTCGGCCAGAAACGAAATCCAGCTCGGCAGATAGGAATACTGCATCGCGACAAGTGCGGTGTCGCCGTTGTACATCGACTCGATCGACCGCGCTGCGACCGGATCGACCCAACCGGTTCCGGTGGTCGGGACGATCACCAGCACCTTGCGTTCGTATGCACGGGTACGTTGCAGTTCGCTCAGCAGCACAGCCAGCCGGCCCTCTTCGGAATCGGCGGTCGCCAAACCCGCATAGATGCGGATCGGTTCCTTGGCCGGCCGGCCGTTGAGCGCGGTCAGCTCGTCGGCGTCTGGACCGGTAGCGACGAAGTTGCGCCCTTGGTAGCCAAGCGATTCCCACGAAGCAAAGGATTGCGGGCTGCCGGAGCGCTCGGGGTCGACCGGCTGCACCACCCCAGGACGAGTGCTGGCATTCTGCGGCTGAAACACCCGGCTCGCGCCGGCGATGAAACCGCGATACAGCACACCGTTGATGAGCGTGATGAGCAGCACGACCACGATGGCGGTGCCGACGAACAACGCCACTTCGTCGTTCAAATGCCAACGCCGGATGAAGAACCGGGCCATCGCCTTGATCAGGTCCAACAGCACCCGCGCCACCCCAACGCACACACCGCCGACGAGAACGGCGATAATCAACGTGCGCATATAGCCGACGGTGTCCGGGCCTTCGATGCCCATGATCGCCGATACCTGGCGTTGCCAGGCCGCGGACGGGATCAGCATCAGCACACTCGCTGTGGCCGAAACCACGACGACGATCACCTTCAGCGCATAGAGCACTCGCTTCGGCGGCGGCCACCACGATCTGCGCCGTAATACGAAGCGGCGCAACATTCTTGCGAGGAACACGCCGATTCCATAGCCGATCGCGCCGTTGAGCCCCCCGATCAGCCCTTGAAACAGCCAGTCGCGCGGCAGCAGCGAGGGGGTCAGCGACAGGCAGAAGAACAGCGCGCCGAACGCGATCCCGACGAAGTCGAGATGCACCATGCTCCACGCCCATACGAGTAGCGGATGCCGCTGTGGGCGCTGTGCGGTTTCGGCGACCGATTCGCCGGTGAGATTCTCGGTCGGGACACTCACCCGAACAACCCGGGAAGCACGCCCTCCGACGTGCTGCGCAACTCCTCGATGGAAATCGCGAACTGACCTTGCACTTCGACGGCGTCGCTGCCTTGGTCCGCAACGCCGATGCGGGTAGCAGGAAGTCCGCGCGCCTCGCACATCGAACGGAACCTGCTCTCCTCGGTGCGCGGCACGGCGACGAGAACGCGGCCTGCCGACTCGGAAAAGAGAAACGTAAAGGGGCCTGCGCCTGACTCGAAATTCTCGGGAATGATGATGCGACAACCGGTTTCACCCGCGAGCGCCGCTTCGACAACGGCCTGGATCAGTCCGCCTTCGCTCAAGTCGTGTGCGGCAGAGATCAACCCATCGCGCGATGCGGCGGTGAGCACCTCGGCAAGCAACTTCTCGCGGGCCAGGTCGACTTTGGGTGGCACGCCGCCGAGATGGTCGCCGGTGACCTGCGCCCAGATCGACCCGTCGAACTCGTCGCGGGTATCGCCCAGCAGGATCAACGTTTCTCCGGGCTCTGTGCCCAAACCGGTCGGGATGCGCCGCTTCACGTCATCGATGACGCCGAGTATCCCGACGACCGGCGTCGGCAGGATCGCAGCGGTCCCGGTCTGGTTGTAGAAGCTGACGTTTCCGCCGGTGACCGGAATACCGAGCGCCGCACAGCCATCGGCGAGACCATGCACGGCCTGGCTGAACTGCCACATCACGGCGGGGTCTTCGGGTGAGCCGAAGTTGAGACAGTTGGTCACCGCGACTGGAGTGGCACCGGTGACGGCGACGTTGCGGTATGCCTCGGCAAGCGCGAGCTGGGCGCCGGCGTACGGGTCGAGCTGGGTGTAGCGGCCCGACGCGTCGGTGGACACCGCAATGCCACGGCCCGTGGCTTCGTCGACGCGCAGCACGCCGCCGTCGGCGTGTTCGGCCAGCACGGTGTTGCCACGCACGTAGCGGTCGTATTGCTCCGTGATGAACGCGCGGCTGCACAGATGCGGACTGCCAACCAGCGCAAGCAAAGTCGCTTTCAGTTCGTCGCCCGTGGACGGCCGGGGCAGCTTGGCCGACGTGTCGGCGTTCAAAGCGTCCTGGGTGTCCGGACGTTTCACCGGACGCTCGTAGACCGGTCCTTCGTGTGCGACCGTGCGCGGCGGTACGTCGACGACCGTCTCGCCGTGCCAGGTGATCTGCAGCCGGTTGCCGTCGGTGACCTCACCGATGACGGTCGCCAGCACCTCCCATTTGCGGCACACCGCGAGAAACGCGTCGACGTTGTCCGGTGTGACGACCGCGCACATGCGCTCTTGCGACTCGCTGGACAGGATCTCGGCCGGAGTCATGTTCGCCGCGCGCAGCGGCACAGTGTCGAGTTCGATGCGCATACCGCCGTCGCCCGCCGAGGCGAGTTCCGATGTGGCACACGATAATCCGGCACCACCGAGGTCCTGGATACCGACCACCAAGTCGTTGGCATACAGCTCGAGGCAGCACTCGATGAGCACCTTCTCCATGAAGGGATCGCCCACCTGGACCGATGGCAGCTTCTTGCGAGATCCGCTTGCGGGATCGAGCTTCGATCCCGTCCGGGCTCCTTCTTCCTCACCGCCGAACGTCTCGGAAGCCAGCACCGAGACCCCGCCGATGCCGTCGAGCCCGGTGCGCGCACCGAACAGGACGATCTTGTTGCCGGTGCCCGACGCGAACGCCAGGTGCAGATCCTCTTTGCGCAGCACCCCGACGCAGAGCGCGTTCACCAGGGGGTTGCCTGCGTAAGAGGCGTCGAACACCGTCTCGCCACCGATGTTGGGCAGCCCCAGCGAGTTGCCGTAGCCGCCGACGCCGCGCACCACGCCGTCGACCACGCGTCGGGTGTCAGGCGCGTCGGCGGCGCCGAACCGCAGCTGGTCCATGACGGCGACCGGCCGCGCGCCCATCGCCATGATGTCGCGGACGATGCCGCCTACGCCGGTCGCGGCGCCCTGATACGGCTCGATGTAGGACGGGTGGTTGTGCGACTCGACCTTGAACGTGGCCGCCCAGCCGTCGCCGATGTCGACGACGCCGGCGTTCTCGCCGATCCCGGCCAGCATCGAGGCCCGCATCGCCTCGGTCGTCGTCTCGCCGAAGTACCGCAGGTGCACCTTGGACGACTTGTACGAGCAGTGCTCGCTCCACATCACCGAGTACATGGCCAGCTCGGCGTCGGTGGGCCGACGGCCGAGGATCTCCCTGATCCGCTGGTATTCGTCGTCCTTGAGGCCGAGTTCGCGGAACGGCTGAGGTTGGTTGGGGGTGTCGGCGGCGTGGTCGACGGTGTCCAGGGCGTGGGTGAGCTCGGACGTCACGCAGACAGCTTAGTTTGCGACCTCGCGTACGCGTGCGCGGCCAGCGGCGCGCCGACACCGTGGATGACCACACTGCCCAGCACGACCACGACCATCGTCAGCAGAACCGCATGTTCGGCGCCGCCGTCGAGCACGTTGAACGCCAGCAGGCCGAAAACGATCGACGGGGTGCCCCGGGGTCCGAGCCAGCCGATCAAGAGCCGCTCCCCCCAGGACACCCGCGATCGGACCATCGCCAGCAGCACCGGCACTATTCGCACGATGGTGAGGGCTAGCAGGCAGAACACCACGACGCCGATGGAGAGACCGGCCGACCAGTACGCGATCAACACGACCCCACCGAAGACGAACCACATCGCGGCTGTCAGCAGGAAGCCGATGTCGTCGATCAGCTTGAGCTCGCTCCGGATGTCCGGCGAGTGTCGAAAGATCTTGAACGCGATACCGCATACGAACGCCGCCACGAACCCATTGCCCTCCACCCAGAGGCTCACCGTGTACGACAGGGCGGGTGCGGCCACCAGGATGAGGCGCTTCGACTGCTCCGTCATCACGCCGCGCCTTTCGGAGAAGTTGGCCGCGACGGCCAGACCCGCGCCGACACACAGCCCCACCACGATGGCCATGACGGCTTCTGCCACTGCAAGGCCCAGCGAATGCAGCGGTGTCTTGGCCTCGAGGTGCTCGCTTGCTAGGGCCAGCGCGAAGAGGAATGTGGGCGCGACGATGCCGTCGGCGTATCCGGCTTCGACATTGAGCACGTCCCGGACCCGGCCGGGAATCCGTTGGTCCCGCGGAATCGATTCGGCCGGGGCGAAGTCGATCGGTACCACGACGCAGGCGATGACAAGGACCGTCGCCCAGGAGGTGGTGGGCAGCAGCCACAGGCCGAGGAGCATCGATATGGCGATGCTCAGCGGCAGGGCGATGAACAGCAGGCGCATGGCCGAACGCGGGTGACTGCCGAAGAAACCGCCGCGGACATCGTTGGCGTCGACGAAAAGCAGTACCGCCAGGATGATCTCGGCTACATGTTCGGCGATCTCGGTGTTGAGCGTGTCAGCCAGCGAGCCGTGCGTGGTGTATTCGACCACGGCACCGGCAAGCACCAGGAAGAGCGGCGCAGTGATACGCCATCGCTCCAATCGGCGCGCCCACAGGGCCCAACCGGCCAGGACGAACGAAACCGCGATCAGCGACAGCAGCACGAACAAGATCATTCCAGTGCGGCGCCGATGTGGACCGCGTTCCTGCCGGGTGTCGGATCCGCCAGTCGCTACGCCTTGGCGGAAATAGCCAAGAACAAAGCGGCCGAACTACTTCCGCACTCTGGTTTGCGGACGGGGACAGCCCAACGGATCAAGTAGCGTTCTCCACATCACCCCCGGCGACGCAGAAGGCATTGCCGTCGGGGTCAGCCAGCACCACCCACTGGAAGTCCGGTCCGGCTTCGCCGCGGCCGGTCTCGGTGGCCCCTAGGTCGACCAGTCGCTTCACCTCGGCCTCCATGTCGGCGGCGGTGAAATCGATGTGCACGCGGTTCTTGCCCGCTGTCGGTGCGTCGACCTTCTGGAACGCCAGCCCTGGACCGGCGGGGCGGGCCACGGTGACGAAAAACCCCGGCGCCAAAGCGTTTACCGTGCCGTCTACCGCGCGGGCCCACCAGTCGGCGAGCCGGTCGGGATCGGTGGAGTCGAACGTGATGTTCACGACTTCAAGTGCCATGCCGGCACTCTAGATCAGGTCGGTGACAAGAACGCCCGAAGCGCCGATGAATAGGCGGCGACGTCGTCGGCACCCATCACCTCACGCGCGGCGTGCATGGCGAGCTGGGCAGCGCCGACGTCGACGGTGGGGATGCCGGTGCGCGCAGAGGTCATCGGCCCGATCGTCGACCCACACGGCAGGTCGGCGCGGTGCTCGTAGCGTTGCAGCGGCACGCCGGCCTGCGCGCACGCCAACGCGAACGCCGCCGCGGTGCGCCCGTCGGTGGCGTAACGCAGATTCGGCTGGACCTTCAGTACCGGCCCGGCATTGACCTCGATCAGGTGGCCCGGTTCGTGGCGCTCGGGATAGTTCGGATGGGTCGCGTGCGCCATGTCGCCCGACGCGACCATCGACCCCGGCAGTCGGCGCAGGAAATCCTCCCTCCCACCCCCGGCCGCGAGCGTGATGCGCTCGAGCACCGTCAACAGCAGCTCGGACTGGGCGCCATGAGCCGATTGCGAGCCGACCTCTTCGTGGTCGAACAGCACCAGCACCGGCACGTAGTCGGTCGATTCGGCGGCCAGGAACGCCTCCAGCCCGGCATAGCAGGTCGCCTGGTTGTCCAGCCGCGGCGCACTGAGCAGTTCGCGGTTGGCCCCGGCCAGCGTCGACGGGGTCAGGTCGTGGGTCATCAGGTCCGCGCCGAGGATGTCGGCGGCGTCGACGCCGGCCCGCTCGGCGACGTAGGCCAGAAACGAGCGCGTCCCGCTGCCCACGCCCCAGACGGCGTTGACGTGCCGCTGCGGGTCCAACGACACCGCCTTGCGGTCCTCGGCCAGGTGAATGGCCAGCTGTGGGACGCGAAGGAGCGGCTCGTCGATGCGGATCAGGCGGTGGTCGATCAGGTCACCGCTGCGCACGGACAGCCGGCCGCTGATTCCGAGGTCGCGGTCCAGCCAGGAATTCAGCCAGGCGCCGCCGTAGGGCTGCAGCGCGACCACCTGCCAGCCCGACACGAACCGGTCCGGGTGCTGCTTGACGCGCAGGTTGGGGCTGTCTGTGTGGGCGCCGACGATGCGAAACGGGACATTGAAAGCGGCCTGTTCCGTTTTCCATGCGATCAGCGATCCCGCCCGCACAGAGAAGTACCGTCCCTCGCCCGGCCATGGGTCGCGTTCCGAGAGTTCGGTGAATCCTTCAGCGCTGAGCCGCTGCGCGGCCGTCAGGCAGACGTGGAACGGCGACGGCGACGCGTCGATGAACTCGCAGAGCCCTTGTGCACTCGGGGACATGGTTCACCATCATTGCCCACGCAAGATTCGCTAGGGTCAAACGGTGCCCGACCCATTACCGCAGCCGGTTCTGGCGCCGTTGACACCCGCGGCCATCTTCTTGGTCGCCACGATCGACGAAGGCGGGGAGGCGGCGGTCCACGACGCGCTGCCCGACATCTCGGGGTTGGTCAAGGCAATTGGATTCCACGACCCGGCCAAGCGCTTGTCGGTAGTGACGTCAATAGGGTCCGACGCGTGGGACCGGTTGTTCTCCGGGCCGCGGCCGGTCGAGCTGCATCCGTTCATCGAACTCGACGGCCCACGCCACCACGCCCCTTCGACGCCTGGCGATCTGTTGTTCCATATTCGGGCCGAGTCGATGGACGTGTGCTTCGAACTGGCCACCAAGCTCGTCGAGGCGATGGACGCGATCACCGTCGTCGACGAGACGCACGGATTCCGGTTTTTCGACAACCGCGACCTGTTGGGTTTCGTCGACGGCACCGAGAACCCGGACGGACCGCTGGCCGACAGCGCCACCCAGATCGGCCCCGATGATGGGGAGCACCCCGATTTCGCCGGCGGCTGTTATGTGCACGTGCAGAAGTACGTGCACGACATGGAATCGTGGAACTCCCTCTCGACAGAGGAGCAGGAACGGGTCATCGGGCGCACCAAGCTCGACGACATCGAGCTCGACGACGACGTGAAACCAGCGAATTCCCATGTGGCCCTGAACGTCATCGAGGACGAGGACGGTAACGAGCTCAAGATCGTCCGGCACAACATGCCGTTCGGCGAGATCGGCAAGGGCGAGTTCGGGACATACTTCATCGGATACTCGCGCACCGCCGCGGTCACCGAGCGGATGTTGAGCAACATGTTCATCGGCGACCCGCCCGGCAACACCGACCGCGTGCTCGACTTCTCCGCCGCCGTCACCGGCACGCTGTTCTTCACCCCGATCACAGACTTTCTCAATGCCCCACCGCCGCTACCGGATTCGACTTCGGAGGACGAGCCGGTGGTCACCGTGGTCACTCCGGTCAGCTACGACGGCTCGCTGGGGATCGGCAGCCTGAAAGGAACCCGTTGATGAACAACCTGTATCGCGATCTGGCACCGATCACCGAAGTCGCTTGGGCGGAAATCGAATTGGAGGCGACCCGGACGTTCAAGCGGCACATCGCAGGACGGCGGGTGGTCGACGTCAGTGATCCCGGCGGTCCGGTGACGGCGGCGATCAGCACTGGCCATCTGCGCGACGTGTCACCGCCTGGGGACGGCGTGTTGGCCCATCTGCGTGACAGCAAGCCACTGGTGCGGCTGCGCGTGCCATTCGGTGTTTCGCGCACCGCGATCGATGACGTCGAGCGCGGCTCACAGGACTCCGACTGGGATCCGGTCAAGGACGCCGCCAAGAAGCTGGCGTTCGTCGAAGACCGGGCGATTTTCGAGGGCTACGACTCGGCATCGATCGAGGGCATCCGCGCGTGCAGCTCGAATCCTGCGCTGGCGCTGCCCGACGACCCGCGCGAATTCCCCGACGTCATCTCGCAGGCGCTGTCCGAGCTACGGCTCGCAGGCGTCGACGGGCCGTATTCGGTGCTGCTGTCGGCCGACGCCTACACCAAGGTGAGCGAGACGACCGAACACGGCTATCCGATCCGCGAACACATCAACCGTCTCGTCGACGGTGAGATCATCTGGGCACCCGCGATCGATGGCGCGTTCGTATTGTCCACGCGCGGCGGCGATTTCGACCTGCAGCTGGGCACCGACGTGTCGATCGGATACCTGTCTCACGACGCCGACAGCGTGCAGCTGTACCTCGAGGAGACGCTGACGTTCTTGTGCTACACCGCCGAAGCGTCGGTGGCCCTGACGGCCTAACCCCGTCCGCGAGCGACCGTGTTTGCACGCGACACGCCGACGATTAGTGGCATTTAGCGGTCACTCGCGGCCGGGAGACTACGCGGCGAGCACCAAATCCAGCGCGGAGTAGAACAGGCCGAGCCCGTCGTCGGACGGGCCGGTGAGCGCTTCGGTGGCGTGTTCGGGGTGCGGCATCAACCCGACCACCCGGCCGTTGGCCGACGAAATACCGGCGATGTCGCGCATCGAGCCGTTGGGGTTGTCGCGGTAGCGGAACACCACGCGGCCCTCCCCCTCGAGCTCGTCGAGCACCTGCTCGCCCGCGACGTAGCGGCCCTCCCCGGACTTCAGCGGCACCAGCAGATCCGCGCCGAGCTCGTAGCGCGACGTCCACGCGCTCGAATTGGATACGACCTCGAGCCACAGATCGCGGCAGACGAAATGCAGACCGGCGTTGCGTGTCAGCGCGCCAGGCAGCAGTCCCGCCTCGCACAACACCTGAAAACCGTTGCAAATCCCCAACACCGGCATGCCGCGCTCCGCGGCGGCGACGACCTCACCCATTACCGGCGCAAATTTCGCGATAGCGCCACAACGCAGATAATCGCCGTACGAGAAGCCGCCGGGCACCACCACCGCGTCGACACCCTTCAGGTCGGCGTCGGCGTGCCACAGGCTCACGGGCTGGGCGCCGGCCAGCCGGACCGCCCGCGCGGCGTCGACGTCGTCGAGGGTGCCGGGGAATGTGATGACGCCCACACGCGCGGTCACGACGGCTCCCTGCTGACGCTCCAGTCCTCGATCACCGTGTTCGCCAACAGCGATTCGGCGATCTCGGCGAGGGTCTCGTCGTCGATGCCGTCGTCGACCTCGAGCTCAAAACGCTTGCCCTGCCGCACATCTGAGACACCATTGAAGCCGAGACGACCCAGCGCGCCGACGATCGCCTGCCCCTGCGGGTCGAGGATCTCGGCTTTGGGCATCACATGCACAACCACCCTTGCCACGGCGATCACTCTACCTGCGGCTACGCGTCTGACGCCTCACCGGCACGACCCCAGATATGCGCTGCACAGCGGGGCCGCCAGGGCATCGAAGACCTGCGGGTCGGCCGCGGGGGGCCACTGGACCTGCGGGGGCAACGCCGACCACAGGGCCAGTTCGACGATCGTGCTGCTATCGGGATGTACGAGCAGGTACTCGTGCATCACCTGGCTGCCCGCCTCGCTGATCACGGCGGCGATGTGCTCGGCGTCGCTGGTGGTGATCGACGGGGAGGTCTGCGGAGAGGTCGACTGGCAGTCGCGCAGCCGTGACCTGGCGTTCTCGAGCACAGCGCGGGTCGTCGACGCACCTTCAGCGGTGCCACCGCGCCAGTGAATCACCTGTACCAGCAGATTCCACTGCCCCTCCGGATGCAGCACCACCGACCGCGCGCCCACGGCGTAGTTGCGTGGGTCGTTGGCAACGGGGGCGCTGTCGCACAGTGCCTCGAAGCCGAACCGCGGCGACGGGGCCGTCACCGACAATCCGGCCAGGCCGGGCCACCGATAGACCGGATACATCGGGATCGAGGTGGGGGCGATCCATGCCGAATCAGGAATGGCGTCGCAAATCGGCGGACACACACCGGGCACTGCGCGCGCCGGCCAACCGGCATTCGGCGCGATGGCCAACCCGCAGGTCGCCAGCACTGCCGCCAGCATCAATCGCACGACTCAAGTACCCCCTGGAACCCGCCCTGCGCGCCACAATATAGGCATGGAACTGACGCATTTCGGACATTCGTGCCTACTCGCAAGTTTCAAGAGCGATTCCGGCGATGACACGACGGTGCTGTTCGATCCGGGGAACTTTTCGCATGGATTCGAAGGCATCACCGGCCTGTCCGCGATCCTGATCACCCATCAGCATCCCGACCATGCTGACACCGCACGGCTGCCGGCGCTCGTCGACGCCAACCCACAGGCCGCCCTGTACGCCGATCCGCAGACCGCCGCCCAACTCGGCGACCCGTGGAAGGCCGTACATGTCGGTGACGAGTTCACCGTCGGCCGACTGACAGTGCGCGGAGTCGGCGGACGGCACGCGGTGATCCACCCGGAAATCCCTGTGATCGACAACATTTCGTATCTCGTCGGAGACGGCTCACATGCGGCGCGCTTGATGCATCCCGGCGACGCGCTGTTCACGCCCGGTGAACCGGTCGACGTGCTGGCCACCCCGGCGGCCGCGCCTTGGATGAAGATCTCAGAGGCCGTGGACTATTTGCGCGCCGTGGCGCCGACGCACGCCGTGCCCATCCACCAGGCGATCATCGACCCGAACGCCCGCGGCATCTATTACGGACGGCTGTCGGAGATGACGGACACCGACTTTCAAGTGCTCGAGCCCGAGAACGGCACGAGTTTCTAGACATCGCGGGCTGCGGCCCGCCCCGCGGCCCTACCGGAGAACACGCAGCCACCGAGGAACGTGCCCTCCAGCGAGCGGTATCCGTGCACACCGCCCCCACCGAAACCGGCGGCCTCGCCAGCGGCGTACAGCCCGTCGAACACGGTGCCGTCGGCGTGCAGCACCCGCGAGTCGAGATCGGTTTCCAGGCCGCCCAACGACTTTCGCGTCAGGATGTGCAGCTTGACGGCTATCAACGGTCCGGCCTTCGGGTCCGTGAGCCGGTGCGGAGCGACGACGCGGCTGAGCCGGTCCCCGAGGTAATTGCGAGCGATCCGAATCGAGGCGATCTGGGTGTCCTTGGTGAACCGGTTGGCCACCTCGCGGTCGCGCGCGGTGACCTCGGCCTCCACGGTGGCGAAGTCGACGGGCAGCACGTCGGGCACGGTGTTCATTGCAGATACCAACTCGCGCAACGAATTTGCGCTGACGAAGTCCACGCCCTTGTCGACGAATGCCCGCACCGGAGCCGGGGCACCCGCCCGCACGCGGGCCAGCACGTCACGCACGCTGCGGTTGGTCAGGTCGGGATTCTGCTCCTGCCCCGAGAGCGCGAACTCCTTGGCGATGATGCGCGCGTTCAGAATGAACCAGGTGTAGTCCTGCCCGGTCTGCGCAATGTATTCCAACGTGCCCAGTGTGTCGAAGCCGGGATACAGCGGCGGCGGCAGCCGCTTTCCGGTGGCGTCCAGCCACAGTGACGACGGACCGGGCAGGATCCGGATGCCGTGCATCGGCCAGATGGGGTCGTAGTTGGTGATGCCTTCGGTGTAATGCCACATCCGGTCGCTGTTGATGACGTGCGCTCCCGCGGCTTCGGTGATGCCGATCATCCGGCCGTCGACGTGGGCGGGCACTCCGCTGAGCAACTGTTCGGGCACGCGGCCCATCCGCTTCGGCCAGTTCTTCCGGACCAGGTCGTGGTTGCCGCCGATGCCACCGCTGGCGACGATGACCGCGGACGCCCGGAATTCGAACTCGCCCACGGTGTTTCGGGAAGTCGCCACGCCCCGGCCAGCGGCTGTCGGCTCCAGCACCGCGCCGCGCACCCCGACGGCGGCACCGTTCTCGACGATCAGCTCGTCGACCCGGTGACGGTGGGCGAACCGCACGTTGGCGTTATCGCGCAGCCGTCGGGCGAATACGTCGACGATCGCAGGCCCGGTCCCCCAGGTGATGTGGAAGCGCGGCACCGAATTACCGTGCCCTCGAGCGTCATAACCGCCTCGCTCCGCCCAGCCGACGATCGGAAAGATCGCAAGGCCGCGCTCGCGCAGCCAGCTGCGCTTCTCGCCGGCAGCGAAGTCGACATAGGCGTGCGCCCATTGCCGCGGCCAATGGTCCTCGGGCCGGTCGAATCCAGCCGTGCCGAGCCAGTCCTGCAACGCGAGCTCGTGGCTGTCGCGAATGCCCAGCCGTCGCTGTTCAGGGCTGTCGACGAAGAACAGGCCGCCGAACGACCAGAACGCCTGACCACCGATGTTGTTCGCGTTCTCCTGGTCGACGATCAGCACCCGGCGCCCGCGATCGACCAGCTCACAGGCTGCCACCAGTCCCGCCAGCCCGGCACCCACCACGATGACATCAGCGTCTGCCATGGCCGCCAATCTAGCGGCAGGAGCCTAGGCGGCGTCTGTGAGCGCCGGAGACGGCTCCCACCGGTAGACGGCGGGCACGCACTGGTGCATCAATGCCAGGTCGACGGCATCGAGCATCGCCTGCCGCGGACCGGGTCGGCGCAGGTGCCGAGCGGCCACCGCGACGCGCACGATGCCGTCGCGCCGGGCCGTGCGTTCGGCGGACAACACCAGGGTGCGGCACCACCACGGTTCGGTCAGAAAGCCCTCGCCGATGCCGAGCACGCGCGCCCGCACGGCCGTCTGACGTACCAGGTCTGTGATGCCACTCAGCCCGGCGAGCAAACGAAAGCCGTTGCGGGGCAAAGCCGTTATGGTGCCCTGCGACACCGTCCAGCCAGGCGCGGCGAACAGACGCGTGCGCAATCCCAAATGCTCCAGTACACGATCGGCCGCCATCAGCCGCAGATTCGCCTCGTGCGCCTGCAGTGTCGCGAACTCGCCGCGTCGCTTTTTGGTTGCCGCCTCGTCGAAGCCGTGCAGCACGATGGCGTCACCGCGTTCGCGCCGGCCGGCCAGCCACTCGACCGTCGGCGCATCGTTGTCGAGCCGGTAACCACCCTTGATGCGGGGTGCCACGAGGAACGAGGCGGGCACCTCACGCGCATCCAAATGCGCGCAGAACGAGTCGACGTCCTCCTGTGTGCGGTCGCTGATGCCGGAGATCGAGACGATCAGTTGTCCAGCCACGTATTCAGTGTGGCAACGCCAGGTGTCGCAACGGTTTACAACACTCGGACGGCAGTTGACTATTTACCGCGGCAAAACTGCTTCGATCGCGGCGATCACCTCGGGCGCGTCCGGAACGGTGCGCGGGCGGAAACGATTCGCCACCTTTCCACCGGGCGCGAGCAGGAACTTCTCGAAGTTCCATTGCACATCGCCCGCCTCGCCGCTGTCGTCGGCAGCCTTGGTCAGTTCCTCGTAGAGGGGATGGCGCTCCGGGCCGTTGACGTCGGTCTTGGCCAGCAGCGGGAACGTCACGCCGTACGTGGTCGAGCAGAACGTCTGGATCTCCTCGGCGGTACCGGGCTCCTGGCCCATGAACTGATTACACGGCACGCCGATCACCGTCAGACCACGCTCGCCGTAATCGTTCGCCAACTGCTCCAGCGCCGAGTACTGCGGGGTGAGGCCGCATTTCGACGCAACGTTGACCACCAACGCGGCGCCGTCGGCCAGATCGGCAAGCGTGGTGGACTGCCCGTCGAGCGTGGTGAGTGGGATAACGGTCAGCGGTGTTTCGGTCATGCCCCGCAGGTTAGCCGTCGAACAGCATCGAGGCGATCCTCTGGGCGTCTGCCACCGGATCGCCGTCGGTACTGATGGCCTCGTTGAGCCACAGCATTGAAAACCCATGTACCAATGACCATGCGGCGAGCGCGGCGCTCTGGGGATCGGCCTTGGCGCGCGGATCCTTCAGTGTGCCAACGCCTTGCGCAAGTTCGGCGTCGGCGGCGTTCTGGGCCGCGACGAGCTCGGCATCATCTGGGTCCACCAACGAGCGGTCGAACATCACCGCGTAGTGGCCGGGATGGGCAAGCGCGAACCGCACATAGGCCAGCGCTGCGTCGATGAAGTCCGGGCGCGCCTCGGTCAACGCCTCGGCAAGTAGCCGCCATCCCTGCGCTGCCAGCGCGGTGAACAAACCGCGGCGGTCGGTGAAGTGGTGCGCGGGAGCGGCGTGCGAAACACCGGCTTCGCGCGCCAGCTCGCGCAGCGAGATGCCGTCGGCGCCGCGTTCGGCAACAAGGCTTGCGGCCTTGGCCAGGATCACGGCCTTGAGGTCGCCGTGGTGGTAGGTGTCCCTGCTCATCATGTCATCATAGTCGGGAATCTTGACACTGCCTAGATTGTTGCCTATCGTGCGATCTTGACATTGTCTAGATAAGGAGCTTTGGGGTGGCCGTTCTCGTCACGTTGATCCTGGGCACGCTCGGTGCCCGCCTGGTGGGCTGGCTGGGCGTCGACTATGTCGACAGCTGGCCGCAAGCCGTCGCCGTCGGCCTGGCGGCGATGTTCGTCATGACGGGCGTCGCGCATTTCGTACCTGGAATGCGCCGCGACATGATCGCGATCGTGCCGCCGCGGCTGCCGACGCCCGGCCTACTGGTCACCATCACGGGCATGCTGGAACTGCTGGGCGCCGTCGGGCTGCTGTATCCGCCTACTCGAGTCGCGGCCGCTGTGTGCCTGTTCGCACTGATGTTGGTGATGTTCCCGGCCAACGTGTACGCGTCGAGGATGCCGAACCCGCCGAAGTCGATGACATCGCGGCTCGACGTCCGGACCGTGGAGGAGGCGATCTACCTAGGCGCCGCCGTCGTCGTTGGCCTTGGCGGCATCCAGTAGCCAGGCGTACTGGAACGCGGCTTCCTTCCAGCGTTCGTAGCGCCCGCTGATGCCACCGTGGCCGGCGTTCATCTCGGTCTTCAGCAAGACGGGATGCTCATCGGTCTTGATATACCGAAGCGCCGCAACCCATTTCGCCGGCTCGACGTAAAGAACCCGTGTATCGTTCAGCGACGTCATGGCCAGAATCGGCGGGTAGTCCTTGGCCTCGACGTTCTCGTAGGGCGAATAGGACTTCATGTAGTCGTAGACGTCTTTGTCTGCCAACGGGTTTCCCCACTCGTCCCATTCGGTGACGGTCAGTGGCAGCGACGGGTCGAGGATGGTGGTCAGCGGGTCGACGAACGGTACCGTGGCCAGAATACCGGCGAACAGGTCGGGCGCCATGTTGGTGATCGCGCCCATCAACAGGCCGCCCGCGCTGCCGCCGAACGCGACAAGATTTTCCGGCCGTGTCAGGTCGGTGTCTACGAGATGCTTTGCAACGGCGATGAAATCGGTGAAGGTGTTCTTCTTCTCCAGCAGTTTGCCGTGCTCGTACCACGGCCGGCCGAGCTCGCCTCCACCCCGCACGTGTGCGACCGCGAACACCATGCCACGGTCCAGCAGCGATAGCCGGGCGATCGAGAACCGCGGATCTTCGCAAGCCTCGTAGGCGCCGTAGCCGTACAGCAGCGTAGGCGCCGGGAATTGCAAGCCGATTTTGTGAATGATCGAGATCGGAACGCGTGCACCGTCTTCGGCGACCGCCCAGTCGCGGCGCTCTACGTAGTCCTGGGGTCGGTAGTCACCCAGCACGGGCTGTTCGCGAAGCAGCGTGCGCTCGCCGTTGGCTAGATCGATGTCGTAAATCCGAACGGGGGTGACGAAACTTGTTGTGCCAATGCGTAGTTTTGGCGCACTCCAGTTCGGGTTGGCGGAAAGGCCCGCCGACATCAGCTCGGAGTCGAACGTGATGTCTTCGGGTCGGCCGTACTCGCCGGTCGCGTAGACGGGCCACAGTTGGATCTTGGGCAACGCCTCGCTTCGGTAGCTGACCACCAGGTGACCTTCGAACGCGTCGACGGTGTCAAGGCGCACGTCGCTGCGATGCTCGATCAAGGTGCGAACCGCGGTGGGATCTGCGACCGGGGCCTCGACGAGCGTGAAGTTCTCCGCGCCGTCGTTGTGCAGGATCAGGAATCGGTCTTCGCCGCCGACGACGGCGTGCTCGATGGAATACTCGACCAGCTCACGGCGCGGCCAGACGACGGTGAACTCCGCAGTGGGGTCGGTCGCGTCGGCGTAGCGCATCTCGGAAGTGACCGCGCTGCCCGCCGCGATGACGACGTACTTGTCGCTGCGGGTACGACCGACCGCGAGCCAGTACTTTTCGTCGGGCTCGTGATAGACCTTTTCGGTCGGCAACCCTGAGCCGAGGCGGTGTCGCCATACCGTGTCGGGCCGCCAGGCGTCGTCCACGGTGACGTAGTAGATGGTGCGGTTGTCCGCGGCCCAGGTCGCGCCGGCTCCGATGCCGACGATCTGCTCCTCGTAGAGTCTGCCCGTGCGTAAGTCCTTGAACCGCAACGTGTATCGCTCGTCCCCCTTGACGTCTACGGAATACGCCAGGATGTTCCCGTCGGGGGTGACGCCGGCGGCGCCGAGCGCGAAGTAGTCGTGGCCTTCGGCCTCGACGTTCTCGTCGAGCAGGACCTGCTCGCCCGGAATTTCGGTGCTCTCGTCCAACTGCGGCGGTACCCAGTCGTCGGGATCGGTTACCGGGCAACGGCAGTGGACGCTGTACTGCTTACCCTCGAAGCTGCGGCCGTAGTACCACCATTCGCCGCGGCGGGTGGGCACCGACAGGTCGGTTTCCTTGGTGCGGGCCTTGATTTCGTCGAAGATCTTCTGCCGCAGCGGCGCGAGATGCTCGGTGGCCTGTTCGGTGTAGTCGTTCTCGGCCTTGAGGTGGTCGATCACCTCGGGGTTGGACTTGTCGCGCAGCCACTCGTAGGGGTCGACGAACACGTCGCCATGATTCTCCCGACGGGCGTCGACGCGTTTGGCCTCGGGCGGCATCACGGCTTGATCCAATCGCCGAACTTCAGCCCCGAGATGCGTTCGTAGGCTTCGATGTAGCGCTCGCGCGTCGCATCGACGATGTCGGGCGGCAGCGGTGGTGGCGGCTTGTCGCCGTCGCGGTCCCAGCCGGATTCGGGGCCGGTGAGCCAGTTGCGGACGAACTGCTTGTCGAAGCTCTGCTGCACGACGCCTTCCTGATACTGGTCGGCCCGCCAGTAGCGGCTCGAGTCGGGCGTGAATACCTCGTCGGCGAGTCGCACGTTGCCATGCTTGTCGACGCCGAATTCGAATTTGGTGTCGGCGATGATGACGCCTTTCGTGAGGGCGTGGTCGGCGCCCTGGATGTAGGTCTGGAGTGTGCGTTCGCGCAACTGCTTGGCGCGTACCGTACCGACGAGCTCGATCACGTCGGCGAATGTGATGTTCTCGTCGTGTTGGCCCAGTTCGGCTTTGGTCGCCGGCGTGAACAGTGGCTGAACGAACTTGCTCGCCTCGGCCAGCCCGGGCGGCAGTGCGATGCCGCAGACGGTGCCCGTCTTCTGGTAGTCGATGAGGCCGGAGCCGGTCAGGTAGCCGCGTGCCACGCACTCGACGGGCAGCATCTCGAGCTCTTGAACGACCAGCGCACGGCCGAGCACCTTCTGCGGGATGCGCTCGTCGTCGGGTGGACCGGCCAGGTGGTTGGGCGCTTCGACGTAGTCGAAGAAGAACACGCTCATCGCGGTCAGGATGCGGCCCTTGTCGGGGATCTCGGAGTCGAGGATGTAGTCGTAGGCCGAGATGCGGTCGGTAGCGACGAAGAGCAGCGTCTCGTCGTCGATCCGGTACAGCTCGCGAACCTTACCGCTGGCCAGATGCTGGTAGTCGGACAGAGCGGGGCGCATCGGGCCAGCCTATCGGGCAGCATCGGTCCATGAGCTCCCGCTATCTGCCGTATGCCACCACACCGGCGCGACTGGTCGCACAGCTGGTCAGCGACATCGTGGTGATCGCCTGGACCACGCTATGGGTGCTGGTCGGGATGGCCGTTCACGCGGCCATCTCCGAAATCGCTGATGTCGGTCACCAGGTCGAGACCGGGGCCAACGGCGTCGCGCACAACCTCGACTCGGCGGGCAACGGCGCGCATAAGGTGCCGCTGATCGGCGACACGTTGAGCAAGCCGCTGGAGGCCGCCGGTGATGCGGCGCGGGAGATCGCCGGCGCAGGCCACACCCTGGACACCACGGCCAGCTGGTTGGCGTGGCTGCTGGCGCTGGCCGTCGCGGCCCCGCCGATCCTCGCTCTCGTAATGCCGTGGCTGTTCCTGCGGGTGCGGTTCTTCCGCCGGAAGTGGACGGCTCTGGCATTGGCTTCGACGCCGGCGGGTGAGCAGCTGCTCGCGCTGCGCGCGCTGGCCAACCGGCCGCTGGCCAAGCTGGCGGCCATACATGGCGACCCGGTAGGCGCCTGGCGGATGCAGGACGCCACAGCGATACACGGCCTGGCCGCGTTGGAGCTGCGCGCCGCGGGCGTCCGGGCCCGCCGCCGCCGCTAGCTCGCCCAGCCCCGCCCGTCCGCCCGCGATTTGTGTGCGTTTCGGAGCGCTGACCGCTCCTGAATGCTCCGAAGTCGCGGGCTGGGGAACC
Source organism: Mycobacterium sp. (assembly GCF_035274705.1). GTDB lineage: Bacteria > Actinomycetota > Actinomycetes > Mycobacteriales > Mycobacteriaceae > Mycobacterium. Next base: position 55,376 of record NZ_DATENY010000070.1, on the reverse strand, counting down.
GTTTCGGGGTCGCTGACCATCCATTGTGGGTGCTCGATGACTATTTGCGTCGCAATGACGGCGTAATCACGCTTGCTCAAGCCATACGATGTGGCCTGTCCCGGCATGCAGTGAACCGTCGAGAGCGAAACGGCCACTGGCAGCGCTGCTCGCCTGGCGTTTATTTCGTTGACGATCGACCGTTTACTGAGGCAGCACGCGTTCGTGCTGCCGTATGGGCTTTCGGTACACAAGCGACTGCTAGCGGCTTGGCTGCTGCGTGGTGGCACGGTCTCACCAAATTCGCCCCCAAAGTCGTCGAAGTCACTGTTCCTCGAACGACACACCATCCGAAACGACCAGGAACCCGGCTGCGGCGTCGGGATCTGGATCCGAAGGACATCGTCGAGCGCAACTGGTTACGAGTGACGGCGTTGCCACTGACGGTCGTCGAGGCCGCGGTACGGCGTGGCGGCGGAGCCAAACTGATGGACTCCGCACTGCAGCGCCGTGTCGAGCTGGAACAACTATGGCGTGCGCACCTACGCAACAAGGGCCGCCACGGCTCACCAGCCGCGAGGCGCCTGTTGCAAGCCGCATCCGACGGTGCGCGTTCGGAAGCCGAACGGCTGTTGGTCAAACTGCTTCGCGAGAACGGCATCACCGGATGGAAAACCAACTACCCCGTGGGCGGTTACAAGGTCGACGTGGGTTTCCCTAAGCAGAAGGTCGCCATCGAGACCGACGGGTGGGCCTTCCATAGCAGCCAGGAAGACTTCCAAAACGACCGCGAACGACAGAACAAGATCGCGCTGCTCGGCTGGCAGGTATTGCGGTTCACATGGCTTGACTTGACCGAGTATCCAGAGCGGGTTATCGCCGAGATAAAGTTCGCGATTGGGTCGCGGTGACCCACACCCATGCCGCCAACGCGATCCACAAGAACACCAGCGACACAGTCGTGAACCACCGCCAACGGGTTTCGACGAACATCGCGAACGTCGCCGACGAGTACATCCCCAGCGGGAACACCGCCGGCCACGAGATGCCGACACGTCGTCGCACCGCGACGTAAACCAACGGCGGAATCCACGCCGTCGCAACGATCCACGTCACCACAGTCACCGGCCAAATGCCTTCGAGCCCAGCCTTGTCGATGTGATCACCCGCGAGCGTCGCGATCGCCGCGCCGCCCATGAGTATCCACATATCCGGCCGCGCCAACTCCGGAGCCAAGGGGTCGTGCACAGCCCGCCAGACAACCAGTCCCGTGATCAACAGATACACGCAGATGGCCAACGCCCAGAACAGCATCGCAAGGAAGACGATCTTCAAATCGGCTGACACGATGGCCAATCCGGACATCGCAACGCTCGCCAGCTCCCAGCCGCCATGCGCACGCGCACACAGACCCGCGCGGTCGCGCCACATCCGCCTAACCACCACCGGCGCCAGCGACAGCCAACCCTGCAACGCCATGCCCATGAGCACTAGTAGCGCAATGTGATACTCGGCCAGTCGTGCCGCGAGCACCGCGCACGCCGCCACATATGTGAACAGCCCCAGCGCCACGTCGAGATCGGTGATGTCCCAAGACTCTTGGCGCCACGACGTGGCTACCATGACGACAAGTACAGGCAGCGCGACCGCCGCTACAACCAAAAGGATCTGGCTGACGACGCGATACCCGTGGTCGGCCGCTGCGATAGACACGATGCCGGTCGCCATGACCGCCGCGAACGCATCGGGCTTCACGACCGCAGCTCGACCACCAAATGGCGGATGCCGGTATGACGATTGCTACGAGTCCACTCGACCGGCTTGACCACCTGCACCGACGCAAACCGGCTCAGCATCTCCTCGTACAGCACCCGCAACTCCAGCCGAGCCAAGTTCGCACCAAGGCAGTAGTGCACACCCTGTCCAAAGCCCAAGTGCGGATTGGGTTTACGCGCAACGTCGAACGAATCAGCATCAGCGAACACCGCCGGGTCTCGGTTCGCCGAGCCCTCCCAGATCTGCACCTTCTGGCCTGCCTCGATCGCGCATCCGCCCAACTCGACGTCGCGCGTGGCGGTGCGCCGTTTGGACGGCGACGGCGACGTCCACCGCACCATCTCCTCGACGGCCGTGGGCAGCAACGCAAGATCGGAGCGCAGCGCCTCGAGCTGCGACGGATTCTCGGCCAACGCCAGCAGTCCACCAGCAACGGCATTGCGGGTCGTCTCCGCGCCCGCACTGAACAGAAGGCTGAAGAACAGATAGAGCTCCAATTCCGAAAGGAGGGACGCGGACAAATCGCCATCCTCGACGGTGGCGTTGGCCACGACGGACAGCATGTCGTCGGTCGGCGAAACACGCTTCGACGCGATCAACTCCTGGCCATAGGAGTACATCCGCGACCCGGCGTCCTCGACCGTCATCTGCCCGAGGGCCGCCTTGCGTGAGCCGCCGAAATCGAACTGCGGCTCGATCGCGTGGAACAACCAATGTCGTTCGGACTCCGGCACTCCCAACAGGATGCAGATCATCTGCATCGGCAGTTCGGCGGCGATGTCGACGAGGAAATCGAAGGGCTCCCCCGGCGCCACGGCGTCTAACAAGCCCCGCGCCCGCGCACGCAGATCGTCCTCCACGCGACGGATCATCCGTGGCGTCAGGCCCGAACTGACCAAGCGACGGATCTGCGAGTGCCGCGGGTCGTCCATCATGTTGAGCACCTGACCGGCGATCGACAGATCCTGCAGCAGCGTGCCACCACACGGCCGCGAGCCGCCGGTCACCGACGAGTACGTCTGTGGATCACGAAAAACCGCAAGGGTTTCCGCATACGACGCCACCGACCAGAAACCCTCACCGTCCGGAGTGTTCTCCGTCGGCGCATGCCAGTACACCGGCGCCTCACGACGATGCACCGCGAACAAGTCATGCGGAAAGCCAGAAGCAAAGTTGTCGAGATCGGCGAAGTCGATCTGCGACAACGAAGTCACAGGATCGCACCCGAGGTGTACTTCGCCGCCTCGGGGTAGCGGCTCACCAGTTCGTCCACCGCGTCGACGACGCGGTCGACCTGAGAACCCGCCGCGCCCGTGAATGCCTGCTTATCCGATAAAGCCGCATCCAACGCCGGCCGATCCAGCGGCAGCCGCGGATCGGCGGCCAACCGGTCGAGCAGATCCGGCTCCACGCCCTTCTCACGCATCGCCAACGCCACCGCCACGGCGTGCTCCTTGATGACCTCGTGCGCCGCTTCGCGGCCCATCCCCGCCCGCACCGCAGCGATCAGGATCCGCGTCGTGGCGAGGAACGGCAGATAGCGGTCGAGTTCACGCTGAATCACCGCCGGGTAGGCACCGAACTCGTCGAGCACCGTCAGGAACGTCTCGATCTGACCGTCCAGAGCGAAGAACGCGTCGGGCAGCGCCACGCGACGCACAACCGAGCAGAACACGTCGCCCTCGTTCCACTGCGCGCCCGCCAACTCCGCCGCCATCGACGCGTATCCGCGCAGCACGACCTGCAACCCGTTGACCCGCTCACACGAGCGCGTGTTCATCTTGTGCGGCATCGCCGACGAACCGACCTGCCCGGGCGCGAAACCCTCGGTCACCAACTCGTGGCCTGCCATCAACCGGATGCTGTGCGCCAACGACGACGGCCCGGCGCCGACCTGAACGAGCGCAGATACCACGTCATGGTCCAGCGAACGTGGATAGACCTGACCGACGGACGTGAATACCTCTGTGAAGCCGAGGAATTCGGCGATCCGGCGCTCCAACTCCGCGAGCCGCGAGACGTCGCCGTCGAACAGATCGAGCATGTCCTGTGCGGTGCCCATCGGCCCCTTGATACCGCGCAGCGGGTATCGGTCGATCAGCCCCCGAAGTCGCTCCAGCGCAAGCAGCAACTCCTCGGCAGCCGACGCGAAGCGCTTGCCCAACGTGGTGGCCTGCGCGGCGACGTTGTGGCTGCGGCCCGCCATCGTGAGGTCGCGGTAGCTGATCGCCTTCTCGGCAAGCCGCGCCACGACGGCCACACCATGCGCAAAAACGAGCTCCAGCGATCGGCGGATCTGCAGCTGCTCAACGTTTTCGGTGAGGTCACGGCTCGTCATGCCCTTGTGCACATGCTCGTGGCCGGCCAGCGCGTTGAACTCCTCGATGCGCGCCTTGACGTCGTGACGCAGCACCCGCTCGCGCGCCGCGATCGAGGACAGGTCGACGTCGTCCAAAACCCGCTCGTAGTCTTCGAGAACTGAGGAAGGCACGACTGCGCCCTCTATGCCCAATTCGGATTGCGCCCGTAGCACCGCCAACCACAGCCGGCGTTCGGCGACGACCTTGGCCTCGGGCGACCAGATCGCCACCATCTCGTCGCTGGCATAGCGGCTGGCCAGCACATTAGGGATCGTCACAGACACACAGCTTACGGCGCGGGTGCGGCAGGCTAGGCCTATGTACTTCGTTGGACTCGATCTTGCATGGGGCGAGAAAAACCACACCGGCGTCGCGGTTATCGATTCTGGCGGCCGCCTGCTGCACGTCGGTGCCGAGCATGACGACGCCAGCATCGAGGCCGCGATCGCTCCCTACGTCGGCGACGAATGCCTGGTTGCCATCGACGCCCCGCTGATCGTGCCCAACGTAGAAGGCCGCCGGATCGCGGAGATCGAGTTGGGCAAGGACTTCTCGCGGTTCGATGCGGGTGCCCATTCCGCCAACAAGACCAACCCGTTGTTCGATCCGCCGCGCGCGGCGGTGCTCTGCGGTCGGCTGGACCTGGACATGGACCCGGAGTCCCGGTCGAAGCGGCGGGCCATCGAGGTCTTTCCGCACCCGGCGACGGTGGCGTTGTTCCGTCTCCCGAAGATCCTGAAGTACAAGAAGGGTGAGGTCGAGGACCGCAGGCGCGAACTCCTGCAGTTGATGACGTTGATCGAAGGCCTCGACAAGGCGACGCCACGGCTGCGCGTGAACCACAACGTGGCCTGGGTGGAGCTGCGAAACAGGATCGCAGCCGCGACGAGACAGGTGCAGCTCGACAGGGACGAGGATCCCGTCGACGCCGTGATGTGTGCCTACGTCGCGCTCTACCGGTTTCACCGGCCGGACGACGTGACGACCTACGGCGACTTCGCGTCGGGCTACATCATCACGCCGACGCTGCCGGGCGATCTCGCACCCACACCGCGGCGCCGCCCGGCACAACAAACCGATTCCGACGATGTCCTTGCGCGCCTCGAACAGGTTCAGGCACTGATCGAGAGGGCACAGCGCGAGATCATCGTGATCCGTAGACAGCTGGGCGGTTGAACCCTTCGAGTTAGACGCGCACCACGCTGTCGTCGAAGGGCGCGAGCACGTCGATCACATCAATCAACGTCGCACGGGCCGATGCCCGCGGTCCGTCGCCGTCGCCGACCAGTGCGGCCACTACCGCACCGTCGACCGCGCAGACCAGCGCCGTGAGCAGTTCGGCGCGCACCGAACGGCCGGACCGCTCGACGACCTCGACCACCGCGTCGGTGCGCTGCTGCAGAATGCGCCGCTCGATATCGCGCAGCCCCGGCTGGCGCGCACACGCGATGTAGCGCTCGTAGCGCGAGATCAACTGCTCGGTGACGCGCAGCCCGGTCGCCTCACCGACCAACAGGTCGACCAAGACGTCGGCCGTGGACTCTGCACCCCTGCGCCGGCGCGACAGCGCGGCCACCCGCGCGCGCAGCTGCTCGGCCTCGCGCGCGCCCGCATGCTCGACGGCCTTTGCGGTCAGGTCCTCGAGCGAGGAGAAGTAGTACGTCGTCGACGCCAGCGGCAGCCCGGCACGACGGGCAACTGCGCGGTGCCGCACGGCATCGAACCCGCCTTCGCACAGGAGATCAGCGGCCGCGCTGACCAGCGCATACCGCCGACGTTCTCCCTTGGGAGTGACTGCTGCCGTCACGTCTAGCACTCTGCCAGTCACGGGGTTGCGGCATCGCGCTTTCGGCCAATCATCAGGCTTTACTCAGACAAGTCGACGACAGGCGGGCAAGCGGCCGATGGCATGATGGCCGGCATGCCCGAACTGACCCGCCGCGCGATTCTGCGTCTCGGTGTCGGCGCGGCCGCAGGGGCCGCCGGCGCTTTCGCGCTCGGCACGTCGCTGCGCGAGCCAAGCACTGCCAGCCCGTCGGTGGCGATGACGAGTGCCGGCGCGCCGCTGGCTCCGCCCCCGCCACTTGAACCCCCGCCGGCAGCGGCGACACCGACATACATCGAGGGCTCGTTCGTGTCCGCGGCGCGCGGCGGCGTCACAACGAATTGGGCGATCGCCCGGCCGCCGGGTCAAACCGCCCCTCTGCATCCAGTCATCGCGCTGCACGGCAAGGGTCAGGATGCTGCGGGCGTCATGGCCGGCGGCGTGGAGAACGGGTTGGCGCAAGCCGTCGGCGCAGGCATTCCGCCGTTCGCCGTCGTTGCCGTCGACGGCGGCGGAGGCTACTGGCACAAGCGCGCGTCCGGTGAGGACTCTGGCGCCATGGTGCTCAACGAATTGATCCCGATGCTTGGCTCGCAGGGATTGGACACGTCACGCGTGGGGTTTCTCGGATGGTCGATGGGCGGCTATGGGGCTCTGCTGCTCGGCGCCCGCCTTGGTCCCGCCCGCACCGCGGCGATCTGCGCGGTGAGTCCGGCACTGTGGACGTCGTCCGGCGGGGCTGCTCCCGGCGCATTCGACGGCGCAGACGACTACGCCGCCAACTCCGTCTGGGGACTGCCCCAACTGGCGTCCATTCCGATCCGAATCGATTGCGGCAACAGCGATCCGTTCTATTCGGCGACCAAGCAGTTCATCGGCCAACTGCCCAACCCGCCCGCCGGCGGCTTCTCCCCCGGCGGCCACGACGGCGCGTTCTGGAGTTCGCAGCTGCCTGCCGAGATCGCCTGGATGGCTCCGCTGCTGACGGGGTAGATCCCCGAGTCGTCCCCCTGCGCTTCGCGCGGGAGGCGCCCCCACCGCTCCTGCCCGCCGGACCTAGAGCTTGATGCGCCCCTCGGCCGCTGACAGCCCAATGTCGCTGCGAAAATGGCTGCCGGGCAAGCGGATCGACTTCATCAGCGTGTAGGCGGCCTCCCGTGCGGCCGTTAGGTCTTGACCCGTGCCGACGACGGACAGCACCCTGCCGCCCGACGATACGACCGCGCCGTCGTCGCGGCGTGCGGTACCGGCGTGAAGCACGCCGTCGGCTTCGGCGCCGTGGATGACGTCGCCCACCCGCGGCCGGCCCGGATAGTTCTCCGCGGCAAGCACCACCGTCACCGCGGCGCCGTCGCGCCATTGCAGCGCCGGCTGCCCGGCCAGCTCACCGGTCGCGGCGGCGCGCAGCAGCTGCCCGAGTGGGGTTTCCAGCAGTGCCAGCACTGACTGCGTCTCGGGATCGCCGAAACGGCAATTGAATTCGACGACCGCCGGACCTCGCGAGGTGATCGCCAGCCCGGCGTAGAGCAGGCCCGAAAAGGAGCTGCCTCGCTTAACCAGTTCGGCGGCAACGGGTTTGATGATCTCGTCGACGATTTTGGTGGCCACCTCGTCGGGCAGCCACGGCAGCGGCGCATAGGCGCCCATGCCTCCCGTATTGGGTCCGGTGTCGTTGTCGCCGACGCGCTTGAAATCCTGCGCAGCCAGCAGGGGCACGACCGTTTCGCCGTCGACGATGCTGAACAGCGACACCTCGGGCCCGTCGAGGAACGATTCGAGCAGCACCGGATGGCCGGCGTCGAGCAGGCTGGCGGCATGTGCCCGTGCCGCGTCGCGGTCGGCGGTCACCACCACACCCTTGCCAGCGGCCAAGCCGTCGTCCTTGACCACCCAGGCCGGATCGCCGGCTGGCGGCCCGAACCGGTCGAGCGCCGCGTCCAGGTGCGCCGGGTTGTCGACGATCTCGCTCGTCGCGGTTCGCACACCCGCCGCGGCCATCACGTCCTTGGCGAACGACTTCGACCCTTCGATACGCGCCGCGTCCTTCGTCGGCCCGAAGCAGGCGATGCCGGCGTCACGCACGGCGTCGGCCACGCCGAGCACCAGCGGCACCTCGGGCCCGACGACCACGAGGTCGGCGCCGATGCGTTTGGCCAGCTGCGCGACAGCCTCACCCGAGGTGATGTCGACGTCGTATTGATCGGCGATGATCGCCGTTCCCGCGTTACCCGGTGCGACGGCTAACTCCTCGACCTCCGGGTCTCGGTGCAACGCCAGCAGCATTGCATGTTCACGGGCTCCGGATCCGATAACCAGGACGCGCACAAGTGCCAACCCTATCCGCGGGTCGCTGCGCGGGGCGGTCCGGCACGATCATTGACATATAACGCTCATTGTCGTAGGCATAAGACATGTCGGGGTTTTTGTCTCATCGAGCGCCCGACGCGGGCTGCGCCAAATACATCGGCCGGGTGGGTGCACTCGCGGTCGCAATGGGACTCGGTGCGGCAATCGCCAACAGCCCAGGGATCGCGCTGGCCGATACGGGCACATCGGCGCAGACGGACTCGTCGGCTGAGGCGGGCCCGGCCGCGGCTTCCACATCAGAGTCGACGTCCACGCCGTCGACAACGTCGTCGTCAAACTCCCCGGAAACGCCGGCAGGTTCGTCGACGACCGAATCGACTGACGATCCGCCATCGGGCGTCGTGCAGGCGTCCGGCGGCGCCAACACCACCGTCACAGGCGAGAAACCGAAAGGGGCCTCGCACAAGTCCGACACCAGTGAGCAACCGTCGACCGCACCACATCGCAAACCGGCGCTGAAGTCCGAGACAACCGTTACCCGGACGGTGGCCACCACCGAGGCCGAGCCGGAAAGTCCAGGAACACACGCCAATTCGTCACCAGAGCCGACGATGCGGATGCAAGTCCAAACGACTTCGGCTCCGGTTCAACCGGTTTCGCCGTCGATCAGCACGCCGCCCCCGCCTGTCGGCATCGTCACCGGGTTGGTCTCCAGTTTGTTGTCCTGGGTTGGGCTCGGCCCGCAGGCGAGCAGCAACCCGGTGGCACCTCCCGGAGCTCCCACACTGTGGGCCGTGCTGGGCTGGGTGCGGCGCGAGGTCGAATACACGCTGTTCAACCAGACCCCGACGATGGCGTACAAGTCGACAGAGAACAGCCAAGCCGTGGATGGGGTGGTCAGCGGCGACCTGCACGCGAGCGATGCCGACGGGGACACGTTGACCTACACCGTCACCTCGGCGCCCCAGCGCGGCACCGTTGCGGTCAAGGCGGACGGCACGTTCACCTACACCCCCAATGCCACGCTGGCGTCGGCCGGGGGCACCGACACCTTCACGGTCAGCGCGAGCGACGTGCCCGGCAATCCGTTCCACATCCACGGGCTGAACACCCTGCTTGCCCCCGACGCCGGCTCCACCGCGACCACGCGGGTGACAGTCCTGGTGAACCCACTCAGCGCGACGTCAACCAGTCCGCTGGCAACCGCCGATCAGCTCGCCGCCGAGCAACTGGTCGACCAGGTCGTCAACAACCCCATCGTCTGGCTGGCCAAGCAAGTGTTGAGGGCAAGGTGGCTGGCCGCCGCGCAGCAGCAGTTCGCGTTGGTCGGCGGCCCCGACGAAGAAAATCTCGCGCAGCTCGACAAGGCCCTTGACGAGTACGTCCGTCAGGCGGCGATGGAGGTGCTGCTGCTCGATCCCAACAATCCCAAGGTTCTGCAGCAGGTCATGCCACCGCACACGTGGTACGGGCAGACCGTCGGCGGCACACGCATCGTCTACGACAACCCCGACACGATCTATCGGTTCATCCCGGTCAACAACGCCTCGTCGTATGTGATCACCGGCCGCTTCGCGGGCGCCATCCCGGCCGACACCAACTTCAGTGTGCTCACTGGCCTCAACGGGGCGACGGCGGCGAATCTCAACGGCAAGGATCTGATCGTCGCGCCCGACGGTATGTTCACGATCACGCTGGATTCCAGCCCCGGCGTGCCCGGCGAAAACCATCTCCAATTGCCCTCGGGCGCAACGCTTATTCTTGCCCGCAATACGTTGTCCGACTGGAACGCGCAGGATCCGATGAGCCTGTCGGTCGAACGGGTCGGCGGGCCGCCGGACAGCTTCTTCAGTCAGATCGGCGGGTTGGACATCCCGTTGATCGGGCCGCTGGTGTCGGGCAATCCGCTACTGCTGTCCCTCGTTTCGGTCATCCCTGCCTTCGCGTCGTCGCCGCCGCTGCTGATGGCCATCGAAGCGGCGGCAGTGACGCTGATCGGTCCGCAGGTGCCGGATTACATGGCACTGGCCACGACCGACAGCGAGACCGGCCAGCTGCGGCCGCCCAATGAGTTCACCGACCCGGCCCACAACGCGGCATTCCTCGCCACGCAGTTACAAAGCGTGGGGTACTTCCAGTTGACCGATCAGCAGGCACTGGTACTGACGATCGACCCCGGAAATGCCGACTACTTCAGCGTTCCGGTGACCAATGACTGGACGATCACCGACAACTACTGGGACGAGCAGACCAGCCTGAACAACGCCCAGGCCATCGCCAATGCCGACGGGACGTACACGATCGTGGTCTCCCCGACCGATCCCGAGGTGGCCAACTGGGTGTCCACCGGTGGGTTGAACCAGGGCACGATCTCGATCCGTTTCCAGCATTTCGACTCGAGTTCGACGGCCAGCCCGACGGTGAGTTCGCAGGTGGTGTCGATCGACCAACTCGGCTCGATCATTCCGGCGGACCAATTCGTCACGCCGGCGGAGCGGGAAGCGCAGCTGGCGCTTCGCAAGAGCGGCTTCAACAAGCGTTTCGCGCCGTATCCGCAGGCTTGAGCTTGGCCATACACTTGACATCGCAGTGTATGGTCAAGGTATGACGCAGACCACATGTCCGTTCGGACCTCGATACGACTTCACCGACCCCGACGTCTTGGTCAAGGGCATTCCCGTCACCGAGTTCGCAGAGCTGCGCAAGACCGCTCCGGTGTGGTGGAGCGAGCAACCCGAATCGATCTTCAGCGACGGCGGCTACTGGGTGATCAGCCGCCACGAGGACATCAAGGCGATTTCACGCGACGGCGACCTGTGGTCCACGAACCGCAAGGGCGTGGTCATGCGGCTGCCCGACGGCACAACACCCGACCAGCTGGAGCTGACCAAGGCGCTGCTGATCAACCACGACGCGCCTGAACACACGCGGCTGCGCAAGTTGGTGTCGCGCTTGTTCACCCCGCGGGCCGTGTCGACTTTGGAGCAGAAGCTGGCCGTCGCGGCGCGCGAAATCGTCCGCGCGGCAAAAGAAAAGGACAGCGGTAACTTCGTCGACGACATCGCAATGGGGCTGCCGCTGTTGGCGATCGCCGATCTGATCGGAGTGCCCGAGGCGGATCGGGAGAAGTTGTTCCACTGGACGAACTCGATCATGAACACCGACGATCCCGACTTCGCTTCAGACTATGCGGCCGCCAACGCCGAGTTGATGGGCTACGCCTACACCATGGCCGAGGAGCGCCGCCGTTGCCCGGCCGACGATATCGTCACCCGCCTGGTCCAGGCCGATATCGACGGCGAATCCATGGAGGACGTGGAGTTCGCGTTCTTCGTGATCCTGCTCGCCGTCGCAGGCAACGAGACCACCCGCAACGCCATGACGCACGGCATGAACGCGTTCTTCGACAACCCCGACCAGTGGGAGTTGTTCAAGCGTGAGCGGCCAGAGACGACGGCCGACGAGATCGTTCGCTGGGCCACGCCCGTGCACTGCTTCCAGCGAACGGCGTTGGCGGACACCGAGCTTGGTGGAGTCGCGATCCGCGAGGGTCAGCGCGCCGGGCTGTTCTACAGTTCGGCCAACTACGACGACGCGGTCTTCGAGTCCCCCTTCCGATTCGATATCCAGCGCGACCCGAACCCGCACCTTGGCTTCGGCGGCAACGGCGCCCACTACTGCATCGGCGCCAACCTGGCGCGCATGGAGATCAAGCTGATCTTCAACGAGATCGCCGACCAAATCCCGAACATCGCCAAACTGTCCGAGCCGCAACGGCTTCGGTCGGGCTGGATCAACGGCGTCAAGGATCTGCAGGTCTGCTACAGAGGCTGAACGGGCTGGCTGACGTACCATTCGGTCGTGCGCACCCACGGCTGGTCCGGTTCGACACCCGCAACCGACGACGAAGCGATCGCGCGGATCCTCGACGCGGCCGGCAAGGCGATCGACGCCCGCGGCGCCGACTTCTCCATCGCCGATGTCGCCCGCACATTGGGCGTCACCCGCCAGACGGTGTACCGGTACTTCTCCAGCACCGACGCCCTGCTGCAGGCGTCCGCGCAACGTGCGGCCACCGGCTTTCTGGACCGACTGGCCGCGCATCTGCACGGCGTTACCGACCCCGTGGAGGCGGTGGCCGAAGGCATCGCGACAGCGTTGGAGTGGTTCCACAAGGACAAGCACATCGGCCTGCTGTTGACGCCCGGGCGGGCCAGCGCATTCAGCCAGACCGTGACGTCGGACGTCGCACTGCAGTTCGCCAACTCGATGCTGCGGCGCATGGATGTCGACTGGGCGGGCTTGGGATTCACCGACGCCGACCTCGACGAGCTGGCCGAACACCTGCTGCGGATCATCCAGTCGTTCGTGATCGACCCGGGGCGGCCGCCCCGCAAGGGCGACGAACTGCGCGACTATCTCCGGCGCTGGGTCGGAGCGGCGGTCATAGCACCGTCAACGGCAGTGACTTCCTCGGCTCGAACACGAACGTCGCACCGCCGCTGACCTTCGCGACCGACACCTCCGGGAATTCCTTTGTCGCCGTTTCGGTCTCGACAACGCGCGCGATCCAATCGGTCTCGGATCCCGTAACGTCCACGTCGAGATGCGGGTCGACGCCCGCGACGATCGCCTGTAGGGGCCGGATCTCGGCGGGGCTGACCAACGATATCCACGCCCCGTCCTCATGCGCCGGCGACCGGTGCGCATGCACGGTGTCCGGGCCGAACTCGGCCGACACATAGGCCACGGGATTGAACAGCGGATGCAACTCGAGTGCCCGCACGGCGCCTTCGACACCGCCCGGCAGGTCGAGCGCGCGATGGAGGCGTCCGGCGGCGATGCCCGCCAAGCCGATCAGCTGCTTGGTGCAGATCTCCTTCGCCAGTACGGTATTCGTCCCCGCCCGCTTGCCCACGGCGATGACGAAGGACAGGTTCAGCAGCTGCATCTGCAGGCAGACCTCGTCGGCGATGCGCACCAGCGCGGAATGCGAGAACGCACCGAAATCGAAATCGGAGACCAACGCACCCGAGTAGTCTGATTGCCCCTCCTCGGATGAGTCGATCGGGTCGAGTTCGGTTCTGGCGGCACGGGTTCGGCGTATCACGTCAAGAACGGGATGGTCCTCCACCGGCGGATACGACTCGTCGATGATCACGGTCCACGCGCAGTGCGGGTGGCGGTCGTCAGGCACGCGCGGCGGCCGGTGAATCGGCCGGATCTGCGCCTTGCGATTGGTGGCGACAGCGGTGGCGTCGAACGTCGGGTCCTCGATGTCGTGGCACATGCCGCGGACATAGTCCTCACCCATCGGTTCGACGTCGAGCAGCGCGCCGCAGTGGTCGAGGTGAAACTCGCCGTGCCAGCGGTCCTGCACCGTGTAGCGGAAGTCCATGAACTGCGGTGGCGCACCGATATCGAGTTGTAGGCCCTTGAAGATCGTGATGACATCATTGCCCTCGTACCGCAGGGCCTTCTGCATCCGCTTGGTGTAGATCGGGCTGCACCCCATCCACTCCTCGATCGCGATCTGCAGCATCTCCTCGCGGCCGAAATTCTGGATGCACCACGCCATTCCGGAGCGGTCGATCATCTGACCGATCAGCAGCAGCTCGGGGACCAGCGTCGCGAGCTGGTCCCTCGGGAGGGCGGCGTACCTACTTGTCATCGAGGGTCTTGCCGGTATGCATCTTGACCGCGTCGTTGACGTTGGCTCGCCTTACTTCGGCCGTGTCACGGCCACTGCCCTTCTCCTCGGCCTTCTTGCGCTTGGCGACGACGCGTCCGAGGACGCCGTTGAGGCCGGAGCCGAGCGGGAAGCCGACGTAATGGGTGAGGAAGACGGCCATCTCCTTCAACTCGTCCTCGGTCAACTCCTCGTTCTGTAAGGCGGCGTTGACCTGGACCTCGCACAGATCCTGCAACCCAAGCGCGGTGACCACCGTCAGCGTCATCAGGCGCTTGTCGCGCATCGAGAGTCCTGGCCTGGTCCAGATGCTGCCGAAGAGGTGATCGACGGTCAGGTCGAAGTACTCGTCCCCTTCCATGTTCGGCATCTCCCAGGCGTAGACCTCGTTCATCTTCGCGAGGCCCTTGCGCCGCAACTCGTCCATCGTCACTCCTTCGTGTGCGGCACGCCCAACCCCGCCGCCAGGTTCTTCTGCGCGATCTCCGCCAGAGGCAACTCGACACCAAGAGCCTCTCCTAGTGCCAGCGCAAGGCTTAGGTCCTTCTCGCCGAGCCGGGCTGCATGGCCCAGTGGTCCGAAGAGAAAGTTGTCAGGCTCCAATGGCTCCATGTTCTCCCGGACGATGACAGCGCCCGGTCCGCCGCTCTGCGCGTCGGTGTGCCGCACGACCCGGCCCAGTTGCTGGAGGTTGATACCGGCCTGTTCGGCAAGCTTCATTGCCTCGCAAGCCGCAGCATAGGAGGTGAACGTCAACATGTTGCGCGCCAACTTCATTCGCGTTCCCGCGCCAGGCTCCCCGGCGTGCACCACCATCGAGGCGAATTGTTTGAATGCCGGCTTGATGCGCTCGTACACGTCGCGCTCGGCGCCCACCATGACGGCCAGTTCGCCGTTTTCCGCGGCACCACCGCCGCCGCTGACCGGCGCGTCGACGATGTGGATGCCTCGCGGCGCCAGCTCTTCGGCGAGCTCGACGGCCGTGTCGGGGCTGATCGTCGAGTGGATGGCGATCACGGTGCCCGGCTTGGCGTGGCCCGCCAATTCACCGACTACCTCGCGAACCTGTTCGTCGTTGAGCACAGTGACGCTGATGATGTCGGCAGCGGCCACGTCGGCCACACTGTCCGCCAACGTGGCGCCCGCTTCGGCCAGCGGCGTCATCGCTTCGGCGCGGACGTCGAAAACCGTTACCCCGCCGGGCCAGTCGACAAGTCGCTTAGCCATCGGGGTGCCCATGTTCCCGAGGCCGACGTAGCCAAGCATCGCGTGCTCACTCATGATCGCTCCTTCGGCTGGAAATCCGGGACTTCAGCCCGTAGAGGTACCCCATCCTGAGCGGTGCCGACGCCCGACGTGGCGCAAGGCCAGCGTGCACGAAGGGTTTCGGCAAGTCGCGGTAAAACCACATCACGTTGAGCGGTTGAACCGCCGCGTCGGTCGGGTATGGGTGCCCAAGGTGGGATGGGTGCGATTTCGCCTGTCGCGGCCGGTGCCCGATGGTGTCAAGTCTTACCGGGTCACCCGCGATCGGTCCGGGCGCTGACATGTCGCCTTCGTCCACATCCCCCACCCGATCCCCGGTCCGGACGACTGCAGTGTGGTCGGCATCGACCGCGGCGCGGCCGTATCGGCGGCGCTGTCCACCGGTGAGCTGCTGCATGTCCCTGGTCTTACCGGGGGTGAGGCCAAGCGGCTGAAGGTGTTGCAGCAGCGGCTCGCGCGCTGCCAACGGGGTTCCAACCGGCGCGCACGAACGAAACAGGCGGTCGCGAAGCTGAAAGCGCGTGAGGCCGACCGGCGAAAGGACTGGGTCGAAAAGGTCACAACTGACATCGCGCGCCGTTTCGACACGATCAGGATCGAGGCCCTTGACGTGCGGGCGATGACCCGCACTGCGCGCGGAACTGCCGAGCAGCCCGGTGTGCGTGTTTCGCAAAAGCGCGGATTGAACCACATCGCCGCCGGACGGGCGGTGACAGCACGGGGAGACCTCGCCGCTGGGCGGTCTGCGAACCGTGAACCTCAACTCGCTACTCCTGCCGCATAAGTCGCTGGGATAATGGGTTGGAATCCCCGGACTTCAGTCCGAGGAGGACGTCAAGAGCGGATGATCTGGCCGCCGTCGACGTTGAAGATCTGGCCGGTGATCCACTTCGCTTGATCTGAGAGCAGGAACAGGCACATGCCGACCACGTCCTCCGGTTCGCCCATGCGGGACAACGGAATACCCTTCACGATGTCGGCGACCATCTCCTGCGGCGTGGTGGTCCGGTTGGCCTCGGTGTCGATCGGCCCGGGCGCGATCGCGTTGATCCGGATGTTCATGCCGCCCAACTCGCGCGACAGCTGCTGGGTCAGGCCGTTGATGCCGACTTTGGCCAGGCCATAGAAGTTGGCGTACATCCACGCCGCGGTGGACGACTGGTTGACGATGGCGCCGCCACCCCGCTTGGCCATCTTGCGGTACACCGCCCGCGTGCAGACCAGCGCGCCGTCGAGGTTCACGCTCATGAACTTCTTGTAGTAGTCCCAGTCGACGGTCAGAAGCAGGTCGAGCTTCATGCCACCGAAGATCGCCGCGTTGTTGACCAGGTAGTCGATGCCGCCGAACTCTGCCAGCGTCCGGTCTGCCATCGCCTTGGCCGAGTCGATGTCCGATACGTCGACCGGCACGCTGATCGCGGTGCCCCCGTCGGCCACGATCTGCTTGGCGACACGGTCGGCACCCTCGGCGTTGATGTCGGCCACCACCACCGCGGCGCCCTCGCGGGCCAGCGCCTCGGCGTAGGCCTGGCCGATGCCGCCACCGGATCCGGTGACGATCGCGACCTTCTCGTCGAACTGACCCATCCTGTTCCTTCCTCACTGCCGAGTGTTGGGTTGTGTCACGGTTCTCACGAAGAAGCGTGTCTTAACCCGACACTCGCCGGTCAATTGGCTGCTGTGGCAATGGCTTTGGTTTCCAGGTACTCCTCGAAACCGGCGAGGCCCATCTCCCGGCCGATGCCGGACTGCTTGTATCCGCCGAACGGCATGTCGGCCGAGTACCACACACCGCCGTTGACGTTGACGGTGCCGACACGCATCCGCGCGGCGATTCCCGCGGCACGCCCGGGATCGGCTGAGAACACCGTGCCCGACAGCCCGTACGGCGAATCGTTGGCGATGCGCACGGCGTCGTCGTCGCCGTCGTGTGCGATCACGGTCAGCACCGGCCCGAAGATCTCCTCACGCGCGACCTTCGCGTTGTTGTCAAGCCCCGCAATGACGGTCGGCTCGATGAAGAAGCCGGTGTCGCGGTCCGCGGGACGACCGCCGCCGCAAGCGAACTTGCCGCCCTCGTCGACGGCCGAATCCAGGTAGCCCTGAACACGATCCCGTTGCCGCGCCGAGATCAGCGGACCGCAGATCGTGCCTGCGTCATTCGGGTCGCCGGGCTTGAGCGACGCCATCGTCGCCGCCGCGGCCTCGACGGCTTCGTCGTAGCGGGCACGGGGCACCACCAGTCGGGTGGTGATCGCGCAGCCCTGTCCGGCGTGCATCGAGGCAGTGAACGCGGACATCGAGCAGGCGCCCGACAGATCCGCATCGTCGAGTACGAGAAACGCCGACTTGCCCCCGAGTTCGAGGAAGACCTTCTTGAGCGTGGCGGCCCCGTCGGCCATCACCGCGCGTCCCGTCGCCGTCGATCCGGTGAACGAAACCATGTCCACCCGTGGGTCTTTCGACAACACCGCGCCGACGCCGTGGTCGCTGGAGGTGACGATGTTGAGCACGCCGGGCGGGATGTCGGTGTGCTCGATGATGAGCTCGCCGAGGATGGCCGCGCACCACGGCGTGTCCGGCGCAGGCTTGAGCACGACGGTGTTGCCCGCCGCCAGCGCCGGGCCGAGCTTGGCCAGATTGATCTGGTGCGGAAAGTTCCACGGGGTGATCGCGCCGACGACGCCGACGGCCTCACGGGCGACCGTGCGGTGCGTCTTGATGCCCATTGGTTCGGCGATTCCGAAGTCGGTGGTCCACTGATACGACTCGGCGGTGTCCGCGCAGAAACTCAGGTCGGCGACCGGGCCTTCCAGCTGAGCCATCGACGTCAGCATCACCGGCGCGCCCACCTCGGAAATCGTCAGTTCCCGCAATTCTTCAATGTGCTCGCGCAGCGCATCCTGCAGCTGGCGCACGCATCGCACCCGCAACTCGGTGTTGGTAGACCAGTCGGTGTCGTCGAACGCACGGCGGGCCGCCTCGATCGCGTGACCCATGTCGTCGGTGGTCGCATCAGCGGCGACGCCGAGTACCTCTTCGGTGGCCGGATTGATCGTCGGGAACGTGCCTCCGCTGCCCGCCAGGAGCTTGCCGTCGATGAGCAGTTGACTCTGGCGATCGTTCAACAGGCCCATGCCAACTCTCCGCTTCTTTGCTGGACAACTGTCCGACTGAGTTCATTCGAACGATAGCCCCAGACGGCGATGTGAGGCAAGCATGGTCGTTTTACCTGCATGCTTGCCTCAGGCCGACCTCGTCAGATAACTTGGACATGTGTCCAGCGATGCCGTGGTCGCGATCACAGAATCGCCGCGTAACCGCCGCCAGGAGGAAACCTTCCGCAAGGTGCTCACCGCCGGCATGGAAATGCTGCGCGAGTCGTCGTACGCCGACCTGACCGTCCGCGCTGTGGCCGCCCGCGCCAAGGTCGCCCCCGCGACCGCCTACACCTATTTCTCGTCGAAGAACCATTTGATCGCCGAGGTCTACCTCGACCTGGTCCGCCAGGTGCCGTACTTCACCGACGTCAACGACAGCCGGACGAGCCGAGTCGAGAAGGCGTTACGGGCGTTGACGTTGATGATCGCCGACGAACCCGAAGTTGCGGCCGCCTGCACGACGGCACTGCTGAGCAACGGCGACCAGGCCGTGCGTTCGGTCCGTGACCGCATCGGCGCGGAGATCCACCGTCGTATCCGTTCGGCGGTGGGCCCGGACGCCGACCCGCGCACTGTTTCGGCGCTGGAGATGACGTATTTCGGCGCGCTGGTTCACGCCGGCAGCGGTGTCGTCACCTACCACCAGATCGCCGACCGCCTCACCTATGTGGTCGGTCTCATCCTGGGAGAAGAACGGTGACTGTAGACACCAGCGATCTCGTGTTGGACCCGTACGACTACGACTTCCATGAAGACCCGTATCCGTACTACACGCGGCTGCGCGACGAGGCGCCGTTGTATCGCAATGACGAACTGAAGTTCTGGGCGCTGTCGCGGCACGCCGATGTGCTGCAGGGCTTCCGAAACAGCACGGCGCTGTCCAACAAGTACGGCGTCTCGCTCGATCCGATCTCACGCACCTTGGACGCGCACAAGGTGATGTCCTTCCTCGCCCTCGACGACCCGGCGCATCTGCGGCTGCGCACCCTGGTGTCGAAAGGCTTCACACCGCGTCGCATCCGCGAGCTCGAGCCGCGTGTCACCGAGATCGCCGTGCAGCACCTCGACACCGCTTTGCAGTCAGACACTTTCGACTACGTCGACGAGTTCGCCGGCAAGCTGCCGATGGACGTCATCTCCGAACTCATGGGGGTGCCCGAACCCGACCGGGAGCGAATCCGCGCCCTGGCCGACGGTGTCATGCACCGCGATGAGGGCCTGGCCGACGTGCCGGCATCGGCCATGCAGGCATCGGCCGACCTGATGGTCTACTACGCCGGGATGGTCGCCGAGCGCCGCAAGAAGCCGAGCGACGACCTGACCTCGGCGCTGCTCGAAGCCGAGGCCGACGGCGACCGCCTCACCGACGACGAGATCATGGCGTTCCTGTTCCTGATGGTGGTCGCCGGCAACGAGACGACGACGAAACTGCTTGCCAACGCAGCGTATTGGGGCGCGAAGTTTCCCGACCAGCTGGCGCCGGTGTTCGACGACCACTCCAGAGTCCCGTTGTGGGTCGAGGAGACGCTGCGGTATGACAACTCCAGTCAGATCCTGGCCCGCACCGTCGCCGGCGAGCTGACACTCTACGACACCACCCTTCCCGACGGTGACGTGCTGTTGCTGCTGCCCGGCTCGGCCAACCGCGACGACCGGGTCTTCGAGGACGCCGACGAGTATCGCATCGGCCGTGAAATCGGCTCGAAACTGGTGAGTTTCGGCAGCGGCGCCCACTTCTGCCTCGGTGCGCACCTGGCCCGGATGGAAGCCCGGGTGGCGCTCACCGAGCTGTTCAAGCGAATCCGCGGATACGAGGTCGACGAGGCCAACGCCGTCCGAGTCCACTCGAGCAATGTCCGCGGATTCGCTCAGCTGCCCGTAGCAGTAACGGTCCGTTGAAAGGTAAGCATGCCCCGGTTCGACCCACTCCCTGACCGCAGACCCGCGATCGTCGCAGGTGCCTCGTCCGGTATCGGAGCGGCGACGGCTGTCGAGCTCGCCGGCCGCGGCTTCCCTGTGGCGCTTGGTGCGCGCCGTGTCGAGAAGTGTCAGGAGCTGGTCGACGAGATCCGTTCTGCGGGAGGCGAAGCCGTCGCGCTCCCGCTGGACGTCACCGACGCGGAGTCGGTGAAGGGGTTCGTGCACCGCGCCACCGAGGAACTCGGTGACATCGAATTGCTGGTCGCCGGAGCGGGCGACACATACTTCGGCCGGCTGCACGAAATCAGCACGGACACCTTCGAATCGCAGGTACAGATCCATCTCATCGGCGCCAACCGGTTGGCCACCGCCGTGCTGCCCGGAATGGTGGAGCGTCAACGCGGCGACCTCGTCTTCGTCGGATCCGACGTCGCGCTGCGCCAGCGTCCGCATATGGGCGCCTACGGCGCCGCCAAGGCGGCACTTGTCGCGATGGTCACCAACCTGCAGATGGAATTGGAAGGCACGGGCGTTCGCGCATCGATCGTGCATCCCGGTCCGACGAAGACCGCCATGGGGTGGAGCCTGCCCCCCGAATCGATCGGGCCGGCGTTGGAGGACTGGGCCAAGTGGGGCCAGGCCCGCCACGACTACTTCCTGCGCCCGCAGGATCTGGCTCGGTGCATCGCCTTTGTGGCCGAAACGCCGCGCGGCGGGTTCATCGCGAACATGGAGATCCAGCCGGAAGCGCCACTGGCCAGTGTCACAGAGCGTCAGAAGCTGAAGATCGAGACGGAGGAATCGTGACCAGCCAAGAGCTGAAAGAAGTTCCACGAGTATCCGGCGGACACGAAGAACACGGACACCTCGAAGAGTTCCGCACCGATCCCATCGGATTGATGAAGAGAGTGCGGCAGGAATGTGGGGATGTCGGCTGGTTCCAGCTGGCCGGCAAGCAGGTCGTGCTGCTGTCGGGCGCCGAAGCGAACGAGTTCTTCTTCCGCTCGGCCGACAGCGATCTCGATCAGGCCGAGGCCTACCCGTTCATGACGCCCATCTTCGGTAAGGGCGTGGTGTTCGACACCGACCCGGAGCGCCGCAAGGAGATGCTGCACAACGCGGCCCTGCGCGGCGAGCAGATGAAGGGCCACGCGACGACGATCGAGAACGAAGTGCGCCGGATGATCGCCAACTGGGACGATTCCGGTGAGATCGACCTGCTCGACTTCTTCGCCGAGCTGACCATCTATACGTCGTCGGCCTGCCTGATCGGCACCAAGTTCCGCAATCAGCTCGACGGCCGGTTCGCCAAGCTCTACCACGAACTCGAGCGCGGCACCGACCCGCTGGCCTACGTCGACGCCTACCTGCCGATCGAAAGTTTCCGCCGCCGCGACGAAGCGCGAAACGGCTTGGTGGCGTTGGTACAAGAGATCATGGATAACCGCGTCGCCAATCCGCCGAAGGACAAGAGCGATCGCGACATGCTCGACGTGTTGATCACGATCAAGGACGAGCAGGGCAGTCCGCGGTTCACCGCCGACGAGATCACCGGCATGTTCATCTCGATGATGTTCGCCGGACACCACACCAGCTCAGGCACGGCGTCGTGGACGCTGATCGAGCTGCTGCGCCATCCCGACGTGTACGCCGGTGTGCTCGACGAACTCGAAGAGCTCTACGCCGACGGCCAGTCGGTGAGTTTCCATGCGCTGCGCCAGATTCCGAAGCTGGAGAATGTGCTCAAGGAGACGCTACGGCTGCACCCGCCGCTGATCATTTTGATGCGAGTGGCCAAGGGCGAGTTCGAGGTCGAGGGCTACCCGATTCACGAAGGCGACCTAGTGGCCGCCTCCCCCGCCGTATCAAACCGCATCCCCGAAGACTTCCCCGCCCCGGACAGCTTCGTGCCCGATCGCTACGAGCAGCCGCGGCAGGAAGACCTGATCAACCGGTGGACGTGGATCCCGTTCGGCGCGGGGCGCCACCGCTGCGTCGGCGCCGCGTTCGCGACCATGCAGATCAAAGCGATCTTCTCGGTTCTGTTGCGCGAGTACGAATTCGAAATGGCCCAGCCGTCGGAGTCCTACCGCAACGATCACTCCAAGATGGTGGTGCAGCTGGCCCAGCCCGCCAAGGTGCGCTACCGCAAGCGCTCCTGAGGAGGCACATCGTGGGATACAGAATAGAAGTCGACCTGGACCTGTGCCAGGGTCACGCCATGTGCGAGCTCGAAGCGCCCGACTACTTCAAGGTGCCCAAGCGCGGTCAGGTCGAGATCCTCAATGACGAGCCGCCCGAAGAAGACCGGGCGCAGATTCAACAAGCCGTGTGGGCGTGTCCCACCCAAGCCTTATCGATCAAAGAGAAGGAAGACTGATGCCCGAAAAAGGTGGGCTGTCTCGCGAGAAGCTCGAAGACTTCGTCGAGCAGTGGCTCGAGGCCAACCGGAAAGCCGAAAGAACCGGTGACTGGCGGGTTTTGGCGAACTTCTACACCGACGATGCCACCTACGGCTGGAACATCGGGCCCAAGGAAGACGTGATGTGCGTCGGCATCGAGGAGATCCGCGACATCGCGCTGGGCCAGGAGATGGAAGGCCTCGAGGGTTGGCGCTACCCGTACCAGCGGGTGGTCATCGACGACAAGATCGGCGAGGTGGTCGGCTTCTGGAAGCAGATCGCCGGCGGAGCCGGCGCAACAGACCGAGTGACGGACTCCGAAGAATTCGAGGTGTACGGCATCGGCGGCAGCTGGTTCCGCCTGACCGAGATCGACGGGGCCGCCAAGATCGAATGGCAGCGCGACTTCTTCGACTTCGGCCACGTCTCGGCGCTGTACATGGACCTGATCAAGGCAGGCAAGCTGTCAGAAGGCATGCAGAAGCGCATCGAGCGCGGCATGGCCGGCGAGAAGGTCCCGGGCTACTACCCGCTGGGGAAAGCTCCGTCGCCGATCTGGTAACCCGCCGTACCCAAGTGTGACCTAGGTAACTTAATCTGTCGCTACAGTTCTCCGACGAAAGCAGGACGCGATGAAGACAAAAGGGGCTCTCATCTGGGAGTTCAACCAGCCGTGGTCGATCGAGGAGATCGAGATCGGCGACCCCCATCGACACGAGGTGAAGATCCAGATGGAGGCGTCGGGGATGTGCCACTCCGACCACCATCTAGTCACCGGCGGCATCCCGATGGGTGGGTTCCCGGTGCTCGGCGGCCACGAAGGCGCTGGCATCGTCACCGAGGTCGGCGAGGGCGTCGAAGACATTGCGCCAGGCGACCACGTCGTGCTGTCGTTCATCCCGTCGTGCGGCAAATGCCCGTCCTGTCAGGCGGGTCTACGCAATCTCTGCGACCTGGGCGCCGGGCTGCTCAACGGCGCGGCCGTTTCCGACGGCACGTTCCGGATCCAGGCGAAGGGCCAAAACGTCTTCCCGATGACGCTCCTGGGCACCTTCTCGCCGTACATGGTGGTTCACGAAAGCTCGGTGGTGAAGATCGACCCGTCGATTCCGTTCGAGGTCGCCTGCCTCGTCGGCTGCGGCGTGACCACCGGCTACGGCTCCGCGGTGCGGACCGCCAACATCCGGCCCGGAGAGGACGTCGCGATCGTCGGCGTCGGAGGCGTGGGCATGTCGGCGCTGCAGGGCGCAGTCACCGCCGGCGCACGGCACGTTTTCGTCATCGAGCCGGTCGAGTGGAAACGTGACGCTGCGCTGAAATTCGGTGCCACCCATGTGTATCCGGACATCAACGCCGCGCTGATGGGCATCGGAGAGGTCACCGCCGGATTCATGGCGCACAAGGTCATCCTCACCATGGGTGAGCTGAAGGGCGAGGACATCGACTCCTACCTGATGATCACCGCCAAAGCCGGCACGTGCGTCGCAACCGCGATCGGCAGCCTGCTCGACACCCAGGTGACGCTGAACCTGGCGATGCTGACCCTGATGCAGAAGAACTTGCAGGGCACCATCTTCGGTGGCGGTAACCCGCACTACGACATCCCCCAGCTGCTGTCGATGTACAAGGCAGGCAAGCTCAACCTCGACGACATGATCACCCGGCAGTACAAGCTGGAACAGATCAACGAGGGCTATCAGGACATGCTGGACGGCAAGAACATTCGCGGCGTGATCCGCTACACGGACGACGATCGGTAGGAGCCTTATGAGCAGCCCGTTGCGGGTTTTCCAGGTGGCGTCGGGGAACGTCGGCACCGAGATGATCAAACGTATCCAGAATCATCCGGACCTGGAGCTGGTCGGGCTGCACTGCTACTCGCAGGACAAGGTCGGGCGCGATGTCGGCGAGATCGCCGGCATCGGTCCGATCGGTGTCATGGCGACCGGCACGGTCGACGAAATCCTGGCTGGCCGCCCGGATTGCGTGACATTCCATGGGGTTTGGCCCGACGTCGGCCTCTACGTGCAAGTGCTGGAGGCCGGCATCAACGTCGTCACCACGGCCGACTGGATCACCGGGCACCACCGCGACACCACGGAGTCGGACATCCTGCAGGCCGCCTGTAAGCGGGGCAACGCGACGTTCTACGGCACAGGCATGAACCCCGGGCTCGCGCAGATCCTGACGATCGTGCATTCTGCCGACGTCGCCGACATCGAGAGCGTCACGTGCATCGAGTCGGTTGACGTGTCCTGCCATCACTCGGCGGAAACCTGGGCGAACTGCGGCTTCGGCCGACCGATCGACGACCCCGAGGTGCCACGGCTGCTCGAGCTCGGTACCCGCGTGTTCGAAGACGCTGTCCGGCTGATGGCAGACTGCCTCGACATCGAGCTCGACCCCGGATCAAGCGGAGTGAAGTTCTCCTACCAGTTAGGCGCCTGCACAAAGGATGTCGACCTCGGCTGGTACCAGCTGCCGGCGGGCTCACTGGGCGGCTGCGTGCTGCGATACGTGGGCACGGTCGGCGGTGTCAAGCGGGTCGAGTTGCGGATGGACTGGCAGATGACCCCGCACACCGAGCCGCATTGGGACATCCAGGGCTGCTACATCACCAAGATCGACGGCGACCCGTGCATCTATAGCAAGCACATGATCCTGCCCAAGCCCGCCAGGGACTTCTCGTCGGCTGAGTCGTTCGCGACGATCGGCATGACGGTGACCGGCTTGCCCGCGCTGAACTCCATTCGCGCGGTCGTCGATGCTGCGCCGGGGGTCGTCACGAGCGCCGACCTGCCGCTGCGCGCGTTCGCCGGCCGCTTCGCACGGTGAAGCAGTTCCCACATCTCTTGCAGCCGGGCCAGATCGGCTCGATGACCCTGCGCAACCGGCTGGTGATGTCTCCGATGGAGACCATGTACGGCACACCGGACGGGCTTCCATCGGAGCGCACCCGGGACTACTTCGCCGCCCGGGCTAAGGGCGGCGTCGGGCTGATCACCGTGGGCGCCACCGGCATCGACCACCACCATCCCGAGACGCCGGGCGGCCTGCACCTGGGTACCGACGCGGCCGTCGACGCCCACCGCGCCCTGGTTGAGGCCGTACATGAGCACGGCGCCAAGATCCAACCGCAGATCGTGCACGCGGGACCGGACGGGCTCGGTCCGGAGATGCACGGCGTGACTTCGATTGGGCCGTCGGTCATTCCGTCGTACCTGACCGGCAGGCCGTCTGCCGAGGTCACCCACGAGCAACTCGTCGAGGTGTTCGACCTGTTCAAGGCAGCGGTGCGGCGAGCCGCCGAAGCCGGCTACGACGGCATCGAACTGCACGCCGCGCACGGCTACATGTTCCTCGGCTCGTTCCTGGCGCCGCAGCGCAACCGCCGCACCGACGACTACCGCGGCGACTCGGTCAAAGGCCGCATCCGCGTGGTCCTAGAAGCCCTGGCCGCCATCCGGTCGGAAATCGGCGATGCGCTGCCCGTCACGCTGCGCATCTCCGGCTACGAACGGGTCGCAGGCGGCCGCCCGATTTTCGAAACCGCCCAGGTGGCACCGCAACTGGTGGCCGCGGGCGTCGACGCATTCCACGTCAGCGGTGGCGTGATCGACCGGCTCGTCACCGGCATGGTCAACTCCGCCGACGACGGCGACGCACTCAACGTCGGCGCCGCCGCGGCCGTGAAGCAGGTGGTCGACGTGCCGGTGATCGCCGTCGGCCGCATCCACGACCCCGAGCGCGCCGAGCAGATCCTCGCCGACGGCCGCGCCGACTTCATCGCGATGGGCCGCCCGATGCTGGCCGACGCCGAGCTGCCGAACAAGATCGCCTCCGGACGCGCCGACCGCGTCCGGAAGTGCATCTCGTGCGAAAACTGCATCGACGCCATGGAACAGCGCTTCTCGGTCGACTGCGCGGTCAACCCCCGCACCGGCAAGGAAAGCGAGCTGACCGCACCCCGCGCATCCCGACCCAAGAAGGTGATGGTGATCGGCAGCGGGCCGGCAGGCATGGAGGCGGCGCGAGTGGCCGCAGAGCGCGGCCACCACGTGACCCTATTCGAGCGCAACAACCAGACCGGCGGCGCACTGCTTTGGGCGTCGATCCTGCATCCCGAGAACGAACCGTTCCTGCGGTGGCTGCGCGACGAGGTTGGCCGCAGCTCGGTGAGGCTCGAACTGGGACACGAGGTTTCGGCCGATGACACCGTCGCCCTGCGGCCCGATGCGGTGGTGGTGGCCAACGGCGGCCAGGTCGTCGTTCCGACCATCCCCGGTAGCGCGCTACCGCATGTGCAAACCGGCCAAGCGCTTCGGGAGCAGTTCAGCGGCTGGCGACAGCGGCTGGTTCGTCCCAGGGCTGTCCGGTTGGCGTCCAAGGCGTGGATGCCGCTCGGCCATCGCGTCGTGATCGTCGGTGCCGATCTGGTAGCGCTCGAACTCGCCGAATTCCTCGCCGCGCGTGGCCGGCTCGTGTCGGTGCTCGAGGCGGACAAGACGATCGCGCCGGAACTGGGCAACAAGCGCAAGACCGAGCACATGGACCGGCTCGACCGATTGGGTGTCACGGTGCATGTGCGCGCCGCGGTGGACCAGATCGTACCCGCCGGTGTGGACTTCACCCCATACGGCGGCAGCAGCCGCAGGCTCGCGGCGGACAGCGTCGTCGTCGCGGGCACCCTGCAACCGAACACCGAACTGTACGAGAAGCTCGTCGCCGCCCTGCCCAATGTCGCTGTGCACGCCGCGGGCGACTGCACCGGGCTCGGGCTGATCCGTAAGGCCACCGAGGACGGCGCCCGCGCAGCCTGCGCCATCTAACAAGAAGGAGTGAAAATGCCCCAAGAGACCGTCGAGAAGACGCCTGCCCTTGCCGCGTCCCACAATTCGTGGCGCTGCGTCCACGCACACGACAAAGAGGGTTGGCTGGCGCTGATGGCCGACGACGTCGTCATCGAGGATCCGATCGGGAAGTCCTTCACCAATCCAGACGGCAACGGCCTGCGCGGTAAGGAAGCCGTCGGCGGGTTCTACGACGCCAACATCGCGCCCAACGAGTTGAGGGTCACCTGCGAGGACACTTTCCCGTCCAGCTCGCCCGACGAGGTCGCCCACATTCTTGTGTTGCGCAGCAAGTTTGAGAACGGCATGGTCAGCACGGTGCGGGGGGTGTTCACCTACACGGTCAACGACACCGGCCTGCTCACAAATCTGCGCGGCTACTGGAACATGGACGCCATGCAGTTCTCCGAGCCGGACAAGAAGGATTAGCGCTCTTCTCGCCGGCCGCGGCGCCATCGTTGTCGGTGGCAGCCGCGGCATCGGTCTTGCGGTAGCCGAACTCCTGGCAGCGCAGGGTGCCGGCGTGGTGGTTAACGGGCGAGACAAGGACGCGGCCGCCGAAGCGGCCCAACGCATTACCGGTGCGGTCGCATTCGCGGGCTCCCCGGCCGAGCCCGCCGTCGCAGACGCGTTGATCGACACGTGCATCCAGGAGTTCGGCCGGATCGACGTCTTGGTGAACTGCGCGGGCACCGCGGGGCTGGCCAGCGAGTCGATCCTCACCGTGACCAGCGCCCAGTTTCACGACCTGGTTGACGCGCATCTCGGCACGACGTTCGAGACGTGCCGAGCGGTGGCGCCGAAGATGGTGGCGCAGGGCGGCGGTTCGATCATCAACACCAGCTCATTCGCATATCTCGGCGACTACGGCGGAACCGGCTACCCGGCGGGTAAGGGTGGCGTGAACGGGTTGACGATGGCGATCGCCGCGGAACTGAAGGAGTACGGGGTCCGCGCGAACGTGGTTTGCCCAGGCGCGAAGACGCGGCTGTCGACCGGTGCGGACTACGGCGCCCACATCGTCGCCTTGCGCCGCCGCGGCCTGCTCGACGACGTCAGCATGCAA
Source organism: Mycobacterium sp. (assembly GCF_035274705.1). Classification (GTDB taxonomy): domain Bacteria; phylum Actinomycetota; class Actinomycetes; order Mycobacteriales; family Mycobacteriaceae; genus Mycobacterium. The sequence goes on along the minus strand of NZ_DATENY010000070.1, from coordinate 26,775 downwards.
GCGGCACTCGACGCTCCCCCACCCGCTTACGTCGCGCCGACATACGCGTACCTCGCCAGCGACCTCGCCAAGGACGTCACCGGCCAGATCTTCATCGCTGCAGGCGGTTTCGTTGGCCGCTTCGACCGCCCGTCGCCGTCAATCCTCGCGTATCGCGACCACAACGGCTCGCCGCCGTGGTCGATCGACGAGATCCATGCGGTGGTGAACGACTAAGTCTGGGCGCAATTCTGGCGGTACGCGCTGGGTGTGGTTCCGAACCAGCGTTTGCAGGATCGGGTGAACACGCTCTGTTCGGCGTAGCCGAGTTGTCGGCAGACGTGGTTCAGGCTCAGATCGGTGTCGAGGAGCAGACGTTCGGCGGTTTGGCGACGGGTCTGATCGGCGAGTTCCGCGAAGGTGGTCCCCTCGCCGCTGAGCCGTCGTTGCAGCGCTTTGGGGTGCATCCCGAGCTGAAGTGCGATGTCGCCGAGGGTGATTGCACCGCTGGGCAGAAGTTGCCGGACGAGGCTGCGAACCAGCTGGCTTGTATTGCGTTCCTGCTCGGACACGGTGTCGGCGAGGTAGTCGACGGCCGTCTGGTGGGCGAGACGGTCTTTGGGCAGCGGCTGTTGTAGGTCGGCGGCGCGCAGCGTGAAACCGGCGACGGGTTCGCAGAAGGCTGGAGCGCAGCCGAAGTAGCGCCGGTAATCCGACGGCGGGGCGAGGGCAGGGTGTGGAAGATGAACGGACACAGGCCGATAGCCATTGCCCAGGAAGAGATGCAGCACTCGCAGGGTAACACCGAGGGACAGTTCGATTGCTTGGGCCTGCGGCGGTGGCGGGTCGAGAAGGTATTCGAACTCGAATCGGCGCAGTGTCGGGTCGGCGTGGGCGGTCACGCGTGCACTGATGGCGGGACAGTAGGCGGCCATGAACTTGTCGAAGATGACGAATGCGTCGGCGACGGTTCCTGCGCTGCGTGCCGCCAGACCGACGGGGCCGAGGATCTCGATGCCCTGTCGGCGCGCCAATTGTCGCCCGAAGTCGGGTGTACTCACCGCCGTGGCGGTGGCTTCCAGTGCGCGAGCACTGTTCGGTAAGGAGATGAAGCGGTCGTGCCGGCCGACATCAGCGGGCGAGATGTGCTCTGCGCTGAGTAGTTCGTTGCCGTCGCCGCCAAGTTCGGTGACCAGTTGGTGGTAATTCGTCAGCGCCGTGCCCCGAATCACCGCCATGTCCCAGACTGTTAATTATCTGTCCCGAATTGTCAAGACGAGCGGGTGTCATTTGCTGCAAGGTTGACGGTCGGCTGGTCCGCAGGTGACCGGGACGGAAGGAACACACCCGTGACGGGTAGGAATTGGCGGCTTGTCATCTTGAGCACTGCCGTATTGATGGCCAGCATGTCCGCATGCTCGAAGTCGCCTGAACCCGAGAAACTTTCGCCGGAGGAGGCCAAGGCGATCGCGTTGGACGCCTACGTTTACGGCTACCCGCTGGTGACTATGGAGATGACGCGTCGGGTGATGACCAACGTCGAAAGGCCCGACGCTCCGCGCGCACCGATGGGGCAGCTGATGCGGATGCGCGAGTACCCGAACGCATCTTTTCGGGATGTGACGGCGCCCAATGCCGACACCCTGTATACCAACGCGTTCGTGGATGTCGGCGAGGAACCGTGGGTGCTCAGCCTCCCCGAGGCCGACGGCCGCTACTACCTGTTTCCGATGCTCGACGGCTGGACAGACGTGTTCGAGGTACCCGGTAAACGCACCACGGGCACCGGGCCGCAGACCTACGCCATCACCGGCCCCGGCTGGACTGGCACGTTGCCGCCGGGGGTCACCGAGTACAAGTCCCCGACTTCGATCGTGTGGCTGCTGGGCCGCATCTACTGCACCGGCACTCCCGAGGACTACGCGGCCGTGCACAAGATGCAGGACGAGATCTCGCTGGTGCCGCTCAGCTCCTACGGCAAGCCCTACACCCCTGCGCCGGGCACCGTTGACCCAAGCGTTGACATGAAAACGCCTGTGCGCGACCAGGTTAACGGCTTGAGCACCGAGGCGTATTTCGACCTACTTGCCACTCTGATGAAGGACAACCCGCCCGCCGAGGGCGATGCGCCGATCGTCGAGAAGATGGCGAAGCTCGGGATTGCTCCGGGGGAAGAGTTCGACATCGACAAGCTCGGCGCCGATACCGTCGCTGCGCTGCAGTCGGTGCCCAAGGACGGGTTCGACAAGATCATGGCCCACTTCAAAGACGCCGGCAGCGATGTCAACGGCTGGCAATTCACCACCGGCACTGGGCTGTACGGCACCGACTACCTGCAGCGCGCAACGATCACGGCGATCGGCCTAGGGGCCAACCGGCCACAGGACGCCGTCTACCCCACCTCGGAGGCCGACTCCGCGGGCCAGCCGTACGACGGCGCGAACAAGTACGTGCTGCATTTCGACAAAGGCCAACTGCCGCCCGCGGAGGGATTCTGGTCGCTGACGATGTACGACGCCGGGTACTTCTTCGTCAGCAACCCGCTCAACCGCTACAACCTCAGCCAGCGCAACAACTTCGCGCTCAACCCCGACGGTTCGGTGGACCTCTACTTGCAGCACGACAACCCCGGTCCGGACCGTGAGGCGAACTGGCTGCCCGCACCGCAGGGCAAGTTCGTCCTGATGATGCGCCTGTACTGGCCGAAGGAAACGCCACCGTCCATCATCGACGGCACCTGGAAGCCACCCGCCGTGACTCGGACCCCTTGACGGTTACGCGCTGAAGACCCGCCGCAGCGCGACGAACCGGACCAGCGTCGCCACGAGGTTGGCCGCCACCAGCACCGACAGCTCCACGCCCTTGCCGACCGTCGGATCGAACCGGTGCAGGCCGAACAGCGCCCCACTGGTGATGGCCAGACAGAACGCGAACACCAACAGGCCGTTCAACTGATGACGCGCGACGCCGGTGCGCCCCCGAATGCCGAACGTGAAGGCTCGATTGGCCGCCGTGTTGGCGATCGCGGTCAACAACAACGCGGTGAGATTCGCCGCCTGTGCGCCCATCAGGGGGTGGAGCAGCAGATACAGCAGGGCGAATGCAACCGTGCTCGCAATGCCGACAATGCCGAACCGCACCATCTGGCCGACCATTCCGCGCGGCACACCGGGCACCAGCGGCTCGCGGCCGAGACTGCGCTGCAGCTCGCGAATCGGCAGCTCGCCCGTCGCCAGCGCCCGGCCCACCCGCCAGCAGCCTTTGAGGTCGTTGACCGCCGTGCGGACGATGTCGACCCGCGAGTCCGGATCGTCGACCCAGTCGACGGGCACCTCGTGGATGCGCAGCCCGGCGCGCTCGGCGATCACCAGCAGCTCGGTGTCGAAGAACCAGCCGGTGTCGGCGACGTGCGGCAGCAGCTGGCGCGCAACGTCGGCGCGCACGGCCTTGAACCCGCACTGCGCATCGGAGAACCGGGCACCAAGTACGCTTCGCAGGATCAAGTTGTAACTGCGAGAGACGAATTCGCGCTTTGGCCCGCGCACCACGCGAGACGTGGCGGCCAGCCTCGAGCCGATCGCGACGTCCGAGTGGCCCGAGATCAGCGGCGCCACAAGTGGCATCAACGCCGACAGATCAGTGGACAGGTCGACGTCCATGTAGGCGACCACGTCAGCGTCCGAGGCCATCCACGCGGTGTACAGCGCGCCGCCGCGACCCTTGGCGTCGAGGTGGATGACGTCGACATCCGGCAATTCCGCGGCCAATGAGTCCGCGACCGCCAGCGTGCTGTCGGTGCTGGCGTTGTCGGCGATCGTGATTCGCGACGGGTAGGGCACCTCGGCGGCCAGATAGTCATGCAGCCGGCGCACGCTTCCCGGAAGGTCGCGCTCCTCGTTGTAGACCGGGATCACGATGTCGAGGACGTAGCTGCGCGTTGGGCATGCGGCCACCTCGGCCGTGCGGGGAGATGCCAGGTCGGTCACGGAGCCGCCCGGCGGCGACATTCAATCACGGTGTTGAGCGTCCCTAAGTAGGCTGCTACCCCACTGCGGCGAAGCTGGGAGCTTGCTGGAATGCTCGTGCGCATGGCCACCGTGTTCACCAAGATCATCAACGGGGAGATTCCAGGTCGATTCGTCTACGAAGATGACGACGTCGTCGCATTCCTGACGATCGCGCCGATCACTCACGGCCACACCCTGGTGGTCCCGCGCGAAGAGGTCGACCAGTGGCAAGACGTCGATGCCCCAGCGTTCAACAAGGTCATGAGCGTCGCACAGCTGATCGGCAAGGCAGTGACCAAGGCGTTCGACGTCGAGCGGGCCGGTGTGATCATCGCCGGGCTCGAGGTCCCTCACCTCCACGTGCATGTCTTCCCGGCGCGCGACCTCAGCGACTTCGGCTTCGCCAACGCCGACCACAACCCGTCGCCGGAATCGCTCGACGAGGCGCAGGCCAAGATCAAAGCCGCTCTGGCCGAGTTGACCTGACCCTCAGCGCACGGATGCGGGTACGTCGGCGATGCGCGGCAGGTTGACGGTGAAGCGGCAACCCTGGCCGGGCGCGGTCGTGACGCTGACCGTGCCGCCGTGCGCGTAGACCAGTGAATCGACGATCGACAGGCCCAGACCCGTGCCGCCGCTGGCCCGTGCGCGGGAGGAGTCGGTGCGATAGAACCGCTCGAACACGCGATGCGCGTCCTCGGTGCTCATACCGGGCCCCTCGTCGCACACCTCCAACACCGCATTGCCGTCGACGGTGCCGACCCGCACGGTGATGCCCGCAGTTTCGGGGGTGTGCTGAAGCGCGTTGGCGACCAGATTGCCCAGCACTTGGCGCAGCCGCGCTTCGTCGCCCAGCACTTCGGGAGTGCCGGGCCCGTCGAACACTTCCATGGTGATATTGCGTTGCGGCGCAATGGATTGCGCGTCGTGCACGGAATCGCTTGCCAGGGCAAGCAGGTCGACCCGGTGCCGTTCCAGCGGTCGTTGCGCGTCGAGGCGGGCCAGCAGCAGCAGGTCCTCGACGAGCAAACCCATTCGACGGGACTCACTTTCGATTCGGCTCATCAACATCTCGATGTCGTTGGCGGCGCCTTGGCGATACAGCTCGGCGAAGCCGCGGATGGTGGTCAGTGGAGTGCGCAATTCGTGGCTGGCGTCGGTGATGAACCGTCGCATCCGGTCTTCGGAGGTGCGGGCCTGCTCGGCAGATGACTCCGACGTCGCCATGGCGCGCTGGATCTGCGCGAGCATTCCGTTGAGCGCCAACGACAATCGACCGACCTCGGTACGAGGATCGCGTTCCGGCACGCGGCGGTCGAGTTGGCCCGCCGCGATCGCCGCCGCGGTCTGCTCGACTTCGACGAGCGGGCGCAGGCTGCGGTGGACCACCCAGTACCCGGCGACGCCTAGCACGAGCAGCACCGCAGCGCCGATGCCGACCTGCGCGTAGATCAGCGCGCGAACGGTCGACTGCACATCGGAGAGATCGATCGCGACGGTGGTGAGCTCGCCGCGAAGGCCACGCACCGTCATCGCGCGCCATTCGACCTTCGAATGGTCGATGGAGCCGACGGTGACCGGTACCGGTCCGACGTCGTTGTCGTCGGGCAGCGCCGGCTCGGCGTCGCGGTCGTTGACCGCCATCCAGATGCGACCGTCGGGATCGATGCCGCGGACGTAGAAGTTCGACGGAGGCCGTGCCGGATTGGGGCCTTCGACGGGCGGGGAAGGTCGCCGGGGGGCCTGCGCCCAACTGCGGGAGGCGTCGAGCAATGTCTGGTCGACGCGGCTGATCAGGCTGTGCTGCAGGATCGAGGTGACCGCGATACCGGACGCGAGCAGGCCGCAGGCCACCAGCACGAGGGTTGCGGCCACCAGCCCCACCCTCAGGGGTATGCCACGTCCGCGCAGTCCGGCCACGCCTCTATTGTTCGCCAGAAGCTACCTCGGTTCACGCAGGACGTAGCCAACGCCCCGCAGTGTGTGCAGCAGTCGCTTCTCGCCGGTGTCGATCTTGCGGCGCAGGTAGGAGACATAGGATTCGACGACGTTGACGTCGCCACCGAAGTCGTAGCGCCACACGTGGTCGAGGATCTTGGGCTTGGACAGCACGGTGCCGGCGTTGATGATGAAGTAGCGCAGCAGAGTGAACTCGGTCGGCGACAGCGAAACGGGCTGGCCGGCCTTCCAGACTTCGTGGGTGTCTTCGTCGAGTTCGATGTCGGCGAAGGTGAGTCGCGAGGTGCGCTGCTCTTCGACACCGCGGCCGGCGCGCCGGAGGATCACCCGGAGCCGCGCGACGACCTCTTCCAGGGAAAACGGCTTGGTGACGTAGTCGTCGCCGCCGAGCGTCAGGCCGGCGATCTTGTCCTGCAGCGAGTCGCGGGCAGTCAGGAACAGCGCGGGCGCGTCGATGCCGTCGGCGCGCAGCCGGCGAAGCAGCCCGAAGCCGTCCATGCCGGGCATCATCACGTCGAGGATCACCGCGTCCGGGCGCACCTCGCGTGCCTTGTCCAGGGCGGCGGGGCCATTGGAGGCGGTGTGAACCTCGAATCCTTGAAACTTCAGGCTCACTGAGAGGAGCTCGACGATATTGGTCTCGTCGTCGACGACGAGGACCCGCGCCTCGGTGGTGTTCTCGGGTAGTGCAGCCATCGCCATCTCGCTAATGTCCACGACTTCACTTGGAACCATGCTGCAAGAAGCCTGTGTGCTTCCTGTGAGTTTAATTCCAGGCACTACGCCCAAGCGGCGGGTCCGCCGCCCCGACGCCCATAGACTGAGGTCATGAACCTCGGCAAAACGCTGACGGATCTGGCCACCGCACCGGTGCGGGTGGGGCTTGCCGTTGCCGACGCCGGCCTCGACATCGCCAACAGCGCGTTGGGCCGGGCCAGGTCGGGGTCGGGTTCGGTGGCACACATTCTCGGCATCGACGACGCCGTCGAACGGGCGAATCGCCTGGCCAGGTTGATGAACGAAGATCAGCCGCTGGGCCGGGCGCTGGCGCCGGACGGGCCGGTGGATCGGTTGTTGCAGCCCGGCGGACTGGTGGATCGGTTGACGGCGCCGGGCGGAGTGCTGGATCGGCTGACGCAGGAAGACAGCGGGTTGATGCGTGCCCTGGAGCCGGGCGGGCTGGTCGACCGGTTGCTGGACGACGACGGATTGATCGAGCGGGTGCTGGCTGAAGATGGTGTGGCCGAGCGGTTGTTGGCCGAAGGCGGCGTGATCGACACGTTGACCGCGCGCAATGGTCCGCTGGAGCAGCTGGCTTCGGTGGCGGACACGTTGAATCGGCTGACGCCAGGGTTGGAAGCGCTGGAGCCGACGATCGAGGCGTTGCGCGAGGCGGTGATCACGCTGAGTCAGGTCGTGAACCCGTTGAGCACCATCGCCGACCGCATCCCGTTCCCGGGCCGCCGGCCGCGCGGGCGATCGTCGACCCGGCCGGTGACATCGCAGCGGGTTATCGACGTCGACGAGTGACCCGATAAACTCGGGGCCCGCAGGCCTCCTTAGCTCAGTGGTAGAGCACTCGCCTTGTAAGCGAGCGGTCATCGGTTCAATCCCGATAGGGGGCTCCACTCGGCAACGGGCGAGACTACCGTTCGACGCCGATACGCCAACAGGCCAATCGTCCTGAACGGGCGAAGACCGACTATTTCATCTCATGACCACGTCGGCGATCGCGACTGTCGTCGCTGCCCTGACGGTCCGGCTCTTCGCCCGTGGCCAGAGTCTGGAAGCACTTGCCCGCAGTTGCGAGTAGCGCACCCGGTCTGAGCGCTGAACTACGAGGGTGCTTTCGTAGGAAACAAGTAGTCAGCTACTCGTGTGTCCACCCGTCGATGCCAAATACCTTGCTATCAGGCCAATCAATGGCCTATCTCGAGGAGGCGGGCAATGGCAATGAACTACACGGTCGCGGCGGGTGACACGCTGTCGGCGATCGCGGAGCGCTTCTACGGTGACGCCACATTGTTCCCGATCATCGCGCAGGCAAACGGGATCACCGACCCCGACCACATCTCAGTCGGTCAGCAGTTGGTCATACCAGATCGACCCGGCACGCCGGTGCCGACCAACGTGCGCACCTACACCGTTGTCTCGGGCGACACACTGTCGGCGATCGCACTGCGCTTCTACGGTGACGCGACACTGTTTCCGGCCATTGCCCAAGCGAACAGCATTCCCGACCCGGATCGGATATTTCCGGGTCAAGTATTGGTGATACCGGATCACCCCGGCGCGCCGTCGACCCCAAAGCCGCCGCGCAGATTCGACGGCGAGTTGCCTTATGCCAGTGAAGAACTCGGCGTTTATCAACCCCTTGCCGGCTGGTTCGGCCGTAGCAACACCCAACGCGTCGCCGCTCTGACGACCGAACATGTCGACCACCTCGCTGACGAAATGTTCATCGGTGACGACGCTCGGGACTTGGCCGCACCACCACTCAAGCTGCTCGCCGCGACATTCGATGCAGCCGACGCACAGGCGGTGTTGTCGCCAGTGGGGCTGGTGCAACTGTTCCGGCAATACTTCTTCGAGTTCGACACCTTCCTTGGAGCTCCCACAGGTCACATCTGGCTCTCCCCCGGCGGCACGGTGGAGGTGGTCGAGAGCAGTACACGTCGCACGACGACCGAACGGACGGCCGAGCAGTCCGAACAAACCACTCGTAAGACCGAGGAGAGTCTGACCGACCAGGACGATCTCGCTGACGCGGTCAAACAAGAGAATGCGAATGACCAAAAGCTTGGCGCCAGCGCGACGGCGGGTGGCAAGTTCGCTGGTTTCTACCACGCCGACGCCAGCACGAGTTACAGCGTCACGAACGCGACAAAAAGGAGCTCAGAAGACACCCACAAACGGAGCCGGACCCAGAGTTCGAAGGTCAGTAGCGAGATCATTCGAAACTTCAAGACAACCTTCAAGACCGTGACCGAGGCGACCGATACGACCAGCCGCCGCTATACGATCTCGAATCCGACGACGCGATTGGTCAATTACGAGCTTCGCAGGAAGATGCGCAAAGTCGGTGTCCAGATGCAGCACGTGGGCACGAAACTGAGCTGGCAGACATTCATGGATCAGCCCGGCAAACTGCTTGGGCTCGGAGAGTTGATCGACATAGTGCCTGCGCCGGACCTCACATCGATCAAGAAACCTGAGCCGCCGCCGCCCTTGGTGCCCAAGGACACAACCTTCAACGACACGTTCCCGATCATGAAATTTCCGGGCACTCAGGATCCGCCGGAGATCAATCAGGAATTCGTGTTGCATGACCACAACGCACCCAACATTCGCGACCATGACAACGCGCGGCACATCGTTGCCTCGAAGCAATTCAATCCTGTCCCGCCCGGACCCGGCTACACACTGTCGGCGGTGCGGCTGGTTGCCGCGAAAAGCCAAGGCCAAAACGTGGCATTCCTGCCGCAGCTGCCGATCGACCTGAACGACCCCGCGATGGCGGACCGGAATACGGGTCGCTTCACCATGTTCGTCGACAAGCTCAACACCGGCGACAAGAGTCCTATCCAGCTCGAGTTCAGCCTGACCTGGCAGCCACCGGCAACGGATGAAGTCCACGCCCAATACGACAGGGACATGGCCGATTACAACGCGCAAGTGGCTGAAGTGCAGCGCTTGGCCTACGCCACCGCGGTGCGTGATCGGGTGAAGGCCGTCAGCGGCATACAGCCTCGGCCCGCAGAGGATCTTCGTCGAGAGGAGCGCCAACTCGTCTATGGCAGCCTCATTCGACGGCTGAAGCTCTTCGAAGATCCCCATCTCGGCTCCGAATTGTTGCGGCAGATCTTCGATGTCGACGAGATGCTGTACTTCGTCGCCCCTGACTACTGGCGCCCGGGGGATGTCAACATCCCGCCAGTCTCGGCAACTACTGTCGGTCACTATCCCGTGCCGGCCCCGCCTACTCAGCAAGAGAAGACGGCCGATCCGCTCGCGGGTGAATCCGTCGTCAGTTGGTACTCACACACATCGAAGAACAACGCGCTGGCACCGGATCGGACGGCCACTGACGAATACCGCATCAACTATCCGATCACCCAAGACAGCGTGCCCGCGCCGCTCGGCAGCTCGCTCGGTTGGCTGATACAGATCGACGGCGACGCGCGGCGAAATCAATTTCTCAATGCCGCATGGGTCAAAGCTGTACTGCCGATACGACCAGGGCATGAACTCGAAGCCCTGGACTGGCTGGCCAAAGCGAACGTCGAAGGTGAAGCAGGACTTGGCCTTCCGTACCCGGCGCAGCCCGGTGACCCGGACAACTATCAAGGCAAGACAGTCGGCGAGGTCCTGCAGCTTCTGGCGTCAGCTCTCCAGAAGGGCAACACCGATATGCAGAACACGCTGGCAACCGAGAAGGTCTTCGAAACAGGGTTCGATCCCCTCGAAGGCGGCTTCAGGCCTGCCGAGCCGTTCGAGATCTTCGATCAATGGCTCGAAGTACTGCCGACCGACCAGGTGGTCGCCGTCGAGGTGACCTACGACCCGGCCACCGGTCAACAGATCTGAGTCCGAGGCTCTGGCAACAGGTTTGCGGGAATGGACCCCGAGACAGCACGCCTTGCGGGTTCACCGCGCGCACTGAACAGCGACGCGTTCTTTACCGCCGACCGGTCATCGACCGCCGTCACCCGCAGCGTCACCCAAATCAAGTTGGACAGTAAAGGCAACGACGTACCGGGCTCGGGAACCATCGAGATGTTCGACGGCTTCACCAACAAGCACGCCGTCAAGTCCCGGAGCGCCACAAACCCTCTGCCGCACCAGCGAATGCTGCCGAAGGGCGGCGGAATCGATCCCACTATCGCCGGCTGGAAACACGACGTTTCATATACCGCGTTCTTCTCCAGTGCGGCACGCGCGCTGAGCGGGTCAAAACCCGACCAACCGACGCTTCGAGTCAAGCTCCTGTTCGGTACGGGGAGTGAGTACTACCGACACGGCGTCTGCGGAGCCGTCGAGAACAACGCGGATCCGACATTGCTGATCGTGATTCCGGGCATCGAACCGAAGTACGAGATCGAGTTCTGGAATCCCGCAAAGCCTTCCGAGAAAAAGAGACTGACCGCCAACAACCGGTGGGGAATCGGCATCACGGTCTCCACCATCGAAAGCATCATCTCGGATCAGTACGGCAAGTTGATCCCGTACAGCATCACAATGTGCGGCGCCTTCAGCACGGGCTACCTAGGTTTTCACGGAACCATTTCAAAGAGCCTGGTCCCTGTGGACCGGCTCGAAGTCGTCGCCATCTACGACTGCCTATACGGCACCCTCAAGCCGACGCTGGACCGAATCAAGGCGCTCAGATCGAGCTGTCACATCGTCGCCTACGTCGTCTCTCCCGGAGGGAACAGCTTCACCAGTAAGCCAGAGAGCTTCTCAACGCTGGCGCTCGGCGGAAATCCGGCCTGGCACTACATCAATCTGATGGGCAACCCGTCGTATCACGCGATCACTTCGGCCCGGCTGGTCGACGAAGCCCGGTCGACGACCGCCCGCATCATCGACACATTCCCCAGCGGGTATGAAGCGGACCTCACTGGTCTCGTGGCCAAGCTGGCGTCAAGGAACTCGGTGATCAGCGACGACGCCGTATTCCGCAAGGTGAAGGGATCGATACCGAGCGGCACCACGGTGTTGTCGGTCTTCGCGGCCGACAAAGCCAATGGAACAGCCATCCGAAAGTTCTTCTCGCACGTCGGGGTGACGCGGCACTGTATCGGTAGGGCGCGTCTACTCGGGTGGGCGGCGCCGCCGGGAGAGGAATGGCACGACATGCTGCTGATCGAATTCGGCTGGGAGTACCTGACTTAAGCCGGGCATTCCTTCGACTGGCCGCAGACGCAATTACGTCTCGTCGGCGATCTGATCGCGCTGGTCCTCGGCCGCGTTCGTCGCGTCCTTCGGTGTGGGCGGCGGATTGTTGATCTGCTCCACGCGCGTCAGAGTCGCCCGACATCCACGCCGCTGAACACGCCTATCACGGTGGCGGTGGTGGCGGTGGTGGCGGTGGTTCTGCAGGCGGCGGCGGTCCCAGCAGCGGCACCGTGATCGGCGGCAGCCCCGGGATCTCGACCACCGTCATGCCCACCGTGGGAGGGGCTGGCGGTTCGCCCGGCGGAGGTTCCGGCGGTGGCGGCGGTGGCGGCGGAACGCCGTTGCTGATGTTGATCGTGATGATCGAGCCCGGAATGGTCTGACCGCTCGGCGTCGTCCCGACCACCGCTCCATACGGCGAGCCACTGCTCACCGGCGTGGTTTGGTCGGCGACCTGAAAACCGGCCTCCCTCAACCGCTGTCGCGCCGCATCCACCTTCAGCCCGGTCACACTGGGCACGCGGCCGCCCGGCGCTCCCTCCACGTATCGCGGATCCGTCGGCGGAAGATGCACATCGCCGAAATCGCCTGCGATCGGCTTCATCGCCTCGAACCACGTGCGGGCGGGCTCGCTTCCGCCGTACAGGTCGCCGCCGTAGCACTTGCGCAATGGAAATGAACAGATTCCGGCCGGATCGTTGGAGTCGTCGAAGACGTATACCGCCCCTGCGTACTGATTCGTGAACCCCACGAAGCCCGCCGACCGATGCGACTCGGTGGTGCCGGTCTTGCCCGACATCGGCAGAGTCCAGCCCACCGACGCTGCCGAGCCGGCCGCGGTGCCCGGGCTTTGACTGTCCTTGCTCAATGCGTTCGCGAACGTGTTCGCCAACCCCTCGGGCACCGCCTGGTCGCAGGGCTGACTGTCGAACGAAACCTCCTTGCCGTGGCGGTCGAATATCTTGTCGATCGGGCTCGGCGGACACCACACGCCGCCCGACGCCAGCGTCGCGGCCACATTCGAAAGCTCGAGCGCATTGAGCTGGAACGGACCCAGAGTGAACGAGCCCATGTTCTGCCGCTTGATGAAATCCGCCAGGCTCTCGTTACTCTCCGGGTCGTAGGCGCGGGCCGTTCCCGGAAGCGCGTAGGACCGCAGCCCAAGCCGCACCGCCATATCGACGGCGCGGGTAACCCCCACCTGTTGAATCAACTTGGCGAACGCCGTGTTCGGGGAGGTGGCCAGCGCGTCGGTGACATTCAGTGAGCCCCGGTAATTCCCGGCGTTCTTCACACACCATGTCTCCTTGGGGCAACCGGGCGCCTCGCTGCTACCGAGACCCCTGGCCTGGAATGAGCCCGGCACCTGCAACTGCGCGTTGATGCCCATGCCCATGTCGAGTGCTGCCGCCGTGGTGAAGATCTTGTAGATCGAGCCCGCCCCATCACCGACGAGCGAGAACGGCAGTGGCTGCATCGTCTCGTGGGCGTCGTCGTTGAGCCCATACGTCCGGTTGCTCGCCATCGCCATCACTCGATGCGCATCCTTGCCGGGCTTGATCATGCTCATCACGCTCGCGACGCTGTCGAGCGTTGGGCTGGCGACATTGTCGATCGCCGACTTGACCGACGCCTGCACTTTCGGCTCCAGCGTCGTGCGAATCAGATAGCCGCCGCGGGCCACTTGCTCCTTGTTGATGCCGGCCCGCGCCAGGTAGTCGAGCACGTAGTCGCAAAAAAATCCGCGATCACCCGCGGCGATGCAGCCACCCGGAAGCTCGTTCGGATGCGGGAGCACACCCAAGGCCTGGGCCTTGGCGGCGCGCAACTCGTCGGCATACTTGGGCAAATTCTCGATCATCGTGTCCAACACGACATTTCGCCGGTCGAGCGCACCTTGCGGATTGGTGTAGGGGTCGAGCAGACTCGTCGACTGCACGACTCCCGCCAGCAGCGCGGCCTGCTGCCAGTTCAGCTGCGAGGCGTCGATGCCGAAGTAGGTCTGCGCGGCGTCCTGGATGCCGAATGCGCCGTTGCCGAAGAACACCAAGTTGAGGTAGCGGGTCAGGATCTCGGCCTTGCTGAACGTCTTGTCGAGTGTCAGCGCCATCCGGATCTCACGAAGCTTGCGTGCCGGCGTCACCGCGACAGCGGCCCGCCTCTCGGCGTCGGTCTGTGCCGTCACCAGCAACTGATAATTCTTGACGTACTGCTGCTCGATCGTCGAACCGCCGCGGGTGTCGAGGTCGCCCCGCAGATAGCCCGTCAGCCCGGTCAGCGTGCCCGGCCAGTCCACACCGTTGTGCTCGGCGAACCTCTTGTCCTCGATCGAGACGATCGCCAGCTTCATCGTGTTCGCGATCTGATCGGTTGCGACTTCGAACCGGCGCTGGGTGTAGATCCATGCAATCGGGTTGCCTTCGGTATCGACCATCGTCGACACCTGCGGTACGTCACCCTCGATGAGTTGCGCCGAGCCGTTTGCGACCACGTCCGCGGCCCGATTGGATATCAGCCCGATGCCGCCGACCATAGGGAACATCAGCCCCGCCGCCACCACTCCGGCCAGCAGGCAGCACCAAGCCAGCCTGATGACTGTCCCCGAAGTCGGCCGCCCCTCCGACATGCATCCAGGCTATCCGTGGCCCGGCTCGAATTCGGTGCATTGGCCGAAACCTCAAGCTAGAGGCGGCAAGTCGGCACCGCCCAGCAAGGCGAGGAACTCCCCATCCAGGCTTGAGCCTTGAGCTGTGGGCATAGGACGGCATCGTTTTTGGGATCGGTAGCCACACCCACGGTCTGTACTGACAACTACCAACGCCAGCGGGTGGCGCGTCATGAAAGGAACCGACCATGAACCGAGTTTCGCGGTTCGCAACTGCCGTCGCGCTGTCTGGTGGTCTCGGTCTGGCCGCTCTTGGCCTGGCCGCAGGAACTGCTCAAGCAGATGGCCCCAGCTACCAAGGCGGGAACTGTCCGGGCGGGCTGACCTGCACGCATTGGTGCCCCGGCGACCCACTGATTCCGGGCAGCCAGGTCATCTCATGGGACTGGAACATCTGCCACGACTGGTACTGGAACTCCGAGGGCGTCGTCGACGTCGACCCCAGTTTCATCTATCCGTGGCATGGCGTTCCGCATGCGGTTGCACCTCCACCTCCTCTGCCGCCTTACACGCCTCCTCCGCCGCAGCCTCTACCGGCGGATTGCCCGCCGTGGTCCCCGATCTTGGCTCCATCGCGGTGCGGCGGGCTGTAGTCGGCCGACCCATGCCACGCAAACCCGCCCGACGTGGTTTGCCCGTCGCATAGCTTGGGTAGTTACAAGATCGCGCGAAGCGAGCGTGAGGCCCAGCAGAGCGTCAGGAACCATATTCAAGGCGGGGTCGGGATGTTTGTCAGTCGTCTAATCGGTGCAGTGGTGCTCATGAGTTCAGCCCTGCTAGGCCCTGGCATTCCTATCGCATCCGCCGCGCCATGCCCGGACGTCGAGGTGGTGTTCGCGCGCGGCACGTTCGAGCCGCCTGGTATCGGCTCGACCGGAGAGGCGTTCGTCGACTCGCTGCGAACACTCGCCGCGGGAAAGTCGGTCGACGTGTATCCGGTGAACTACCCCGCGTCGCTCGATTTCGCCACGGCGGCTGACGGTGTGATCGACGCGAGCAACAAGGTTCGCGACATCGCTGCGACCTGTCCGAACACCAAGATGGTGCTCGGCGGATACTCCCAAGGTGCGGCCGTGATCGGCTACATCACCGAGGACGCGGTCCCTCCTGGTTTCACTCTGCCGGCCGGCATCACCGGGCCGATGCCGGCCTCGGTGGCCAACCATGTCGCCGCGGTCGCCTTGTTCGGTAAGCCCTCGAGCGGCTTCTTACAGACGATCAACACGTCCGCGCCGCCGATCGCAGTCGGTCCGCTGTACGCGGCGAAGACCACCGACCTGTGTATCCCCGAGGACCCGATCTGCTCACCGGGCGGGAACGACAACGGCGCACACACTCTCTACGCGGTCAACGGCCTGACAGTCCAAGCCGCCGACTTCGCTGCGCGTCGCCTCTCGAGCGAAGTAAACACCACATCCTGAGCGCTCCTCAGTACCCCCGGCGGCGCCCCAACCTGCATCTTAAGTATCCAGACACTGATACGAGCAGCCCCTCTCGCGATTACGATCTCGTCGGGAGGGCTGAACGACATGGAGTCTGCGCCCACGCTGGACACGGGGGGTCTAGTGGCGTGGGTACGACGTATCGCCCGCACCACGCCCGGAGTCGTCGGCATCATCGCGGTCGTCGTCGCGGCCTTCTGCGTGATTGCCGGGCTGGTCTGTGGCGGGCAGCTCGACGGGCGAATCGCCGAGCACAACGCCGTTCTTGACCGCTCCGAGCCGCTCGCCTACTCCGCGCAGAATCTGTACGCCGCGCTCTCGGCCGCCGACGCCGCCGCCGCATCAGCGTTCCTTTCCGGCGGGATCGAAACGGTCCCGGTGCAGGCGCGCTACAGGCAAGCCCTCGCCGACGCCGCGTCGGCACTGACGGATGTGACCGCGGGGACCACCGATACAGAAACCCGCACCGCTGTGGCGGATATGTCCGCGAAGCTGGCTGCGTACACCGGGTTGGTCGAGTCGGCGCGGATGAACAATCGGCAGGGCTTCGTGATCGGCTCCGCGTATTTGAGGGAAGCGTCGGCATTGATGCAGACCTCGCTGCTTCCGAGTGCACAGAAGATCTACTCCGAGAATCTGGAGACGCTCAACGTTCATCAGCGCGCCGTCGGTTCGGTGCCGACGATCGGTCTCGTGCTGCTGGGGATCGTCCTGGCCGCGATTGTTGTCGGCTCCGTGATCCTTGTCCGCCGCACGAACCGCCAATTCAATTTGGGGCTCATCGTCACCGCCGCCGCGGCGTTGCTGGTTATCGGGTGGATCATCGTGGTCACCCGCTTGGCTGCAGGCAACATCGAGACCAGCCGAACAGACGGCACCGCGAGGTTCGGGCACCTGGCGGAGGCTCGCATCCTCGCGCAGCAAGCCCGGACCGACGAGAACCTGCAGCTGATCGAGCGTGGTGACATCACGGCCCGTGAACAGTCGTTCAACAGCCGCATCGAACAACTGACCAAGCTGCTCGACGCGGGGTCGCCGGCCGCCGAAGATGCCGTCACGAAATGGACTGCCAGTCACCGCAAGCAGGTACAGGCCTACGAGGGCGGCGACTACTCCGCTGCTGTTGCCCAAGCGATCGGTCCCGAGCCGGACGGTTCGGCAGCGCAATTTGCCGCCGTCGAAGCCAGCCTGCGCAACGAGATCCAACAAACCCGCGCCACGCTGCGCGATCGGGTTGCCTCTGCGGGCGCCGAGTTGGCGTGGAGTCCCACAGGGACGCTCGCGCTGATGGTGGTCGCCGCGGTGGTGGCTGTCGTCGGTTTGTGGCCACGGCTCAAGGAGTTCCTGTGAGAGCGCGAATTGCGCTGGCGCTGCTGGCAATTGTGTTCGTTGTCGCCGGTTGTGAATCCTCGGCCGCGCCGGCGCCTGTGACGGTCACGCCGGTCGAGGTGTTGCCGTCCGGTACGCAGCCAGTCACCTCCGCCCCGGATCCGGTAAGCACCGACTGCGATCCGGAGGCCAGCCTGCGCCCCGGTCCACTGCCATCTCCGGGCGCCATGCCGCAGGGTTCGCCGATGGCGGCGATCGCCGAGCGCGGTCGACTTGTCGTCGGCGTCGACCAGAACACGTATTTCTTCGGCTCTCGCAACCCTGCCTCGGGCCAGCCTGAGGGCTTCGACATCGACCTCGCCCGAGAGATCGCCCGCGCCATCTTCGGCGATCCAAACCGCATCCAATTCCGGGTCGTCGATGCGACCCAACGGGAATCCTTCTTGCAAAAGGGTTTGGTCGACCTCGTGGTCCGTACCTACACAATTACCTGCGACCGCAAACAGAAAGTGGACTTCTCCACGGTTTACTACACCGCCCACCAACGCATTCTCGCCGTAAAGGGTTCGGGAATCGATTCTCCCGCCGCGCTTTCGGGCAAGCGGGTGTGTGCGGTGTCGGGCACCACCTCACTGTCGAGGTTGTATGAGCTGAACCCCAGACCGACGCTGCTCGGTGTGAGCACCTGGACCGACTGCCTGGTCCTGCTCCAACAGGGACAGGTCGACGCAATCAGCACCGACGATGTAGTGCTGAAGGGTCTTGAAAAGCAGGACCCGACCGTCGATGTGGTCGGTCCCGACATGAGCGTCGAGCCGTACGGTGTGGGCGTCAAGAAGGAGAACGACGACCTGGTCCGATTCGTCAATGGAGTTCTCGAACGGATACGCCACGACGGAACGTGGGAGCGGCTCTATGACGCCCACCTGCAAAGCCTGGGACCATCACCGGGCCCGCCGACGGCGAAGTACCAGGATTGACCATGGCCGTGCTGACCACCGACGAGATCGACCGCGAACTCGCCTCCCGCGAAAAGGAAGTCGCGTCAATGTCGACGACGCTGGTGGAGCTGGACAACCACCCCGGGCTCGCACACGTGCGTCGTTATCCGCCAATCGGCATAACCGCACAGCGGTGGGCGGTGATAGAGACATCGCTGGCACAACTGTGGGACGACTTGGCGCGGATGACGTCGATCGTGGAATCCGCGCAGACGTTGCGGGCGCGCCGCTCGAAACCCGACGACGACGACCGCGCTGAATTGACGCGCCTGCTGCGCGAGCGTGCGCTGGAGGTGTCGCGCGAGCGAATCCCATTGGGGCAGCGTCAAATCAGCGGCCCCGGCGAAGCCGTCGAGTATGTCGGTCTCGCCGACACAGCCGAGCGGATGCGCGACACCTATCCCGCCGTTATCGAGTTCCTCGACGCGGTCGACGGGATCAACTCGCTGATCGCGGAACAACTCGGCCCGTCACAACAACGACTCGACGAGGCCGGCACGGCCGGCCCGAAGGAGCTAGTCGAGCTGTTGGCGGTTTCCGCAACCGATCCGCTCTCCTTGACGACGAGCGATGTCGAGACGCGCATCCGCATCATTGCGGACAGTATCGACCGGCAATCGCGTGAATTCGCCGACCTCGCTGCGCTGAAAGCCAATTGGTCCGCTGCCCTCGCCACGACCACGTCCCAGCTTGACGCACTGCGGGAGGCAATTCAGCGTGCAGCACAGACGCGCACGCACGCCGAAGAAGCGGTGGTGGCCGGCCCGATCCCAGTGCACACCGACGCCGAGTCGCCCCTGCGCGAAGAGCTTCAATCGATCACCGCACCGGACCCCGCGGCGTTGCTGTCGCTGCAGCGCCGAATCGAAGCGGCACTGCAGGTTGCGCGTGAAGACGAGGAACTTGCGCAGGGCCTGCTCGACCGCCGAAGCGAACTCAAGGGACGGCTGACGGCGTACCAAGCCAAGGCGGCCCGGCTCGGACTCGGAGAGGATCCAGACCTATTGGCGTCCAATCGGATCGCTGCCGGACTGCTGTCGCGACGGCCGTGCGACCTACGCGCTGTGACTCGCGCGATCGCGGACTACCAGCAGCTGATCGTCAAGAAGCGGGATAACGCAACATGACCTGCGCCGAACCGGGCTGCGCCGGGACGATCGTCGACGGCTACTGCGATGTGTGCGGGACCGCGCCCACCACCGCTGCTGCGCCGCAAGAGCCGACGGCCGCGACGCCGCCCAGCACTCCGACCGCGAGATCGGCGCCAACGGCCCGCACCGGCTCATCCAGCTCGGCCAGCTCTCGCGGCCGACTCGGCGCGGGAATCGTCGAGATACCGCGGATACCGAAGGTCGATCCAGCCACCGCGATCCTGACCGACCCGCAGGTGCCGGAAAGTCATCGTTTCTGCGGCAACTCCGAATGCCACAAACCTGTCGGGCGTGGAAGCGACGGTCAACGCGGGCGCCGGGAGGGCTTCTGCACTCATTGCGGAACGCGATACTCGTTCGTTCCCAAGCTTTCTCGAGGCGACCTCGTCGGCGGGCAGTACGAAGTCCAGGGCTGCATCGCACACGGTGGCCTCGGCTGGATCTACCTGGCGATCGACCGCAACGTGCACAACCGGTGGGTGGTCCTGAAGGGCCTCATCAATTCCAGCGATGCCGACGCGATGGCCGCGGCGGCTGCTGAAGTCCTCGCTCTCGCCGAAGTGGAACATCCCAACATCGTCCGGATCTACAACTTCGTCGAACATGTCGACTCCGCAGGTGTCCCCGTCGGCTACATCGTCATGGAGTATGTCGGCGGACAGTCGCTGAAGCAGATACGCAAAGCCCGAAACGGTCCCCTCTCCCCGGACCAGGCCGTCGCCTACATCATCGAGATCGCACCCGCGCTGGATTACCTGCACTCGGAAGGACTCGCCTACTGCGACTTCAAACCCGACAACGTGATACAGGCCGATGAGCAGCTCAAGCTGATCGACCTGGGCGCGGTCATCGCGATGGACGATACGGAAAGCTCGATCTACGGGACCGTGGGCTACCAGGCGCCCGAAATCGCCCACACCGGCCCGACCGTCGCCAGCGACGTGTACACGGTCGGACGGACGCTCGCCGTCCTCGTGATGGATGTTCCTCAAGAGCACGGACGATTCGTCGAGCAGCTACCCGGACCCGAGACCGTACCGGTACTGGCGGAGCATGAATCGTTGTACCGCGCGATCGTGCGCGCCACCGACTACGAACCGGAGCGGCGATTCTCGTCCATGGCGGAGATGGCCGACCAACTGACCGGCGTGCTGCACGAGCTCGCGGCGGCCGACGGTGACACCGAACGACCCCGGTTTTCGACCTACTTCAGCCCGCAGCGCGCGGTCTATTGCACAGGTCGGGACGTACCGTCGGATCCTGCCGATGTGATCGCGGCACTGCCTGTGCCCGTGGTCAATTCCGAAGATCCCGGTGCGGCGGTGCTGGCGACCACGAGCGGCACGCCGATCGCTCAACTCGAACACGTGCTCTATCGGGCCGGGGGCGGTGAGCTCCGAGGCCACAGTTCGTCCGTCGAGGTCCCGCTGCGACTGGTCCGCGCGTCGCTCGAGATCGGTGCTCCCAAAGACGCCCGTAAGCGGCTTGCCGATTTGAATGCGGTGATGTCCGGAGACTGGCGGCTGAATTGGTACGGCGGACAGTGCGCGCTTCTCGAAGGCGAATTCGACAAGGCAGCAACCGATTTCGATGCGGTGCTGTCCGTGTTACCCGGCGAGCTCCCCCCGAAGCTGGCGATCGCCGCCACCGCCGAAATGCGCGACGAGCGGACGGCCGCAACGCGCTATTACGAGACAGTCTGGCGCACAGACCACAACTACGTCAGCGCCGCATTCGGGCTCGCCCGGCAGCGCGCGCGAGCGGGAGACCGGCCCGGCGCGATCGCGGCCCTTGACGAGGTCCCCACCGCGTCGGCTCATTTCACCGCTGCGGCGACGACGGCGATCGAGATCCTGCTCGACGGCCGGCCCCCCGAGGACCTGGACGAGCAGACGCTGCTCGATGCCGGCAAGCGCGCCACAGCACTGACGCTGGAATCGGCTAGAAAACGGGCGAGGATTCAGCTGATGGTGCTCGGCGCCGCGTTGAGCTGGCTGCGGGCGGGGAACAAGCCCAAGGCCACGCGGCTGCTCGGGGTCTCCTTCGACGAGCCCGGCGTGCGGACCGGAATGGAGCGCTGCTACCGAGACCTGGCGCACGAGGTGACCGACATGTGGGAGCGCATCGCGTTGGTGGAGAACGCAAATGCGATCCGGCCGAGGACGCGGCTATGACCGACCAGCAGACGGCATGCCCTCAATGCGCAGGCGTGGTGGAGGGCACCGACCGGTTCTGTGAGAACTGCGGTGCGCCGTTGGCAGAGGTCCGCCGAGTCGCCGTACCGCGATCCGAACGATCGGAACAGGGGCCGTGCTCCGACTGCGGCAACGCGACGTACACCGACGGATACTGCACGGTGTGCGGCCATCGTCGCGCCGACCCCGACCGCGACGAGGCGGTTCTCGACGGCGTCGTGGTGATCACCGACCGCGGTCTTGAACACTCCCGCAACGAGGACGCCGCCGCGGCCGGTATCGTCCTCAGCAACGACACCGGGCGGCCGTACGCGATCGCCGTTGCCGTCTGCGACGGAGTGTCGACATCCGATGATGCGCACATGGCCGCGGTCGCCGCTGCAAACGCCGGTGTGGATTCGATGCTCACCGCGCTCGCCGCGGCCCGCAAAGGGCGCGCGGCCATGTTGGCCGGTCTGGCCGGCGCGGCGAAGGCTGCAGCCACCGCAAAGGCGGGCAACGATCCAGCCGTCGCGCCGTCATGTACCTATACCGCGGCAGCAGTGGTCCCTACCCACGCCGGACAGGTGCAGATCACGGTCGGCAATGTTGGTGACAGTAGGGCATATTGGCTTCCCGCACCGCCCGCGCCGCCACAACAGCTGACCGTCGACGATTCCCTGGCTCAGGAGTTGATCACCGCCGGCGCCGCGGCTGACTCTGAAGCCGTGCAACGTGGCGCACACACGTTGACGCGTTGGCTCGGCGCTGACAGCGACGCGAAGCCGTGGGCGGAATCGAGCGTGCAAACGATCACGCCGGATAGCCGGGGTTGGCTGTTGGTATGCAGTGACGGCCTCTGGAACTACCTGCCCGACGCTGCCGATATCGCACAACTCTGCAGGGGTCTCGACACGACCGCGGCATCGCGTGCGCTCGTCGAGCATGCGATACGGGCCGGCGGCCAAGACAACATCACCGTCGCGATAGTCCCGATCGGAGATCTCCATGAATTCGGCTGAACAGCAGGCCATTTCTGTTGATCTCGACCACAATCCGTATCTCGCCGAGGGCGCCGGGACGGTCGACGCGATCGTCAGCATCACCGCAGAAAACGACGTCGCCGCGGCGGCCACACCGACGGACCGGGTCGAGGCCATCATCATCGATTGCTCGACGTCGATGCAGGCGCCGATTGAAAAGTTCGATGCGGCAAAGCATGCAACCGCGGCCGCCATCGACGAACTCGTCGACGGCACATATTTCACGATCGTCGCCGGCACCGAAAAGGCTGCCGCCGTCTACCCAGAAGACGGATGGCCGACGCCGGCGAGCGCGTCGACCAAGGCGGCGGCGAAGCGCGCCGTCGACGGGCTGCGGCCGCACGGCGGAACCGCGATGGGCACTTGGCTCGCGCACGTCCGCGGAATCGTGGTGGCGCACCCGGGAGCCCTGATCCACGCAATCCTGCTCACCGACGGTAAGGACGAGCACGAAACTCCCGAAGAGTTGGGAGAGGAAATCGGGCTCAGCGAAGGTGAATTCACCTGTGACTGCCGAGGAGTGGGAACCGACTGGCACGTCGAGGAGCTGCGCGCCATCTCGTCGGCGCTATTGGGCACCGTAGACATCGTCGCCGATCCCGCCGATCTCGCAGAGGATTTCGCGGCGATGATGCGCACGTCGATGGGCAAGTCGATCGCCGACGTGACCTTGCGCCTGTGGACACCGGCGGGCGCCCGCGTCGTGTTCGTCAAACAAGTCGCGCCGACCGTCGAAGACCTGTCCCACCGTCGTGTCGAGTCGGGAAATCAGATCGGGGAATACCCGCTGGGCTCCTGGGGCGCCGAAGACCGCGATTACCACATTCAAGTCGAGATCGAACCCGCAGCGGTCGGACGCGAGAAGCTCGCCGCGCGGGTGAGTGTCGTTGCGGGTGACCAGGTTCTGGGCGAGGGGTTGGTGAAGGCGGTGTGGACCGCCGACACGGCGTTGTCTGCGCAGATCAGCCGCCGGGTGGCGCACTACACCGGCCAGGCCGAGCTGGCCCAAGCGGTCCAGGAAGGGTTGAGCGCACGCAAGGCCGGGGACGTGAAGACCGCGACCGCCAAGTTGCGGCGCGCGCTGGAACTCGCCCTGGAATCGGGCAATGACGGAACGGCCAAACTCCTCAAAGGCGTGGTCGAGGTCGACGAGCGTACCGGCACGGTTCAGCTGCGACGCGACGTCGCGGCCGCCGACGAGATGGCCCTCGACGCGCGATCGACCAGAACCGCGCGAGTGCGGAAGGAGACCTGATGCCAACGTGCGTCGAAGGGCACCTCTCGACAGCCGAGGACTACTGCGACGTGTGCGGGGCCCCGATCGCACCATCGGCGGCCCAACCCGCGCAGGCGCCTGCGCCAGAAGTGAAGGAATGCCCCGCGTGCGAAGCGCCCATGAGCGGCCGCTTTTGCGAAGCGTGCGGACACGACTCGGCCCTGCCCGAACCGGCACCGCCCGCGAAACCGGCCGCAGCGGGGGTCGGATGGACCGCAGTCGTCGCAGCCGATCGAGAGTTCTATCAACGCGTGCTCGCCCGCGGCGGCCCCGACACAGTCGACTTTCCGAAGTACTTCCCGGAACGCCGAATCCGACTGGACAAAAACACCATCGTGATCGGAAGGCACCATCACGACCAGGGCGTGGAACCCGAGATCGATCTCGGCATCCATCCGGTGGACCGCGGTGTGTCGACACAACACGCGGTGGTGCGGATCCGCGATTCCGGTCTTACCGTCACCGATCTCGGATCGACCAACGGGACCACCCTCAACGACAGCGAACAATTCCTGCCGAACGGCGAAGAAACGCCGCTGAACGACGGCGACCGCATACACGTCGGCGCGTGGACGACGATCACGATCGTGCAAGGCCCGTGAGGATGCGGTTGTCATGGCCACTGACCGGGCGGTCGGAAGAGATGCGTGCTATCGAGGCCGCCATCTTGGCTTCCGACGCATCCGGAATCGTGATCTGTGGCGCAGCAGGTGTTGGAAAGAGCCGAATCGCCCGTGAGGCATTGTCGGCCGCCGCGTCTCGGGGATACGAAAGCCGTTGGGCGGTCGGCACAACCGCCGCGCGGGCGGTTCCGCTGGGCGCTTTCACCGCGTGGGCACAGTCGGGTGTCACCGACACCGTTCAGTTGGTCCACGGGGTTATCGAGTCGCTGACGGCCGCACCCGCAGGCGCCCCGGTGGTGGTCGCTGTCGATGACGTGCACCTGCTCGATGATCTGTCGACATTCGTTGTGGAGCAGATTGTGCAGCGTGGCGCCGCGAAGAGTGTGCTCACCGTGCGCGACGGCGAGGCTATTCCCGCTGCGGTACAGGCAATTTGGCGGGGAGGCGAGTTCGAGCGGCTCGATCTTGCGCCCCTGTCGCTCGATGAAACCACCACGCTGTTGTCGGCCACCTTGGGCGCATCGGTGGATCGGGATGCCGCTCAGCGGCTTTGGACGCTGACTCGCGGTAACGCTTTGTATCTGCGCAATATCGTCGAGCAGGAGGTGGCCGATGGCCGGCTCGTAGAGCAGCAGGGGTTCTGGCGGTGGATCGATGATCCGATTGTGGCGCCTGGTCTGGTTGAGCTGATCGAATCCCGCATCGGGGACCTACCCGCGCCTGTTGCCGATGTCATCGACGCGCTGGCCATCGGGGAGCCGATCGAACTGCCGACCTTGACGCGCATGACCGATCCTGCGGCGGTGGAGGAGGCGGACACTCGTGGCCTCATCACACTTGAGCCCGTCGTCGGCGGTGTGGAGGTGCGGGTGGCACATCCGCTTTACGGCGAGGTGCGCAGAAACCGCGCGGCACCCACACGGCTGAGACGGCTGCGAGGACTGGTCGTCGGCGAACTGGCCGCATCCGATAACCGCGACGATGTCCAGGTCGTGGTGCGCCGCGCCACATTGAGTCTTGACTCCGACCTCACACCCGACGTCGACCTGCTCGTCAGGGCAGCCAACGGCGCGGTGTGGCTGGCTGATCTACAACTCGCCGATCGACTCGCGGAGGCGGCAATCCTTGCCGGAGCGGGACCGGAGGCGAACTTGGTTCGCGCGCACGCCCTCTCGTGGCTCGGCCGTGGCGAGGAGGCCGATACGGTGCTCGCCGAGATTCACACCGGCCAGTTGACCGACGTCGACCGTGCCAGATTCGCGTTCCTACGGGCCAGCAACATGTTGTGGATGCTGACCGACCCCGCGCGGGCGAAAGAACTCATCGACGATGCTTCGCGTACCACATCGCCACAGGAGCGAAGCTATATCGACGCCTTCCTCACGGTCTACTGGTTTGCGATGGACCGGCCGGATTTGGCGACGCAGGCGTCGAAAGACCTTGCATTGGACAACCTTCCCGCAGTCGTTGACGCCGAGATCGCCTGGGCGCTCGCCGTCATCGCCGCCGACGGGGGGCACACCACCGAAGCGGTGGCGGTCGCAGAGGCTGGATACACCGGTGCGACACGGTCTTTCGACGCTCCGCAGATGAGGTTCAACATCGCGGATGCACACGTCAGCGCACTGCTGCTGTCGGGCCAGGTCGGCGACGCCGTTGATGTGGCGGAGCGCATGCGCCAGCAGGCAGCCGACCTTCCGGGGACGGCGCAGTTGCTCGGTGCCGCCGTGGCGGGTCGGGCTGCGCTCGGTGCGGGTCGCCTGGACACCGCTTGTTCGTTGCTGCAGCAGGCAACCGTCGCGTTGTCCGCGTCGGGCCATGCCCTCGGCTGGGGATACCGTTATGACTTCCCACGCTCGACCGCCCTCGCAATCCTGGGTTCCACGAACGAGGCAGCCGCCGAGCTTGCCGCACTCGACAAGCTGCGCCGTCCGTTTCGGTCACTGGACTGTGAGCGGAGCCTGGCCCGCGCGTGGGTGGCCGCGGGCCAGGGCGCCGTCAGTGAAGCGGTCACCGTCTTGTTGTCGGCTGCTCAAAGGGCCGGAGCCAAGGGGCAATTCGCGGCAGAAGTGATCTGCCTGCAGACCGCCACCCAGTTCGGAGACCGCACGGGCGGGCCCCGGTTACGCGAGCTCGAAGCGATCGTGGAGGGGCCACGCGTAGGCCTTGCTGTCCGGTTTGCAGAAGCTCTGCGCGACGGCGACAACGCCGAATTGGCCACGGTGTCA
>NZ_DATENY010000069.1:0-8740 GCF_035274705.1 Mycobacterium sp. | reverse complement strand
AGCCGCCAGTTCGTCGGCGTGCTCGGCCAGCTGTTTCTCGAACGCCTCGCTGTATGCCGCGTCGTAGTCCGTCGGGACCCGCGGGGCGAACTCCTGGTGAGCCAACACGTCGGTCCACAGCGAGTGCATGCCGCCGTCGGGGTCGCACACGCTCATCGGCGTGAAGGTGTCGCCGTGGTAGCCGCCGCGCCAGGTCATCAGCCGGTGCTTGGCGCGCCGGCCGATGCTACGCCAGTACTGCAGCGCCATCTTGACGGCGACCTCGACCGACACCGACCCCGAGTCGCTGAAGAACACGGTGTCCAGCCCGTCGGGAGTGAGCTCCACAAGCAATTGCGCCAGCCGCGCCGCGGGTTCATGCGTCAGACCGCCGAACATCACGTGGTTCATCGTCGCGAGCTGCTTGGTGACGGCGGCGTCGAGAACCGGGTGGGCGTGCCCGTGGATGGCGGTCCACCAGGAGCTCATCGCGTCGAGCACTTCGACCGGCCGCCCGTTGTGAATCACGGTCAGCCAAGCCCCGCGGGCACCCACCGCCACCACCGCGGGCATCGCCTCGGCACCGATGGTGCTGTAGGGATGCCAGACATGGGCAGCGTCGATCGCACTGATCTCCTCAGGCGTCAACGCGGACATGAAACGGCAGCCTAATCCTTTGCTCACCGGCCCTGACGCTTCGGCCGCGACAGGAGGCCGCAACAGATCTTCGGTAGATTTACCGTCGACCATGATGACCCTTGCCCCTCCCCGGCCGGCGCCCGTGACCGATCCGGGTCCCACCCCACGCGCCGCAAAATCGTCCCAGGGGGCGCGTGGGTCTGGCTTCTACCGACACGATCTCGACGGGCTGCGTGGCATCGCCATCGCCCTCGTCGCGGTCTTTCACGTGTGGTTTGGCCGTGTTTCGGGTGGGGTCGACGTCTTCCTGGCGTTGTCGGGCTTCTTCTTCGGTGGGCGCGTGCTGCGCACCGCGCTGACCCCCGGCGCATCGCTGTGGCCGGTTCCCGAGATCGTCCGATTGGTTCGCCGGCTGTTGCCCGCGCTCGTCGTCGTGCTCGCGGCCTCGGCGGTGCTGACAATCCTGATCCAACCGGAGACGCGCTGGGAGACGTTTGCTGACCAGAGCCTGGCAAGCCTGGCCTACTTCCAGAACTGGGAATTGGCCAACACCGCGTCCGACTACCTTCGCGCCGGTGAGGCGGTCAGTCCGCTGCAGCACATCTGGTCGATGTCGGTGCAGGGCCAGTTCTATATCGCCTTTCTGGCGCTGATCTTCTCGTTCGCTTGCGTGTTACGCCGGCACTGGCGCAAATACACGCGGATTTCATTCGTGGTCCTGCTGAGCGCGCTGACCGTCGCGTCATTCGTGTACGCGATATTTGCTCACAACGCCGATCAGACGACCGCGTACTACAACAGTTTCGCCCGTGCCTGGGAGCTGTTGCTGGGCGCACTGGTGGGCGCAGTCGTGCCGTATATCCGGTGGCCGATGTGGTTACGCACGACGCTCGCGGCCGTCGGGCTGGCCGCCATCCTGTCGTGCGGCGCCCTGCTCGACGGCGTGAAGGAGTTCCCCGGCCCGTGGGCGCTGGTCCCTGTGGGGGCCACCATGCTGATCATCCTGTCGGCGGCCAATCGGCTGGCCGATCCGCAAACCGGTGGCCGGCTGCCCGCACCGAACCGCCTGTTGGCAGCCGCCCCGTTCGTGTCGCTCGGTGCGATGGCGTACTCGCTGTATCTGTGGCATTGGCCACTTCTGATCTTCTGGCTGTCCTACACCGGACGACCGCGGGTGAACTTCGTCGAGGGCGCCGCGGTGCTGCTGGCCTCGGGTGTGCTGGCATGGCTGACCACTCGCTACGTCGAAAACCCGCTGCGGTATCGCGCTCCCGAGACGGTCACCCCGATGGTGCCCCTGTGGGAGCGGCTGCGCCGACCGACGATCGTGCTGGGCTCGACGGTCGGCCTGCTCGGTGTGGCGCTGACCGCGACGTCCTTCACCTGGCGCGAACACGTCACCGTGCAGCGCGCGAATGGCGATGAGCTGGCGCGACTTTCGGTGCAGGACTACCCCGGCGCCCGCGCCCTGCTGAACAACGCCAGGGTGCCCAAGCTGCCCATGCGCCCGACGGTGCTGGAGGCCAAGGAGGACCTGCCGGAGACCACCACCGACGGCTGCATCAGCGATTTCGACAACGACGAGGTGATCAACTGCGCCTTCGGCGACAAATCGGCCACCCGGACAATCGCCCTGGCCGGCGGCTCGCACGCCGAGCACTGGATCACCGCGCTGGATCTCCTTGGACGGTTGCACCACTTCAAGGTCGTGACGTACATGAAGATGGGTTGCCCGCTGACTACCGAAGAGCTGCCGCTGGTGATGGGCGACCTCCGCCCATACCCCGGATGCCGTGAATGGAACAAGCGTGTGATGCCCAAACTCATTTCCGACCATCCGGATTTCGTGTTCACCACCTCCACCCGTCCGTGGAACATCAGGCCTGGCGACGTCATGCCCGCGACCTACATCGGCATCTGGCAGACGTTGTCGGACAACAAAATCCCGATCCTGGCGATGCGTGACACGCCGTGGATGGTGCGCAACGGACAACCGTACTTCCCTGCAGATTGCCTGGCCAGCGGCGGCAACGCGATCTCCTGCGGGATCAAGCGATCCGACGTACTGTCGGATCACAACCAGACACTGGATTTCGTCGCGCAGTTTCCGCTGCTGAAGCCGCTCGACATGAGTGATGCGGTGTGCCGCAAGGACATTTGCCGCGCCGTGGAGGGAAACGTGTTGCTGTATCGCGACGCCCACCACATCTCGACGACCTACATGCGCACGATGGCAGGGGAACTCGGGCGCCAGATCGGCGCGGCCACCGGCTGGTGGGTTGGCTGATGGCTTCCGCCGAACCGGCCTCGGTCCCCACCGTCTGGCCGGGCAGCAGTTACCCCCTTGGCGCCACCTACGACGGTGCGGGCACCAACTTCTCGCTGTTCTCCGAGGTGGCCGAGCGCGTCGAACTGTGCCTGATCGCCAAGGACGGCAGCGAGGAGCGCATCAACCTCGAGGAGGTCGACGGCTACGTCTGGCACTGTTATCTGCCCACCATCACACCAGGCCAGCGCTACGGCTTCCGGGTGCACGGGCCGTGGGACCCCGCGGCGGGCCACCGCTGCGATCCGAGCAAGCTCCTGCTCGATCCGTACGGCAAGTCCTTTCACGGTGATTTCGACTTCAGCCAGGCGCTGTTCTCCTATGACCTGAAGGCCGACGACCTCGCCTCCGGCGGCGCCCCCCCGCACTTGGACTCGCTGGGACACACGATGACCAGCGTCGTGATCAACCCGTTCTTCCAGTGGGCGTCCGACCGCGCGCCGCGCACGCCCTACCACGAGACGATCATCTACGAAGCCCACGTCAAGGGCATGACTCAGACCCATCCGGGCATCCCTGAGGAACAGCGCGGCACATACGCAGGCCTGGGACATCCGGCGATCATCGACCACCTGAAGTCGCTCAACGTCACCGCGATCGAGCTGATGCCCGTGCACCAGTTCATGCATGACCACCGGCTCATCGATTTGGGTCTGCGGAATTACTGGGGATACAACACTTTTGGCTTCTTCGCGCCGCATTACCAGTACGCCGCCAACCGGCACGCGGGTGGCGCGGTGGCCGAGTTCAAGACGATGGTCCGGTCGTTTCACGAGGCCGGGATCGAGGTCATCCTCGACGTCGTCTACAACCACACGGCAGAGGGCAACCACCTCGGCCCGACCATCAATTTCCGCGGCATCGACAATGCCGCGTATTACCGGCTGCTCGACGGTGATTTGCGGCTCTACAAGGACTTCACCGGCACCGGCAACAGCCTCAACGCGCGCATGCCGCACACTTTGCAGCTGATCATGGACTCGCTGCGCTACTGGGTGCTGGAGATGCACGTCGACGGGTTCCGCTTCGACCTGGCCGCCGCGCTGGCCCGCGAGTTTTACGATGTCGACCGTTTGAGCGCCTTCTTCGATCTGGTGCAGCAGGATCCCGTGGTCAGCCAGGTCAAGCTGATCGCCGAGCCGTGGGACGTCGGCGAGGGTGGCTATCAGGTCGGCAACTTTCCAGGTTTGTGGACGGAATGGAACGGGAAATATCGCGACACTGTGCGCGATTACTGGCGGGGTGAACCCGCGACACTGGGTGAGTTCGCCTGCCGGTTGACCGGTTCGTCGGACCTGTACGAGGCCACCGGGCGGCGTCCCGGCGCGAGCATCAACTTCGTGACGTGTCACGACGGCTTCACGATGAATGACCTGGTCTCCTACAACGAGAAGCACAACGAGGCCAACGGCGAGGACAACCGCGACGGCGAAAGTCACAACCGGTCGTGGAACTGCGGCGTCGAGGGGCCCACCCGCAAGGCGGACGTCCTCAAGCTGCGTGCCCGGCAGATGCGCAACATCATGGGAACGCTGATGGTGTCCCAGGGCACGCCGATGATCTCGCATGGCGACGAGATCGGACGCACCCAGCGGGGCAACAACAACGTCTACTGCCAAGACTCCGAGCTGTCGTGGATGGACTGGGCGCTGTGCGAGAAGAACGCAGACTTGCTCGCGTTCACGCGCAAAGTCACCCAGTTGCGCAAGGAACACCCCGTGTTCCGCAGGCGGCGGTTCTTCGACGGGACCCCGATCCGCAGCGGTGAGCAGGTGCGCGACATCGCATGGCTGACCCCTGCGGGTAAGGAGATGACGCCCGAGGACTGGGGCGCGGCGTTCGGCAAGAGCATCGCGGTGTTCCTCAACGGTGACGCGATTCCGGAGCCCAACGCCCGCGGCGAGCGGGTCGCCGACGACTCGTTCCTGCTCTGCTTCAACGCACATGATCAGGCGCTCGACTTCGTCGTCCCGGAAATGGACTACGCCAAGGAGTGGACGGCAGCGCTGGACACCGCCGCACCGACCGGGGCGACCGACCTGGTGGTTCGCGCAGGCGAGAAGATCTCGATGCAGGCGCGTTCGCTGCTGGTGCTGCGTAAGACCGCCTGACACATGGCAGTCCCGCTGTCGACGTATCGGCTGCAGATGCGTGGCGACTGCTTCACCTTCGCCGACGCCGAGAATCAGCTCGACTACCTCGCCGAGCTCGGCGTGTCGCATGTGTATCTTTCGCCGATCCTGACCGCTGTCGACGGGTCAACGCACGGCTACGACGTCACCGACCCCACCACGGTGTCGGCCGCGCTGGGCGGCCCAGAGGGTCTCGCACGACTGTCAGCGGCGGCACGCGAAAGGAAGATCGGCCTCATCGTTGATATCGTCCCCAACCACGTCGGTGTCGAGAAGCCAGAACAGAACTTGTGGTGGCGGGATGTTCTGGAACATGGCCGTTCTTCGCCATACGCCTCATACTTCGACATCGACTGGGACCTAGATCCGCAAGGCCGAATTGTGTTGCCGGTCTTGGGGTCCGACGACGACGGCGCCCCGCCGGGGTATCCAGCCGACAGTTCGCATTTCCGGCTGGTCGGCTGGCGTAACGGAATCTGCGGCTATCGCCGGTTCTTCTCGATCACGTCGCTGGCCGGGCTGCGGCAGGAGGACCGCGCCGTGTTCGACGCCACGCACGTGGAGGTCAAGCGCTGGTTTAGCGAGGGCCTGGTCGACGGGGTGCGCATCGACCATCCGGACGGATTGTCCGATCCCGCAGGCTATCTGGCGTGGCTGCGAGAGATCGTGGGTCCGCGGGCGTGGATCGTCGTCGAGAAAATCCTCGCGGTCGACGAACCGTTGGAACCGACACTGCCGGTCGCGGGCACCACCGGCTACGACGCGCTGCGCGAAATCGGCGGAGTGTTGATCGATCCCGCCGGCGCCGGGCCGCTGACCGCGTTGTTCGAATCGACAGGGGTCTCCTACGGCGAGATGCCGGAGGCGGGCCGCCTGCTCAAGGCCGAGGCCGTCACGCACACACTCGGCAGCGAGCTGGCCCGGGTATGCCGGACCATCGTCGAGTCGACCGGCGTCGACCACGCCGACCTGCCCACCGCGGTCGCCGAGCTGATCAGCAGGATCCCCGTCTACCGCTCCGACTATCGGTCGCTGTCGTTGGTGACTTCGGATGCGATGGCCGAAACCGCAGCCGCCCGACCGGAATTAGCAAAGCCGCTGGCAATCGTTTCGGCGGCGCTGGGCACCAGCACTGCGGCGACGGTACGCATACAGCAACTCTGTGGCGCGGCAACCGCGAAAGCAAAAGAGGATTGCCTGTTCTATCGCGACGCCCGGCTTGTGTCGCTCAACGAGGTAGGTGGCGAGCCCGAGCGCTTTGGGGTCAGCATCGCGGAGTTTCACCAGCGGGCCGCCACGCGCGCACGGCTGTGGCCGCACACAACGGTGGCCCTGAGCACCCACGACACCAAACGAGGCGAGGATGTACGGGCCCGCATCGGGCTGCTCTCGCAGGTGCCCTCGCTGTGGGCGCAGTACGTCGATGCCTGGCAACAGCGCACCGCACCACCCGACCGGGCAACCGGACTCTTCCTCTTGCAGAACATGTTCGGGGTCTGGCCCGCCGATGGCGCGGTGACAGATGAGCTCCGGCGCCGCGTACACGCCTATGCCGAAAAGGCGATCCGCGAGTCGGGCGCCAGCACGTCTTGGCACGACCCGGACACCGAATTCGAAGCCGCAGTGCACACATGGATCGACGCGATCATCGATGGGCCGGTCGGCACGGAGCTCACAGGACTGCTCACTCGCCTGGACCTGCATGCCCGCAGCGACGCACTCGCCCAGAAGTTGTTGGCGCTCACCGTGCCTGGCGTACCCGACGTCTATCAGGGCACTGAGCTGTTCGAGGACAGCCTGGTGGACCCGGACAACCGGCGGCCGGTCGACTATCAAGCTCGCCGCGACGCGCTCACCGCTATGAACCACCCCAAGATCAGGGTGGTGACGGCCGCGTTGCGGCTGCGGCGCGACCGTCCCGCCAGCTTCACCGGCGGCGGCTATACACCCCTGCTGGCAGAGGGCCCTGGCTCCGAGCATCTGGTGGCGTTCCTCCGCGGCGACGATGTGCTGACCGCGGTGAGCCGCCACACCGTGCGGCTTTCCGAAACCGGTTGGGGCGATACCGCTGTCGAGCTGCCGGACGGCCCGTGGACAGACCGGATCAGTGGCAGACGGTTCAGCGGACGCGTATTGGCGGTCGAGTTGTTTGCTGACCTGCCGGTGGCGCTGCTGGTGCGAGACGATGACTGAATTCGCGGTGTGGGCGCCGCGGCCGAAGCGGGTCAGGCTCGACGTCGATGGCGCGCTGTACCCGATGGAGCGAGAAGACGACGGCTGGTGGCGCAGTGAGGTCGACGCCCGGCCTGACGCCCGATACGGGTTTGCTCTCGACGACGACCCGACCGTGCTGCCCGATCCGCGTTCGCCCCGCCAGCCCGACGGGGTGCACACCCGCTCGCAGCTGTGGCAGCCCGCACCCGGCGCATGGACTGACGACGACTGGCCCGGCCGCTCGATCGAGGGCCGCGTCATCTACGAACTGCACATCGGTACCTTCACGCCGGATGGCACGCTCGACTCGGCGATCGAAAAGCTGGACTATCTGGTCGATCTCGGTGTCGACTTCGTCGAGCTGATGCCGTTGAACGCGTTCGGCGGCACGCATGGGTGGGGCTACGACGGCGTGCTCTGGTATGCGGTGCACGAGCCGTACGGAGGACCCGACGGTCTGATCCGTCTGATCAATGCCTGCCACCGCCGCGGTCTCGGCGTGTTGATCGACGCGGTGTTCAATCACCTTGGCCCGTCGGGCAATTACCTACCCCGCTTCGGGCCGTACCTTTCGTCGGGCAGCAACCCGTGGGGCGAGTCGATCAATATCTCCGACGCGGACGCCGACGAGGTGCGCCGTTACATCATCGACTGCGCGCTACGCTGGATGCGCGACTTCCACGCCGATGGTCTTCGGCTCGACGCCGTGCACGCGCTCGTCGACACGACCGCCATCCACATCCTCGAGGAGCTGGCCGCCGAAACCGATACGCTGGCCGAGAAATTGGGCCGGCCCCTATCGCTGATCGCTGAGAGTGATCTCAATGATCCGCGGTTGATCACTCCGCGTGATCGCGGCGGATACGGCATGACGGCACAGTGGGACGACGACATCCACCACGCGATCCACGCCGCGGTCTCGGGTGAAAGACAAGGCTATTACGGCGATTTCGGGTCGTTGGAGACGCTGGCGCAGACTCTGAAGAACGGCTACTTTCACGCGGGGACGTATTCGTCGTTTCGGCACCGCCGGCACGGCCGCCCGCTGGATACCGCGACAACCCCGGCCACACGGCTGTTGGCGTACACGCTGACGCACGACCAGGTCGGCAACCGCGCGGTCGGCGACCGGCCGTCGCAGAACCTGACGTTCGGCCAGCTCGCCGTCAAGGCGGCGCTGTCGCTCGGCTCGCCGTATACTGCAATGCTTTTCATGGGCGAGGAATGGGGCTCGTCGTCGCCGTTTCAGTTCTTCAGCAGCCATCCTGAGCCGGAACTAGCGAGGGCCACCGCGGAGGGCCGCAAACGCGAGTTCGCCGAACATGGCTGGGACGCCGACGAGATCCCCGACCCGCAGGATCCGGCGACCTTCGAACGATCCAAGCTGAACTGGGATGAGGTCGACAACGGCGACCACGGCCGGCTGCGGCGGATTTACCAAGACCTGATC
>NZ_DATENY010000068.1:0-115771 GCF_035274705.1 Mycobacterium sp. | reverse complement strand
ATCCCGATCGACAACCCAAGTGAGTCGTTCATGTTCCCCTCTTGTTTGGCCGCGAATTCGGCCTGGTGGTCACGATAGCGGCTTTGAGCGACCGAAACGGGGAGATCCCCCTAGTGGCGCAAAACCCCTAACGGTCAGTCCCCTAACACGTGGCCCGCAGAGGTGGGTTGCGCACCGATCACCGCCGCCCCGCCCGTCGATAGCATCGGGTCAAGCCATTTGGCTACCGCCGCATATATCTCTGCAATGGAAAGGAGGGTGTTCCATGGCAAACTCGCTACTCGACTTCGTGATGTCGTTGGTCCGCGACCCCGACGCCGCCGCAGCCTACGCTGCTGATCCGGGCCAGGCCATCGCCGACGCGCACCTTACCGACGTGACCAGCGTCGACGTGAACAATCTGATCCCCGTCGTCTCGGAATCGCTGTCGACGGCGCTGCCCACTACAGGCGGCGACGCCGTCATCGATGATCACGCCGGCAACGTGTGGGCCAGCGGCGCGGCAACCGCCGCGTTCGATGCCTTCGATGACCACGTGCCGGTCACCACGGTTGACGACGTGCACTCGGTGACGACCGAACTGGTCCACGATCCCGACCCAGGGCTGCAGTCAGGGGTCGACACGGTCTCCGACGTCGGCGTGCCCGACGTGGCGACGGTGGACGACGCGTCGCTGCACTTCGACGCCCCGGTAATCGACGATTCGCATCCCGTCGACGCACCGGTTCAGGATGACTGGAGCCATTCGGCCCCCGTCGAACACCATCTGGACGCCGATGCACCCAGCTTCGACATCTTCGACTAGTTCCACCAGCAACAGACAGAAATGCGCGGCCTTTCGAGGCCGCGCATTTCTGCGTTTCTGACCAGTACATATAGACGTCAAGTCCGACTGATCTACGGCGACCCCCAGCAACCCCCTAATCCCCTAACGAAGGCCCCACCATGATCCCGGGAGGCATGTGCGGAGGCAGGGGTTTCGACCCCGTTCCGGCGGGGTCGCCGGCTCCATAACGTAGTGATCAGTTCGCCGGACGGCCCGGCGACCAGACCACAGCAACACACACAGAAAAGGACCAAAACGAAATGACAAACGTGATCGACTGGATTCTCGACCTCTTCCGCGACCCGGTGCAGGCCCAGGCCTTCGTCAACGACCCCGACCGCGCTATGGCCAACGCCGGCGTTCAGGGCGTGACGGCGGCGCAGGTGAACGCAGTGGCCGCCACCGTGGCGCCCGCCGCGGTCATCCACGGCGACGGCAACCCGGTGCACGGCCTGCAGCAGGCCGTTGCCGAGACTCACGGCATCGCCTTCACGCCTCAGTACGCGCCGACCTTCGCTCCGGAAACTCAGGCGTTCAGCAACAACGACACGCTGAGCCACAACGACGTCCTGAGCAACAACGATCCCCACATCCTGAGCCCCGAGGCCGGCCATGACGTCCAACAGGGCGGTGTCAACCTCGACTTCGGTGACATCACCTTCGGCGACAAGAACACCGCGTCCGACGGCAGCGTGATCAACACCGGCAACGCAGGCGACATCCACAACACGAACGTCCACGGTGACGGGAACGTGACGGGTGACGGCAACGTCGGCGCCAACACCGGCGACATCCTCGCCGGCGAGGGTTCCACCGTCCAGGCCGGCGGCGTGGGCAACACCAGCGACAGCCATGGCAGTGTCACCAACAGCGGTGGCGGCGACGTCATCTCCGGCAACGAGGGTCCGGTCGTCAAGACCGGCGACATCGACGCCAGCGGCGGCAATGCAGCCGGCGGTAGCGGTGGCCACGGCGGAGGCATCCTCTCCGGTGGCGGCGGCGACGGCGGCGCTGCGGCCGGCGGTGCCGGCGGCACAGTGGTCATCGCTCCGACCCAGACCACAACGACCGACACTCATGGCGGTGACATCACCACTGTCGACACCCACGGCGGCAATATCGGCGGCAACGTCGACGCCAGCCACCACGACGACAACTCGGTGCACGTCGACAACAGCACGCATGACAGCCACAACGACAGCTCGGTGCACACCGACAACTCCGTGCACCAGAACATCGACACCCACGTGGACACCGGAATCCACTTCTGAGAGACAACGAAATAGCGCAGCTGGCGGGGACCGAACACAGGTCCCCGCCAGTTGGCACGCCTACCGTTGATAGAACGACGGCTCCGACTAAAGGGACCCCATGACGCAACCGAACGACCCCCGCAAGGTCAAGGTCATCGTTGAACTGATCGACCACGGCATCAAGATCGCCGAGGCGCAGGATCGCGGTGATCTGGTCGAGCGGTTGGGCCGCGCCAAGGAGCGGATCAGCGACCCGCAGATCCGGGTGGTGATCGCCGGGCAGCTCAAGCAAGGCAAAAGCCAGCTGCTCAATTCGCTGCTCAACGTTCCGGTTTCACGCGTCGGCGACGACGAGACCACGGTTGTGGCCACGATGGTGTCCTTCGGTGAACAAGCCACGGCCAAGCTGATTGTCGCCGGCGCCGACGAGGGTGAGCCCGACGCGATCGAGATCCCGATCGCCGACATCAAAAACGACCTCCGCCGTCACCCCGCGGCGGGCGGCCGCCGAGTACTGCGGATCGCGGTGACCGCGAACAGCCCGCTGCTCAAGGGCGGCCTGGTATTCGTCGACACCCCGGGCGTCGGCGGCCATGGCCAGCCACATCTGTCGGCCACGCTCGGCCTGCTGCCGGACGCGGACGCCATGCTGATGGTCAGCGACACCAGTCAGGAATTCACCGAGCCGGAGATGACGTTCATCCGGCAAGCTTTCGAAATATGCCCTGTCGCAACGATTGTCGCGACCAAGACGGACCTCTACCCGCACTGGCGTGCCATCGTCGAGGCCAACCAGGCCCACCTGCAGCGTGCGGCCCTGTCGATACCGATGATCCCCGCATCGTCGCTGCTGCGCAGCCACGCGATCCAGCTCAACGACAAGGAACTCAACGAGGAATCGAACTTCCCGGCCATCGTGAAGTTCCTCAGCGAAAAGGTGCTGTCCCGCGAAAACGATCGGGTCCGCGACCAAGTGCTCGCCGAGATCCGCTCGGCCGCCGAGCATTTGACGCTCGCCGCCGACTCCGAGCTGTCGGCGCTCAATGATCCCGAAGCCGGCGACCGGTTGCGGTCCGAGCTCGAGCGACGTAAGCAAGAAGCCCAGGACGCCCTGCAGCAGACAGCACTGTGGCAGCAGGTGCTCAACGACGGAATCGCCGACCTGACTGCTGATGTCGACCACGACCTGCGTGGCCGGTTCCGGGCCATCACCCAGCACACCGAGCACGTCATCGACACCACCGACCCGACACATCACTGGGCCGAGATCGGCGCCGAGCTGGAGAACTCGATCGCCACCGCCGTCGGCGACAACTTCGTCTGGGCCTATCAGCGCGCCGAGGTGCTAGCGGCCGAAGTGGCGCGCACATTCGTCGAGGCCGGCCTCGAGGCGGTCAAGATGCCGCAGCTCGACGCTCGTGAAATGGGCGCCAGCCTCGGCGAAATCAAGTCGCTGTCCAGGCTCGAGGCCAAGCCGATCAAGGCCGGCCACAAGGTGGTCACCGGTATGCGCGGCTCCTACGGCGGCGTGCTGATGTTCGGCATGCTGACGTCGTTCGCCGGGCTGGGCATGTTCAATCCGCTGTCGCTGGGCGCCGGTCTTCTGTTGGGCCGCAAGACCTACAAAGACGACATGGAGAACCGCATGATGCGGGTGCGCAGCGAGGCGAAGATGAACATGCGCCGGTTCGTCGACGACGTATCGTTCGTCGTCAACAAGGAATCACGCGACCGGCTCAAGGGAATTCAGCGCCAGCTGCGCGACCACTATCGCGGCATCGCGAACCAGACCACTCGATCGCTCAACGAGTCGCTGCAGAAGACCATCGCCTCGGCCCAGCTCGAGGAGAACGAGCGCAACACCCGCATCCGGGAACTCGAGCGGCAGCTCAACATTCTCAAACAGGTGACCGATCACGCGGTCAAGTTGGCGCCTGGCGCCTCCCAATCAGCCCCGCAACCCGTCGGGACCTCGTAAACCACCACCCGGGGGAGTCATCAATGTCGATCCTCGATTTCACGACCGACCTGTTCCGCGACCCAGCCAATCTGCGCTCGTTCGTCGACGATCCGAACAAGGCCCTGCACGACGCGGGACTGCCCGACGCGACCCCCGAGCAGGTACACGACCTGCTTCCCGTGGTGGCCGAGTCGATGCCGCCGGACCATCCGCTGCAGACCGTCGTTCACTCGCTCGATCCCGTTGCCGCGCTGCGGCAGTTGGACCTCGACGAGCTGGCCGCCGGCGCCCATGAACACCACCACGAAACCGCATTCATCGAGAAGGTGCTCGCCCCCGCCGAATGCCGGCCCGACGACGATGACGACCACGCGGAGACGATCCACGTCGGCCATTGGACCGTCGCCGACATCATCGAAAAGGGCCTCGGCGACGTCACGGATGATCCACTCACACCGCAGGTCGACGAGGGTCTTGGCGAAGACCACGCGGAGCCGGCGGACCACTACCCCGAACCCGACGAGGACCATGTGGGAGATCACGACCATGCCCTTCACGACGGCCCCGTCGACTTAGATATCAGCGCGGTGGGTTGGGGCAAGGCCATCGAGTAAGGCTGGGGCGCTTAAGCTGGAGCTTCCGCTGAGTGGGAGGACAGCCGAGGTAGCGCGACATGAGCACGAGCGATCAGGTGCGCGCGATCCTGGGCGGAACCATTCAGGCGTACCGCAACGATCCGGCCTTCCGCCATCGGCCCGACGTGCACAACGAACTCGAGCGCATCGGTTGGCGGCTCAACCAGCCGATCCGCATCGCCCTGGCGGGCACCCTCAAGGCCGGTAAATCCACCCTGGTGAATGCGCTTGTGGGCGAGGACATCGCGCCCACGGACGCCACCGAGGCCACCCGCATCGTCACCTGGTTCCGACACGGCCCCACCCCGAAGGTGACGGCCAACCACCGCGGCGGCCGACGCTCCAACGTCCCGATCGCCCGTGGGTCGAACGGTTCGGCTGGGCTGACGTTCGACTTCGCCAGCCTCGATCCCGAAGACGTCGCCGACCTCGACGTGGAATGGCCTGCCGCAGAGCTGACCGACACCACGATCATCGACACACCGGGTACGTCGTCGCTGAACCGCGACGTCTCTCAGCGCACCCTGCGGCTGCTGGTTCCCGAAGACGGCGTGCCACGCGTCGATGCCGTGGTGTTCCTGCTGCGAACGCTGAACGCAGCGGATATCGCGCTGCTCAAGCAGATTGGCGAGTTGGTCGGCGGGTCGGCGGGCGCGCTTGGGGTGATCGGGGTGGCATCACGCGCCGACGAGATCGGCGCGGGCCGTATCGACGCGATGCTCTCAGCCAAGGATGTCGCCAAACGGTTCACGGCCGAAATGGACAAGACCGGTATCTGCCAGGCCGTCGTCCCCGTCTCCGGACTGCTCGCGCTGACCGCCCGCACCCTGCGGCAAAGCGAGTTCGTCGCGCTGGAAAAACTCGCGGGGGTGGACGCGGCCGAGCTCACCAAGGCCATGTTGTCCGTGGACCGTTTCGTACGCGAGGACAGTTCACTTCCTGTCGACGCAGCCACCCGGGCCGCGCTGTTGGACCGGTTCGGCATGTTCGGCATCAGGATCTCGATCGCGGTTTTGCGTGCCGGTGTCAGCGATTCGGTGGCGCTTGCCGACGAACTGCTGGAGCGCAGCGGGCTGGTCGCGCTCCGTGACGTGATCGACCAGCAGTTCGCCCAACGCTCAGACTTGCTGAAGGCACATACCGCGCTGCTGTCGTTGCGGCAGTTCGTGCAGAACAATCCGATTTACGCGACGCGCTACATCATCGCCGACATCGACCCCCTGCTCGCCGACACGCACGCCTTCGAGGAGCTTCGGCTGCTGAGCGCATTGCGTTCGCGCCCAACGACGTTGAACGACGACGAGATCGCTTCGCTGCGCCGGATCATCGGCGGGTCGGGCACCGACGCGGCAAGCAGGCTCGGACTGCAGCCCGACGCGCCCTACGACGGGCCGCGGGCGGCTTTCGCTGCGGCGCAACGCTGGCGGCGCCGCGCCGACCATCCGCTCAACGACCCGTTCACCACACGTGCGTGCCGGGCGGCGGTGCGCAGCGCGGAAGCGTTGGTCGCCGAGTACGCCGCAAGGGGCCGTTAGTCCGAGCGCAGGCTCGCGGCGTGGTCGGCCTCGTGGGGACGGACACTGCTTGCGCCGCTGGACTCCACCATCCACCTGGTGACCTTGCCGTCGGGTCCCGTCAGTCGCCCCGACGACAGCGCCTGTGTGATCAACTCGCGGACCCGGCGCTCGTCGTTCGGCTCGGTCGCGAACAACACCCGTAGCCGAAGCGTGTCGTCGCTTGCGGGTGTCGCATCGGTGTGATGGGGAGCCAACGGGCACGGCGGCTCATGGTCCCAATGTCCGCACAGCGCAACGGTTATCGCACCGCCGGGGGCGCGTGAATCACCGCCCGGGTCGAGGGCGACGACAGCGTCGTGCGCGTATACGGCGCGGGTCATGGGGTGGGCGGCGGTGGCAGCGTGACGGTCTGTGTCACCGTGCTGGTGCTCGTACTCGTGCTGACGCTTGTACTGACGCTCGTCGTCGTCGTCGTCGCAGCCGTCGTGGTGGTGGTGGTGGTCGTCGTCGTCGGTTCCGTCGTGGTGGTCGTCGTGGTTGTGGTCGGCTCCGTGGTGGTCGGTTCGGTCGTCGCGGCGGTTGTCGTCGTCGGCGTGACCGACCGCGACGTCGAGGTCAGCGGCGTCAGGCTGGTCGGAGTCTGCGTGGCCGTGCCACCCGTGAGCAGTTCGGCCAGGCCCCACACGATGAGCGCGATGATCACCGCGCCGAGGGCACCGAACGCGACCAGCGCAGCCGGCTTGCGGTACCAGGGGACGGGTTCGCCAGGAGGCGGCCCGGGCGGGCCAGGCGGCTCGCCGTAGCCGCCCTGATTGCCGTAATTCGCGTAGGCGGTCGGCTCTTGATCTGAATAGTCGTTGGGGTCGGGAGGTCCGTAGCGCGCCACGGCCATTGATGTTAGGCGGTCAGGGCTGTGGATAGAGCGTGCGCGTCACATTCGTGCGCGGCCCGCGTCGCGTGGTGCTGGGCGCCGACTCGTCGCCGCTTGGCGGAGTGTATGGCCTGGTCCATGCGGTTCGGGTAGGGGTCGACGGGTCGGTGCTGCTCGACGTGTCGGAGGCGGAGGTGGTGGACGACGAGTTGATATCGGTCGTGACAGGCGGGCTGGTGCTGGTGATCGTCGCGGTCGTGGTCGGCGTGGAGCTGCCGGTGGCGGTAGCCGAGAACGACGGCTCGACGAAGTCGAGTGGGGCTTGATCCGGTTCGTTGAACTGGCGTGACACGAAGGTCACAGCGGCGATGAGGATGCCGACCAGCACGAGGCCGGCGACGCTGGCACCGACGACGGCCGGTGTGTGGTAGTGCCAGGGTATCGACGACGGCGTGCTGTCTTCGCCGTCGTCGTCGAGGTCCTGGCGGGCCATGGCGACCGATAGTAGCCGTGGGCCGCGCGCAGGTGCTTCTCAGCTGAACTGCGGGATGACCTGGCTGGCGAAAAACTCCACGTGGTCGAGGTCAGAGAGATCGAGCAGCTGCAGATAGACCCGTTGCACGCCGGCTTCTATATACGCGCCGAGTTTGTCGGCGATCTCGGCGGGCGTGCCGACAACGGGTGAGTTGCTGCGCAGCTCGTCGAGTTCCCTGCCGATCGCGCCTGCCCGCCGCGCGATCTCGGCGTCATCGCGTCCGGCGCACACCACGAATGCGGCCGAGTACGTCAGTGAGCCCGGCGATCGTCCGGCATCCGCCAGCGCCGAGGCGACCCGCCCGTATTGCGTCTTGAGGACGTCGATCGGCGCGAACGGGATGTTGAATTCGGCGGCGAACCGGGCCGCGAGCGCCGGTGTGCGTTTGGCGCCTCCGCCGCCGATGACGATCGGCGGATGCGGTGATTGCGCGGGTTTGGGCAAGGCGGGGGACTCGACGACGGTGTACTGCGTTCCGGAATAGTCGAACTTCTCGCCGACGGGTGTGGTCCAGAGCCCGGTGATGATGTGTAGTTGCTCGGTCAGCCGGTCGAATCGTTCGCCCAGCGGCGGGAACGGGATCGCGTAGGCCTGGTGTTCGGCCTCGAACCAGCCGGCGCCGATGCCCAATTCGACACGGCCGCCGCTCATTTCGTCGACTTGCGCGACGGAGATCGCCAGCGGGCCGGGATGGCGGAAGGTGGCCGAGGTGACCATCGTGCCGAGCCGGATCGACGACGTCTCGCGCGCGATACCGGCCAGCGTCACCCACGAGTCGGTCGGCCCGGGCAGGCCGTCGCCGCTCATTGCGAGGTAGTGGTCGGATCGGAAGAAGGCGGAATAGCCCGCGGCCTCGGCCGCGCGTGCGACCGCGAGTTGATCCGCGTACGTGGCGCCCTGCTGCGGTTCGACGAATACTCGGAAATCCACGACCGCCAGCCTAGAGGCGCGGCCAAAAGGTGTCAGCGACGGTGCGGCCGTCGCCGTGGTTGCGCACCCCGACGGCCGTCGAC
Source organism: Mycobacterium sp. (assembly GCF_035274705.1). GTDB lineage: Bacteria > Actinomycetota > Actinomycetes > Mycobacteriales > Mycobacteriaceae > Mycobacterium. The sequence goes on along the minus strand of NZ_DATENY010000068.1, from coordinate 107,161 downwards.
TCGCGGCTAGAGCCCGCGGCGGGCCGCGCGCACCGCGTCGACGATCGCGGCCTCACCATCGAAATCCAGGCGTACCGCGTCGCGGCCGGAGATGAACAGCAGCAGTTCGGCCGGTTCGCCGGTGATGGTGAGGCCAGTTCCACGGCCGGCGGTGGCCAGCTCCTTGCCCTGGGGCGTGCGCAGCGACACCCTCGCGGGCGCCTTGGCCAAAGTAAGACGGGCCATGATGGAAAGTCCGCGGCCCAGCGCCTTCACCGTCTCATCGTCGAGTGGCCTTGGCTCCCAATCGGATTGGGCGCGGCGGACGTCCTCGTGGTGGATGAACATCTCACCCATGTTCGCCACCGGGTCGAGAATCTTGAACGGCGAATACAGCGGCGGCCCGGACGCGACCTTGCCCAGTAGCTCGTCCCAATCGTTGTCGGCGGTGACCTGGCGCTGAACCTTCTCGGTGTAGCCGGCGAGAAACGGCACCATGACCCCTGCGGTGGCGTCCAGCCGACGTTCGCGCACCACCAGGTGGGCGGCGAGGTCGCGGGTGGTCCAGTCGCCGCACAGCGTGGGCGCGTCGGGCCCGACCGAGCGCATCGTCTCGACGAGTGCTGCGCGTTCACGTTGTGCTGCGGTCATTTCCAGAACTCCTCAGAACGCTTGGACGCCGTCGACTGCGACGGCCATGCCGTGGCCGGTGCGGTTGTTGGTGAAGCGGGTGCCGTCCTGGCCGGCGTCGATGGTCCAGCCGACAGCCGCATAGGTGCGGTAGTCGAGCGTGACCGCCGGGATGTCGCCCAAATTGCCGACCAGCCAGGTGACTTCACCGTTGGCACTCAGTCGCACACCGTTGGCGTGCATGCCATTCATCATTGGTGAGTTGGTGAACGCAGACTCGCAGCCGACCTCGTCGCTGCTGAGCTGGCAGCGTGTTTTGCCCGACTTCGTCTCGATGAACACATAGCCGTTCTCGGGTGGCAGCACCTCCGCGCCGGGTGTGGGCGCGCCCGTCGGAGTGATAGTGCGGGGCGGCGCGGCGGTCGGCCCGGTGGGTCGGCTGGTCGGAAAGCTGGGTTCGGTGGGCGATTGCGGGCTAGGCACCGGGTTTCCCTCGATGTTGGACTGGCAGCCCGATAGCAGCACGGCAAGAACGCATGCCGCTAGAAGCCGAGGTTTCACTCAGCGCCCGCCAGCGCCGCGTACCCGTCGGCGAGTGTCCGCAACTGAGCGGCGCCGTCGCCGGTATAGGACGACCCATGCATGATCGCCAGCGTAGCGGGGTTCAGGTCGGCGAGCTGCTGCAGCGTCGGGCCGAGGTTGGTGGTCAGACCGGTCGCGTGGAACAGCGCTTCGGCCTCCAATGCCGGTGCCACGCAGTCGGATTCGGTGATTGCAGGGCATTTTCCGGTATGGGTGAGTATGTCGCCGGCAAGCAGCGTCGACGTCGTCTCGTCGAACCACAGCGCGGCTTCCCAGTTGTGCGGCACGTGCGGGGTGGGGATGAAGCGCAGCCGGTGCCCGCCGATGTCGTGTATGTCGTCTTCTGGGGCCACCACGGGTGGGCGGTCGCACAAGTCGATCAGCGACACCATGCAGGCCAGCGCACCGTGGATGACTTCGGCGTTCGGAGCGGCGTCGAGCATCAGGTTCACCGCTCCGCATTCGTCGGCCTCGACGTGGCCGAACGAGATCCAGCGAAGCTTCTCCAGCGGTATGACCCGGTTGATGGCCTCCGACACCAGCGGGAACAACTGCCGATGGCCGCAGTGGAACAGGAACGGCTCGTCGCCCGTGAGCAGGAACTGGTTGAACGTGAAGCCGTGCTCGGTGACGTCGGGAACCCAGGTGGACAACCGGTAGATGTCGGTGCCGATTTCGTCGACTTTCGTCTCCATAGGCTCCATCGTGCGCCGATTTCTGCACCATGGTCGTGCTTTCGGCCCGTGAGCAGCCCTGGTGTAGAACTCGGCGAAGGGTCCGGGAACAAACTCCGAACAACTGCCGTTGTCCACATCGACAGTTGAGTGCTATAGGCTCAAGTCTGGCTTGACAGGGTAATGTCGCCCAGAGCAGTCTTGAGTGCGGTGCACTCAGACCCATAGAAGGACTATTCAGGAGGAAACACCATGGCTCGTGCGGTCGGAATCGACCTCGGGACCACCAACTCCGTCGTCGCGGTATTGGAGGGTGGCGACCCCGTCGTCGTCGCCAACTCCGAGGGCTCCCGCACCACGCCGTCCGTCGTCGCGTTCGCGCGCAACGGGGAGGTGCTGGTCGGTCAGCCCGCCAAGAACCAAGCGGTGACCAACGTCGACCGGACCATCCGTTCGGTCAAACGGCACATGGGCACCGACTGGTCCGTCGAGATCGACGGCAAGAAGTACACCGCGCAGGAGATCAGCGCGCGCATCTTGATGAAGCTCAAGCGCGATGCCGAGAGCTACCTCGGTGAGGACATCACCGACGCGGTCATCACCGTGCCCGCCTACTTCAACGACGCTCAGCGCCAGGCCACCAAGGAGGCCGGGCAGATCGCCGGCATGAATGTGCTGCGCATCGTCAACGAGCCGACCGCCGCGGCGCTGGCCTACGGGCTGGACAAGGGCGAGAAGGAACAGACCATCCTGGTGTTCGACCTGGGTGGCGGCACCTTCGACGTCTCGCTGCTGGAGATCGGCGAGGGCGTCGTCGAGGTCCGTGCCACCTCGGGTGACAACCACCTGGGCGGCGACGACTGGGACGACCGCATCGTCGAGTGGCTGGTCGACAAGTTCAAGGGCACGTCGGGCATCGACCTGACCAAGGACAAGATGGCCATGCAGCGGCTGCGTGAGGCCGCCGAGAAGGCCAAGATCGAGCTCTCGAGTTCACAGAGCACGTCGATCAACCTGCCCTACATCACGGTCGACGCGGACAAGAACCCGCTGTTCCTCGACGAGCAGCTGACCCGCGCCGAGTTCCAGCGCATCACGCAGGATCTGCTTGACCGCACCCGCAAGCCGTTCCAGTCGGTGATCGCCGACACCGGCATCTCGGTGTCCGAGATCGACCACGTCGTGCTGGTGGGTGGTTCGACGCGTATGCCCGCGGTCTCCGAGCTCGTCAAGGAAATGACCGGCGGCCAGGAGCCCAATAAGGGCGTCAACCCGGATGAGGTTGTCGCCGTTGGCGCTGCGCTGCAGGCCGGCGTCCTCAAGGGCGAGGTGAAAGACGTTCTGCTGCTTGATGTGACGCCGCTGTCCCTCGGTATCGAAACCAAGGGTGGCGTGATGACCAAGCTGATCGAGCGCAACACCACGATCCCGACCAAGCGGTCGGAGACGTTCACCACGGCCGACGACAACCAGCCGTCGGTGCAGATCCAGGTCTATCAGGGTGAGCGCGAGATCGCCGCGCACAACAAGCTGCTCGGCAGCTTCGAGCTGACCGGTATTCCGCCGGCTCCGCGCGGTGTGCCCCAGATCGAGGTGACCTTCGACATCGACGCCAACGGCATCGTGCACGTCACGGCCAAGGACAAGGGCACCGGCAAGGAGAACACGATCCGCATCCAGGAGGGCTCAGGCCTGTCCAAGGAAGAGATCGACCGGATGATCAAGGATGCCGAGGCGCACGCCGAGGAGGACCGCAAGCGTCGCGAGGAAGCCGACGTTCGCAACCAGGCCGAGTCGCTGGTGTACCAGACGGAGAAGATCGTCAAGGACCAACGCGACGCCGACGGCGGTTCGAAGGTCCCCGAGGACACGCTGAACAAGGTCGACGCGGCAATCGCCGAGGCCAAGACGGCGCTCGAGGGCACCGATATCTCCGCGATCAAGTCCGCGATGGAGAAGCTCGGCGTCGAGGCGCAGGGCTTGGGTCAAGCGATCTACGAGTCGGCGCAGGCCGACCAGGCCGCCGGTGGCGGTGCCGACGGCGGTTCGGCCGGGTCTTCGCAAGACGACGTCGTGGACGCCGAAGTTGTCGACGATGACAGGGAGACCAAGTGAGCCAGAGCGATTCGCACGAGCCGGTGACGGTCACCGACAAACGGCGTATCGATCCGGTGACCGGCGAAATACGTGAGGGCGCTGCCGGCCCGGCCCCTAGCGGGCCGGGTTCGGCAGAGTTCGCGGGTGAAACGCCAGAAGAGGCAGGCAAGGCCGCCGAGTTGCTCGCCGATCTTCAGCGCGTGCAGGCCGACTTCGCCAACTACCGCAAGCGGTCGTTGCGCGATCAGCAGGTGTCGGCCGAACGGGCCAAGGCCTCGGTCATCGCGCAGCTGCTGCCGGTGCTCGACGACCTCGAGCGTGCCCGCAGGCACGGCGATCTCGAGTCGGGTCCGCTGAAGTCGGTGGCCGACAAGTTGGTGACCGCCCTTGAGGGGCTTGGCCTTTCGGGGTTCGGCGAAGAGGGCGACGAATTCGATCCTGGGCTGCACGAAGCCGTGCAGCATGAGGGCGAAGGCACTCACCCGATCGTCGGCACCGTGATGCGACGCGGTTACAGGGTCGGTGAGCAGGTCGTCCGCCATGCCCTCGTCGGAGTGGTCGATACCGTGCCCGACGCTGACGAGCCATCGGAGGGGCCCGATAACAGCGACGAGGCGGCTGATCAACCCGCAGAATGAAACGACAATTGGAGAATAGGTAAGGAGGTGACGCGGTATGGCCCAGCGTGAATGGGTCGAAAAGGACTTCTACAAGGAGCTCGGCGTCTCCTCTGAGGCCAGCGCCGACGAGATCAAGCGGGCCTACCGGAAACTGGCCCGCGATCTTCATCCCGACACCAATCCCGACCCTGCCGCCGCCGATCGATTCAAGGCGGTGTCAGAGGCGCACAGCGTGCTGTCGGATCCGGCCAAGCGCAAGGAGTACGACGAAACCCGTCGGCTGTTCGCCGGTGGCGGCTTTGGCCGTGGCCGGTTCAGTGGCGGCGACTTCGGTGGATTCGGCGGCGATGGCGCCGAATTCAATTTGAACGACTTGTTCGACGCGGCCGGGCAGACCGGCGGTGCGAACATCGGTGACCTGTTCGGCGGACTGTTCGGTCGCGGCGCGCAGCCGCGGCCAAGCCGGCCGCGCCGAGGCAACGACCTCGAGACGGAAACCGAGCTGTCGTTCATGGAGGCCACCAAGGGTGTGGCGATGCCGCTGCGGCTCACCAGCCCGGCGCCGTGCACGAATTGCCATGGCAGCGGGGCACGTCCGGGCACCAGCCCCAAGGTATGCCCGAACTGCAACGGGTCCGGTGTCGTCAGCCGCAACCAGGGCGCATTCGGATTCTCCGAGCCGTGCACCGAATGCCGCGGCAGTGGCTCGATCATCGAGCACCCCTGCTCTGAGTGCAAAGGCACCGGCGTGACCACGCGCACGCGCACCATCAACGTGCGCATCCCGCCGGGCGTCGAAGACGGCCAGCGCATCCGTCTGGCCGGACAAGGCGAGGCGGGCCTGCGTGGCGCACCGTCGGGCGACCTGTACGTGACGGTACACGTCAAGCCCGACAAGGTGTTTGGCCGCGACGGCGACGATCTCACCGTCACCGTTCCTGTCGCCTTCCACGAATTGGCTCTGGGCACAACGCTTTCAGTGCCAACGCTGGAGGGCAAGGTCGGTGTCCGGGTGCCAAAGGGCACATCCGACGGCCGCATCCTTCGGGTGCGCGGACGCGGGGTGCCGAAGCGCTCCGGTGGTCACGGCGACCTGCTGGTCACCGTCAAGGTGGCGGTGCCGCCGAGCCTGGAAGGCGAAGCGCAAGAGGCGCTGGAGGCCTATGCAAAAGCCGAGCGGGCCAGCGGGTTTGACCCGCGTGCCGGATGGGCGGGTGCGTAATGTGCCGCGCACGCGAGGAGCACTAGATGGCAGCGAAGCGTTCCAACGACGAGGCCCGTACGTTTCTGATCTCGGTGGCCGCCGAGCTGGCCGGCATGCATGCGCAGACGCTGCGCACATACGACCGGCTCGGCCTGGTCAGCCCGGAGCGCAGCTCGGGCGGCGGCAGGCGCTACTCGCAGCACGACGTCGATCTGCTGCGAGAGGTGCAGCGGCTGTCGCAGGACGAGGGCGTGAACCTTGCCGGCATCAAGCGCATCATCGAGCTGACGAATCAGGTTGAGGCACTGCAGGCCCGGTTGCGCGAACTCGCCGACGAGCTCGAGCAAATGCGGGCAAGGCAGCGCCGCGACATCGCGGTGGTGCCCAAGAGCACAGCCGTCGTGGTGTGGCAGCCGCGCAACAAGCGCTAGAACGCCACAGCGGCGAAGCGGTCGACAGCGTCGACCTCGGGATTGAATTCCCGACTCCTACGGCTCGATCAGCTGATGCGACCTTGCTTGCGAGGTTCTTCGGTGAAATCACTTGTGAATCCGCAGATCTGGCATCCATTCCGCAGTCGTCAACATATGTGGCTCTTGTGCCGAGCAGCGCATCAACCTCATTCGAGCTCTCGTCGAGCCCGCACAACAAGCCTCAGGTGACCTTGATGCGGAACTGCGCGACGGCGGACTCGCCGGGCTTAACCTCGCGGTAGCCGCCGAGGCGCAGCGAATCCGTCGGCGCGGCCATCGGTTCGAAGCACACCACGTCGTCGTTGCCGGGCGCGAATACCTGTGCCGCGGTGTAACCCTCGTCGAAGTGCACCTCGATGCGACGATTGCCGCCCGAAAGCGCGAACATCGATCCGGGCTTCACTTCGTCAAACGCGTCGTCTAAGGACTTGTCGCCCAACGTTTCTGTGGTTGCCTCTCGCGGTTCCGTCGCGCCGGTGGGGATGCCCCACGCATTGACGGGATGGAACCGCATCGCCGGCGTTTCGATCTGCCACTGCGCCCGCGGCACGTCGGGCAGCTGCAAGTATGGGTGGAACCCGAAGCACATCGGCACCCGCGACCCGGTCGTCGCGCTGACGATTGTCTTCACCGTCAGCGTCCTGTTCTCCAGCGTGACGTCGAGCGTCAGCAGGTGGGGGAACGGGAACGTAGCCAGCAATCCGGGGCGTGCGGCGAAATCCAATTCGGCCGTCAGCTGCGACTCGAGCTGCGTCGTTACCTGCCAGTCGGGAAAGCCAGCCAACGTGCCGTGGATCGGCACGCCGTGCTGGTCGGTGCGCACGCCGCCGGTGCCTGGCGTCAACGTGACGACGGCGCCGTCGACGCCATAGCCGTTGCTGCTCAACCGGTTCGCCCACGGGTACAGGATCGGGATGCCCATCGTGCGGTGAGTGGATACATACGCCTGCAGACCGCGGCGCTGGCCGAGCAGTTCCACTCCGCCGTCAGACAGTGATGTGGCGACCATGCCGGCGTTGGGCACGTACGTCGCGGTGAGCGATGACGACGGGTCACGCAGCGTAACGAAATCAAACTCAGGCACGGTGATGATCCTGCCATGGATCAACTTGCGAGCGGATCGTGTTGTATGCGGTCTTCGGGCGCGCCCTTGGCGATCAGCGCGGCCTTGGTCGCCTCGACCATCTGCGGTCCGCCGCAGACCAGGATCTGCCGGTCCCCCCACCCGCCGTAACGCGTCACCACGTCGGCCAGCGTGCCCGTCTGCCGCACATGCAAACCGCGGGGCGGTGCAACGTCCGGATATTCGGCGGCCCACGGCGGGTCGGTGTTGTACTCCGATACCGGCGTCACCGACAGCCACGGGTTCGTCGAAGCGATCTGCCACAGCGTGCGCAGGTCGTAGAGCTCACTGGGATAGCGGGCGCCGAAGAACAGGTGCACCCGCGGATTATCGCCGTATCGAGTGAGGTCCATGATCAGCGTCCGCAGTGGCGCCAGACCCGTGCTGCCGGCGACCATCAGCACGTCGCCGCCGTCGCGGTCAATGTGCATACCCCCGTGCGGGTTGGACAGCCGCCACCGGTCGCCGGGCTTGGCTTCGCCGACGATCGCGGTGCTGACCATGCCGCCGGTGACCGAGCGCACGTGAAACTCGATGGCGCCGCCGCGGTCGGCGGGAATGGCCGGGCTGAGGTAGCGCCAGCGCCTCGGCCATTGCGGCACCTGAACCGTCACGTATTGGCCCGGGTGGTAGAACAGCGCCCGGTCGAGCTGCATCCGGATCACCGACACGTCACGTGTTGCGCGGATGTGGTCGATGACGGTGCCGTCGCAGAACGGCGGGCCCTTCTCGGCGTCGGCGGCGCCACGCATTATCCCGACGATCAGTGCCACCGCATCGCGTGCCGCGTCGGCCAGCTTGTCGTCCCAGCTTTCGACCAGGTGGGTGCGCAGCGTGGTGAGCAGCGCCTCTTGCATGGTGTCGTAATGCCGTTGGGTCACACCGTATTTGCGGTGGTCGCGGCCCAGCTGTGCGAGGAAGGCGACCGGCTCCTCCGCCCGCTGCGCGATCAGTTCGCCGAATAGCCAGGTCATGGCGTCGGCGAACGCGCTGCGTTGCGCATCCATATCAGGAGGGAACAGGTCACGCACCGAGATGTCGATCGCGAACCAGTTGGTGTAGAACAGCCGGATCAGTTCATCGGATCCCAACGCGGGGTCGACCGCGTCGCGCAGCATGCGCAGCGCGTCACGGTCGTCGAGTCCCACGCCGCCCGAGTCTAGGCGGGCGAATTCCTGCGCTGACGGACGGCAGCGATCGCTATCAGCGTCACACCGGCCAGCGTCCAGCAGGTCAGCACCAGAATCGCTGTCGCAGCTCCTGCGCCGTCGAAGAACGCGGTGGACCGCAACAGGGTGGCGTTGGCGCCCTGTGGCAACCATTGGCCCAGCGTTCCCCAGCCACTCGGCAGCATCTCGGGCGCGCTGTTGAGCCCGGACAGCGGGTTGCCCAGCAGCAGCGCCAGCAGCGCGCCGATCGCCAGTCCGACCCGCCCGAGCAGCGAGGCCAGGCCCAGCATCGACAACCCGGCGGCGAGCACGCCCAGCGTGAGTCCGGCCGCGACACCCCAGAAGTTCTGGTCGATGGATCCGAACACGTAGCGCAGCAGCGCGGCGATGGTGGTGCCCGCCACGGCGGCGAACACCACGGCGGCCGCGAACCGTGTCCACACCTCGCGCTTGAGCAGCAGCACCAGGGCGACCGCGGGCAGCAGACCGGCCAGGGTGATCGGCAGAGCCGATGCGGCCAGACCGGCGCCGCGCGGATCGTCGGCGGTCGGCGGCGCCAGGTCCTCGGTGCGCAGTTGCGCGCCGGTCTGCTGCGCGATGCCGTTGCCGACCTGAGTCAGCATCTGCGCGACCATCGGGCTGCCGCCAGTTGCAATGAGTAGAGTGCGGTCTTCCGGCGCCGCTTGGCCGGCGACATCGGAAACGGGGCCAAACGAGATGCCGCCGTAGACGTCTCGATTGCGGATCGCCTCGCGCAGCGCCGCCTGTCCTGGGTAGTAGGTGATCGCGAAGGCGCCGGGTGCGTGCTGTTCGAGCGTGTCGGCCACTTGCCCACTGGCGATCTGCGGTCCGGCCGCGCCGATCGGAACGTCGTGCGGCTTCGAGCGCGCTGCGGGAAGCGCGAAGGCAATCGCCAGGATCGCCAGCACGACCGTGAGGACGACGACGATGCCGGTGGCCCGGATGGCCGCAGGCGGTTCGTGGACGGGTGCCGCGTGGTGCGTGTTCCTCGCAAGCGAATCCGTGGTCATGATGAACCCTTTTCATCCTATGTTGAATTAATTGCCTGTTGGGAGCGTAACGCCGTCGGTCATATATTTCAACAGCGATTGAAATGATAGTGTCGATGTATGCCGTCACCAGCGAAGACGACAAGGCGAAGGGGTCGACGCCAGGGCAAACCTGTGTCCCGTGACGCCGTGCTGGCGGCCGCCAAACAGCGCTTCGCGGCCGAGGGTTATGAGAAGACGACGTTGCGGGCGATCGCGCAGGACGCACACGTCGACCCGTCGATGGTGCTGTATCTGTTCGGGTCGAAGCAGGAGTTGTTCCGGGAGTCGCTGCGGCTGATTCTCGATCCCGACGTGCTCGTCGCGGCTCTGACGGACGGTGCCGAACCCGACATCGGCACCCGGATGGTCCGCACCTATCTGCAGATCTGGGAGACGGCCGACACCGCCGCGAGCATGAGGGCGATGCTGCAGTCTGCGACATCGAACTCCGATGCCCAAGATGCGTTTCGCGGGTTCATGCAGAACTACGTACTGACCGCGGTATCGGGGGTACTCGGCGGAGGTGAGCACGCCCGGTTGCGTGCGATGCTCGCCGCAAGCAGCCTGGTGGGTACGGCTATGTTGCGCTACGTCATGATGGTTCCGCCGTTGGCGACGCTGTCGGGCGACGAGGTGGTCCGCCTGGTCGCGCCGACGGTGACGCGGTATCTCACCGCCGATGCCGAGGAGCTGGGCTTGCCGGGGCTATAACCCGTGAATTCCCTTGTACAGCACCAGAAGTCCGATCACGACAAGGATGGCCGCGACGAGCGTCGCGTGCTGGCGCTCCATCCAGTCCTTGAGACGCCGCAGCGGTTCGTCGAGCCGGTCACCGGAAACCGCGTAGGCCAGAATGGGAATCGCGACAGTCGAGCCGGCGACCGCCACATACCAAGCAACCGCCAGCCACGCATGTGTGCTTCCGAGTCCGGCAGTGCCTATCGCTAAACCCGCTGCGGCGCAGATGAATAACACCTTGGGATTGACGACAGTCAGTGCCAGGCCGGCACCGGCAGCCCGGAGAGGCGTGAGCTTGCCGAGGCTCTGCATCCACCCCGGCATGTGCTCGGATCGCTCGCGGGTCAGCCATCGGTAGAGGCCGAACACGATCAGCGCGGCGCCGACGACGATGCGCAGCCACGACGCCCATCCTGGCGGTTTGTTGCCGAGACCGCCGAGCAGGCTGGACACCTCGAGGAAAATCGCCGTCAGTGCGCCAAGGCCAACAAGCCAGCCGGCCAGAAACGCCAGGCCCGTCGGGCGCGGCCGCGGCGTATGTAAGACCAGGACCGCCGGGATGATGGACAGCGGCGACAGCGCGACGACCAGCGCCAGCGGAATGAGTTCGGTCAGCACTGACAGAAGGTAACAAGCACGAGGGCCGGCTGAGGGTGTTACTCGTGGTCGCCGGCGTAACGTGCGATGAATGCGGCTTCCGTCGCCGCGGCCTGTTCAGGCGTTGGGAAGGAAAGCCGGCGCTCCGCGAAGTCGCTGGCAGACGCGCTGTCCATACCCTGCAGGCGTAAGAGGCCGGCGACGAAGGTGTGGAGCGCAGCTCGCGCCTTGGTAGCGGCGACAGCTGTCACAGCCATAATCTCTTGCGCGAGTTCAGCTTCAGTCATCTTCGTCACGGTCTGCGATAGGCCCACGTGATGCACGCAACCGTTCAAATAGGTTGTCACAGTGACGGTTCCGGGCGGATTGGCCACCGTGAAGAGCGGGCCCTGCGAATTGTCGACCTCGTGCGTGTCGACGGGCGTGCATTCGTCGAGTGTGTCGACGGTTGGCCGTTCGTCTTCGTTGTGGATGGGCGAGAAATCGAGCGCGGCGGTGAGATCGGACTCTGGCGCAGCGTCTTCTGACGCGTGGCCCAGAAGGTCGTCAACCACTGTTAGCGGGGATGCATCTTGCCGTGGATCTTGGCGTGGATCTTGGCGCTGGCCTGCGCGTCAGTCTGGTCATATTTATCAGCTGCGGTGTTCAGCTTCTGGGAGAGATCGGTAGACACCGATTGGATCGAGGTGCACGCACTTCTGCGCGTGAGTTCGGCTGCGGCGACTGCGATGTTGGTTGGTGCGCAGATCAATCCGTGGTTGACCCACATGCACGCACTGACGCCGTCGGCGACGTTGGCTGCGGCCCCGATCTGGCTGGCGGCCTCGCCTTGTGTGGCGGACAGCTTGCGCACGCGGGCGGTGTCAACGCGCAACTCACCGGACAGCGTTTTCCCCTGTTCTGTTCAAAGCCCCTGGCACGCTCTTGTCTTCTTCGGACCGAGTGTCTACACGAACTGGTGCGCGCTCACCGTTCGCGCTACCCGATGCTGCTTGGGGCAGTTGCTGTTTGGTGGCGAACTGGTTCGTCGGCGATGGGGGCGTGCTCGCCGATCCGGAGCTCATCGTTCCGCCGAAGGCTGACGCCGGTGCGCCGCCGCTTGGTGTCCCGCTGGCTGGCGAGGAACCCGGTACTGACGGAACCGGTGTGCCCGGCGGTGTCGACGGCTGCGGGGGCGAGCTAGCGTTGGGGCTTTCGCTGCCCCTCGAAGGCACGGTCGGCGCAGGGCTCGACGGCACGGTCGGCACTTGGTTTGACGGGACGGTCGGCGCCGGGCCGGAGGGTACGGCTGGCGCATGTGGCGCAGGACTTGGCGGATTGGTTGGCGCACTGTTCGGTGCTTGCGAAGTAACCGGCGACGCCTCACCTGGCGAGCGGTCGGTGCGCTGCTCCGTGCCTGTCGAACGTGGTGCACCCCATAGACCGACTTCGTGTGTCCTCGTGTTCGGGTCCGGGTTGGCGGAGTTGTATGTGTCGATGGCCTTCCGTACCGACTTCGCGTTTTCCAGTGCGCGAGCGGCCATCTGAATCATCTCCGCTTGGCAGACCGGCACTGTCCCGCCGACGGCACCCAGCTGGATTCCCATGGAGATCTCCCAGCCCCAGACGGGAATTCGCATCGCGGCGAGTGCGGGCAAGATTGCGTAGCCCAACACAGTTCCGGCATGGTCCAGAATGTCGCGCGTCCCACTCAGCTGGTTCGCCTCGCACGAAACGATCTGATTCATTTCGAAATCAGCGTCCACCATCGTGCTGGCACGGTTCTGCTGCTTGGTGTTCTGGGCGGCGTACGCGTCGGATCCCGAACCTGTCCAGGTGCCGTCGGGCGAGGCGGACTTCAGCTTGTCGATGGTGTCGTTGAATTTTGAGCCGCCATCGCCGAAACTGTCGCCTTTCTCGGAATCTCCGAATCCGCACATCCAGTTCATGATCGTGATGGCGATCAGGCCGGCCTCGATCACCGGTGTCTCGCCAGCCTTACCCAGAAATGATTGCGCTGTACCCGCGGCGTCCGGACCCAGCCCTGCAAACCCCCATGGATCGCCTCCGTCGGCTGACTTCACATGGTCGGCGAAGCTCTGTATGTCGCCAAGGCTCCACAACAAGTCAAATGGGTTCATTTAGACGTTTTCCCCTTTTGCCGGTGTGAGCCTAACAAGGTCAACTGGGGTCACCACGCACCAATTTGGCGTCGCCACCGCGAGGAACGCGCGGCTAACGAGGAGGCTGTTGCGAACGCGGTCCTTGGTCCCAATGGCCGTGTGGCTTAGGGGTGTTCATTGCGGCGTGAACGGTTGTCAGCCATCCCTCGACGGCGGGAATCTGCCTGTCGAGGTAATTCATATCGCTCTTCTTGGCTGCACGGAGTTGTCGCATCAAAGAGATGATCCGTTCGCATCTTTTGGCTTCTGCGGCCAGGTCGTCATGTGGAGCATATGGCAGCCGCTCTCTCGGCCATGAATCAGAAAACGCTGCAGAATCTTTGAGCAGTCCATCGAGCTTTGTGGCCTGCCGCTTGGTTGAGAGCTGGCTGACCCCGTACCTCAATCCCACCAACGCGATGAACAGGGCGACGAAGACAAGCCAAGTTGTGGGATTCGTAGGCACGTAAGAACCGACTGCCAACCAGTGTGGGTCAATCAGTCCTCGCATGCGGAAAGTGTAGGCATCGTAGGAACCGCCCAATGGAGAGAGAGGACCGCCTCATACCGCTGCGTTGGACCGGAATTCGTGCCCCAGGTACGTAGTCAGGCGGTCGCTACGTCGATTGGACGCCGTGATACCGGCAGGCTTTCCAATCGACGCCCCGGCGAAGGAAGTCGATGTCGAGGGTCTTCGCGTCCTCATGGTTGGCCGCCAGGAACCGGACGTTCGCGACCGCGTCATCGCCGGTGACGTCGACCGAGTTAATGGTGATCTGCGTCGGTCCGTCCGATTTTCGGCTCTGATACCAACCTGCTTCGTAGCCGTTGGCGCGCAGCATGTCCGGACACACATGCGAGGAGAATCCGGCGAAGTCGGACCTGTTGTACGAACTGTTCATACCGTCCAGCACTGCGCGGACCTGGTTTTCGTCCGTGGCCGCCGGTGTCGGGCGAGGCGCCGCCAACAACACTGCGACGATGGTCAGCGCGGCGGCAAAGAGTGCGCAGCCTGCGATAAGGAGCCCATTGCGAGCGGTCAAGCTCATTGACTAAGCCTTACGGATGTTCGACCGGGCGCCGGGTCGACGCGCCGAATGGGACCTTCGGCATCCCGTGGCAGGCCTTGCAGCCCTACGGGAAAACTGGACAAAAAAGTTAAACTTGAGCGGAACAGACTCAACCTTGACGACGTTGAACAACGCGACGAGGCTTTTTCTAGACGAATGGAGGTGTCGTGGACTCGTTCAACCCGACGACCAAGACCCAGGCTGCGCTGACCGCGGCGTTGCAGGCGGCAAGCTCCGCCGGCAACCCGCAGATCGTGCCGGCCCACCTATTGATGGCACTGCTCACCCAGAACGATGGCATTGCCGCCCCCCTGCTGGAGGCCGTCGGCGTCGAACCCGCGACCATTCGCGCCGAGACGCAACGGCTCATCGACCGGCTGCCAAGCGCAAGCGGCGCCAGCTCGCAGCCGCAGCTGTCGCGTGAAGCGCTGGCCGCGATCACCACGGCCCAGAGCCTCGCCACCGAGATGGACGACGAGTACGTCTCCACCGAGCACCTGATGGTCGGCCTGGCCACCGGCGACTCCGACGTTGCCAAGCTGCTCAACGGCCACGGCGCCTCCCCGCAGGCACTGCGCGAAGCGTTCGTCAAGGTGCGCGGCAGCGCCCGGGTCACCAGCCCCGAGCCCGAGGCCACCTACCAGGCACTGGAGAAGTACTCCACCGACCTGACCGAACGCGCCCGTGAGGGCAAGCTCGACCCAGTTATCGGGCGTGACAACGAGATTCGTCGCGTCGTGCAGGTGCTCGCCCGTCGCACCAAGAACAACCCGGTGCTGATCGGCGAGCCCGGCGTGGGCAAGACCGCGATCGTAGAGGGCCTGGCTCAGCGCATCGTGGCCGGTGACGTGCCGGATAGCCTGCGCGACAAGACAGTCGTTTCGCTGGACCTCGGTTCGATGGTCGCCGGGTCGAAGTACCGCGGCGAGTTCGAGGAACGCCTCAAGGCCGTGCTCGACGACATCAAGAACTCCGCGGGCCAGATCATCACGTTCATCGATGAGCTGCACACCATCGTGGGCGCCGGTGCGACCGGCGAGTCCTCGATGGACGCCGGCAACATGATCAAGCCGATGCTGGCTCGCGGCGAGCTGCGGCTGGTCGGCGCGACAACACTCGACGAGTACCGCAAGTACATCGAAAAGGACGCCGCGCTGGAGCGGCGCTTCCAGCAGGTGTTCGTCGGTGAGCCGTCGGTCGAGGACACCGTCGGCATCCTGCGCGGCCTCAAGGAGCGGTACGAGGTGCACCACGGCGTGCGCATCACCGACTCCGCGCTGGTCGCGGCGGCCACATTGAGTGACCGCTACATCACCGCGCGGTTCCTGCCCGACAAGGCCATCGACCTGGTCGACGAGGCAGCCAGCCGCTTGAGGATGGAGATCGACTCCCGGCCCGTCGAGATCGACGAGGTCGAGCGGCTGGTCCGTCGCCTCGAGATCGAGGAGATGGCGCTGTCCAAGGAGGAGGACGAAGCCTCCAAGGAAAGGCTGGAGAAGCTGCGCGCCGAGTTGGCCGACCTCCAAGAAAAGCTAGCGAAGCTGACGCTTAGGTGGCAGAACGAGAAAAACGCCATCGACGTGGTCCGTGAGCTCAAGGAGCAGCTGGAGGAGCTGCGCGGTGAGGCCGACCGGGCCGAGCGCGATGGCAATCTGGAGAAGACCGCCGAGCTGCGCTACGGCCGCATTCCCGAGATCGAGAAGAAGCTCGATGCGGCGGTGCCTCAGGCCGAGGCGCGCGAGGGCGTCATGCTCAAGGAGGAGGTCGGGCCCGACGACATCGCCGACGTGGTGTCGGCATGGACGGGTATTCCGGCAGGCCGGATGCTCGAGGGCGAAACGGCCAAGCTGCTGCGCATGGAGGACGAGCTCGGCAAGCGCGTCGTCGGCCAGAAGAGGGCCGTGCAGGCGGTGTCCGATGCGGTGCGCCGCAGCAGGGCCGGGGTCGCCGACCCGAACCGTCCGACGGGTTCGTTCATGTTCCTCGGCCCGACCGGTGTCGGTAAGACCGAGCTGGCCAAGGCGCTGGCGGAGTTTCTGTTCGACGACGAACGCGCAATGGTCCGCATCGACATGAGCGAGTACGGCGAGAAGCACTCGGTGGCCCGCCTGGTCGGTGCGCCTCCCGGCTACATCGGCTACGACCAGGGCGGTCAGCTGACCGAGGCGGTTCGACGGCGGCCGTACACGGTGATCCTGTTCGACGAGATCGAGAAAGCCCACCCGGACGTGTTCGACGTGCTGCTGGCCGTCCTCGACGAGGGCCGGTTGACCGACGGTCAGGGCCGCACGGTCGACTTCCGCAACACGATCCTGGTCCTGACGTCCAACTTGGGGGCAGGCGGGACAGAGGAACAGGTGATGGCGGCGGTGCGCTCGGCGTTCAAGCCAGAGTTCATCAACCGGCTCGACGACGTGATCGTCTTCGATCCGCTCAATCCCGAGGAGCTGGTGCAGATCGTCGACATCCAGTTGCGGCAATTGGATAAGCGGTTGGCGCAACGCAGGCTCACCCTCGAGGTATCGCTGCCGGCCAAGAAGTGGCTGGCCGAGCGCGGATTCGACCCGCTCTACGGCGCCCGCCCGCTGCGTCGGCTGATTCAGCAGGCCATCGGCGACCAGCTCGCCAAGATGCTGCTGGCCGGCGACGTGCACGACGGCGATGTCGTACCGGTCAACGTCAGCCCGGACGGCTCCTCGCTCGTCCTGGGCTGAGACGGCTTTGTGATCCGCTTGAGTTCGGGTGAAACGGGCACCAACAAGTAGGCTAGGCGCGATGGTTCCCCTCTGGTTCACGCTGTCCGCGCTCTGTTTCGTGGGCGCGGCGGTGCTGCTGTACGTCGACATCGACCGTCGACGTGGGCTGGGCCGTCGGCGAAAGTCCTGGGCGAAGTCGCATGGCTTCGACTACGAGCACGAGTCGGCCGACATTCTCAAGCGCTGGAAGCGCGGCGTGATGTCGACCGTCGGTGATATCACCGCCAAGAACGTCGTGCTCGGGCAGATCCGCGGCGAGGCCGTCTTCATCTTCGACCTCGAGGATGTCGCGACGGTCATCGCGCTGCACCGCAAGGTCGGCACCAACGTCGTCGTCGACCTGCGGCTCAAGGGCATCAAAGAGCCGCGGGAGAACGACATTTGGCTGCTCGGCGCGATCGGCCCGCGGATGGTGTACTCCACCAACCTCGACGCAGCGCGTCGCGCCTGCGACCGGCGGATGGTGACGTTCGCCCACACGGCACCCGACTGCGCCGAGATCATGTGGAACGAGCAGAACTGGACGCTGGTGTCGATGCCGGTCACCAGCACGCGCGCCCAGTGGGACGAGGGACTGCGCACCGTGCGGCAGTTCAACGACTTGCTGCGCGTTCTGCCGCCGGTCCCGCAGGCCCTCTCCGGCCAGGCCGTCGCCCGGCGTAGCGGCTCGCCGAGTCGTCCGCTCAAGCCGGGGCCTGCCCGTTCCGAGTTACCTCCCGGACGCGCCGACATGCCGCCGAGCCGAGCCGATGTCGGTCGCTACGCTGCGCCGCGCCCCGAAGGGGGTCGGCCCGAGCCGGTTCGACGTCCGCCGCCCCCGTCGCGCAACGGACGGCAGTCACCGCACTATCAGCGGTAGTTCTTCGCGAGCCTGTCCCCGGCTTCGCGTGGGCCCAGACAGATCGGCATTTGTGCGATTTTCGCGATCTGTCCGCAGTTTCGGCGGCCTCGGCGCCGTTGGCTACGCTCTAGGACATGGCACGCCCCGTCGCATTGATCACCGGACCGACGTCCGGGCTCGGGACGGGATTCGCCAGGCGCTACGCCATCGACGGCTATGACCTCGTACTGGTCGCCCGCGACATCGAACGCCTCGAGCGGCTCGCCGCCGAGCTGCACGACGAGGTCGGCGCGCAAGTGGAAGTGCTGGCCGCCGACCTGGCCGACGAGGCCGACCGCGCCAAGGTCGCCGACCGGCTCGCCGCTGGTGTTCAGGTCTTGGTGAACAACGCGGGTTTCGCAACGTCGGGCGAATTCTGGACCGCCGATTTCGCGGCGCTGCAATCCCAACTCGACGTCAACGTCACCGCCGTGATGCAGCTGACCCATGCGGCGCTGCCGCCGATGCTCGCGGCCCATGCGGGCACCGTCATCAACGTCGCCAGCGTCGCCGGGCTGCTGCCGGGCCGCGGGTCGACGTACTCGGCGTCCAAGGCCTGGGTGATCGCGTTCTCCGAAGGCCTGGCCAACGGCATGGAAGGCACCGGCGTCGGGGTGCATGCGCTCTGTCCGGGCTTCATCCACACCGAATTTCACGCGCGTGCCGGTATCGAAATGAGCGGCACACCGTCGTTTCTGTGGCTCGAGGTCGAAGACGTCGTCCGTGAAACCATGGCCGACGTCGCCAAAGGCAAGGTCGTCATCGTTCCCGGCCTGCAATACAAGGCTCTCACCGCGGGCGGCCGTGTCATTCCGCGAAACCTGGTGCGCGCCTTGACGAAAGTCGTTGGCAATGGCCGAAAAAGAACCTGAAGCCGCACTCAAGTTGTGCGCGCGCTAACCGCAACGCTGGCAGCGATCGTCGTCGTCGCGTCTGCGTGCTCCGGTGACGACAACCGTGGTGGCCCCTATTCCACCCAGGCCACGGCGATCGGTCAGTCGCAGTCGATCCTGGGCTGGAACATGTCGGTATCGAACCTTCGCTTCGACGGTGACTACGTCCTCATCGACGTGGACGCCTCCCCGTCGCAGAACGGCGGCGGGCACGCCAAACCCGAGGACGTGCGATTCGGCCTCTACGGCGCGCTGGCCCATCCGATCGAGGCCAGCGGTCTCACCGGCTGTAAGGATACGACGAGTCTTGCAGTGCAACCGCTTTCGGCGCCGATGCCCGACCGGCTCACGGGCACGGTGTGTTTGGGCCCGCTGCGTGACCATTCGCAGGTGCGCGGCGTCTACGCGTACTCGCCGCGCGATCGCATGCCCGGCACCACGGTCGGCTATCCCGCCGCATTCCCCGTCGGTGTGCCTGCGACCAACGAGAACGACACCGGCCTCGCGCTCAAGTCCACCAGCGTGGACGCATTTCGCGCCGACGGTGCGCAGCTCGACGCCACCGCACTGGGCGACCCTGCAGCGTTCTCGGGCAACGGCTACATGCTGCTCGGCCTCGAAATCGACGGTCTTGCAGAGCGATACCGCGACGACTCGGCTCGTCGCGGCGGCCCCATGATGGTGCTTGCGACGCCGACCCTGCCGCCTCCCGGGCTGAGCCACGCCTGCGACGTCTACGGCTCGTCAATACTCGTGCTGCCCGAGGCATCGCGCGCGGCCGTCCAGGTGCGCGCGTCGGTGTGCACACAGGGCGAGATCAACCAGGCGCTGCTCTATGCGACCGTGTCGATGGCCGCCACCCACGCCGCGCTGTGGACGACTCATGACTGAAGCCGGACCCACCGAATGGGGCGAAACCCCCGGCGTTGGGCCATGGCAGGGTCCCTTACCCGACGATCCGCGGTACGATCCGGCACTGCTCCGTGACGGCGATACCCGCAACGTCGTTGACGCGTACCGGTATTGGACCCGTGACGCGATCATCGCCGATATCGACACGCGCAGACATCCGCTGCATGTGGCGATCGAGAACTTCGGCAACGACGCCAACATCGGCGCCGTCGTGCGCACCGCCAACGCATTCGCCGTGCACACCGTCCACATCGTCGGGCGCCGTCGCTGGAACCGGCGCGGCGCGATGGTGACCGACCGCTATCAACGCCTGCAGCACCACGACTCCACCGCCGACCTGCTCGCCTTCGCGGCCGACGCCGGGCTCACGGTGGTTGCGGTGGACAACGTGCCCGGCGCGCAGCGCATCGAAGACACCGCTTTGCCCCGCGAGTGCCTGCTGATCTTCGGCCAGGAGGGTCCCGGCATCACCGACGACGCCAAGGCCTGCGCCGCCGTCACCGTGTCGATCGCGCAGTTCGGCTCGACGCGCAGCATCAACGCGTCCGTTGCCGCGGGAATCGCGATGCACACCTGGATCACTCAACATGGGGACATTTCGCGGGCCTGGTAGGGCAGGATCAACCATATGGATCAGGTTTGGGCCAATCGCGCGGCCAGTGCGGAAGCCGCGATTGCCAAGCGGCACCTAAAACGGATCTGGAAGTTGCCCGGCACGCAACTCGGTGTGGTGTCATGGCCGCCGACGCGGCACGACGCAGAGTTCCGCACCTGGCACTACTGGTGGCAAGCGCATCTGCTGGATTGCCTTGTCGACGCGCAGGTGCGGGACCCGCAACCCGATCGGGCCATGAAGATCACCCGCCAGATCCGCTCACATCGGCTGCGCAACACCGGATCCTGGGTCAACGACTATTACGACGACATGGCATGGCTGGCGATCGCGCTGGAGCGGGCTGCACGGCTGGCCGGCGTCGAGCGGCCGAAGGCGCTGAAAAAGCTCTCCGAACAGTTCCTCAACGCGTGGGTGCCCGAAGACGGCGGCGGCATCCCCTGGCGCAAACAGGACCAGTTCTTCAATGCGCCGGCCAACGGACCGGCGGGGATCTTCCTCGCCCGCTATGGCGACAGGCTGCGGCGCGCCCAGCAGATGGCCGATTGGATCGACGAGACGCTGATCGACCCCGAAACCCATCTGGTGTTCGACGGGATCAAGGCCGGCTCGCTGGTGCGGGCGCAGTACACGTACTGCCAGGGGGTGGTCATCGGCCTGGAAACCGAACTCGCAGTGCGCACCGACGACACCCGCCACGCCGAGAGGGCGCACCGCCTTGTGGCCGCTGTCAACGAGCACATGGCCCCCGACGGGGTGATCAAGGGCGCCGGCGGCGGCGACGGTGGCCTCTTCAACGGGATCCTGGCCCGATACCTGGCGCTGGTCGCCACCACGCTGCCGCAGAACGGCCCTGAGGATGCGACCGCCCGCGACACCGCGCGTTCGCTTGTGCTCAAGTCGGCGCAGTCCGCATGGGACAACCGCCAGACCGTCGACGACCTGCCGCTGTTCGGGCCGTTCTGGGAACGCGCTGCCGAGATACCGTCGGGCGGCGGGCGGCAAGCTCAATTCGTCGAGGGCGCGGTCAACGCGTCAGAGGTTCCCGAACGCGACCTGTCGGTGCAGCTGTCGGGCTGGATGCTGATGGAAGCTGCCCACGCAGTCACCGCCGCGAGCGGTGACACCGGCACAGACGCGTGACAGTCGGGCCACTGCCGCGGATCGTTCACTTGCTGCCGAGCCGGTTCAGCCGCGACCCCAAGGCCCCCGGTACTAAAGAGAACGCCGCCGCCGCGCTACTGCTGGCATTCACCGTCGCCGCGGTTCTGTGGGCGAATTCGCCATGGGCCGAGACATATTCGGCTCTGCTGGACACACACATGGGGTTCACGTTCGACGATCGGCAGTTCGAACTGACGGTCAAGCATCTGGTCAACGACGGCCTGATGACGTTCTTCTTCTTCATCGTCGGCCTGGAAGTCACAAGTGAGTTCGCCATCGGCGAGCTCACCGATCGCGCCAGGGCGGCGGTGCCCGTCGTCGCCGCGCTTGCGGGGCTGACACTTCCGGCCGTCATCTTCCTGCTCTTCAACCCATCCGGGGAGAACGCGCAGGCGTGGGGAGTGGTGATCTCCACCGATACCGCGTTCCTCATCGGCGCGCTCGCCATCATCAACCCCAAATTCCCTGCCCGGCTGCGGATCTTCCTGCTCACGCTGGCCGTCGTCGATGACATCGGCGCGCTGTGCGTGATCGCGCTGTTCTACTCCGACCGCATCCGCGTCGTTCCGCTGGCGTTCGCCATACTGCTGATCCTCGCGATCGCGTTGGTCCGGTACCTGCCCGTCGCCCGCGGCCCGGCGTACGCGTTGCTGGGCTTTGCGCTGTGGGTCGCGCTGTTCATGGCCGGTGTGCACCCGACGCTGGGCGGAGTTGTCGTCGCGTTGCTGATTCCTGTCTTCACACCCGAGCGTCAGCAAGTGGAGCAGACAGTCGACCTGATCCGAGCATTCCGGCAGTCGCCCAATTCGCAGTACGCCAGGGCTGCGACTCGTGGTCTGCGCGAATCGATTTCGATCAACGAGCGGCTGCAGATCGCGGTCGGCCCCTACGTGTCGTTCGTGGTGCTTCCGCTGTTCGCATTGGTCAATGCCGGGGTGCGGCTCGATGCGGAGAGCGTGAGGGGCGCGCTTGAGTCGACGTTGACGTGGGGAATCGTCGCTGGTCTGGTCGTTGGAAAGTTCGTCGGCATCACTGGGGCGACCTGGTTCATGCAGCGCACCGGGTTGGGGCAGCTCGCACCCGGGGGGCGGCTGCGCCGGGTCGCCGGTGGTGCTGCCCTGTCCGGAATCGGTTTCACCATTTCGCTTTTCATCGTCGACATCGCCATCACCGAGCCGACCCGGCAGGACCAGGCGCGTATCGGTGTCCTGCTCGCGTCGGTCATCGCGTTCCTCGCCGGATGGGCGATCTTCCGGGTCACCGACTGGCTGAGTCCGCCGGAACCGGTCGGGCTCAAGCTGATTCGACCGGTCGACCCCGATCGCGACCATATCCGCGGAAACCCCAATGCGCCGCTGACGCTGGTGGAGTACGGGGACTACGAATGCCCGTTCTGCAGCCGGGCCACCGGGTCCATCGACGAGGTGGTTGCGCATTTCGGCGACAAGCTGCGATACGTATGGCGCCATCTTCCGCTGGAGCGGGTGCACCCGCGGGCGTTCGACGCCGCCAGGGCGGCCGAGGCTGCGGGGTTGCAGGGCAAGTACTTCGAGATGGGACGGATGCTGTTCGCGAATCAGGACGATCTGGAGTGGTCCGATATCTATCGCTACGCCAACGCGATCGGGCTTGACCTCGAAAGGCTCGACCAAGACGTGCGTGTGCATCCGACGAAGGTGCTGCACCGGGTGCAGGACGATGCCCAGGATGCCGAGCTGATGGACCTGAACTCGACGCCGACGTTCTTCGTCAACGGACGGCGGCACAAGGGGCCGTGGGACTCCGCCAGCCTGATCCGGGCATTGGAGGCTTGAATTGCACCTGAGCGGCAGTTGATGCGATGCAACGGCGCGTCGAGCGGCGTCTCACATTGGATTCCCGAAGAGCGTCCGGGCGCCGTCGCCGATCTACTCCTCGACTGGTTCCGGCTTCACCCCGCGTGAGCGCCGCCGCTTGTACCACTCGATGAACATCGGCGTGACGGAAGCCAGCGCGATGAGAATGAAGATCGGCTCGAGCAGCTTCTGGATGACCTCGAACTGGCCGAGCCCGTACCCGAGCAGCGTCAGGCCGACGCCCCATACGACGGCGCCGATGACATTGAACAGCGTGAATGCGCCATAGCTCATCCGTGCCGCGCCTGCCGTGATCGGCGCCAGGGTCCGCACGATCGGCACGAAGCGGGCGAGCACGATCGCGAACGGTCCGCGCTCCTCGAAGAACGCATGGGCCTCGTCCAGATACCGCTGTTTGAGCACGCGAGCGTTGGGTTTGAACATCGCGGTGCCGAGGTAGCGGCCGATGAAGTACCCGACCTGTCCGCCCAGGACGGCGGCGATGGGGATGAACACCAGCAGCTGCCACAGCTGGAAGTCGGCCCGTCCTGCGGCGGCTGTTCCCGCAGCGAGCATGCCCGCGACGAACAGCAGCGTATCCCCTGGCAGAACCGGGAACAGCAAGCCCGACTCGACGAAGATCACCACCAGCAACCCCACCAGGGCCCAGGTGCCGAAATAGCCGATGAGCTTGATCGGATCCAGGAAGTCCGGCATGAGCGCCAGCTGGGTCGCAGCCGCCGAGAGGGCGGGGGTGGTGTCCATGGCCACCCAAGATACCGGCGCCTGCCTGAGAGGCCTCTGTACCGGGCTATGCCGAGCTGTCTGCGGCGATAAGGTCGGGCCATGGCCACCCACAAAGCCGTCCACGTTGCGTCCGCTCAAGCGCCACTGAATCTCGTCGACGTGGAAACGGAGCCGCCCGGCCCCGGCCACGTCCGCATCGCCGTCAAAGCGTGCGGTGTGTGCGGGACCGACCACGGGTTCGTCAACGGCGGCTTCCCCGGAATGACCTGGCCGCTCACACTCGGACATGAAATCGCCGGAACGATCGCCGAAATCGGCGACGGGGTCGAGGGTTTCACCGTCGGCGACCGAGTGGCCGTCGGCTGGTTCGGCGGTAACTGCAACCGCTGCATCCCCTGCCGCAAGGGTCAATTCATGCAGTGCGTGAACATGCAGGTCCCCAGTTGGCACTACCCGGGCGGCTACGCCGAATCGGTGACTGCGCCGGCCACCGCACTGGCACGCATCCCCGACGAACTGTCGTTCGCCGAGGCCGCCCCGATGGGGTGTGCCGGTGTGACGACCTACCACGCGCTGCGCAGGACCAGGGCCGTCGCGGGCGATCGGGTGGCCGTGCTCGGCATCGGTGGGCTCGGTCATCTGGGCGTGCAATGGGCCAGGGCGATGGGCTTCGAGACAATCGCGATCGCCCGAGGCGCAGGCAAGGAGGCCGACGCGCGTGAACTGGGCGCCCATCACTACGTCGATTCGACGGCCGGGGACGTTGCGGGCGCGCTGAAGGCTCTCGGCGGCGCGACGGTGGTACTGGCCACGGCGGCGAACTCCGCAGCGATGGCACAGACCGTCGGCGGGTTGGCGCCAGAGGGCGAACTGGTCATCATCGGCGTCACCGCCGACCCGCTGCCGATCGCGCCGATCCAGTTGATCAACGACGGGCTGTCCGTTACCGGTCACCCGTCGGGCACGTCGCGCGACGTCGAAGAGACGATGCATTTCGCGGTGCTGTCCGGGGTGCGCGCCGTGATCGAGGAGCGGCCATTGACCGAGGCAGCCGAGGCCTATGCGGCCATGGACGAGGGTAGGGCCCGCTACCGAATGGTGCTGACCGTCTAGGTCTTGAGATACTTGCGCTCACGACGCAGGTCAGCCGAGAGGAACTTTCATGCCCATTGCAACGCCCGAGGTCTACGCCGAGATGCTGGGCCGGGCCAAGGAGCATTCGTTCGCATTCCCGGCGATCAACTGCACATCGTCGGAGACCATCAACGCCGCGCTCAAGGGCTTCGCCGACGCGGGCAGTGACGGCATCATTCAATTCTCCACGGGCGGGGCGGAATTCGGCTCAGGCCTTGGCGTCAAGGAAATGGTGACCGGTGCCGTCGCGCTGGCGGAGTTCGCCCACATCGTCGCCGACAAGTACCCGATCACCGTCGCGCTGCACACCGACCACTGTCCGAAGGACAAACTCGATACCTATGTGAAGCCGCTGCTGGCCGTCTCGCAGAAGCGGGTCGCCGAGGGCCGTAACCCGCTGTTCCAGTCGCATATGTGGGACGGGTCGGCCGTGCCGATCGACGAGAACCTGGAGATCGCGCGCGAGCTGCTCAAGGAAGCGGCGGCCGCCAAGATCATCCTGGAGATCGAGATCGGGGTCGTCGGCGGCGAGGAGGACGGCGTCGCCCACGAGATCAACGAAAAGCTCTACACCAGCCCTGAGGACTTCGAGCAGACCATCGAGGCGCTCGGCGCCGGCGAGCACGGCAAGTACCTGCTGGCCGCGACGTTCGGCAACGTGCACGGCGTCTATAAGCCGGGCAACGTCAAGCTGCGACCCGACATTCTTGACGACGGTCAGAAGGTGGCTGCGAAGAAGCTCGGATTGCCCGACGGTGCAAAGCCTTTCGACTTTGTGTTCCATGGCGGATCGGGGTCGCTCAAGTCGGAGATCGAGGAAGCGCTGCGCTACGGCGTGGTGAAGATGAACGTCGACACCGATACCCAGTACGCGTTCACCCGTCCGGTCGCGGGGCACATGTTCACCAACTACGACGGTGTGCTCAAGGTCGACGGCGAGGTCGGAAACAAGAAGTTCTACGACCCGCGCACCTATATGAAGAAGGCCGAGGCGTCGATGTCGGAGCGCGTCGTCGAGGCGTGCAACGACCTGCACAGCGCCGGCCGGTCAGTCTCGGCGGGCTAGGGTCTTACCCGTGAAGCGCGCAATTCTGGTCGCCTGCACATTCGCGACGGTCATGGGATCGCTTGCCGTCGCCGCACCGGCCGGGGCCGACGGGTGCCCCTACGGCACGTTGCCGACCCGGTTCCCCGGGGTATGCAGCGCCGGTCAGGGAGGCGCGCCTCCGGCTCCGATCATCGTTCCGCCTAGCGGGCCCGACGCTTCGAGCACACCTCCGGGAAGCGCGTTTGCGACGGTGGACGGCATCCCGTGCAACCAGCAACACCTCGGCACCTGCATCGGCCTGTCGCAGCAGCCGTAACGTGCAGCCATGAGCAGCCGCGTGGCGGATTCCGCTACCGCCTCGCGGTCCAGGGTGGTGGCGTGGGCGTTATGGGACTGCGGCGCAACGGGTTTGAACGCCATCGTCATCACGTTCGTCTTCTCCGTCTACCTCACCGAGCAGGTGGGGTCGGGTCTGCCCGGCCCCACCACACCGACAAGCTGGCTGGGCCGGGTGCTGACGCTCGCGGGGCTGTGCGTCGCGTTATTGGCGCCGGCCACCGGAATCTGGGTCGACGGCCCGAATCGTCGCCGCACCGCACTCGCGGTGCTCACCGGCTTGGTCGTCGCGATGACGTCAGCGATGACCCTCATCCGGGCCGACTATCACTATCTGTGGCCGGGACTGGTTCTGCTGGCATGCACCGCGGCGTGCAGCGACCTGGCGACGGTGCCGTACAACGCCATGCTGAGGCACCTTTCAGCGGGGCAGAACTGGGGCCGGATCTCCGGGATTGGTTCGGCCGCAGGATATTTCGGCAGTGTGATGTTGCTGTTGATCCTGTATCTGGGCTTTATCGAGGGCGACGGCGACACCCGCGGCCTGCTGGGCCTCGCGGTGGCTGACGGCCAGCACATCCGTGCGGCGATGCTCCTGGCGGCGGCATGGTTCGCTTTGTTCGCGCTACCTCTACTGGTCTCCGTGCGCGCCCCCGACGCAGCGGAGGCGCGCCCGACTGTCGGTTTCCTTGGCGCCTACCGCGCGCTGTGGAACGAGGTGAAGGGCGAATGGCGACGTGACCACAACGTCGTCTACTACCTGTTGGCCAGCGCGGTGTTCAGAGACGGGCTGACCGGCATCTTCGCGTTCGGCGCGGTGCTAGGGGTCGGGGTGTACGGAATATCGCAGGCCGATGTCCTGGTGTTCGGGGTGTGCGCCAGCATCGTCGCCGCGATCGGCGCGGTGGCGGGCGGTCTGCTCGACGACCGAGTCGGCTCAAAACCCGTCATCCTCACCTCGCTCACTGCACTGGTCGCCACCGGGCTGGTCCTGTTGACGCTCTCCGGGGCGCTGGCGTTCTGGATCTGCGGACTCCTTCTGTGCCTGTTCGTCGGCCCAACTCTGGCCTCCGCGCGGGCGTTGATGCTGCGAATGTCCGCGGAGGGAAAGGAAGGGGTGGCCTTCGGGCTCTACACCACCACCGGGCGCGCGGTGTCGTTTCTGGCGCCGTGGATGTTCTTCACCTTTATCGACCTGTTCAACGCGGACCGGGCCGGGATGGGTGGGCTGTGCGTGGTGCTGACCGCAGGCTTACTGGCGATGACTGCGGTGCGGGTGCCCCGCACAGGCTCCTAGCTATTGGGAGCCTGGCAGATCTTCCACTGGTCGTCGCGGAACTGTAGATCGAAGCTGCGCGTCGAGCGGGTCTGCGGCGCATAGGCCATGAACGTGGTGACGTTGGCCTCGGCGTGGCCGCCGTTGACCACCACCTGATCGATGCTCGCGACGACTGGGTACTGCTTGGCCGCGGCCACCCGGGCGTGGGTGTCGGTCCAGGCGCGATCGTCGTAGTTGACGTAGCTGTCGCGCGTGGTGCCGCAGGTGATGCTGCGCAGCGTGGCCAGGTCGCCCCTCTGCACGGCGATGTCGAAGTTCTGGATCGTCGAGCGGACCTTGTCCTCCTCGGACGCCTTCGGCGTCGACCCGCGGGTCAGCAGCACCGTGCCGAGGATCGCGACCGCGGCCAGTGCGGCGATCACCAACACCAGCGCGATCACCCAGCCCCAGCTACGCCGCCTGCGTGCGGGCTTGGGCGCCTCGCCCCGCGCCGGAATATGCTGCGGCGCAACTATTTTCTGCTGAGCCACGGTTTCGGTGGGGAGCGGCGGCATGACCTCGGTGGCTGGCTCTGCGGGCGTGTCGATCTTCTGCGTCGAGCCTGCGTCGAACCCCGACGGTGCGGTGAAGCGCCGCTCCGCGGGCTTGTCTTCTTCGGGCTGCGCCAGCTCGGCTTGGGCCTCCGGTGACAGCAGGATCTCGGTGGCGGGCTCGTGGTCCGGTTGGGCTTCGGCCTGTTCCGTGGTGGCTGCGTCGTCGGCCGCCACCTCGGTGGGGTCGTCCGGCTGTTCAGGTCCTGATGGGTTCGACATCCCTGCTGCGGTTCCTCCCTCGCGACGCTACCGGCGAAGCGTAACGGCACAATGGGGCCATGACGCGGATGGGTGATCTCCTCGGACCGGATCCAGTACTGCTGCCCGGCGACAGTGCGGCAGAGGCCGAACTGGCTGCCGCCGAGAATCCCGCGATCGTTGCCGCGGCACACCCGACGGCGTCGGTGGCGTGGGCCGCGCTGGCCGAGGATGCGCTGGCCGACGACAAGCCCATCACCGCCTACGCGTATGCCCGCACCGGCTACCACCGCGGGCTGGATCAGTTGCGTCGCAACGGGTGGAAGGGCTTCGGCCCCGTGCCGTACAGCCACGAGCCCAACCGCGGATTCCTGCGGTGCGTGGCCGCATTGGCCCGGGCCGCGGACGCGATCGGTGAAACCGACGAATACCAGCGGTGCCTGGATCTGCTCGACGACTGCGATCCCTCAGCTCGTTCCGAACTCGGGCTTGGCTAGATCACTCGGCTTCGCAGCTGCAGTCGGCGGCGCCCTCGGGTGGCTCCACCTGAACGGTCGCGTGGTCCAGCCCACGGGCGGTCAGCACCGCACGCGCGTCATCGAGCACCCGTGCCGAGTCCGCGCTGCTGGTGAGGTGCGCAGTGACCATGTCCTTGCCCGGCACCAGTGTCCACACGTGTAGGTCGTGCACCTCGGTCACGCCGTCGACCGCGCACAGCGCGGTGCGCAGCTCCTCGACGTCGATGTGGGTGGGCGACGACTCGGACAGGATGCGTAGCGCCGCGCGGGCCAAAGCGATGGCGCGGGGGAGCACCCACAACGCGACGAACACCGCGACCACGACGTCGGCGTAGGGCCAGTGCGTCGTCACCGTGACGATGCCCGCGATGAGCACGCCGATGCTGCCGACGGTGTCGGCGACGACCTCCATGTAGGCGCCCTTGACGGCCAGGCTCTCCTGGGAATGCGACCGGAGCAGAAACACGACGACGGCGTTGGCGAGCAGCCCGGCGAGCGCCACCACGATCATCGGCACGCCGGGTACCTCGGGCGCGTTGCCGAGGCGTTCGAACGCCTCGTAGAGGATGAATACCGCTACGCCAATCAGCAGAACTGCGTTGGCGACAGCGGTGAACACCTCGGCGCGGTGCCAGCCGTAAGTGCGGGCCGGCGACGAGCTGCCACGACGTGCGAGCAGCACCGCGGTGAGCCCCATGAACATCGCGACAAGGTCGGTCAGCATGTGACCGGCATCGGCCAGCAGCGCGATGGAATTGATCAGCAGCGCGGTCGTCAGCTCGAGGGCGAAGAACGCGGTCAGTATCGCCGCGGCGATGACCATCCGGCTGACACGGGTGTCGGCATTGCTGTGATCATGTCCGGCACCCATGCCTGCAATCTATGCGCAAAGTCGCATATATCGCAAGGCGTTCGTCACGTCCACGCAGACCAGAACCGCGTTAGCTGGCTACCGACCGCGGGCAGCGCGCTGGGCACGCCCGAGAAGTCGAAGAACCAGAACACCACCGAGAAGAACCAATGGTTGAGCTGCGGCGTGACCAGCAGGATCAGCAGGATGAAAAAGCCCCACTGCTTGGCCGGTGCCACGGCCCGCTGAGTCTGCGGGCTCAGGTACGGCTCCAGCGCGCTGTAGCCGTCGAGACCCGGGATCGGCAGCATGTTGAGCACGAACGCGGTCACTTGCAGGAAGCCGAGGAAGGCCACGGCTGCCCAGAACACCGCGTGTCCGGAGTCGTACAGCAGGCGGGTGAGTAGGAGCAGCAGCACGGCGAACACCAGGTTGGTGAACGGCCCCGCCAGGTTCACCAACGTCCTCTGACGCTTGGTCATCCACGACGTGCGCACGTACACCGCGCCGCCGGGCAGACCGATTCCGCCGAGCGCGATGAACAGCACCGGCAGTCCCAGTGACAGCAGCGGATGCGAGTACTTCAGCGGATTGAGCGTCAGGTAGCCGCGCACCGCGACGTCGTGATCGCAGAACCGCCACGCCGTGAAGGCGTGCGCGAACTCGTGCAGGCACAGCGACACCAGCCAGCCCGCGATCACGAAGATGAACACGCCGACGTAGGCCATCGGCCGTATGGCGTCGGCGGCCAGCCACGCCAGTACGCCGCCGACCGCGGTGATCGCGACGATCGCCAGGAAGATCGGGCTGGGCCGCACCGACTGGTGCAGCGGGCGGATGGTCACGAGTCGACGCTACCGAACCCGCAGCCATCCCTCGGTATGTCGATAGAACGTCGACCGTCTGACCGGCCGCGGGCCCTGCACGCCGTCGCGCACCACCAACGCAGCGTCGGTGCCGAGCTGCGCGGCGCGGCCGGTGACCCAGCGTTTCGGCCGCATGCGGCTCGACAGCGCGCTGGCTCGCAGGCCGGGCATGGTGTCGATCGGCTCGATCCGCACTGCGGTCGCCTCGCCGTCGAACAGCAGGGTGTCGTCGACGACGGCCTCGCCGTGGATCGTGCGTTCGTCTTCGGCGGGCAGCCAGTAGGCGGCTTTGGTGATGACGGTGCCTGTCTCGTCGCGGATCAGCGGCACTCGTAGCGCCTCGCCGGTGCGGGCCCGCCGAGCGTTCCACGCTCGACGCGCGTGGCCGACCTCGACATTCAGCCGGTCCGCACGCAGCAGCCGCGTCAGCACCGCGGCGAGGTCGGCATCCGAACCGACCACAACGACGCGGCGCCAGTCGGTGACATCGTCGAGTCCGACCACCCGCAGGCCGCGCAATGCCCGCGGCAACCGGCGTCCACCAAACAACACCGCCACAACGTCTGCTGTGGTCAACACGGCTCCTCGTGGGCAGCTGGGATAAGGTAGCTCACCGGCTGCATCACAATAAGCGGGAGAAATGCCATGCCGGCAATCGTGCTCATCGGCGCCCAGTGGGGCGACGAGGGCAAAGGAAAGGCCACCGATCTACTCGGTGGCCGCGTTCAGTGGGTCGTGCGCTACCAGGGCGGCAACAACGCCGGCCATACCGTCGTGCTGCCGACGGGGGAGAACTTCGCCCTTCACCTGATCCCGTCGGGCATCCTGACGCCCGGCGTCACCAACGTCATCGGCAACGGTGTGGTGGTCGATCCCGGTGTGCTGCTGTCCGAGCTGCAGGGGCTTGCGGACCGCGGCGTCGACACGGAACGGCTACTGATCTCCGCCGACGCGCATCTGTTGATGCCGTATCACGTCGCGATCGACAAGGTTGTCGAGCGCTACGCGGGCAGCAAGAAGATCGGCACCACCGGACGCGGCATCGGCCCGTGTTATCAAGACAAGATCGCCCGCATCGGCATTCGCGTCGCCGACGTGCTCGACGAGTCAGTGCTGTCCCAAAAGATCGAGGGCGCACTGGAGCTCAAGAACCAGGTGCTGGTCAAGGTCTACAACCGCAAGGCGCTCGAGCCCGCCGAGGTGGTCGACACGCTGCTGGCGGAGGCCGAAGGGTTCAAGCACCGCATCGCCGACACCCGCTACCTGCTCAACGCTGCACTCGAAAAGGGCGAGACCGTTCTGCTCGAGGGCTCGCAGGGCACACTGCTCGACGTCGACCACGGTACGTATCCCTTTGTCACGTCGTCGAATCCGACCGCGGGCGGCGCGTGCGTCGGCTCCGGCATCGGCCCGACTCGCATCACCACCGTGTTGGGGATCCTCAAGGCCTACACCACCAGGGTGGGGTCGGGTCCATTCCCCACCGAGCTGTTCGACGAGTTCGGCGAGTACTTGAGCAAGACCGGCGGTGAGGTCGGCGTGACGACGGGTCGACGCCGCCGCTGCGGATGGTTCGACGCGGTGATCGCGCGCTACGCCACCCGCGTCAACGGCATCACCGACTACTTCCTGACGAAGCTCGATGTGCTGTCGAGCCTGGAGACGGTGCCGATCTGCGTCGGCTACACCGTGGACGGTAAGCGCACCGACGAGATGCCGATGACCCAGTCCGACATCGCCCGTGCCGAGCCGATCTACGAAGAGCTGCCGGGCTGGTGGGAGGACATCTCCGACGCCCGCGAGTTCGACGACCTGCCCGCCAAGGCCCGCGACTATGTGCTGCGGCTCGAAGAGCTTGCCGGAGCGCATGTTTCGTGTATCGGCGTCGGGCCCGGCCGGGAGCAGACGATCGTGCGCCGCGACGTCCTGGCGGCCGGCTGATGACGGACGATCCCAGACTCGTCGACCCCGACTACGACAAGCACGGCGGATTCCCGAACTTCCAACCGGCCGAACCCGGTCCGGGGTTCACCCGGTTTCTCACCGCGATGCGGCGGGCGCAGGATCTGGCCGTATCGGCCAATCCCGACACCGAAACCTGGGAGCAGGCGGCCGACCGCGCCGAGGAATTGGTGAAGCTGCTCGACCCGTTCGAGGCGCCCGAAGGCGTCGGCCCGGCCAACCGTGTGCCCAGCCTGCCCGGCGGGGGCAGCCTGCTCATGCCGCCGTACCGGGTGACCAAGTTCGAATCCGACGGTGTCGAGTTGAGCGTGCAGTTCTCCCGGTTCGCCGTCGGCGGCAACTACGCCGTGCACGGAGGTGTGCTGCCGCTCCTGTTCGACTCGGTGTTCGGCATGGTGATCCATGCCGCCGGACGGCCGATCAGCCGGACCGCGTTCCTGCATGTCGACTACCGCAAGGTCACGCCGATCGACACGCCGTTGACCGCGCGGGGATGGGTACGTGAGGCCGAGGGCCGTAAGGCGTTCGTCAACGCCGAACTGCGCGACCCTGAGGAGAACCTGCTGGCCGAGGCCAACGGGCTGATGATTCGCTTGCTGCCTGGGCAGCCGTAGGCGTGGCCGCTCCGCCGAGACTGTGGGCAGAGCGCAATTTCGCATCGATTCACGATCTGACCGCAGTTTCGGGCACACGGGTGACACCATGACGGCGTGGCCGAAAGTCAGCAACGCAGGTTGTCCACCCCACGGGCTGCCGCGGCGGCCGGCGTGCTCTTCGCTCTGCTGTTTGGCGCGGCCCTCATACTGATTCGGACGGCGTTGCCGGAGGGCGCCGAGCCCGGAGCGCAGTGGCTGGTCTCGGGCAGTACGAATCTCAAGGTCGCCGCGACCATCATGCCGTTCGCCGGCATTGCCTTCCTGTGGTTCATGGGTGTGATCCGCGACGGCCTCGGACGGTATGAGGACAAGTTCTTTTCGACGGTGTTCATCGGCAGCGGACTGTTGTTCCTTGCGATGATGTTCGTCGCGGCCGGTGTGGGAGCGGGCTTGGAGCGCAGTCACGCAGCCGGGGCTCCGGAGGTGGCTGCCTTCGGGCAGATGGTGTTGCTCGCCGTATCAAAGACATACGCGCTGCGGATGGCGGCGGTGTTCATGATCTCCCTGGCCACTATTTGGCTGAAAACAGGACTCATGCCCCGCTGGCTCGTGGCTGTGAGTTACGTTGCGGCGCTAGGGCTTTTAGTCTCCAGCGACATCACCATGTGGCTAGTGCTTGCCTTTCCCGTATGGGTCCTGTTGGTCAGCGTGCTGCTGCTGACCCGGGCCGGCGTCATCGACCTCCACCGCGACGAGTCGTAAAGCCTGTGAGGGACAAAGCTTTACGGCCTCACGGGCGTGGTCCTCTTCGTCCTCGGGCACCTCGTCGACGAGCACCACGACGATGCCGTCGTCGTCCTGATCGAACACCGCACCGGCAGGGCTCCCTGCACGGTGTCGATGAGCTCAGCCACGGTTCAGCGTCGCCTCCTCGAGGTCGAGCCCACGCAACACGGTGCGCAGCACTTCGTCGTCGATGCGGCCGCTGTCACGCTCGGCGATGAACGTCTCGCGTTCGGCCGCGAGCATCTCCAGCCGTAGCCGGCGAAAGGCCGACGCGGGGCTCTCGCCGATGTCTTCGTCGTCGCGACCGAGCCGCTCCCACGCTGAATTGCGCCTACGAGTGTTCCAGCCGCGCAACACATCTGCGGCCCGCTCGTGCACGTCGGTGGTTTCTGATGCATCGAGCAGTTCGTCGAGCCGGTCTGCCGCCGCTCGCGCCGCCTTGTCCTGCGCGGCCGCCGCGGCGAGCGCGTCGGTGCGCGCCTCGTCGCCCTGTACGCCGAGTCGCCGGATCAGCCACGGCAGCGTCAGCCCGTGCAGCAACAGCGTGCCGATCACGACGACGAACGTCAGGAACACCAGCTGCGGACGCCCCGGAAACGGCGCACCGGACATGGTCGTCATCGGAACGCCGAAAGCCGCCGCCAGCGACACGACCCCGCGCATGCCCGCCCACGCGACGACGAACACCCCCGCGGGCGTCGGCGCAGGTTCACGTTCACGGATGTGCGTGAACAGCATCCGCGGTAGGTAGGCGAACACGTAGACCCACACGATCCGAACGATGATCACCGTCGCGAGCACCGCCGCCGATGAAATCGCGATCACCTTCGCCGAGATGCCGGCCAGTTCGCTGACCACCGTCGGCAACTGCAGGCCGATCATCAGGAACGCGAACGACTCCAGCACCAGCTGCACGGCCTTCCACACCGCGGTGTCCTGCAGCCTGGTCGCGTAGCTCGCGCGGGTGGACTTCTGACCGAGGATCAGCGCGGCGACGACGACCGCGAGCACGCCGGAGCCATGTATCTCCTCGGCGGTCAGGTAGATGATGAACGGCGCCACCAGGCCCAGCGCGCTCTCCACGAGCGGGTCGTCGAGCCGCCACCGGATCCAGCTGATGATCGCGCCCAGCGCCACGCCGACGACGACGCCGCCCGCCGCGGCCAGCGCGAACGTCGCGAGCCCGGCGCGCCATGTAGCCGCCGTACCGATCGCCGCTGCGAGCGAGACCTTGTATGCGGTCAGCGCGGTGGCGTCGTTGAGCAGGCTTTCCCCGCCGAGCAAGGTCATGACGCGGCGTGGCAGCCCGAGGCGGCGTCCGATCGCGGTGGCGGACACCGCATCCGGAGGCGCGACGATCGCGCCGAGGGTCAGCGCCGCCGCGACGGTCAGCTCCGGGACGGTTTTGTACGCGACCCAGCCGACCGCAAACGTCGTCGCCAGCGGGAGCCCCACCGCGAGCAGCCCGATGGGACGGACGTTGCGCCGCAGCGCGTGGTAGCTGCTCTCCAGACCCGCCGACCACAGCAGCGGTGGCAGCAGCACGTACAGCACGAGTTCGGGGTCGAGTTCGATCTGCTTGAAACCGGGTATCAGACCGCCTGCCAGTCCGGCGACGACGAGGGCAAGCGGCGCCGACACGTCGTAGCGGCGGGCGACCGCGGCCAACAGCACCGACACCACCAGAACTGCGAGCAGCGAGGCACCCACGTCGCCAAACCCCCTTCGTCGCCGTCCGTATCCTGATCAGCATGCTGAGGAGATCACGCGAGCGCGAACCGAATTCCTCGGCGGTCTCCGAAACATGTGAGCACTTAGCGGCCGATATCGCCGAGCCCCAGCCGCGCACATCCGGCAAATGCCAGGAGTGCGATGAGCTCGGTGAGGATACGTGGGCGCACCTGCGCATGTGCCTGACCTGCGGCCACGTCGGATGCTGCGACTCGAGCCCGCACCAGCACGCGAACGAACACTTCCATCAAACCGGCCATCCCGTCATGCGTTCCGCCGAGCCAGGGGAGAACTGGCGGTGGTGCTACATCGACGTCCGGCTGGGCTGAGAATCTGGCAGGCTGGACGCGCGATGAGTGAGACCACAGAAGGCGAGACCGGACCCGAGCCGGTCGTGCAAGATCCACCTCAGTCGACGGCATCGACCGTGATGCTGCTGGGCTCCGGCGAATTGAGCCGCGAGTTGGCGCTGGCGTTCCAGCGGCTCGGCGCAGACGTCATCGCCGTCGACCGCTACGCCGACGCGCCTGCGCACGGTGTGGCCGATCGAGCAGCCGTCGTGAAGATGAACGACGCCGAGGAGCTGACGGCGCTGATCGCGAAGGAGAAACCGCGATACGTCGTCGCAGAGGCGGGTGTCATCGCCGCCGATGCGCTGATCGCGGTGGCCGAGGGAGGCAACGTCGAGGTCTTCCCGACGCCGCGCAGCACGCGGCTGTCCGTCGACCGCGAGGGTCTGCGCCGGCTGGCGGCCGACGAGCTGGGCCTGCCGACCGCGCCGTTCTGGTTCGCGGGCACGGCCGAGGAGCTGACCGCGGTGGCTGAGCATGGCGGGTTCCCGCTGGTGGTCAAGCCGATCGCGGCGCCGCCCGGTGAGGGCCAATCGGTGCTGCTGCGTCTCGAGGACGTCGAGCCGGCCTGGCGGCGCGCCGTGGCCGCCGGGCGGATTCCGCACAACCGAGTGATGGCCGAGACGGTCGTGGAGGTGGACTTCGAGGTCACGCTGTTGACTGTCCGGACCACCGGTCCCTCGGGTCCGGCCGTGCGGTTCTGCGAGCCGATCGGGCACCGCCTTGCCGACGGCGACGTGCTCGAATCCTGGCAGCCGCAGCAGATGTCGCCCGCTGCGCTGGACGCCGGTAAGTCGATCGCGGCGCGGATCGTGAACTCGCTCGGCGGCCGTGGTGTGTTCGGGGTCGAACTGCTGGTGCGCGGCGACGAGGTGTACTTCTCCGACGTGCGGCCGCGCCCGTACGACAGCGGCCTGGTGACGTTGCGGTCGCAACGGCTTTCGCAGTTCGAGCTGCACGCCCGCGCGATCCTCGGCCTGCCCGTCGACACCATCATGATCTCGCCGGCCGCAGCGGAAGTCAGCTACGCCGGAGCAGAATCCACCGGTGTCAAACGGGACGGAGTCGATGTGGGCGCGGTGCTCGCAGAAGCGCTGGAGGTCGCCGAGAGCGACGTCCGGCTGTTCGACCGACCCGACGAAACCGACGGCCGCAGACGGCTCGGGGTGGCGCTGGCCACGGCGCCCGACCCGATCGTCGCCCGGGACCGGGCACGCCGGGTGGCTACGTCGCTGCGCAAACTCTGGTGACCGAGCCCGCCGAGTCCGACCGTCCGACGATGGCGCCGTTCCTGGGCGCGTTGGCAATCATTGTGCTCGTCGTGATCACAATCGCGCTGTTCAATGTTTTCGACAGCGACGACGTGCCCGAGGACCAGCAAATCGGCCGCGCGGCAGTGGGTCAAAACGATGCGCTGCAGCGGCAGCACTACGGCGACTTTCGCACCTATACATGCAAGGCCCAGCAAGGCGGCGAGGCTGAAGTACTTGCCCGGCAACGAGATTCGGTGGCCAAGCGCGGCGAGCGGTTCGTCGACGATGTCACGAAGGTGGTGATCGACGGTGACCGCGCCACCGCGACGGTGACTTATCATTTCGGCAAGGCACCGGACGCCAAATCGGACGTCTCGACGACGTTCGTGCGCGAGGACAGAGCATGGAAGGTCTGTTCACCCGGCCCCAGCTGACTATGGGACACTCACGACCGTGAGCACCGAAGACGAGCGCGAGAGAGGATCGCAGCGAGGACCGGTGGGAGCGGGAGTCGAGAAATTGAGCTATGCCGGAGACATCACGCCTGAGGAGGCTTGGAAGCTGCTGAGCGACCACCCCGAGGCCGTGCTGGTCGACTGTCGCACGGACGCCGAATGGCGGTTCGTCGGGGTGCCCGATCTGACCTCGCTGCAGCGCGATGTGGTCTACATCGAGTGGAACCGCACCGACGGTACGCACAACGACGGCTTCGTCGACGAGCTCAAGTCCGCGGGCGTCACGACCGGCGACCGGCCCGTGGTGTTCCTGTGCCGCTCCGGCAACCGGTCGATCGGCGCCGCCGAGGCCGCAACCGACGCCGGCATCGCGCCGTCGTACAACGTGCTGGACGGATTCGAAGGCAATCTGGACGAGCATGGTCACCGCGGCGGTACCGGTTGGAAAGCCCTCGGCCTGCCGTGGAGGCAGTCATGAGTTCCGAGGTTCCCTCCGTTCGTCGGCCGGCCCAGCTGCCCGACGGGGTCAGCCAGGCGACCATCGGCGTGCGAGGCGGGCTGCTGCGGTCGGGCTTCGAGGAGACCGCCGAGGCGATGTACCTGACCTCGGGGTACGTCTACTCGTCCGCGGCGGAGGCGGAGAAGGCTTTCACCGGCGAGATCGACCGGTACGTCTACTCGCGCTATGGCAATCCGACGATCTCGATGTTCGAGGAGCGGCTGCGGCTGATCGAGGGCGCGCCGGCGTGCTTCGCGACGGCGACGGGCATGGCGGCGGTGTTCACGTCGCTGGGGGCTTTGTTGGCGGCGGGTGATCGGCTGGTGGCGGCGCGCAGCCTCTTCGGCTCGTGCTTCGTCGTGTGCAACGAGATTCTGCCGCGGTGGGGTATCGAGACGGTTTTCGTCGACGGCGACGACTTGTCGCAATGGGAAGAGGCGTTGTCGAAGCCGACCCAGGCGGTGTTCTTCGAGACGCCGTCCAACCCGATGCAGTCGCTGGTCGACATCGCGGCCGTTTGCGACCTGGCGCATGCGGCGGGCGCGAAAGTGGTGCTGGACAACGTCTTTGCTACGCCGATTCTGCAGCAGGGCTTCCCGCTGGGCGTCGACGTGGTGGTGTACTCGGGCACCAAGCACATCGACGGGCAGGGCCGTGTGCTCGGCGGGGCGATCCTCGGCTCCAAGGAATACATCGACGAGCCAGTGCAGAAACTGATGCGGCACACCGGTCCTGCACTGAGCCCGTTCAACGCGTGGACCCTGCTCAAGGGTCTGGAGACGCTGGCGGTGCGGGTGGAGCACCAGAACGCGTCGGCGCATCGGATCGCCGAGTTCCTGGAGCAACACCCCGCCGTGAGCTGGGTGCGGTATCCGTTCCTCGAGTCTCATCCGCAGTACGACTTGGCGAAACGCCAGATGACCGGTGGCGGAACGGTTATCACGTTCGAGCTCAAGGGTGGCAGCAAGGATCGCGCCTTCGAGGTGCTCGACAAGCTGGCGATCATCGATATCTCCAACAACCTGGGCGACTCCAAATCGCTGATCACGCATCCCGCCACGACGACGCACCGGGCGATGGGCCCCGAGGGCCGGGCGGCGATCGGACTGGGCGACGGGGTGGTGCGAGTCTCGGTGGGGCTGGAGGGAACTGACGACTTGATCGCCGATCTCGACCAGGCTCTGAGCTAGGGTGTCGCGGCGGTCAGAGGGCAAGAAGGCGCGCCGGCGCAAGCGCCAGGCTGCGCAGGTTTCGGGGTGGCTACCCGAGAACGTATTGGACGAACTCGTCTCCACGCAGGCCGCCATCGCTACCGATCTGGAAGCGTTCGACCAGCGAATCACCGAGCGCGGCTGGGAATTTGACGAGGAAGAGTCCGACGAGGACTTCGTCTTCTGGTACTACGAGCCATCCGGTGCCGAGGTCACGGGCGATGACCTCGCGCCCCTGACGACGGTGTGGATGTCGGCTGACGAGGACGCCGAGGTCGTTCATCTGATGCTCGTCGGGACGGCGGACAACAGCGAGTTAACGCCGGACGAGTTCTTCGAATGCATCGACGTCATCGAGACGTATCGCTTCGGAAATCCGCCCCCGGACTTCAACTAACAGGCCCGCGAACGTTCCTTACCGCTCGAAAATTCGCGGAGATGTCGAGCGGTAAGGAACGTTCGTCGGATGGGGCTAACCCTTGTCGGGCCCCTCGACCACACCCTGCGCGGCCTGGGCGCGCTGCTCGTAGCCGCGACGCGCGGTCGTGTCGAAGTCCAGGAAGATGCTGTCGAGCCCCAAGCGCTTGTTGAGCCAACGCCGTCCGCGCGGTCCGAGCATCTGCGCCGCCTGTGCGGTGAACCGCAGCGGAGTCGGCACGGAGACATGGGTTTTCGGCTTGTCGAGCGTCTTGATGACCGCCGCGGCGATGTCCTCGGGCTCGACAGGTTTGATGGTGCCGCCGGTCTTCGTGCCGGAAATCAACTCGGTGTTTGTGAACGGCGGCATCACCACGGATACCTCGACCCCGTGCGGCGCCATCTCATCTGCCAACGCGGCGGACAGCCCCACCACGCCGAACTTCGCCCCCACATACACGACCTGGCCCGGGACCGGGATCAGACCCGACAGCGAGGCGATGTTGATGATGTGGCCGCTGCGGCGGGCGATCATGTCCGGCAACACAAGCTGGCATCCGGTCAGCACGCCATACAAGTTCACTTCGATCGCGGAGCGGATCGCCTGCTCGGACTGCTCGAGGAACGGGCCGATCGGCATCACGCCGGCGTTGTTGATCAGCACGTCGACGTGGCCGCCTCCGTCGGTGCGCGCCTTGTCGAGGAACGTCGCGAACGATTCGCGGTCGTGACATCGAGGGGGTAACCGGAGACCTGCCCCAGCTTGGTCAGGTCAGCGACGGCCGACTCCTGCAGTGCGACGTCGCGGTCGCCGATGACGACGCGCGCACCCCGGGCCAGCAGCGCCTTCGCGGTGGCGTATCCGATGCCACGCGCGGCACCGGTAATTGCGATGGTCTTGCCCAGGATCCTGTCCATGCGGCGAAACTTTACACGTGTCAAGTTTGCGTTGGAAGAGGGCTGGGCTGGGCCGAGTTCGAATCAAGGTGAGTGAATCAGCGACTCTGGAATGCAGAGTGTCGGCCCGCGTTAGACATTGAGGTGATGCACATGTCAGCAGTGAGCGAACTCCGGTTCGTCGCGGTCGGTCAGGACGACCCGCTGGCCGAGCCGCTGCTGGCCGAACTCGCCGTCGAGTACGCAAGCCGGTACGGCGCGACCGAGGCGGCCGTGGCGAAATGGCTGCGCAACTATCCCGCCGGCGAGTTCGCCCTGCCCACCGGCGGTCTGCTCATCGGGCTCGTCAACGGCCAACCCGTCACAGGCGGCGCGTTCCGCCGCTTCGACGACTCCACCGCCGAGCTCAAACGCATCTGGACCGACAGTGGCCATCGCCGGCAAGGACATGCCAAGGCGCTGCTCGTCGAACTCGAGGCCGACATCGCCGCCCGCGGCTACCGTCGCGTCTACCTCACGACCGGCGATCGTCAGCCCGAGGCTGAAGCGCTCTACCTGTCGACGGGATACGCCCGCCTGGCCGAGCCGCTGCCCGCCGAGGGCGAGGTCTATCCCATCGCATTCCTGAAGACCCTCCGATGACCGGGCAGCAGCACCTCGCGGTCGCACTCGAAGGCTACGGCTGGCACCCGGAGGCCTGGCGCCACACATCAGACCTGCGGCCCGTCACCAGCGGCCGATACTGGTCCGGTCTCGCCACCACCGCCGAACGCGGCCTGCTCGATTTCGTGACGTTCGACGACTCGCTGGCCCCGCAACGCCGTCGTCGTCCAGAAATCGAACCGCGTTGGCTCTCAGGCCGTCCCGACGCCGTTCTCGTCGCCTCGCGAGTGGCGCCAGTCACCGAACACATCGGGCTCATACCCGTCGCCACCGTTACCCACACCGAGCCGTTCCACATCTCGAAAGCCATTGCCACGCTTGACTTCGTATCCCACGGCCGGGCGGGCTGGCAGCCCCGAGTCAGTGGCACCCAACATGAGGCCGACCTGTTCGGCCGGCGAGACATCCGTGAGGTCGATCTGTTCGACGAGGCCACCGACGCGGTCGAAGTCGTCCGCCGGCTGTGGGACAGCTGGGAGGACGACGCCGTCATCCGTGACATCGCGACCGGCCGGTTCGTCGACCGCGGCAAACTGCACTACATCGACTTCGCCGGCAAATACTTCTCCGTCAAGGGGCCGTCGATCACGCCCCGCCCGCCGCAGGGCCAACCCGTCGTCGCCGCGCTCGCTCACGCTCCCCGCATCTACGAATTCGCCGCCCGCAGTGCGGATCTGGTCTTCATCACTCCGCAGGACGACGACTCCCTGCAGATCATCCGCGGCGAGGTCGCCGATGCCGGCGGTGCGCACCTCAAGGTCTACGCGGACCTCTTCGTCACCTTCGCCGGCCACACCGATCCGCGCTCGGATGCCCTTGTCTTCGACGGCACACCAAGACAATTGGTGGATCTGCTCGTGCGTTGGCAAGGCCACGGCCTCGACGGCGTCCGCCTGCGCCCGGCCGTCAACGCCGTCGACCTGCCTGCCATCGTCGACGAAGTAGTGCCCCTGCTTCAGCAGGCCGGTCGCTTCCGTACTGCTTACCGCGACGGCGAGACGCTGCGCGAACGGCTCGGGCTGCCTGTCGCCGAGAATCGCTACGCGAGGGCGGAATCGTGAGCGTTCCACTTTCCATTCTGGACCTGGCGCCCATCAGCGAAGGCTGTGATGCCGCGACGGCCCTGCACAACACCGTCGACCTTGCCCAATACGCCGAGCAGTGGGGCTTCAAGCGCTACTGGATAGCCGAACACCATTTCGTCGCGGTCGCCAGCTCGTCACCCGCGGTGCTCATCGGCCAGATCGCCGCAGCCACCAACCGCATTCGCGTCGGCGCCGCCGCCGTACAGCTCGGGCAGACCACCGCCATCGCCGTCGTCGAAAGCTTCGGCATGCTCGACGCGTTCCACCCCGGCCGCATCGACCTCGGCGTCGGCCGCTCCGGTCAGCGCCGCAGAGAGGCGCTCAAACAAGGCGACAACAGGCCCAAGCCCAAGCCGCCGCGCGAGTGGCGCAACGTCGACGGCGTCATCATCCCGCCGCCCTTCGACATCAACGTCCTGATGCGCAATCCGCGGCTGCGTGCGCGCATGTCGGTGCTGCAGCAGCCCGAAGCCGTCGCACCCGACTTCGCCCAGCAGGTCGACGACATCGTCGCGCTGCTCGCCGGCACGTACGAGGTCGACGGCGTCGACGCCCACGCCGTTCCCGGTGACCGCGCCGGCCTCACGCCATGGGTCTTCGGCAGCACCAAGGGGCAAAGCGCCCAGGTGGCCGGCGCGCACGGCCTGCCGTTCGTCGCGAGCTACCACATCACTCCGGCCAGCGCGCTCGGCGCAATCGACGCCTACCGCGCCGCTTTCAAACCCTCCAAAGCCTTGGCAGAGCCATACGTCGTCGTTTCAGCCGATGTCGTGGTCGCCGACGACACCGACACCGCACAGCATCTCGCCTCCAGCTACGGCCACTGGGTCTACTCCATCAGAGCCGGCGACGGCGCCGTCCCTTACCCCGATCCCGACAATGTCGCAGCGCTGACGGATGCACAAGTCGAGGTGGTAAAGGACCGCACCGCAACCCAATTCGTCGGCGATCCCGACGAGGTCGCCGACAAGCTGGAGACGCTGCAGCGGGTATCGAGCGCCGACGAGCTCGTCATCACGTCGGTGACCCACCGTCACGCCGACCGACTCCGCTCGCACGAACTGATCGCCAAGCGCTGGGGGCTATCTGGATGATTAAGCCGCGCAAACAAATTCACCTCGCCGCACATTTTCCCGGCGTCAACAACACGA
The DNA here is from genome assembly GCF_035274705.1 of Mycobacterium sp. GTDB lineage: Bacteria > Actinomycetota > Actinomycetes > Mycobacteriales > Mycobacteriaceae > Mycobacterium. The sequence continues at coordinate 63,334 of NZ_DATENY010000068.1, read as the reverse complement.
CGGTGTGGACGGATCCGGACTCAGGTAGCCAGATCGAGTTCGACTCGTTCGTGCATCTGGCACGAACGGCCGAGCGTGGACTATTCGACTTCTTCTTCCTCGCCGAGGGGTTGCGCCTGCGCGAACATCGCGGACACATCCACGACCTCGACGTGGTGGGCAGACCCGATACCTTCACCGTGCTGGCCGCGCTCGCCGCCATCACCGAACACATCGGTCTGACCGGCACCATCAACACGACCTTCAACGAACCCTTCGAAGTGGCACGGCAATTCGCGACCCTGGACCACTTGTCCGATGGCCGCGCCGGCTGGAACATGGTCACCTCGTCGGATGCGTTCACCGGAGAGAACTTCCGTCGCGGCGGGTTTCTCGACCACTCGGACCGCTACAAGCGCGCCGAGGAATTCCTGGTCGTGGCGCGCGAGTTCTGGGACAACTGGGCGGGCGACACCGTTGTGGCCGACCGCGACAGCGGAATCTACGCCGACCCCAGCCACATTCGTCAGGTCGAGCACAACGGCCCTCAGTTCGACGTTCGCGGTGTCGCGACGCTGCCGCCCCCGCCGCAGGGGCATCCGGTGCTGCTGCAGGCCGGTGACTCCGCCGACGGTCGCGCCTTCGGCGCCAAACACGCCGACGCGATGTTCACGCTGCACTCCGCGCTGGAGGCGGGGCAGAAGTACTACGCCGACGTCAAGGGTCGCGCGGCGTCGTACGGTCGAGATCCCAACCAGCTCAAGGTGTTTCCCGCAGCGACGTTCGTGCTCGGCGACACCCCGCAAGAGGCGGCCGAAAAGGCACGCCACATCCGCTATCAACAGGTGAGCCCGCAGACGGCGATCGCCATGCTCGAACAGGTCTGGCAGCGAGACCTATCCACCTATGATCCCGACGGTCCGCTGCCCGACGTCGAACCCGCCGACGACCCGACCGTCACCCAGGGGCGCGTTCGTCACGGCGACCCGAAAGCAATTGCCGCGGCGTGGCGGGAACGTGCCGAGGCCGAGAGCCTGAGCATCCGCGAATTGATCATCGCCGTCACCAGCCGTCAGCAGTTCGTCGGCACACCCGCGCAAGTCGCAGACGAGATAGACCTGCACGTGCAGTCCGACGCTTGCGACGGCTTCATCCTGGTGCCGCACCTCACCCCGCACGGGCTCGACGACTTCGTCGACCGCGTGGTGCCGCTGCTGCAGGAGCGCGGCAGCTTCCGCACCGAATACATCGGCCATACCCTGCGCGAACACCTCGGGCTATAGGCTGGCCCGCAGGTGTCGTGGACACCGGGGGTGGGTCGTGTCGATTTCACAGACGACGGTGGCGTGGCTGCTGCTTGCGGCGGCCGTACTGACGTTTGCGGCGGGATTCGCGTCACGATCGTTCATCGGCCGCCGGCGCAACACCAAGGCCGTGCGGCGCCTCGTGCACACGTTCCGGAGGACCGGAGTGGCGCGCGTACTGTTCGGACGGTTTGAAGGCGATGTCCTCGACGACGACGAGCTCGACAGCATGATCCTGATGCCCACGATCGTGCTGGGATGCGGGCTGTGTCTCACCGCGATCTTCTTGTTCGGCTACGAAACCCTCGCCTAGTCGGGCTGGCTCGTCGCGCTCAATACTTCGCGGCTGTTTCCGCGGCATCGCGGATCGAACCGCGCCACACTGGCCCGTGGCCAGGCAGCAGCACCTCGGTGTCGAGCATTCCCAGCGCGGCCAGGCTGCGTACGCAGCCGCCTTGGTCGTGGTTGAACAGTTCAGGCAACAGTTGCGGTCCGACGTGCTTCAACAGTGGGTGGCCAGTGACCAGCGCATCGCCGGCGACCAGCACGCCGTCGACCACATATGAGCAATGCCCGCCGGTGTGGCCGGGGGTGGGAATCGCCATCGGCTGACCCGGTAGGGAGACATCTTCGGATAGCGCCAGGGTGGTCGGGATGCCGTCGCGGGTGAATGCACCCTTACGGCTGATGTCCACCGACCATCTCAGCCAGCGCGGCTGCCAGATGTGCTTCGCGACGTCCATCGGCGATGCCTGCTCGAGATACTCACGCTTGGAATGCCCGACCTCTGTGGCGTGGCAATACACCGGTGTCCCATGGGTTTTCGCGAACCAGATGGCCGAACCAAAATGGTCGATGTGCGCGTGGGTCAACAGGATCGCGCGTAGGTCGTCGACGCCGAACCCGAGCTGCCGCAGCGAGTCGAGCACGTCCTCGCGGTGGCCCGGATAACCGGCGTCGATCAGCATGACGCCGCTGCCGTCGGTGACCAATGTCCAGTTCACCAGGTCGGTGTACGCGAAGTGCACGGTGTCGGTGATGGCGGTCAGAGCCGGTGCCATCAGCCGAGTGTAAGCAGGGGAGTAGAAAGTACTCGTGGCTGAACTCAAACTCGGATACAAGGCGTCGGCGGAGCAGTTCGCCCCGCGAGAACTGGTCGAACTGGCCGTTGCGGCCGAAGAGCACGGCATGGACAGCGCGACCGTCAGCGACCACTTCCAGCCGTGGCGCCACGAAGGCGGCCACGCCCCGTGGTCGCTGGCCTGGATGGCGGCCGTGGGCGAGCGCACCAAGCGGCTGATCCTTGGCACTTCGGTGCTGACCCCGACGTTCCGTTACAACCCGGCCGTGATCGCGCAGGCGTTCGCGACGATGGGCTGCCTGTACCCGGACCGGATCTTCCTCGGCGTGGGCACCGGCGAGGCGCTCAACGAGATCGCGACCGGTTACGAGGGCGCCTGGCCGGAGTTCAAGGAGCGCTATGCCCGGCTACGCGAGTCCGTCAGGCTGATGCGCGAGCTGTGGCTCGGCGACCGGGTGGATTTCGACGGCGAGTACTACCGCACCAAAGGCGCCTCGATCTACGACGTTCCCGAGGGCGGCATCCCGATCTACATCGCCGCGGGCGGCCCGCAGGTGGCCAAGTACGCCGGCCGCACGGGTGACGGGTTCATCTGCACCAGCGGTAAGGGCGAGGAGCTGTACAAGGACAAGCTGATCCCCGCGATGAAAGAAGGTGCGGAGGCGGCTGGCCGCAACCCCGACGACATCGACCGGATGATCGAGATCAAGATCTCCTACGATCCGGATCCGAACCTGGCGCTGGAGAACACCCGGTTCTGGGCGCCGCTGTCGCTGACCGCCGAGCAGAAACATTCCATCGACGATCCGATCGAGATGGAGAAGGCCGCCGATGCGCTGCCCATCGAACAGGTCGCCAAGCGCTGGATCGTCGCATCGGATCCCGACGAAGCCGTCGAGAAGGTCGGCCAGTACGTGACGTGGGGGCTGAACCACCTCGTCTTCCACGCGCCGCGCCACGACCAGCGCCGGTTCCTCGAACTGTTCCAAAAGGATCTGGAGCCGCGGCTGCGCCGCCTCGGCTGATACGGCAGGCTTTCAGGCGTGCCCACCGGCTCATTGTCTTCGCGCGAGCGCTCATCCGCGATCTATATCGCTTCGCCCGAGGGCGACACCGGCAAGTCGACGATCGCACTCGGCATCCTGCACCGGCTGGCTGCCATCGTCGCCAAAGTCGGTGTGTTCCGTCCGATCACCCGACTGGGGGAGGAGCGCGACTACATCCTGGAACTGCTGCTGGCGCATACCACGGCGGGCCTTCGCTATGAGGACTGCGTCGGCGTCAGTTACCAGCAGCTGCACGAGGATCCCGACGCGGCGATAGCCGACATTGTCGACCGTTATCACCAGGTCGCCGACCAGTGCGACGCGGTGCTGATCGTCGGCAGCGACTACACCGATGTCGCCACGCCCAGCGAGCTGTCGATGAATGCGCGCATCGCCGTGAATCTGGGCGCGCCTGTGGTGCTCGCGGTCAAGGCCAAGGACCGCACGCCCGAGCAGGTGGTCCAGCTCGTCGACCTGTGCCTGTTCGAGTTGGACGCCCAGCACGCCCACCTTGCGGCGGTGGTCGCCAACCGCTGCGACCCGTCGCAGCTCACCGCCGTTGAGGAGGCGCTTGGGAAACTCGGGCCACCGAGCTATGTGCTGCCCGAGGAGCCGCTGCTGGTCGCCCCATCGGTGGCCGAGCTCGGGTCCGCCGTCGAAGGCGCGCTCGTTCGCGGCGACCCGGCGCTGCTGACTCGTGAAGTGATGGACGTGCTCGTCGCCGGCATGACGGCCGAACACGTGCTGGAGCGGCTCAGCGAAGGTGTGGCCGTCATCACCCCGGGCGACCGGTCCGACGTCGTCCTGGCTGTGGTGAGTGCGCATGCGGCAGAAGGATTTCCGTCACTATCATGTGTCATTCTCAACGGCGGCCTGGAGCTGCATCCGTCGATCGCGTCTCTGGTCGCGGGTCTTGGCCTTCGGCTACCGATCATCGCGACGAGCTTCGGCACGTTCGAGACCGCGAGCCGGGTTGCGCATGCCCGCGGCAGGGTGACGGCGGGTTCACAACGCAAGATCGACACGGCGCTGGCATTGATGGACACCTACGTCGACACCGCGGAACTGCTCGAGCGGCTGGCGATTCCGATTCCGTCAGTCGTCACCCCGCAGATGTTCACCTACCAGTTGCTGGACCGGGCACGGTCAGACCGCAAGCGCATCGTGTTGCCCGAGGGCGAGGACGACCGCATCCTCAAGGCCGCGGGGCGCCTGTTGCAGCGCGGGGTAGCCGACCTGACGATCCTCGGCGACGCGGCGCAGGTTCGGTCGCGCGCCGCGGAACTCGGCGTCGATCTGTCGGCGGCGGTGGTGCTCAATCCCCGCACCAGCGAGCTGTGTGACAAGTTCGCCGAACAGTACGCCGAGATGCGCAAGCACAAGGGCGTCACCGTCGAACAGGCCCGCGAAATCATCCACGACGTTTCCTATTTCGGCACGATGCTCGTCCACAACGACATGGTCGACGGCATGGTGTCGGGCGCCACGCACACCACCGCGCACACCGTGCGGCCCGCGTTCGAGATAATAAGGACGGCGCGCGAAGTTTCTACAGTGTCCAGCATCTTCCTGATGTGTTTGGCAGACCGGGTACTGGCCTACGGTGACTGCGCGATCGTGCCGGACCCGACGTCGGAGCAGCTCGCCGACATCGCGATCTCGTCGGCACGCACCGCGGCCCAGTTCGGCATCGACCCGCGCGTCGCGATGCTGTCGTATTCGACAGGAACCAGTGGTTCCGGTGCCGACGTCGACAAGGTGAGGGCCGCAACGGAATTGGTACGCAAGCGCGAACCCGATCTACTCGTCGAGGGACCCGTCCAGTACGACGCGGCGGTGGAGCCGTCGGTCGCCGCGACGAAGATGCCGGACTCGAAGGTCGCCGGCAGGGCGACGGTGCTGATCTTTCCCGACCTCAACACCGGCAACAACACGTACAAGGCGGTGCAACGCAGCGCCGGGGCGATCGCGATCGGTCCGGTGTTGCAGGGGTTGAACAAACCGGTGAACGACCTGTCGCGTGGTGCGCTGGTCGAGGACATCGTCAACACCGTCGCGATCACCGCGATCCAGGCGCAGGGTTTGTGACGCCGCGCAGCGTCCTGGTGGTCAATTCGGGTTCGTCGTCGGTCAAATACCAGCTGATAGAACCGGAATCGGGTGCATCGCTGGTCGACGGCATCGTCGAGCGGATCGGTGAGGAAGGGTCCGTCGTCGCAGACCACGAGGCGGCGTTGCGCATTGTGTTCGACGAGATCGGCCCGCAGGTGGGTGACTCCGAACTGGTCGCGGTGGGCCACCGGGTAGTACACGGCGGCCCCGACCTGTATCAGCCGACGTTGGTCGACGATGCATTGATCGCCAAGCTCGAAGAGCTGTCTTCGCTTGCGCCGCTGCATAATCCGCCTGCAGTGCTCGGGATTCGGGTGGCACGCAAGGCGCTGCCCGATCTCCCACACGTCGCGGTCTTCGACACGGCGTTCTTTCACGATTTGCCGCCGGCCGCGGCAGCGTATGCGATTGACCGGGATATCGCGCAGCAGTGGCACATCCGCCGCTACGGGTTTCACGGCACGTCGCATCAGTACGTCAGCGAGCAAGCGGCCGCGTTTCTCGACGCGCCGCTCGCCAAGCTGAGCCAGATCGTGCTGCACCTCGGCAACGGCGCGTCGGCCTCGGCGATCGTCGGCGGTCGGCCGATAGACACGTCGATGGGCCTGACGCCGATGGAGGGCCTGGTGATGGGCACTCGCTCCGGCGACATCGACCCCGGCGTGATCATGTACTTGTGGCGCACGGCCGGCATGAGTGTCGAGGACATCGAGACGATGCTCAACAAGCGCTCAGGCGTCCGCGGTCTTTGCGGTGAGATCGACTTTCGGGTGCTGCACCAGCGCATTGAATCCGGTGATGAGGCAGCGCAATTGGCTTACGACGTCTACATCCATCGCCTGCGCAAGTACATCGGCGCCTACGTGGCACTGCTGGGCAGCGCTGACGTCATCACATTCACGGCCGGGGTGGGGGAGAACGACGCGGCGGTGCGTCGCGACGCGATGAGCGGAATGACGGCGCTGGGCATCGAGCTTGACGAGCACCTCAATGCCAGCCCGGCCAAGGGCGCGCGTCGCATCTCGGTGGAGACCTCGCCGACGACGGTGCTCGTCATCCCGACCAACGAAGAGCTCGCGATTGCCCGCGCCTGCGTGGAGGTCATCTAGCGCGAGCAGACGCAAAAGGCCCCGACACGCCGAGGTTTTGGAGCACTTTATGTCTGCTCGCGCAGAGGCCTAGAACGTCGACGTAGGCCGCACGCTGTTGGCCAGATCGACCAGCGCGTAGCGGTGCGCCTGTGTCGGCGCGACACGGGCCAGGCCACGCAGCGACGCCTCGACACCGAGCTGTAGTCCGTGTTGGGTGAACGGGAAGCCGAGGATGTGGTTCGTGCTCGCGGTGTTGTCGGCCAGCCAGTCCATCGCCGTGCCCAGCACCAGTGCCCGGATCTGCAACACCCGCGGCTCGGTGTCGGGTAGCGCCTCGACACGGCGGGCGGCATCGCGAATGTGTTGCTCGGTGATCTCGCTCGTCGACCGTCCCGACAGCAAGGTCACCGCGCTCGTCAACCGCGCCGTCGTGAAATGCCTTGAGGTGGACGGCACTTGATCCAGCGTGCGTACCGCCGCGTCACGGTCGCCCGCCGCCGACTGCCAACGCGCCAGCCCGAACCCCGCCGAGATCACACCGTTGTCGGTGCACCACACCGTGTTGTAGAACTTGCATTCGTCGGTGTTTCCGGACAGCTCGGCCGTCGCGGCCAGTGCGAGCTTCGGTGCCAGTTCGCCGGGAAGCGTGTCGAGCACTTCGGTGAAATGCTTTGTCGCCGAATCGTAGTCGGCTGACAACATCTCCGCCACAGCACGGAACCACACCAGCCGCCAACGCCAGCCGACACGGTCGGCGAGGTCGTCGAGCTTTCGAGTCGCCTTCGCGACATCGCCAAGATCCAGCAGCGCGCGGACTTCCATCAGCGGCAGCTCCACAGACTCAGACAGGTCGATACCCTCCGAGTCCAGTGCCCCGTGACGCGCAGCCCGCAGCTGGTCCAGCGTCTGCACGGGTTGGCTCAGCACACTTGCAGACAACACGGCCGCCCCGACGTCGGCGGGGTCCACCAATGGCACCGGCAATGCCTTGACGATCTCCTGCGCGGTCAGCTTCTCCGAATGCACCTGCCCGTCGAGGTACACGTCGGTGTGCGCCACCAGCAGATCGACGCCGAATGTGGACCGCGTCGGGGAGAAGACCGTCGACAAACCTGGCCGCGCCACCCCAGTGTCCTGCGCCACCGCCTCGCGCAGCACGCCGAGCAGCTGACCCGACATCTCTTCGGCACTGCCGAACCGCCGCCGCGGATCCGGGTCGATGGCCCGGCGCAGCAGCCGGCCGAACGAGTCGTATTCGGCCAGCACCGGATCGTCCTCGGGCAACCCGTCGACGTAACGCCCTTTGCGCGTACGCAGATTCAGCGTCAGCGCGGCCAGCGTGCGGCCGACCGTGTAGATGTCGGTCGCGACGGTCGGACCGCTCCGCACGATCTCGGGAGCCTGGTAACCCGGTGTGCCGTATAGGTATCCGAACGAATTGATCCGCGATACCGCGCCGAGGTCGATCAGCTTGAGCTGCTCCTCGGTCACCATGATGTTCTCGGGCTTGAGATCGTTGTAGACCAAACCGATCGAATGCAGATAACCAAGGGCGGGAAGGATTTCGAGCATGAAGCCGATCGCCTGGGCAACCGGCAGATTGTCGCCCTTGGCCTGTTTGAGCGACGTCCCGCCGACATACTCCATGACGATGTAGCCGACGGGATTACCGTGCTTGTCTTTGTGCTCGACGAAGTTGTAGATCTTGACGATCCCCGGATGCGTTACCTCGGCGAGGAACTGGCGCTCGGCCATCGCGATTGCCTGCGCCTCGGCGTCCCCGGAATGCACCAGACCCTTGAGCACGACCGGACGGTCGTTGACGTTCTGGTCGTAGGCGAGGTACACCCACCCCAGACCACCGTGCGCGATACAGCCCTTGATCTCGTACTGGTCGATGACCACGTCCCCCGGACTCAACTGCGGCAGAAACGAATACGGGCTGCCGCAGTGCGGGCACCATCCCTCCGACAGCGCGCGGCCGTCGGGTGAGGATCTGCCGACCGGCCTTCCGCAGTTCCAGCAGAACCGCTTCGATTCGGCCACAACCGGATTGGTCATCAGCGCTTGGAGCGGGTCCTTCGCGGGCACCCGTGGAATCTCCACCAGCCCGCCGCCGAGGCGCCGCGTCGGCGACAGCGCCCTCGTCACCATGGTCGTATGGTCGTGCGGTTCCGTGTCCTCGGTGCCGTCGGACGTGCTGTCGGTGTCCTCGTCGAAATGTGGCCGGAACACCGCCTGGGTGGCCATCGGTCGCATGGTGGCCACGGAATCCATGTCGAGCTCGTCGAAAGTCGCCGGCTGGGTTGCTGGGCCCTCCTCGAAATTTCGTGCCTCGGCCATCAGTCCGAATACCTCGCGACTGGCGGTGCCGGGGCCGGGCCGAGCACAGTTAACCATTTGCGGTACAACGTATTCCAGGTGCCGTCCCGGCGCACGCGCTCCAGCGTTCCGTTCACGAACCGCACCAGCCCGGTGTTCTGCAGGTTGATGCCGATGCCGTAGGGCTCCTCGTTGAGGCTCGGACCGACGATGTGCAGATAAGGATCCTGCACCACCAGCCCGGCCAGAATCGAGTCGTCAGTGCTGACCGCGTCGACCTGGCGCTGCTGCAACGCGACAAGGCAGTCGGCCCACGTCACCACCCCGACGATGATCGGCGGCGGGGTGATCTGCTGGATGCGCTGCAGCGACGTCGTGCCCTTCGCGACGCAAACCCGCTTGCCCGACAGATCGGACGGCTGCGAGATTGTCGAGTCGCGGGCAGCCAGGATGCGCTGGTTGGCATTCAGATAGACGGTGGAGAAGTTGACGAGCTTCTTGCGGTCGCAGGTGATGGTCATTGTCTTGACGACGACGTCGACCTGGTTGTTCTGCAGCGCCGCGATGCGATCGGCCGACGACAGGATCCGGTACTCCACTTGTGACGGGGTGCCAAAGATGTCGCGGGCGATCTCGCCGGCGATGTCGACATCGAAGCCGGTGATCTCGCCGGTGATCGGGTCGCGGAAGGAAAACAGATTGCTGCCGATGTCGAGCCCGACGATCAGCCGGCCACGATTGCGGATGTTGGTGACCGCGGCGTCCGCGTCGGCCTTGGTGGGGAAGGGCCGCAGGCTCGCGGTGCGGTTGCATTCGTCGTCGATCGTCGGCGCCTTCGCCGGTTGTGGTGGCAGCTCCTCCAAGCCCGCAGGGGCCGGCGGCGCCAGCGTGACACCGGGCGTCGGCATCACCGCCGCGCCCTGTGCGCAGCCGCTGAGCATCGCCGCCACGGCGAGCAGGACACACAATCGGTTGGCGCGAACGTTCCTTACCGCTCGATATTTTCGCGAATTGTCGAGCGGTAAGGAACGTTCGTCGGGCTTCATCGGTACTCGCTAAGTCGAGGCCACAACCCCAGCGCCACCGCCACCGCGGCGACGACAGACAGAACCGCGGCGCCCACGGTCGCGCCCGACAACACCCGGCGGGCGTTGAGGATGTCGTTGCGCAGCTGGCTGCGGCCCTCTTCGATGCCCTTGCTCAGTGCCGCGTCGAGCTTGTCGAATGCGGGAGTGGAGTCGTCTTCACCGGTGCCCAGCGCGACCTGTGTGGCTGCCTGGTAGTTGCCCACCGCGATGTAGGCGTTGATCCGGTCGTCGGCCGCCCGCCATTTCTTGAGCAACTGCTCGGCGTCGGACAGGTCGTTCTTGTCGATCGCGTCCTCGCGGGACAGGTAGTCGGACAGTTGCTGGGCCATCATGTCGATGCGTTGGTAGTAGGACTGCTTTCGCACGTTCTCATCGCCGCGGCGGATCAACGACAGCGTCTCGTCGGCTCGCGCCTGTTGGGCGGTGATCGCAAGGGTGGTGACAGTCTTGAGGGACTCAGCCGCAGTGTCTTTCGCGCTGCGGCTGTCTGCAGTCGAGATGACGAGCGCCGTGCCCACCCATATCAACATAATCAGCACGGCAAGGCCGCCGGCCACAAAACCGATATTCACCCGGCGGCGGGTGCGGCGGGCCAGCCAGCGATTTGCGAACGCGCCGAACAACAACGTCGCCAGCACCACGAGTATGACCGGCCCGGGAATTCGCGCCGACGCGGTCGTCTCGGCGTCCACCCGCGCCGAGGTCTGCTCGTAAAGCCGCTGCGCGTCGGGCAGGATCTGCGTCTGCATCAATGACGACGCCTCGGACAGATACGACGAGCCGACCGGATTGCCGGCCCGGTTGTTGGTGCGGGCGGTCTCGATCAGCCCGGTGTACACCGAGAGTTGGGCGTTGACCCGGCCGAGGAGTTGCACCATCGGCTCGTCGGTCAGCCCGCTGGACGCTCGGGTGACCGCGACACCCGCGTCGGTGATGGCCTGCTCGTAGCGCTGCCTGACGTCGCGCGGTTCGGCGCCCGCGATGAACGCGGTCGCCGCGGCGGCATCGGCCACCGACAGCGTGGTGTAGAGCTGCCCAGCCGCGAACGACAACGGCTCGGTGTGGTTGAGAACGGTGGTCAGCGCTTGTTGGCGGTCGTTGATCGTCGTCGACGTGGCAAACGCGCTGGCGACCACGAGCGCCGACAGGACGACTCCGATGGTCAGGATCCGGCCGGGGGTGGTCCACAAAAACCACCAGCGTGGGTGCGCTGGCGTTGTCGGCGACCGCGACGCAAGAGGCTCGGTCGAGGGGTGCGCCAACTCCACAGTCACGTGTGCGCGGACCTCATCTTTTCGCTGCTCTCCGGCTATCGTCCCCGAACCACTGCCAACTCTATAAAAGAATTCTAAGAGTTTCACGGGTGACGTGCGGGCATTCGACGACCGCGACTTTTCCGCGTGTTCCCTAAGCTGAAGCCGTGCATGGCGACGGTGACGGCTGGGTGGTGTCCGACACCGGCGCCGCCTATTGGGGCAGACACGGCGCGGCCGGCCTGCTGCTGCGTGCGCCGCAACCGGATGGTTCGGCGGCGGTCCTGCTGCAGCACCGCGCGCCGTGGAGCCATCAGGGCGGGACATGGGCCCTGCCCGGGGGCGCGCGTGACAGCCACGAAACGCCTGAGCAGGCGGCTGTGCGCGAGGCGCACGAGGAAGCCGGGCTGCCCGCCGACCAGCTGACGGTGCGCGCCACCGTCGTCACCGCTGAAATTTCGGGGACGGGCGGCGCCTACTGGACATACACCACCGTGATCGCTGACGCCGCAGAACTGCTCGAGACCGTGCCGAACCGCGAGAGTGCGGAACTGCGCTGGGTCGCGGTGGACGAGGTCGCCGAGCTGCCCTTGCATCCGGGGTTCGCCGCCAGCTGGGAGCGGTTGCGCGAGGTGGCAGCGACTATTCCGCTGTTGCAAGCCGAGCTTTGAGCCGGCCGGCGGCGGCCGCTGGATCGTCGGCGGCGGTGATCGCCCGCACCACGACGACGCGGCGCGCACCGGCGGCGAGCACCTGGGCCAGTCGCTCGTCGTCGATGCCGCCGATCGCGAACCATGGCTTGTCCCAACCGGATGTCGCCGACTCCGCGGCTCCGGAAGCCAGTTCAGCCGTGAAGCGGACCAGCTCGAGGCCCGGCGCTGAGCGGCCCGGTTTGGTCGGCGTCGGCCAGCACGGACCTACGCAGAAATAGTCGATGTTCTCGGTCGCCGCGGCTTGGACCTGCGCGTTGTCGTGCGTGGAGCGGCCGATCACCGGATCCGGCCCGACGATGTCGCGCGCAATGTCGAGCGGCAGGTCGTCCTGACCGAGGTGCAACACGTCGGCGGCTGCGGCAAGCGCGATGTCGGCGCGGTCGTTGACGGCGAGCAGCGCATTGTGGCGTCGCGCCGCGTCGGCGAGCACCTCGAGAGCCTCGAGTTCTTGACGGGCTTCGAGCGGGCCGAACCTCTGCTCACCGGACGAGCCCTTGTCCCGAAGCTGGATGATGTCGACCCCGCCGGACAGCGCTGCGTCGGCGAATTCCGCCAGGTCCCCGCGCTCCCGGCGGGCGTCGGTGCACAGGTACAGCTGCGCAGCAGCGAGACGCGAGCGCAGGCGTTCACGAGGTTTGTGCACACGGCGACGGTAACGACTACCGTGGAGGGCCGACACGGGAGTCCCGGGAACCGGAGACTGAGAGTGGGCAGGCCTGCCCTTACCGTCACACCTGATCCGGGTCATGCCGGCGAAGGGAGGGAATTGACCAAAGGCCGAATTGCCGGCTCGCCGGCTATGGGATCGCTTGCCGTCATCGGTGGCGGCGTCATCGGACTGTCCGTCGCGCGCCGGGCCGCGCTGGACGGCTGGACCGTGCGCGTGCACAGAGGCGACGACAAGGGCGCGTCATGGGTGGCCGGCGGCATGCTGGCCCCGCACAGTGAGGGCTGGCCCGGCGAGGAGCGTCTGCTCCAGCTGGGTCTGGAGTCGTTGGCGATGTGGCATGGCGGTTTCCTGGACGGGCTGCCCGACGACGTCGTCACCGCGCGAGAATCGCTGGTGGTCGCCGTCGACCGCGCCGACGCAGCGGACTTGAAGACCGTCGGCGAGTGGCTGGCCGCCCAAGGACATCCCGTGACCCTGACGTCGGCCGCCCGAGATATCGAACCGCTTCTGGCGCAAGGCATTCGGCACGGCTTCGTCGCTGAAACCGAACTGGCGGTCGACAATCGAGCAGTCGTCGAGGCGTTGGCTTCGCATTGCGAACGGCTCGGCGTGCAGTGGGCACCACCCCTAGGTCACCTGTCGGAAGCACAGGCCGATGCCGTGGTGATCGCCAACGGCATTGACGCGCCTGCGCTGTGGCCGGGTCTGCCGATCCGCCCGGTCAAGGGCGAGGTGCTTCGGCTGCGTTGGCGGCGCGGATGTATGCCGGTGCCGCGGCGGGTGATCCGCGCCCGCGTGCACGGCCGTCAGGTCTACTTGGTGCCGCGGTTCGATGGGGTGGTCGTCGGCGCGACGCAATACGAGCACGGCCGCGACACGGCGCCCGCCGTCACCGGTGTGCGCGAGTTGCTCGACGACGCGTGCGCGGTGATGCCGGCGCTGGGCGAGTACGAGTTCGCCGAATGCGCCGCCGGTTTGCGGCCGATGACGCCGGACGGGTTGCCGATCGTCGAGCGGCTCGATGAGTGCACACTGGTCGCTGCGGGGCACGGCCGCAACGGATTCCTGCTCGCGCCGTGGACCGCCGAGCGGATCGCGGCCGAATTGAACGTCACGGTGGGAGCAAGTCGATGAAGGTGACCGTCAACGATGAAGCGGTCGAGGTCGACGATCAGATGACCGTCGCCGCGCTGCTGGAAACCCTCGGTTTCCCGGAAAAGGGCATCGCGGTGGCGGTGGATTGGGCGGTGGTGCCGCGATCCGATTGGCACACCGCGCTCAAAGACGGCGCGCGGGTGGAAGTGGTGACGGCGGTGCAGGGTGGCTGACGCTGCTGATTCTCTTCGCGCAAACGGCTCATCGGCAAAACTGACTATCGCGGGCCGTGAGTTCGGCTCGCGGCTGATCATGGGTACGGGCGGCGCCGCGAATCTCGCCGTGCTCGAGCAGGCGCTTATCGCGTCGGGCACTGAGCTGACCACCGTCGCGATGCGCCGCGTCGACGCCGAAAGCGGCACCGGCGTCCTCGACCTGCTGAACCGGCTCGGCATCACGCCGCTGCCGAATACCGCCGGATGCCGCGGCGCCGCAGAGGCGGTGCTGACCGCGCAGCTGGCCCGCGAGGCGTTGGGCACCGACTGGGTCAAACTCGAGGTCATTGCCGACGAACGCACGCTGCTGCCTGATGCCGTCGAATTAATCAGGGCCGCAGAGCAATTGGTCGACGACGGCTTCGTCGTGCTGCCTTACACCAATGACGACCCGGTGCTGGCCCGGCGTTTGGAGGACACCGGCTGCGCCGCGGTGATGCCGCTGGGTTCGCCGATCGGAACGGGTCTGGGTATCGCGAACCCGCACAACATCGCGATGATCGTCGAACAGGCGAACGTCCCGGTGGTTCTCGACGCGGGCATCGGCACCGCAAGCGATGCGGCGATGGCGATGGAGTTGGGTTGCGACGCGGTGCTTCTCGCCACCGCCGTGACCCGCGCCGCCGACCCGCCGACCATGGCCGCCGCGATGGCTGCAGCCGTCACCGCCGGGTATCTCGCACGGCAGGCGGGCCGTATTCCCAAGAGGTTCTGGGCGCAGGCGTCGAGCCCCGCGTTATGAGTCGTTATGTGGCGCTTGGTAGTTCGATGGCTGCCGGCCCGGGTATCCGCCCGGGCGCCGACGGTGCACCCCTTCGCGCCGGCCGCTCGGCGCGCAACTATCCGCATCTCGTCGCCGACAAGCTGAGCCTCGACCTCGTCGACGTGACGTACTCCGGCGCCACCACTGCCCATGTGCTTCGCGAGCGCCAAAACGGAGCACCGCCGCAGATCGACGCACTGGACGGGTCGGAGGATCTGGTCACGGTGACGATCGGCGGCAACGACGCCGGATATGTGCCGCTCCTGTTCACCGCCGGTTTCCCGAGCATTGTTCGCCGCCTGCCGATACTTTCAGGCGTGCTTCGTGATCGGCTTGACCCGGCGGTGCGCGATCGTGCGCTGGCAGATGTGGCCGAATCGCTGAAGGAGGTCGGCCGCACACTGCGCGAACGGTCGCCGCGCGCGACGGTGCTGTTCGTGGACTACCTGACGCTGCTGCCGCCGGCGGGGACGCCCGCGCCGCCGCTGTCAGACACCGACGCCGCGTTGGGGCGTCACGTCGCCGAGACCTTGGAACGGTTGACCGCCGAAGCGGCCGCCGACGCGGGATGCGGATTGGTGCGGGCCGCCGAAGCCAGTCGCGACCATCACGCATGGTCGGCGGAGCCGTGGACGACCAAGTTCGGGTTGCCGATCCCCGGCAGGGCAGCGCCGTTGCATCCCAATGCGGCAGGAATGCGTGCAGTCGCGGACCTCGTCGTCGCCCAGGCGGTATAGGACGTGCCGAGAGTACGGTTTCTGATGAATTTTGCGCGCTTTTCATCACAATCCGTACTCTCGCGAACGTGATCGAGTTGGCGGGCCTGACCAAAGTATTTGGCCGAACACGCGCTGTCGACGACTTGAGCTGTTCGATAGAACCCGGAATGGTCACCGGGTTCCTGGGCCCCAACGGCGCGGGCAAGACCACGACGATGCGGCTGATCCTCGGCCTGGACCATCCCACGTCGGGCACCGCCACCGTCGACGGCAAAACGTACCGTCAGCTGACCGACCCGTTGCGCACAGTCGGCGCGCTGCTGGACGCCAGGCAGGCGCATCCCAGCCGGTCGGCGCGCGACCATCTGCGCTGGATCGCCGCGAGCAACCGCATTCCCGCCGGCAGAGTCGACGAGGTGCTCGACATGGTCGGCCTGGCCGCCGTTGCCGATCGCAACGCCGGCACGCTGTCATTGGGCATGAGTCAGCGGCTCGGCATCGCGGCCGCAATGCTGGGTGACCCGCCGGTGCTGCTCTTCGACGAGCCGGTCAACGGCCTTGACCCCGAAGGCATTCGGTGGGTCCGCACGCTGATGCGCACACTGGCCGGCGAGGGCCGCACGGTGTTCGTGTCCAGCCATCTGCTCGCGGAGATGGCCAACACCGCAGACCGGTTGGTCGTCATCGGCAAAGGCAAGTTGATCGCGTCGACGACGGTGAGCGAGTTCGTCGCCCGCTCGGGCGCCCACACCGTGCGAGTCCGCAGCCCGCAGCTGGACGTGCTCCAGCAAGTGCTCGATGACGCCGGACTCGAGACGCACACAGAACCGGACGGCTCCGCGCTGCAGGTGCGCGGCGCGGCCATCGAGGTCGTCGGCGACCTGGCCTCCCGCAACGTGATCACGCTGCACGAGCTGAGTGCTCAGCAGGCCTCCCTCGAGGAGGCCTATATGCAGCTCACCGATCAGGCCGTCGAATACCGGGCGGTGAGCCAATGAGCACCGTTGCTGTGCTGAATTCCGAGCGCATCAAGTTGTCGACCACCCGGTCACTGTTGTGGTCGGCGCTCGCCGTCGCGGTGCTCAGCCTCGGCCTGGCCGCGGTGCAGGGAGCGACTGCATACGGCGCGGCTCCGCTACCGCCGGAAAGGGCAGCGACGGGTGCGGCGGTGTTCGGTGTGCCGGTGCTGATGGTCCTGGCGGCGATGACGGTGACCGGTGAGTATCGCAGCGGGATGATCCGTACGACCTTCATGGCCACGCCCAATCGGACGCTGGTGTTGCTCGCGAAAGCGACTGTCACGGCGGTCTTCTCTGCGGTCTATGCCGCGGTGATGGTGATCGGCGCGCTCGTGGTCGCGAAGTTGGCGGCGCCGCCGTTGGTCGGTTCGCAACTGTCGCTGGCGCGGCCGGATGCGTGGCGTCCGGTCGGCGCGATCGCGTTGTTCGCGGTGCTCGCAGCGGTGCTCGGAGTGGCGGTTGCGGCGCTGCTGCGACATGCGGCCGGTGCGGTCGCCGTGCTGCTGTTGTGGCCGTTGCTGGTCGAGCCCGTGGTCGGCAACCTGCCGAGCATCGCTTCGGAGATCGGGCCGTATCTCCCGTTCGCGAACATGTTCCTGTTCATCGACGTGCAGTGGCTGTATCCGGCGTACGCCATGCCGTGGGATGTGCTGGGTTCGCTGGTGTACTTCGCCGCGGTCGTCGGAGTGGTCTTCCTGGCGGCGGTCGTGGTGGTGAATCGTCGCGACGCCTGAGCCGGAGGCTAACGTGGTCCCGATGGGGCGCAGATCACTGGCGATGTTGGCTGTTCTGACGGCGGCTGTGACCACTGTGGCGCTGGGCGGATGCGGACGTGCGACGCGAACGCAGCCGTCGCCACAACCGTCAACTTCGTCCGTCGCCGCGTCCGGTCCAGCCGCAGACTTCGCGTCGGGTTTGCAGAAGCAGGTCACTGCCGACGCGATGATGACCCATCTGCATAAGTTGCAGGAGATCGCCGACGCCCACGACGGTACTCGCGCCCTCGGCACATCCGGCTATGACGCTAGCGTGGACTATGTGGCCAATACGTTGCGAGACAAGGGTTTCGACGTGCAGACACCGGAGTTCGAAGTGCGTCTGCCGTTCGCCAAGGAGCCGTCACTGACCGTGGCGGGTAACAAGGTCGCCGCCAAGGCACTGGAGTTCACGATCGGCACGCCGCCCGACGGCGTATCGGGGCCGCTGCTGCCAGCACGCGTTGAAGACTCGCCAGGGTGTACGGCCTCGGATTACGACGGCCTGCCGGTCGCCGGCGCCATCGTGCTGGTGGATCGCGGCAAGTGCCAGTTCGCGGTGAAGCAAGCGGTGGCTGCCCAGCGCGGCGCACTGGCGCTGATCGTCGCCAACAACGAGGACGGCGACGAAATGGGTGGCACTCTCGGTGAACAGGCCGACGTGAAAATCCCGGTCATCAGCGTGACCAAGGCCTCGGGCGAGCGGCTGCGGGCCCAGCCGGGCAACACCACCATCAAGCTCGACGCCGGCGTAAAGACCGACCGCACCCGCAACGTCATCGCGCAGACGAAGACCGGTTCGACGGCCGACGTCGTGATGGTCGGCGCACACCTGGACAGCGTGCCTGCCGGACCCGGCATCAACGACAACGGCTCCGGCGTGGCAGCGCTGCTGGAAACTGCGCTGCAGCTGGGCAATTCACCACAGGTGCGCAACGCCGTGCGGTTCGGGTTCTGGGGTGCCGAGGAGGTCGGCTTGCTGGGGTCGAACAATTACGTCGAGTCTCTCGACCTCGACGGACTGAAGGACATCGCGCTCTATCTGAACGCCGACATGCTCGGCTCGCCAAACCCCGGGTACTTCACCTACGACGGCGACCAGTCCGCCCCACGTAAACCGGACGACGGCGTGCCGCGGGTGCCCGAAGGTTCCGCCGGCCTTGAACGGACACTGGCCGCGTTCCTCAACCGTGCCGGTAAACCTCCGGAGGACACCTCATTTGACGGCCGGTCGGACTACGACGGCTTCACGCAGTCCGGGGTGCCCTCAGGCGGCATCTTCTCCGGGGCCGAAGAAAAGATGTCCGACGAGCAGGCCAAGAAATGGGGCGGCCAAGCGGGTGAGCCGTTCGATCCCAACTACCACAAGGCGACCGACACGCTTGACCACGTCGATCGCACGGCGTTGGAGATCAACGCCGGCGGGATCGCCTACGCCGTTGGTCTTTACGCGCAGGATCAAGGCGGCCGCAACGGCGTCCCGGTGCGCGACGACCGCACCCGTCACGTGCTCGCGTCATGAGGAGGATGTGCGCGACAGCTGTCGCAGTCCTCGCGGTTGCCGCGCTGACATCGTGTTCGTCGTCGGACAAATCAGCGACGCCTGATCTGGCCCGTGAACTCGCGGGCAAGGTCACCGTCGATGGCATCTATACCCAACTTCGCAAGCTGCAGGAGATCGCCGACGCCAATCAGAGCAGCCGCGCCGAGGGCACACCTGGCTATGACGCCAGCCTTGACTACGTGGTGCAGACGTTGAAGGACAAGGGATTTGACGTCCAGACGCCAGAATTCGACCGTCTCGCGAGCACGCAGACCGGAAACCCGACACTGACGGTCGGCGGCCGCGCTTACCACGTCGACCAGGCCTCACTGCTCGTCACGACGGCGCTCGGCGGGCTCAACGCAATCACGCTGCGGCCGCCGGCGGCTCGTGGCTGTGGGCCCGCCGACTACGGCACCGTGTCGGTGAAAGGGGCCATCGCCGTCGTCGATGACACCGGCTGTTCGGTCGTCGACAAGCAGAACACTGCCGTGGCCAAGGGCGCCGTCGGCCTGCTGGTCGTCAGCAGGCCTGGACCCGCCGGCAGTCCCCCGGGCCTGTTCACGCCGGGCTACTACCAGCGGCTGACCATCCCGGTCGGGGTCATCGACAACGATGCCGACGCGGCCGTGCGCCGCACCAGCGCGCCGGTGAAGCTGGTGCTGGACGGTAAGCCCGTGATGAAGAAAGCCCGGAACGTGGTCGCACAGACCAAGACCGGCGATACGAAAAACGTCGTCGTCGCGGGCGCTCACCTAGACAGCTCGCCGCACAGTCCCGGCGTCAACGACAACGGCTCCGGGGTGGCCGCGCTTCTGGAAACCGCATCGGCCTTGGGATCGCAACCGAAGCTCACCAATGCCGTGCGGTTCACCTTCTGGGCGTCCGAGGGGGAGGGACCAACGAAGTATCTGGCTGGATCGAACACCGACCAACTCGACGACATCGCGCTCTACCTCGACTTCGACATGCTCGGCTCGCCGAACGCCGGCTACTTCACCTACGACGGTGACCAGTCTGGGCAACCCAATCCGGACATCCCGGCCAGCACCGTGCCGGGTGGCTCGGCCGGTATCGAACGGACGCTGGCGGGCTACCTCAACCTGGCCGGAGTGCGCCCCGCTGACATGCCGCTTTCCAGAACCGTCGGCTACAGCGCGTTCCTCGCTGCCGGAATTCCGATCGGCGGTGCGACGACCGGCGCGTCACAACGGAAAACCGAAGTGCAGGCGCGGCTTTGGGGCGGGCAGGCGGGCGTTCCCTTCGACCCGAACTACCTGACTTCACACGACATTGTCGACCACATCGACCGCCACGCGCTGTCGGTCATGGCGCCGGCCGTTGCATTCGCGGTCGGCACCTACGCGCAGTCGGTCGAGGGTGTCAACGGCGTTCCACCGCGCGATCAGCGGCACCGGAGTACGCCTTAGCGATCCAGGTGACGAAGTGACGACCCCGCCTGAGCCCCTGTGAGTAGGCGTATGAAACCAACGGGATCGGCAAAACCCTTGAGCGCGACTGTCTCTCGTCGCGCAGGCACGGTGGCTAGCATTTCGCGCACTTCGGGATCGTCGGCGACGGAGGTCGACAACACGATGTCGCCGCCAATGCTCTGGCCCTGCAGGCGGGCGGCCATGTTGACGGTCGATCCGAAGTAGTCGAGGCGGTCGTTCAGGGTCACCACGACGCTGGGGCCGGCGTGGACGCCCACTTTGAGGACGAGGTCGGAGACTCCGTGTTCAGACGAGCCGATCTTCTCCTGCATGGCGAGCGCCGCGCGCACCGCCTGCGCCGGATCGCTGAACGCGGCCATCACCGCATCGCCGATGGTCTTGACCACCGCGCCGTCATGGTCGCGCACGATCGCGGCCAACAGCGCGAAATGCTTGCGGACGAGGTTGTACGCGGCGGCATCGCCCACCCGTTCATAGAGCGCCGTCGAGCCCTGTAGGTCAGTGAAGAGCAGTGCGACCTGGCTGACGCCCGCATCGTCGCCGGGCCTCAGGGTCGCCTCGGCGAACAGATCGCGGAACGCCTGCAGCGAGATCACTTCGGGTGCGGTCAGGGCATCGCGCACCCAAGTGCGGTCCTCGATCAGGGCCGCGAGTTCGAAGCCCGCATCGTTCACGAACTCCACGCTTCCCGCCTCGCCTGGATGATCCGTGGCGCTGCGCACCTCAACGCCTGACGCCGTGATGTGTAAGCCGGGGAACGGCCCTGAGTCGTGGTCGAAGTCGACGAAGACGCCGGGATGCATGGTGCGGAGTCGATACGAGCCGGGCGGCAGATCGACGCTGACGTTGCGCCGTTCGCCCGGATCCAGGAGCACCTGCACGGCGACATGGGGCGTTCCCATCGGGCCGGAAAGACAGAACCCGCCGTCGGCAACCCGCCGGATGGCAGGCGCCGGGGCGAAGTAGAGCTCCACATTCTTCTCGAAGTCGCGGTCGTAATCGATGTTGCACGAGGAACAATGCGCGCCGCGCGGCAAGTCGGAGAGTGTGCTGACGCTGAGCTTTGCGCCGCGGCAGTTGGGGCAGAGCAGACCCCACTTCATGGTGAGCAGACCCGCCTTCACGCCTGCGAGGCAAGCCTCGATCGTCGCCCGCAGCGGAACGCCGAGATCGACAGCAAGCACCTTCGGTTTGAGATGGGCAACGTCGGTGGCCATGCTGCCAAGCACAATGTCGGCGAGCCGGGGGCCGAGGCCGTTGCCGTAAGGGCTGCGGTCGATTTCGCGGGCCAGCGTCGCTGCCCGCTCCCGCGCGCCGGGTGGAAGTTGCGGCGGCGGCAACTCGAACGGCGTGAGGCGCTCGCCCACCCGCTCGCCACGCGCAAAGGCGACGGCCTCGAGGGTGCGTTTCCCAACCGCCTCACCCGCCTGGGCGGCGAGCCGCGCGCCGAATGCGCGGCCGACCAAGCTCAGCGGCTCCCATTCGAGTGCGTAGGTGACGTGCGAGCCGCCCTTGCCGTCCGGCTCGATGTCGAACACCGGGCCGAAACGGCGAAACGGACCCTTCGTGAACACGCGCGACTGGCGGAAGTGCCGACCCGCGATCCACTCGTACGGCTTCTCCTCCCATTCGAGCGCGAAGCCCGCGGCCTTGCCCCGCCCGCGGCGAACGACCGTCCCGTTTGGTTGCGGCGTTTGCTCGAGCGTGTAGGCCGGCAGGCCCATCGCCTCGTTGAACCGGTTGGTATCCGCCAGCACCGGCCAGAGCCGATCCGGCGGCAGGTCGAAAGTCCAGGTCCAAGTGCGACGCACGGTTCGAACTGTAGGTCAGGGGCGGGGCGCTACGTGTTGCGTTGCTCGATCCGGCCTGAGGCCGAGCACCCGCATGCCGTGGTACACCAGCAGCGCGGCGATCGATCCCAATGCGATACCGGTGAACGTCAAATCACCTGCCTGCCAAGTGAAATCGGCAATGCCGATGATCAGCGGAATCGCCGCGGTCATCTGGTTCAGCGGTTTGGAGAAGTCGACGTGGTTGGTCAACCAGATGCGAACGCCGAGCACACCGACCAAGCCGTACAACACGATCGTCGCACCGCCGAGCACACCCGGTGGAATCGCTGAAATCGCCGCTCCCACCTTTGGGCACAGCGACAAGGCGATCGCCACCGCGGCGGCGATCCAGTACGCAGCCGTCGAATACACACGCGTCGCGGCCATGACGCCGATGTTCTCGGCGTACGTTGTGGTCGCCGAACCGCCACCGAACCCGGCCAGCGTCGTCGCCACCCCGTCAGCCGCGAGCGCGCGGCCGATCATCGGGTCGAAGTCCCTGCCCGTCATCTGCCCGACCGACTTCACGTGCCCGATGTTCTCGGCGACCAGCGCGATGACCGCGGGTAGGAACATCGGCAGCACCGACCACGTGAAGGTCGGCGTCTGGAATTGGGGGAGCCCAAGCCACGGCGCCGCCGCGATCTTCGATGTGTCCACGTCCCCGAGGATCAGCGCCAAAACGTATCCCGCGACGACTGCCAGGAAGATCGCCAGCCGGCCGATGATGCCGCGGAAGAACGCGAGCGTCGCGACCAGCAGCACCAATGTGACGATGCCGACGAGCGGGCCCTTTTCGAAGTTCGACTTGGCGGCCGGCGCCAGGTTGAAGCCGATCAGCGCGACGATCGCGCCGGTGACCACCGGCGGCAGGACGAGGTCGATCCAGCCGGTTCCGGCGAAGTGCACGGTGACACCGATGAGGAT
Organism: Mycobacterium sp.; assembly: GCF_035274705.1. Taxonomy (GTDB): domain Bacteria; phylum Actinomycetota; class Actinomycetes; order Mycobacteriales; family Mycobacteriaceae; genus Mycobacterium. The sequence continues at coordinate 40,293 of NZ_DATENY010000068.1, read as the reverse complement.
CAACACGATGCCGACGGCGATCAGCCCGCCCAACGCGCTGCCGCTCCCGTGCGAGGCGACCGCGGCGGTGACCGGCGCGATCACCGAGAAGCTCGACCCCAGATAGCTGGGCAGCCGGTTGCCGGTGATCAGCAGGAACAGCACCGTGCCGACCCCGGAGAACAGCAGCGTGGTGGCCGGCGGGAAGCCGGTCAGCACCGGTACCAAGAAGGTGGCGCCGAACATCGCCACCACATGCTGCGCGCCGAGCCCGATGGTGCGGCCCCAGCCGAGGCGCTCGTCGGGTGCGACGACGAAGTCGGCGTCGTGGCGTGCCTCGACGTGTTTCCATTTCAGCGGGATCACATGAGTATCTTGCCGGGGCTTGCGCAATTTCGCGGATATCAGCGGGACTGGTTGCGTGGGGACGTCGTGGCCGGTGTCACCGTCGCCGCCTACCTGGTCCCGCAGGTGATGGCGTATGCGACGGTGGCGGGGCTGCCGCCCGTCGTCGGTCTGTGGGCCGCACTCGCGCCGTTGGCGGTGTACGCCGTGCTGGGTTCCTCGCGCCAACTCTCGGTGGGTCCGGAATCCACGACGGCATTGATGACTGCGACCACGCTCGGTCCGCTGGCCGTGGGCGACCCCGCTCGCTACGCGGCGCTGGCCGCCGTGCTGGCACTGCTGGTCGGAGTGATCTGTTTTGTCGGCGGTGTGGTTCGGCTGGGTGTGCTTGCAGATCTGCTGTCGCGGCCGGTCCTTGTCGGTTACATGACCGGGGTTGCGGTGATCATGATCGGCAGCCAGCTGGGCAAGGTCACCGGTGTCTCGGTGGAAGGCGACGAATTCATCGACCAGATAAGATCATTCGTTGCCGGGCTGGATGCGGTGCACTGGCCGACAATCGTATTGGCAGCCGCTGTGCTAATCCTGCTGCTCGTGCTCAGCTGGTTCGTGCCTCGCCTTCCGGGACCGCTTATCGCGATACTGATCGCAACGGCGGCAGTCGCGGTGTTCTCGTTGGACAGCTATGGAGTCAAGGTCGTCGGCGACATCCCCAGCGGGTTCCCGGCGCCGGGTGTGCCGACCATTTCGGCGGCCGATCTGGTGGCGCTGCTCATTCCGGCCGCAGGTATTTCGATTGTCGCGTTCTCCGACAATGTGCTTACCGCCCGGACTTTCGCTGCCCGCCACGATCAGCGCGTCGACGCCAACGCTGAACTGCGGGCGCTTGGCGTGTGCAATGTCGGCACCGGCATGCTGCACGGTTTTCCGGTGAGCTCGAGCGGCAGTCGCACCGCGTTGGGAGACGCGCTGGGCGGCCGCACGCAGTTCTATTCGATCGTGAGCCTGTTCGTGGTGCTCGCGGTGATGGTGGTTGGCCGTGGCGTACTCGCGCTTTTCCCGTTGGCAGCGCTCGGAGCGTTGGTCGTGTATGCGGCCTTGCGTCTTGTCGACGTTCCGGAGTTCAAGCGGCTGGCCCGATTTCGGCGCAGCGAGCTGATCTTGGCGGTCGCCACTACAGCGTCGGTGCTGCTGCTCGGCGTGCTCTACGGCGTGCTCGTCGCGATCGCGCTCTCGATTCTCGATCTGCTGCGACGGGTGGCGCGTCCGCACGACGCCATCCAGGGCTTCGTCCCCGGCGTGGCAGGCATGCACGACGTCGACGACTATCCGGAAGCTGATCGCGTGCCCGGGCTAGTGGTGTACCGCTACGACGCACCTCTGTTCTTCGCCAACGCGGAGAACTTTCGCGAAAGGGCACTGGCCGCCGTCGACGACAATCCGGATCCCGTCAAGTGGTTCGTGCTCAATGCAGAAGCCAACGTCGAAGTCGATCTGACCGCCCTCGACGTCCTCGACCAACTGCGCAGCGAATTGGCAAGCCGTGGAATCGTCTTCGCGATGGCCAGGGTCAAACAGGATCTGCGTGTCTTGCTCGATGCTGCGGGCCTTGTGGAGAAGATCGGCGAAGATCGCATCTTCCCGACGCTGCCGACCGCCGTCGAGGCGTATCGGAAGCGCACTGGCTAGTCCAGAAACACGGCGCGCAGCCGGGGAGGATGCGCGACAATCGCGGGCAGGACGCTGCGTCGACCATCTGAGCCAGACTGGCTGTTCCGGCTCATCCTGACTTTGGTGGGCGGGGACTCCCTTGCGGCCGAAGCTGTCACCGTCTAGCGCGGCGAACCCAGTACGCGGCGGCGCCCACCGCCACCACCGCCGCGCCCACGGCGACCGACACGTCGGGCAGCAGGAACGCGAGCAGCAGGCATCCGGCCAGCCCGACGCCGGGAATGATCCTGCTGCCCAGCGTCCATGCCGCCGCGTTGGCAATCGCGTAGTACAGGAGCACCGCGAACGACGAAAAGCCAATGGCGCCACGCACATCGACAACGGCAGCGAAAACGGCGACGATGATGCCGACGACCACCTCGGCTCGGTGAGGGCTGCCGAACCGCGGATGCACGGCGGCCAGTGCGTGCGGCAGATGCCGGTCACGTGCCATCGCGAGCGTGGTCCGCGAGACACCGAGGATCAGCGCCAGAAGCGAACCGAGCGCCGCGATCGCGGCGCCCACCCGGACCACTGGTTCGAAGCCCGGCAAACCTGCAGCGCGCACGGCCGCCGCCAGCGGTGCACTCGCTGAAGCCAATGCGTCGCTGCCTAATTCGGTCAGCACGGCGACCGCGACGACGGCGTACACGACCAGCGCGATACCGAGCGCGATGGGTATCGCGCGCGGAATGGTGCGGGCGGGATCGCGCACCTCCTCACCGAGAGTGGCGATGCGGGCGTAACCCGCGAACGCGAAGAACATCAATCCGGCGGCCTGCAGCACGCCTCGGACAGTGATGTCGTCGCCGAACGCGAGCCGCGCCCCGTCGAGGTCGCCCCAGCCGAGGACGACAACCACCACCGCCGTCAGAACCGCCAGCACCAGCGCGACGATCACCCGCGTCAGCAGCGCCGACTTCTGAATGCCTGCATAGTTCACCGCGGTCAACGCCACCACGGCGGCGACCGCGACCGCATGAGCCCACGCAGGCCACACGTAGTACCCGACCGTCAGCGCCATCGCCGCACACGATGCGGTCTTGCCGACCACGAAACTCCAGCCCGCGGTGTAACCCCAGAAGTCGCCGAGGCGTTCGCGGCCGTACACATAGGTGCCGCCGGACTGCGGGTACAGCGCGGCCAGCCGGGCAGAGGACGTCGCGTTGCAGTAGGCGACGACGGCCGCCACGGCCAGTCCAATCAGCAGTCCCGAACCAGCCGCTGCGGCCGCCGGGCCCAGCGCTGCGAAGATGCCCGCGCCGATCATCGAGCCGAGCCCGATCGTCACCGCGTCGAAAGTTCCGAGCCGCCGTTGCAGTGCAGGGCCGTCGGGCTGGCTCACGCGGCAGATCTTATGTCACGCCGTGTCGCGATTCCCGACGAGCGATTCGCGGCCCGACGTGATCGCCGACGCGGTCGCTTGGGTCAGCTCGGAGGCGTAGCCCGTGTCTGATCGCCAGCACCGCGGCGCTGACGATTCCGGTGTAGGCCAGTCGATGATGGCGCTACACGCAATTATGTTAATGATCATTCTCGCCTGAGCGGGAGCTTTCCCTTGATTTTCCAACTGAAGTGGACCGCTCTGTGTGCATAAGTTCCGTTATGGTGTTGGCCATGGCGCGCACGGGTCCGATCAGCGGTGACGTCGTCCGGCGTCGGCCGAAGGACCGCAAGCTGCAGATCGCCCGCGCTTCGGCCGAGGCGTTCAGTGCGCTCGGTTACTACGGCGTCAGCATGGAGGCGATCGCGTCGCGCGTCGGCATTTCCGCGGCCGCGCTGTACCGGCACTACTCGAGCAAATATGAACTGTTCCGCGCCGCCGTGCTCACCCTCGGCCAGCAGTTGGTCGACTGCACCGCATTCGCCGACGATGCCGCAGGCGACGACCCGCAGGACACGCTGCGTCGGCTGATCACCGCGCTGATCGACACCGCGATGGTCAACCGCGAGTCCGGCGGCCTCTATCGCTGGGAAGGCCGCTACCTGCGCGGTGATGACCAGGCCACCCTGATCGCACAGTTGCGCAGTGTGCACCATCGGATTCATAAGCCGCTCACCGTGATTCGGCCGGAGCTGACATCACGTCAGCGGTGGACACTGTCGACCGCGGTGCTGTCGGTGACGGGCAGCATCGTCGATCACCGCGCGAAGCTGCCCGCCATCCAAGTGCGGGCGTTGCTGTCCGAATTGGCCGACGCGGTGCTGTCCGCCGAGGTGCCCGACCTTGGCGACCTGACCCCGGATGCGCGTTCGCCAGGACCGACGGTGGCTGATACGCCGAAATCCGAAGCGCTGCTTAACGAATCGATGCGCCTGTTCAACCTCAAGGGTTACCGCGACACCAGCATGGAGGACATCGCTTCGGCGGTGGGTATGCCGGCGTCGGGCATCTACAAGTACTTCTCGGGCAAGGCCGACGTCCTTGCCGCCGGGTTCCGCCGGGCCGCGGACTGGCTGTCGGCTGAATTGTCGGCGATCGTGACGACCGTCGCCGATCCCGAGGAGGCGCTGATCACAATCATCGATGCGTACGTGGTCAGGTCGTTTGAAGAGCCGGAATTGGACTACGTCTACTACGCCGAGCGGCTCAACATGACGGTGGCAGACCAGAAGATCCTGCGTAGCCTGCAGCGCTCCAACGTGGAGGCGTGGGTGGATCTGTTGGTGGCCGTCCGGAGGGACTGGACGCCGGGCCAGGCCCGGTTCGCCGTGCACGCCGCGATGTCACTGGTGGTCGACCTCGGCCGGCTGATGCGCTACGTGAATTCGGCACAGACGCGTGTGACCGTCGGGCGGATGGTGGATCTGACGCTGCTGGGCCGCTACCGACTGCGCGCGACGTTGCCGGCCAAATAGACCAGGTAGCCGATGGTGCCGACGACGGCCAGTGGCCGAGTCTGCCGGACACTGAGGCCGACACCGAGCCCCGCTTCTATGCCGCCGTTGATGTAGAGATGCTGACGGCTATTGTGCGGAAACGCCTGCTTGGTGAGGTCATCGAACAATTGCGGGCTGGTGAAGTGGGCCAGCCCGAAGCCGGCCACTGCCAGCCCGGCGAACTTCGCGGCACGCGAATTCCTTTTCGGCACACTGCTTGACCCTTCCTGATCACGCGATCTGGTAGTCGCTCAACGGATATTCCGCCGCCTCTTTGATTGCCCGGGCAGTGGACATCGGCCGCAGCAACGTCGGTTCGCCCTGCGGGTTGAAGTAATAGGACCGCGAAGTCGCACAATTGCCGATCGTCCACAACGAATCGCCGAGCAATTCCGTCATCCGATCGCGGTACTTCGTGTTGGCTTCTTCCGTCACCTCGAAAGTGGTGGCATTGCGACGCTTGAGTTCACCGAACAACCGATCCATGTGCCGCATCTGGTATTCCATGGTGTTGAAGAAGTTCAACCCGAGGAACGCGAACGGACTGGCAAGGCTGAGGTAGTTGGGGAAGTACGGCATCGTCAGACCTTGGTAGGCCTGGAAACGGGTTTCGCGCCACCACTTTCCGAGGTTGCGTCCCTCGCGCCCGATGATCTCGATGGCGGGGAAGTTGGCCTCCCACAGGTCGAATCCGGTCGCCAGTACCAAGGTGTCGATCTCGGTCTGGGAGCCGTCGGTGTTGACGATGCCGTCGGCCTCGACGCGTGCGATGCCGTCGGTCTGCAGGCGCACGTTCGGTTTGGTGAATGCGCGGTAGTAGCCGTTGGAGAATGTCGGCCGCTTGCAGCCGAAGTCGTAGTCCGGGGTGAGTCTGCGGCGCAGCTTTTTGTCGCGGATCGACGCGAACCGGTGGATCTTCGACAGGTCCGCCGCGGCGATGTTGAGCCGGCGGAAGTACCGGTGATGAATGATCGCGGTATTGATCATGAACTCGTAGATCGAATCGGTCAGCCACCGAATTGCGCGCTGCGTCAACGGGATCCGCGCGAAAAGCCTCTGGGATCGTTCACCGAAGCGAACGTCGAGCTTCGGGACGACCCAGATCGGGGTGCGCTGGTACACGGTGAGCTCGTCGGCCTTCTTGGCCAGCTCGGGGATCAGCTGTACCGCGGTGGCACCGGTGCCGATGATTGCCACTCGTCGGCCGGTCGGGTCGTAGTCGTCGTCCCAGTCCGCGGTGTGAATGACCTTGCCCTCGAAGTTTGTGACACCCGGGATGTCGGGTGTCTTCGGCTGAGACAGGAAGCCGGTAGCGGTGATGAGGTAGCGGGTGCTCAGCGTCTCGCCGCCGGCCACCGCGACCCGCCAAACATTGGCGTCTTCATCCCAGCGCGCGCCTTCGACTGTCGTGTTGAACCGCATATGGCGGCGCACGTCGTACTTGTCGGCGACATCGTCGGCGTATTGCTTGATCTCCGCGCCGGCGGAGAACAACCGCGACCAGTTCGGGTTCGGCTCGAAGAAGTAGGAATAGGTCGTGGTGGGGACGTCGACGGCCAGGCCGGGGTAGTGGTTGACGTGCCACGTCCCGCCCAGGTCATCCTCTCGATCGAGGATCACGAAATTCTCGTAGCCCATCCGTTTGAGCTGGATCGCCGCGCCGATTCCACCGAACCCGGCCCCCACGATGACCGCGTCGAAAAGCTCCGAAGTCATGTCCCAGACGGTACCTCAGGTACCGGCAATCGCCGTGATCGACTCAACGCTTGAGGGTCCCAGTCCGCGGCGGATCCAGGGTCGCGATGCAGGTCACCGCACGATCGCCCTGAGCCCAGGTCTCCGCGGTCGGATACAACACATAGAGCTGAACCGAGTCGTCGGTGATCGCGTCGGGCGAGTACGAGGACAGCTCCGGTTCGCATTTGTTCTGGTAGTTCTCGATCACGGACTGCCCGGGGAAATCTCCGGCGGGCATCTGCAGCACAGCGAATACCTCACCGGCGTGCGGTTGGTCGCAGCCGACGGTGTCGACGGTCAATACGCGTGTGCTGCTCGGTATCTCCTTGAGGCAGTCGCCTACCTTGACGTCCGTCGCGGTGACCGTGCCCTGGCCGATCGTGAAGTAGATGATGACGGCGGCGACGCCCACCAGCACCCACAGCCCGGAAAGGACCAGCCCGGCGATCGCCATGCCGCGCCCGCCCTGGCCGTGTTTGGCCTTGTTCAGCCCGACGATGCCGCAGATCACGCTGATCAGCACGCCGCCGATGACGCCGAAGATCAGCGAGATGATCGCCCACCAGTTCGTTTGTTTCTGTGGCGGCGCGTAATAGCCCGGCGGTGGCGCCTGATAGGGCATCGGAGGAGGCGGCGGCACGGGCGAATAAGGGCCCTGCGGGCCCGCCGGCGGTGGCGGAGGATATGGCGGGGGATTGCCCGGCGGCATGGTCACGGCAGCAAATGTATCGCGGGGGCGTCACGGCAGCAGCCGAAGCGCCGCATCGACCGCGAGGACGGGAACGTCGAGGGTTTTGGAGCCGAGGTCGTGGCGCGCGCCGGTGACCTCGACGATCTCGGTCGCGGCGCCGATTAGTGCGGCAGCGGGGCGCAATTCGTCGAGGGTTCCGAACGGATCCGCCGTGCCGTGAGTAAACACCGTTGGCACCGCGATGCGGGGCAGGTGCTCGGTGCGCGCACGCTCTGGCTTGCCCGGCGGATGCAGCGGATACGAGAAGAGCGTCAGCACATCGACATTGGCTGCCTCGTCGGCGATCACCATCGACGTCATCCGACCGCCGTAGGAGTGACCGCCTGCGATCACCGGTCCGTCGGCCAGCGTGTGGGCAACTGCGATGGCCTCGACGATTCCGTCCTGATCCTTGGCGGCCGATCCCGATGGCGGACCCTTGGGCCGTCGCCGCCGATACGGCAGGTTGTACCGGACGGCGAGCCAGCCGCGGCTCGCCCACTCGTCGCAGATCTTGATCAGCAGCGGCGATTCGCGGCTGCCGCCGGCGCCGTGTGTCAGTACGACTACACCTTTTGGGGCGCCTTCGCGCTGGTCGTCCGGTTCGTGCGCGACGCCCGCGATCTGGTCGAGGTTCATGACCCCAGACTGAACAGTGCCGAGACGGGGCCGTGGCCGTGTCCCAACGGGTATGCGGCGCGCAGACATTCGGTGATCCAACGTTTGGCGAATGCCACCGCATCGGGCACCGAGTAGCCGTGGGCGAGCGCGCTGGCGACGGCGGCCGCCAGGGTGTCGCCGGCGCCGTGGTCGTTGCCGGTGTCGATGCGCGTCGCGTCGAACTCGTAGAAGTCCGTGCCGTCGAACAGCAGGTCGGGGCTATGCGACGACGACCGCAGGTGCCCGCCCTTGACCAGCGCCCACTTGGGGCCGAGTGCGTGCAGGGCGCGGGCGGCCTCACGCTGGGATTCGTCGTCGACGACGTCAATGTCGACGAGCAGACGGACCTCGTCGAGGTTGGGTGTCACCAATATGGCCAACGGAAAGAGTTGTCCCTTAAGCGAATCCAGAGCGCTTGGGTGCAGCAGCGGATCGCCGTGCATCGACGCGCACACGGGATCGACGACCAATGGCACGGCGCCGGCCAGGCCCTGTGCACGCCAGGTGTCGGCGATGGTGTCGATGATCGCCGACGACGCCAGCATGCCGGTCTTGGCGGCCTGTACACCGATATCGGAGGCCACCGCCTCGATCTGACCCGCGATCACGTCGGGGGGAATCTCGTGAAAGCCCTTGACGCCGACCGAGTTCTGCACAGTCACGGCAGTAACGGCGACCAGGCCATGCACGCCTAGCATGGCGAAGGTACGCAGATCCGCCTGGATGCCCGCACCGCCGCCTGAGTCGGAGCCGGCGATCGTCAGCACCCGCAGGGGCGTCTCGCCTGGTGGGGTCAGTGGCAAAAAGCTCATTGCGCCAAGGGTAGGTAGACCTGGTTGCCGTGCTCGGCGAATTCCCGTGACTTGTCGGCCATCGCGTCGCGAATGTCCTGGGTGATGCGCATGGAGCAGAACTTCGGCCCGCACATCGAGCAGAAGTGTGCGGTCTTGGCGGGTTCGGCCGGAAGGGTTTCGTCGTGGAATTCGCGTGCGGTGTCGGGATCGAGCGATAGCGCGAACTGGTCGTGCCACCGGAATTCAAACCGGGCCTGTGACAGTGCGTTGTCACGCTGCTGAGCGTGCGGATGCCCCTTCGCGAGATCGGCTGCGTGCGCGGCGATCTTGTAGGCGATCACACCGTCCTTGACATCCTTGCGGTCCGGCAGGCCCAGATGTTCTTTGGGTGTGACGTAGCACAGCATCGCGGTGCCGGCCTGGGCGATGATGGCCGCGCCGATCGCACTGGTGATGTGGTCGTAGCCCGGGGCGATGTCGGTGGCCAGCGGGCCGAGTGTATAGAACGGCGCCTCCTCGCACAGCTCTTCTTCCAAACGCACGTTCTCGACGATCTTGTGCATCGGAACGTGGCCGGGACCTTCGATCATCACCTGCACGCCATGGGATTTCGCGATCTTGGTCAGTTCGCCGAGCGTACGCAGCTCGGCGAACTGGGCCTCGTCGTTGGCGTCGGCGATGGACCCGGGACGTAGCCCGTCGCCGAGCGAGAACGTCACGTCGTAGCGTGCGAGGATCTCGCAAAGCTCTGCGAAGTTCGTGTAGAGGAACGACTCCGTGTGATGAGCGAGCATCCAGGCCGCCATGATCGAACCGCCCCGGCTGACGATGCCGGTGACGCGCTTGATGGTGAGCGGGATATAGCGCAGCAGCACGCCGGCGTGCACGGTCATGTAGTCCACGCCCTGCTCGCACTGCTCAATCACGGTGTCGCGGTAGACCTCCCAGCTGAGCTGGGTGGGATCGCCGTTGACCTTCTCGAGGGCTTGATAGATCGGCACGGTGCCGACCGGCACCGGCGAATTGCGCAGAATCCACTCGCGCGTCTCATGGATGTTGCGGCCGGTGGACAGGTCCATGATGGTGTCGGCCCCCCAGCGGGTGGCCCACACCATCTTGTCGACCTCTTCGGCGATCGAGCTGGTGACGGCCGAATTGCCAATGTTGGCATTGATTTTCACCGCGAACGCTTTGCCGATGATCATCGGTTCGCTCTCGGGATGGTTGTGATTGGCTGGGATAACAGCACGTCCAGCCGCGGTCTCCTCACGAACAAGTTCTGGCCGTACACCTTCACGCTTGGCGATGAACGCCATCTCTGCGGTGATCTCGCCGTTGCGTGCACGCAGCAGTTGCGTACCTCTGTCGCGCACGACGCCGGGCCGCGGGTGCAGGCCCTTGTGCAGGTCGATGACGGCCTCAGGGTCCGTGTAGGGCCCGGACGTGTCGTACACGTCGAGGTGGTCACCGTTGGACAGGTTCACCCGCCGCAACGGCACCCCGTCGACGTAGATCTTGGTGCTGCCCGTGATCGGGCCAGTGGTCACAGAAGGATCGACAACAACATCAGTCATTTTTCTCCCTACGCCGGCATTACCCGGTCAGGTTCTTACGGTCGACAGCACCCCTTGGCGGAGCCAAGCAATTGGCCCCAGGTCGAGTCGACGATTTCGACTCTGCTGTCCTCTCAGCGCACTGGGTGTGCGCTCCCGCGTTCGGACGCTTGCCACGGTAGCGCAGGGGTCGCGTCAACGGGAATAGGAATTGCCCCCGGATGCTTTGTATAGCTAACATATGTGTTTTGCGCCGTTGCTGCGCCCTCGATACGTAAGTGAAGTAGAAGTAGATGACGACTGAGATTGAGAGAACGAAGACCTCGCTGGTAGCCGACACAGACGACGCCCAGGTAGAGACGGCGCGCCGTCGCCAGCGAATGGACCACGACCACCCGTTCTACAAGTGGATCGTGCTGTCCAACACCACGCTGGGCATGCTGTTGGCCTCGATCAACGCCTCGATCGTCCTGATCTCGCTGCCTGCGATCTTCCGCGGCATCGGCCTGAACCCGCTGGCGCCCGCCAACGTCAGCTACCTGCTGTGGATGCTGATGGGTTACCTCGTGGTGACAGCGGTGCTGGTGGTGTTCTTCGGACGGCTGGGCGACATGTTCGGCAGGGTCCGCATCTACAACCTCGGGTTCGCCGTTTTCACCGTGGCGGCGATCGCGTTGTCCTTCGATCCGTTCCAGCTCGGTGGGGGAGCGCTGTGGCTGATCGGCTGGCGCGTGATCCAGGGTGTCGGCGGGGCGATGCTGATGGCGTCGTCGGCCGCGATCCTCACCGACGCGTTCCCGTCGAATCAACGGGGAATGGCGCTCGGCGTGAACATGGTGGCGGCCGTGGCCGGATCGTTCCTCGGCCTGCTGATCGGTGGCGTGCTGTCGGAGATCCACTGGCAGGCGATCTTCTGGGTCGGTGTGCCGATAGGTGTGCTCGGCACGATATGGAGCTACCGGTCATTGAAGGAGTTGGGCGTGCGGACGCCTGGCCGGCTTGACTGGGCAGGCACGCTCACCTTCGGCATCGGCCTGACGGTGCTGCTGACCGGGATCACCTATGGCATTCAGCCCTACGGTGATTCGACGACGGGGTGGACGAGTCGCTGGGTGCTCGGCTCGATCGTCGTCGGTGTGCTGTTGCTCGTCGCCTTCTGCTTGATCGAGCTGCGTGTTGCGCAGCCGATGGTCGACATCCGGTTGTTCCGTTCGGCGTCGTTCGGCATGGGCAACCTCGCCGGGCTGATGTCGTCGGTGGGACGTGGCGGCCTGCAGTTCATGCTGATCATCTGGTTGCAGGGCATCTGGCTTCCGTTGCACGGCTACAGCTTTGAATCGACGCCGTTATGGGCGGGCATCTATCTACTGCCGGCGACATTCGGTTTCTTGGCCGCGGCTCCGATCGCCGGCTCGCTTGCGGACCGTTTCGGCGCGCGGCCATTCACGGTCGGCGGGATGTTGCTGATGGCCGGGGCGTTCGTCGCGCTTGTGATGATCCCGGTCAACTTCAACTACTGGGTGTTCGCGGTCCTGGTCTTCCTCAACGGACTTGGCGGCGGCATCTTCACCGCGCCCAACACCGCGGCGATCATGTCGAGTGTGCCTGCCGCTCAGCGTGGCGCCGCATCAGGCGTGCGGGCGACGTTCTTCAATGCGGGCTCGTCGCTGTCGATCGGCATCTTCTTCTCGCTGATGATCGTCGGCCTGGCCAACACGCTTCCCGGCGCGATGAGCTCGGGTCTTCAAGAGCAGGGCGTGCCCGCGTCGGTGGCACATGAGGTGGCGAACCTGCCGCCGGTCGGCAGCCTGTTCGCGGCATTCCTGGGCTACAACCCGATCGGTGAGCTGCTGGGGCCGTCGGGCGCGTTGCAGCAGCCAGGCGTCAACGCCGATGTACTGACGGGCCAGACGTTCTTCCCGCATTTGATCACCGAGCCGTTCCACAGCGGGCTGGTCGTGGTGTTCATCGCTGCCGCGGTGATGATGCTGATCGGCGCGATCGCGTCGTTGTTCAACCCTGGCCGATACGGGACTGAACCGGGCGCCGACAACGCGGCGTGACGACGGCGCGCGGTCCGATTTCACTTCACTCTGCGTCCAGGGCGTAGGTCACTCGCACTTTCGCACCCTGGCCGCAGAGTGAACACTCAAGCCAGCTCCACCATTACCGGCGCGTGGTCGCTCGGCGCCTTGCCCTTGCGTTCCTCGCGCACGATCTCGGCGTGGGTGGCGCGTGCGGCGAGCGCCGGCGAGCCGAGAATGAAGTCGATCCGCATGCCCCGGTTCTTCGGGAACCGCAGCTGCGTGTAGTCCCAATACGTGTACACCGCGGGCCCGGGCGCGAAAGGCCGCACCAGGTCGGAGAATTGGGCTTCGACGATAGCGTTGAACGCCGCCCGCTCCGGCGGTGTGACATGCGTGCTGTTCGCGTAGAACTCCGGGCTCCAGACGTCCTCGTCGGTGGGGGCGATGTTCCAGTCGCCGGCGAGTGCTATCTGAGCAGCGGGGTCGTCCGTCACCCATTTGTGCGCCGTATCTTTCAGCGCCGCAAGCCATTCCAGCTTGTAGTAGTAATGCGGCGAGCCCACGAACCGGCCGTTGGGCACATACAGGCTCCATACTCGCACTCCGTCGCAGGTCGCGCCCAGTGCGCGGGCCTCCGCGGCGGCTTCGACGTCGGGCTTGTCGCTCCACGTGGGCTGGCCGTCGAAGCCGACCTGCACATCGTCCAGGCCGACGCGTGATGCGATCGCCACCCCGTTCCACTGGTTGAAGCCGCAGTGCACGACGTCGTAGCCGGCCGCGAGAAACGGCATCGTCGGGAACTGATCCTCGCTGCACTTGGTTTCTTGCATGGCCAGCACATCGATGTCTGCGCGTTCCAGCCAGTCCGTGACGCGGTCGACCCGAGCGCGGATCGAGTTCACATTCCACGTCGCCAAACGCATGCGCTACAGGCTACGGGCGTCGACGTATCGCGAGCGGTGGTGGACAGAAAAGCCCATCGACTCGTGCAGCGCGATCGCTGCGGTGTTGTCGGCGAGCACCTGTGTGTAGGCGCGGGTCGCACCCCGGTCGAAACCCCATGCGAGCAGCGCAGCGCACAGCGTCCGGGCCACGCCGCGACCCCGTGCTTCCTCGACGACATGCACTGCCGAAAGCCCGACCCAGCGGGTGCCGTCGGGAGCCGTGGTGACCGCGCCCCGTCCGACCCCAGCGTCCGCGATCTTCGCGAAAGTCACTTCGCCGTCGATAACCGCCGTCAACACGTCGATCGGCACCTCACGCCGGTACAGCCGCAGCCACTCCGCGTCGGGCCGGGGCCCAAACGTCACCGCACCACCGGACTCGCCGGAAGGGAGATCGATTGTCATGACGAGGTTCTCGGCATCCGTCGGAACGCCGGACGGCAGGCGTAACAACCGGTCTGGCGCAGCCACCAGCGGCACCACGTCGCGCCCCAGATACCAGTCGACGATCGCGCTCACATCTGCGCTCCCTGAAACATCCAGCGGTACGGCTGAATTCGCGCGCCGAGTACTGCCATGACCGAAGCGCAGCAACCAGCCCCCGATCCGCTCCTGCTCGACACCGGGCCACGCAAGAGCGGCGGCGTGCTCGAGATGGCGGATAGAGGCAGTGCGGACCGTCGCGGCGGCCAAGGCCTTGATCGTCACCACATCCGACATAGCGATGTCCACGACGTCACCGCGTTTGGTGCGCACCCGCAACGTCGGCCCGACGTCCACCACGTGACCGATCACGTCGGTCAGCGGAGGCACCGATCCGGCCGGCAGCCGGTACCGCACAACGACGCGACTGCCGACTCCAACCACGACTAGTGGCCGAACGGATCGGGATCCTCGCCGGGCATCCACGACAGCCCCGGCGCTCCCCAGCCGTGTGACTTCACCGCCCGCTTCGCGCTGCGCGCATGGCGCCCGATGAGCCGGTCCAGATACAGGAAGCCGTCCAAGTGGCCGGTCTCATGCTGCAGCATTCGAGCGAACAGGTCGGTGCCCTCGAGCGTGATCGGCGTGCCGTCGGCGTCCAGGCCCTTCACCCGAGCCCACGTTGCGCGGCCGGTCGGGAACGACTCCCCGGGCACTGACAGGCAGCCCTCGTCGTCGTCATCCGGGTCGGGCATGGTCTCGGGCACCTCGGAGGTCTCCAGTACCGGGTTGACGACGACACCGCGACGGCGCATCGTGTGGCCGCGCTCGTCGGCGCAGTCGTAGACGAACACGCGCTTCGACACGCCGATCTGGTTTGCGGCCAACCCAACTCCGTTGGCAGCATCCATGGTGTCGTAGAGGTCCTTGATCAAGTCAGTGACATCGGCGGGCAGCGAACCGTCCTCCGCGACCGGTACGGGCTCGGTCGCGGTGTGCAAGACGGGATCTCCTACGATGCGGATGGGTACGACGGCCACGGGGGGAAGCTTAAGTGGGCAATCCTCATCACCCGACTCGCGGGGTTAACTCACGCCTCAGCCTCCAATCCCATGATTGAATGTTCGCCAAAGCACAAGGATGTTATTTCGAGTGTCGGAAGGTTCCAGGAGCGATATGGACGGCGCCATCGCGCGGACTGAGCAATCCGGGGACGACTCTGATCTCAGTGATGGGCTGACCCGCCGTGAACACGACATCCTGGCGTTCGAGCGCCAGTGGTGGAAATACGCGGGCTCCAAAGAAGACGCGATCAGGGAACTGTTCTCGATGTCGGCCACTCGCTATTACCAGGTGCTGAACGCGCTGGTCGACCGGCCTGAAGCGCTGGCAGCCGACCCGATGCTGGTCAAGAGGTTGCGGCGGATGCGGGCCAGCCGGCAAAAGGCGCGGGCGGCGCGCCGGCTCGGCTTCGACGTCACTTGAGCATTCGGGCCTAGACGGCCCGCTCGATACAGTGGGCGGTAATGAACCAGCGAGATTCTTCCGGGCTACCCCTGCGCGCCATGGTGATGGTGCTGCTGTTTTTGGGCGTGGTGTTCCTGTTGGTCGGATTCCAGGCCATGGGTTCGGGCGGCGATTCCGATAGCGGCGGGTCGATTGCCACGTCGACGATCACCTCGACACCGACACCGACGTCTTCGACGCCGGCACCGGCCAAGGCCGATGTGCGGGTCTACAACATCTCGTCGACCGAAGGCGCCGCCGAAGGGACCGCCAAGCGACTGCGGGAAGCGGGCTGGAATGTCACCGAGACCGGCAATCTGAGTCTGCCGGAAGTGTCGGCCACGACAGTGTTCTTCAGCGACGCCCCTGGCGAGCGTGAAGCCGCCGACGAAGTGGGCAAGCTGCTGTCGGCACCGGTGCAGCCGCGGCTCCCTGAATTGACCGAGCAACCGCCGGGCGTGGTCGTAGCAGTAACCGGCTAGGCTCTTGCACATGCTCAAGTCCGTCGCCGCTGCCGCCGTGTTCGCCGTTCCCGTCGTCGCGTTGAGCGCATGCAGCCCTAACGAACCCGTAGCCACTCAGCCCGGCACCACGCCGTCGGTCTGGACCGGCGCGCCGTCGCCGTCGGCATCGCCCACAGAGGGCCATGGCCCGACCGGCCAGAACGAGGCAAAGGGTGACAAGCTCACCGCTCAGCTGAAGGCCGCCGATGGCACCACGGTGGCTACCGCCGACATCGAGTTCAGCGGCGGCTACGCAACCGTCACCGTGCAGACCACTGCGCCGGGCGAGCTGACACCGGGCTTTCACGGCCTGCACATCCATTCCGTCGGCAAGTGCGAGGCCAACTCCGTTGCGCCGACCGGCGGTGCGCCGGGCGACTTCAATTCCGCGGGTGGACATTTCCAGGTCGCGGGTCACACCGGCCATCCCGCAAGCGGCGACCTGGCCTCGTTGCAGGTCCGTGGAGACGGCACCGCGAAGCTGGTGACGACGACCGACGCCTTCACCGCGGCCGATCTGCTCGGCGGCGCGAAGACCGCGATCATCATCCATGAAAAGGCGGACAACTTCGCCAACATTCCGCCGGAGCGCTACCAGCAGGTCAACGGCGCTCCGCCACCGGACGAAACCACCCTGGCCACCGGCGACGCCGGAAAGCGCGTGGCGTGCGGTGTTATCGGCACCGGCTAGCAGCCACATCGACTTCGCCGGGTCGCCCCGGCCGACCATTGGTGTCGAATGGGAGTTCGCGCTCGTCGACGCCGAGACCCGTGACCTGTCCAACGAGGCCGCCGCGGTCATCCTGGAACTCGGTGAGAACAACCCGCGTGTGCACAAGGAGTTGCTGCGCAACACCGTCGAAATCGTGACCGGCGTATGTGATTCCACGCCGCAGGCGATGGACGATCTGCGCTCGACGTTGATGACCACGCGCAAGATCGTGCGCGATCGCGGCATGGAGTTGTTCTGCGCCGGAACGCACCCGTTCGCGAAATGGTCAGCCCAGAAGCTGACCGACGCACCACGCTACGCAGAGCTGATCAAGCGCACGCAATGGTGGGGCCGCCAGATGCTGATCTGGGGTGTCCATGTGCACGTCGGTATTTCGTCGGCGCACAAGGTGATGGCGATCGTCACGTCGCTGCTCAACCATTTTCCGCATCTGTTGGCGCTGTCGGCCTCCTCACCGTTCTGGGATGGCGAGGACACGGGCTATGCCAGTAACCGCGCGATGATGTTCCAGCAGTTGCCGACCGCCGGGCTGCCGTTTCATTTCCAGACGTGGGCGGAGTGGGAAGGCTTCGTCCACGACCAGAAGAAGACCGGCATCATCGACCACATGAACGAAATCCGTTGGGACGTGCGGCCTTCACCCCACCTCGGCACGATCGAGGTCCGGATCTTCGACGGAGTCTCCAACATCCGTGAACTGTCCGCGCTGGTCGCGCTGACTCATTGCCTGATCGTCGACCTGGACCGCCGCCTCGACGCCGGCGAGCACCTACCGACGATGCCGCCGTGGCATGTGCAGGAAAACAAGTGGCGCGCGGCTCGATACGGTCTGGACGCGGTGATCATTCTCGACGAGCACAGCAACGAGCGTCTGGTCACCGATGATCTCGACGAGCTGCTGAACCGGCTAGAGCCAGTGGCGAAATCGCTGCACTGCGCCGACGAGCTGGCAGGGGTGGCCGACATCTACCATTCGGGCGCGTCATACCAGCGCCAGCGCAGGGTCGCCGAGGAGCACGATGGCGATCTGCGGGCGGTGGTCGACGCGCTGGTCGCCGAATTGGTCATCTAGCCGTGCCGGTAGTGCCGATGTTCCCGCTGGAGGTGGCGATGCTGCCCGGCGAGGAATTGCCGCTGCGGATCTTCGAGCCGCGCTATTCCGCACTGGTGCAGCATTGTCTGGCTGCCGAGGACCCGGCGTTCGGTGTGGTGCTGATCGCCGCGGGCCGGGAAGTGGGCGGTGGGGACACCCGAAGCGACGTCGGGGCGCTCGCCCACATCACCGAGTGCGCCGACTTCGGCGATGGCCGCTACCGGCTCAAGTGTGTGATGGGACAGCGGATCCGGGTGCTCGAGTGGCATCCCGATGACCCGTATCCCCAAGCTGCGATCGAACTGTGGCCCGACGAGCCCGGTGAGGCTGTCGGCATCGAGGCGATCCGCGACGTCGAAGACCGCATGATGGCACTGTTCGAGCGGATCGCCGCGGCGCGCGATGCGCAGGTGGACCCGCGTGACATCGTCCTGGGCGCGGATGCATCCGGCGACGCCGCAATGTGGTTGTACGCGTTGGCTTCCCGGGTTCCGATGGGACAGGCTGACCGGTACGCCGTGCTCGCCGCGCCGACCGTCGCCGCCCGGGTGGTGGCGCTTCGGGACGCGGTCGAGACCGTTACGGCGATGGTGGAGTTCCAGTTGTCGGGCGACTAGCCCATCAAGTGCCCCTCTACGAACACTGTGCGGGGCGTGGTCTCCATGACCTCTCCTGGCTTGCAGCGGCCGTACCGTGTCATCAGCTCGGCGGCCTCGACGGACGTCACCTCCCCAACCGCGCTCGCCCAGCCAATCGCCGACGTCCGCGCGGTCCTCGATATACCACAGATCCTGAGTGTCGGGCCCCTCGGCATCCGTGCCTGCCTCCTCGCGCAGCCGGCGCATCTGTTCGCGGCGGCTGGCCAGATATTCGCGATCGAAGAAGCCGGCGCTGAAGGATTCCACCGCTATGCGGCTGCATTTCGCACTGTGTTCGTGGATGCGCTCGAACAGCAGATCCTGGCCTTCGGCGGGCAGGTACGGCAGCAGCCCCTCGGCAGACCACGCGGTGGGCTGGGTGGGATCGAATCCCGCATCCCGCAACGCTTTCGGCCAATCCTGTCTCAGGTCGACCGGCGCCGCAACATGGCGAGTCGCCGGCTCATCGTCGCGCAATGTCGCCGTTTTGAACGTCAGCACCTTGGGCTGGTCGATCTCGTACACCACGCTGCCGTCTATCCACGGAAGCCGCCAGGCCCGGGCATCGAGACCGGCGGCCAGGATGACCGACTGCTCTATTCCGTTGGCGCCCGCTGCGATGAAGAACTCGTCGAACCATTTCGTGCGCGAGGCGGCGTAGCCGGAGATGGACCGGATCCGCTCGATCATGTAGGCGGGCGGCAGCTGCCATCCCCGCTTCACGGCCGCATCGATGAACTGCTGCGCGTACCGATCGGTGAACAGCGGGCACTCCGCGGTCATCTCCTGCGATCGCGACCACGCCACACCGAGCGCGGTCTGGCCTACGCCTTCGGTGATATCCCAGCTGTCGTCGTCAGTTCGGGCCATTGTCGCCGGATTCCCCGTTCTCTGCGAACTCAAGCATTTCGTCCTTGGCCAGCAGGTCGTCACGAATGTTCTGCTCCCGGTAGGCCAACTGGCCGACGCGGTTGGCCACCACCGGCGCCGTGATCAACGTGAACAATCCGGTCAGGATCACCATGCCGACGTCGATGTTGCCGCGCAGCCGGATCGCCGCACCGGCCAGTACCAGCAGCAGCCCGAGGACTTGCGGCTTGGTCGCGGCGTGCATCCGCGTGAGGGCGTCGGGGAACCTGACCACGCCGATCGCCGCGGTGAGCGCGAGCGTCGACCCACTGAGCACCAAGACCGCCGTGGCGATGTCGAGAGCGTTCATCGTAAATCCTTTGTGCGGCGGGGTTTGTCGGTGTCGGGAACCCTGAATCGCGCGACGCTGACCGAGCCGACGAAGCTGATCAGCGCGAGCGCTGTCAACCCGTAGGTCACCGTGGTGTCCAAGCTGAATGCCGCCCACGTGCCGATCGCGCACATCGTCACCGCGACGAGTGTGTCCAAGGCGACGAGCCGGTCCAGCGTGGTGGGCCCGGCCAACAACCGAACCATGGTGATGGTCGCTGCCGCCGAAATCATCGCCGCCGCGATGATCCATACGGTGGTCATGTTGTCTCCTGGTCCGTAGAAGGCCGCCATTCGCCTGCGCGCTCGAACGTCCTCACCAACAGCCGTTCGATCCGCGACACTTGCCGGTAGAACCGGCTGACCGCCTTCTCCGAGCCGACGTCGATCACGTGCACATAGATCATTCGGCGTACCTGGTCGATCTCGAGCACGATCGAACCGGGCGTCAGGGTCAGGATGTTGACGGCCAGCGCGAGCACCAAGTCCGACTTGATGTCCAGATGCGCCCGCAGCACCGCGCTGCGTGGCGGTGAACCCGGGCGGATCGCCAGCCACACCACCTGCAGCGAGGACGCCACCAGTTCGTAGGCGACAACCACGATCAGCAGCAGCAGCGACAGCGGGTGCACGCGTCCCTCGACGGGTACCGCAGGCAGGGGCAGCAGCAGCGTGATCATCAACGCGATCGCCAAGCCGCTGACGATATTGGCCACAGATACCGTCCCCCACAACAACATCCAGACCAGAATCAACCAGCACAGCACCCATACACGGAGCGCGACCCCTCTCATCGCTGCCCTCTGCTCTTCGCGCAAGCGCTCATCGCTGCCCCACGACGGCCGAAATGTATTCACCACGGTCAAGTATCTGGTCGGCCGCACGCTCGCTGTAAGCGAAGATCGGACCCGCCAGCACCGTCAGTGTCAGGCCGACGGCAATAAGCGCTCCCGTCGGCGCCACCATGCCGACCGGCATCTTGCCGACGTCATCGCGGTGGACGAGCTCGATGTCCTCCAGATCCTCGAGCAGCGCCCCCGGGGCGGCGGCGGCGAGATGACCCTCCGGCGCATCCTCGCGGGCACGCCAGAACGCCTTGGTCCATACCCGCGCCACGACATACAGCGTCAACAGACTCGTGACCACACTGCCGCCCACGAGCAGCCACGCGAGCATCGAACCGTTCTGCGCACCGGCCTCGAGCAGCGCCACCTTGCCGATGAACCCTGAAAACGGCGGAATGCCACCGAGATTCAGCGCGGGTACGACGAACGCAAAGGCCAGCAGTGGACTGGCGGCGGCCAACCCGCCAAGCCGCTGCAGCGTCGATGCTCCGGCCTGGCGTTCGATCAGCCCGACCACCAGGAACAACGTGGTCTGCACCAGAATGTGGTGGGCCACATAGAAAATCGCACCCGACATCCCCAGCCGGCTGGACAACGCGATGCCGAACACCATGTAGCCGATGTGGCTGACCAACGTGAATGACAGCAGGCGTTTGATGTCGCTCTGCGCGATCGCGCCGAAGATACCGACGATCATCGTCAACAGAGCCGCCACCAACAGCACATGATCCAGACCGCCGCCGGGGAACAGCAGAGAATGCGTCCGGATGATCGCGTACACACCGACTTTCGTCAGCAGGCCGGCGAACACGGCGGTGACCGGGGCAGGGGCCGTGGGGTACGAGTCCGGCAACCATGTCGACAGCGGGAAGACCGCGGCCTTGATGCCGAATGCGACGATCAAGAACGCGAACAGCGCACCGCGGATTCCTGACGGCACACCGTCGAGCCGCACCGCCAACTCCGCCATGTTCAGCGTGCCCGTCGCCGCATAGACCAGCGCGATGCCGGTCAAGAAGATCATCGACGCCACCATCGACACCATCACGTACGAAGTGCCCGCGCGCACACGCTCCCGGCTGGCACCGATGGTCAGCAGCACGAAGCTCGCTGCCAACAGCACCTCGAATCCGACGAACAGATTGAAAAGGTCTCCGGCCAGGAACGTGATGCACACACCTGCGGCCAGCACCAGGTAGGTGGGCAGGAAGATCGACACCGGCTGACGTTCGTCGCCGTCGCGGATGCCCTGCCCGATCGCGTACCAGACGACGGCCACCAACACGATCGACGAGACGAGCAACATCATCGCCGAAAGCCGGTCCACTACAAGCGTTATGCCGAGCGGACCCACACCGGTTTGGCTCACGCCCCAGCCGCCGACATACATGACCAGCGTTCCGTGTCGATCGGCCAGGTGAACCAACAGTGCGCACACCACCACGACGGTTGCCAACGCCAGCAGCGTGATGGCGCGTTGCAGTCGCGGCCTGCGACCGGCGAACAGGGTGAGCGCTGCGGCCACCAGCGGTATCAGGACGGGCAGCGGTGTCAGTGCCAAGGCCGGCGTCATCGCGAGCCCTCGTAACCAGGAAGCGCGTCGAGCTCATCGGGCGCGTCGGTGTCTCTGCTCGGCTGGGGCTGCGGCCGATCCTCGTCGAGGGCGGTGGTTTCCTCGGCGGCCAGCTGTGCCACCCGGGCGTCCTCGGCGTCGATATCGATTTCATCCGCAGTGGTCAACCGGTAGGAGCGATAGATCAGTGCGAGCACGAACGCCGCGACACCCATCGTGATGACGATGGCCGTCAGGATCATGGCTTGGGCCAGCGGATCAGCCGTGACGGTTTCGCCGTTGCTGGTGCGGCCCCGAACCGGCGGGTTGCCCGACGGCCCGCCGGCGAGAAGGATCAGAAGATTGACCGCGTTGCTGATTAACAACAGCCCCAACAACATTCGGGTCATGCTGCGTTCCAGCAGCAGGTATACGCCGGCGCTCGTGAGGCCGCCGATGATGACCAGGGGAATGATGTGGACGGTCATCGCTTGGCCTCCTCCGCCGCCCGGCCGGCGGTCTGTTGCTCGGACATCTCGACATCCACCCGGGCGCCCAGGCTGCGCAGGACGTCGAGCACCAGCCCGACGACGATCAGATACACGCCGAGGTCGAAGAACAACGCGGTGACGAACTTGACTGTGCCCAGCACCGGCACGTCCACCTCGATCAGCGCAGAGGACAATGCCGGTGCGCCCAGAAACAGCGAGGCGACCGCGGTGCCCGCCGACAGTGCGAGGCCTGCGCCCAGGATCTTCCCGGCGTCCAGCGGAAGAGTCTCGCCGAGTTCGTATCGCCCGCCTGCGAGGTAGCGCAGGACCAGCGCCAGTCCCGCGGTCAGACCACCTGCGAATCCGCCGCCCGGCGTGTTGTGGCCGGCGAAGAAGAAATATGCCGACAACACCATCATCAGCGGAAAGATGATCCGCGTCGTCACCTCGAGCACGAGCGACCGGTGCCGCGGGTCGCGCAATTCGCTTCCGCGAAGCCAAGTGATCTCACCAACCGCTGGGCTCCTGGCATCGGCCCCGCTGGTATCCGGCCGACCCGCGTCGGCGACCCGCGGAGCGGTGCCAAAGCGCCTGTGCCGGAACACCATTGACGCTACGCCTGTGGCCGCAACGAGAAGCACGGAGATCTCGCCCAAGGTGTCCCAGGCGCGGATGTCAACCAGGATCACATTGACGGTGTTGGCGCCGTGGCCGCGGAAATACGCCGCGTCGGGCAGCAATTCGGCGATGGGCGTGCCGGCACGGACGGCCATCGCGAACACGGCAATCGTCGTCACGGTTGCGCCGACGCCCAACGCGAGCACCGCACGCGGAAAGCGGTGACTCTTTACGTCGCTGCTTGTTGTCTCGGCGGGAAGGGTGCGCAGCACGAGCACGAAGATCACCAATGTCAGTGTCTCCACGAGAAACTGCGTCAGTGCGAGATCCGGTGCGCCGTGGAACGCGAAGATCGTGCCGCAGCCGTAGCCGGTCACGCCAACCAACAACAGTCCGGCGAGCCGGTTGCGCATCACGGTGGCGCCGAGGGCCGCGGCAAGAATCAGCAACCCGACGACGGCTTGCAGCGGCGAGCCCCATAGCGCGAAGTCGGGGCGGCCGCGGGCGCCGAAGGCCAAGACCAGCGTGGGCACCAGCACCAGGGTCGCGAGGATCACCGACTGCGTCGCCGGGATCGAGCCACGCTGGGTGAAGGCCGTGAGCCGCACCGCCAGCAGGTCGGCGCCATGTAGCACGGCGTCGTAGATGCGGTCGGCATTGCCCAGCGGCGCTCGGACCGTGCGCAGCCGCCGCAGCCGAGTCCGAACGAAATACGCCGCCGCGCCGAGGCCGAGCACGAGAATCGACAGAAGTAGCGGCGCGCCGAGGCCGTGCCACAGCGCCAGGTGGTATTCCTCGCCGCCCGGCACGGTGTCGGCATAACTGTCGAGCACGTCGTCGAGCCGCCTCGGCCACAGCCCGAACAGCAGCCCGGCCGCAGCCAGGATCGCCGGGGCGGCCAGGAAGCTTGCACGCGGACGGTGCATCTCGGCCACCCGGGTGCTGGGTTTCGGTAATCCCTTGCGGCCGAACGCTCCAACGATGAACCGAAGGCTGTAGATCGTGGTGAACACCGAGCCGAACACGATGCCTGCGAGCACGTACGGCGCGGCCGCGCCGAGCGCCGGGCTGTGCGCGACGGTTTCGAAGTCGGCCTCCTTCGCGACGAAGCCGAGGAACGGCGGCAGCGCCGCCATGCTTGCCGTCGCGCCGACGGCGATGACCAACAATGGTCGGCTGCGCTGACCCAGCCAGGCCAGCCTGCGGATGTCGCGGGTGCCAGTGGCGTGGTCGATGACACCGACGACCATGAACAGCGAGGCCTTGAACATCGCGTGGGCGCAGAGCATCGCCAGCCCGGCCAGCATCAGGTCGCCGCCGCCGGTGCCAACCATCACGGTGATCAGCCCCAGCTGGCTGACGGTGCCGAACGCCAGGATCAACTTCAGGTCGTATTCGCGGACCGCGCGCCAACCGGCCAGCAGCGTGGTCAGCACGCCGAGGATGACGACTGTCGGCCGCCACGGCGGGACGTCGGCAAAGCCGGGTGTCATCCGCGCGATGAGGTAGGCGCCGGCCTTGACCATCGCCGCGGCGTGCAGGTAGGCGCTGACGGGTGTCGGGGCCGCCATCGCGCCGGGCAGCCAGAAGTGCATCGGCACGATGGCCGACTTCGCCAGCGCGCCAACCAGAATCAGCGTCACGGCGATCGACACCATCGGGCCGGTCGGGGGCGCCGCGATCAACTCCGACAGCAGATACGTGCCGCTCTTGTTGCCCAGCATCACGATGCCGACCAGCATCGCCAGCCCGCCGAACGTGGTCACAATCAGCGCCTGTGTCGCGGCGCGGCGGCTGGTGGCACGTTCGGCGTAATGGCCCACCAGAAGAAACGACAGCACCGTGGTGAGCTCCCAGAACACGTAGAGCACCAGCATGTTGTCGCTGACGACAAGGCCGAACATTGCACCGGAGAAGGCGACCAATTCGGCGGCGAAACTCGGCAGACGATTTTCGGTGTGCCCGTCACGGTGGTGGAAGTAGTCGGCGCAATAGAAGAGGACCAGCGCGCCGATCGCCAGCACCAGAACGCTCATGATCGCCGAGAGCGCGTCGAAGCGCAGCGAGATGTCCATCGACAAGGCGGGTAGCCATGTCACGTTGGCGGTCGGGGTGTGGCCCGGCCGCGGCCAGTTCAGCACAACCCAGACGAGCGACCCCAACGGAACCAGCGCCAGGGGATAGAACGCCATCCGGCCCCACCGGTAGACGAGCAGCGGAGCGACGGCCGTCGCTACGGCATGCGCGAACAAGATGGCGAGCATGGCACTCCGGATCTAGTGCGGGTCGGCGATGAGCCGTCAGGCGAAGAGCAGATAGCGGGGTGTCAGCCGGTGTCAATGGCTTTGGTTTAACGCCAGTCTACGTGGGCGGATGCAGCTACCATCCGGCGTCGTGGGCACTTCCCAGGTTGCGGTGGTCGGCGCGGGTCCGACCGGTCTGATGCTGGCGTGTGAACTCGCGCTCGGGGGCACGAAGGTGAGGCTGCTCGAGGAGCGCACCGACATGCCCAACATCACCAGGGCATTCGCCGTCCATGCGCGCACACTCGAACTGCTCGACGCGCGTGGCCTCGCCGACGAGTTGATACCGCGCGGTCTCGTCGTGCCCCAGGTCGCGCCGCCGGGCGGCACCACTCTCGACCTGACCGAACTGCACAGCCGATTCGGGATGGTGCTGATGGTTCCGCAAAGCGGGACCGAGCTCCTGCTGCAGACGCGTGCCGACGAGCTCGGCGTCGAGATCGTCCGTGGGGCCGAGGTGGTCGGCCTGACGCAGGACGACGAAGCCGTGACGGTGGAGTGCGCAGGCGGTGACTCGGTGCGCGCGGACTACGTCGTGGGCTGCGACGGCGCGCACAGCGCCGTGCGGTCCCTGCTCGGCATCGACTTCGTCGGCAAGCAGTACGAGACCCACATCCTGCTGGCGGACGTCCACCTGGCGTCACCGCCTCAAGACGGTCTGTTTGCGAAGGCCAGTCCCGAGGGCGTCGTGTTGTTCGTGCCCTTCGGCGACGGCTTGTTCCGCGCCATCGCGTGGGACCGGCTGCGCGAACAAGCGCCGCTCAGCGAGCCGGTGACGCTGGAGGAGATTCGCAGTGCGTTCGGCCGCATAGCGGGTGACGACTTCGGTATGACCGAAATGAGCTGGAGCTCACGGTTTCTCAGTGAACGACGGCAAGCCCGCCACTATCGTCGCGGCCGCGTTTTTTTGGCCGGCGACGCTGCGCACGTGCATTCACCGCTCGGCGGCCAGGGAATGAACACCGGCCTCGGCGACGCGATGAACCTGGGCTGGAAGCTTGCCGCCGCCGTGCGCGGCTCTGCGCCGAACTGGCTGTTGGATACCTACGAAAGGGAGCGCCATCCCGTTGGCGCCGGCGTGCTGAGGATGACGGACGCGTTCAACCAGATCGTGCTCGACCGCTCGGCGTTGCGACGGGCGGTGCGCAGCTTCGCGCTCGGAACGGTCCTGCGGATTCCGCGCACGCGGCGGATGGTGGCCGAACGGCTCAGCGGTATCGGGATCGCCTATCCCCATTCGCGTGACGAGGATTGGATGGTGGGCCGCCGGATGCCGGATATCGTCTGCGACGGGAAGCGCGTGTACGAGCTGCTGCGCGCAGGGAAGTTTGTGCTGGTGACCGCCGCACCGGTGCAGCTGGATCGGCCGGACATCGTGCATGCCGTCGACGCGCATCCCGAGCTGCCCGACGCGGTGCTGGTACGTCCCGACGCCTATGTCGCGTGGGCGAGCGAGCGGATGCCGGACGCGAACCAGATTTCAGCGGCGATCAACCACTGGAGTCCGGTGGCATAGCGGCGGCATCGCGAACCGGATCGGCAGCGCGTGGCCGATCACGCCGATGCCTGCACCGAGGATCGGCCACATCGGCCAGAAGTACCAGGCACCGGCGGTCAGGCCGACCGCGAGCCACACCGTGAGCACGATGACGACCATCGCCAGATAACCGCCGAGGTGGATCTGAACGCCACGACGCGCTGCCTTTCGGCGAGCCGCCAGGCGCTGTGGGTCGTCGCGGCGGAGTTGGGCGAGCGGCAGGTCGCCGACGAGCTGACGCAGCTCGGCGGTGGTGTGTGCGGCGAATACGGCCTGCAGCCGGCTCTCGTACTCGTCCATCGCGAGATAGCCCTGCGACAGCGCCTGGCCGAGTTGGTTCGCGGATTTTTCCCGGTCGTGGTCGCCGGCGCGGATGGCTGGTTCGGTTGCGGTGGTCATCGTGGCCTCCCGTGCGGAATCTTGACAGTGGCTAGTTCTACCTCGACTATGCGCCATTAACTTGTCACTGTCAAGATGCTGTTGAATCAGATCATGACTTCCAAAGTCGTGAGCGCGAGCCGCGAGATCGCGGCGCCGCCAGACCGCATCTTCGAGCTGATCGCCGACCCGTCGACGAGTCGCGCACCCTCGTCACGCACACCTATGACTGGACGCAGCTGACCGACGAGAAACGGCTAGTGCGTGCGCGTGCGACCACCGCGGACAAGCTGCAGGCGTCGATCGACAGGCTCGCGGATCTGGCCGAGCGCGGCTGATTAGTGGCCGGCCGAGAACGCCTTTAGCGACTCCACCTGGGCCGGGTCCAGCGACGGCCGCACTGTTGCGCGGGCGTTTGCGACGTCTGCGGCGGTGACGTCGGCCGCGTCTATTGAACGCCGCATCGCGGTCAGCGCCGCCTCGCGCAGCAGTGCTACGCAGTCGGCCGCGCTGTAGCCCTCGAGATCGGCGGCCAGCGCATCGAGGTCGACGTCGTCGCTGAGGGGGACGGATTTACCTGCAGTGCGCAGGATTTCGCGTCGGGCTTGTGTGTCGGGAGGTTCGACGAACACCAGCTTCTCCAGCCGACCGGGGCGCAGCAGCGCGGGATCGATCAGATCGGGCCGGTTCGTTGCCCCGAGCACCACCACGTCGCGCAGCGGCTCGATGCCGTCGAGTTCGGTGAGCAGCGCCGCGACGACGCGGTCGGTGACTCCGGAGTCGAAGCTCTGCCCACGCCGGGGCGCCAGCGCATCGATCTCATCGAGAAACACCAGCGACGGAGCCGAGTCGCGTGCGCGTCGAAACAGTTCACGCACAGCCTTTTCCGAAGCGCCCACCCATTTGTCCATCAGCTCGGCGCCCTTGACCGCATGCACCGATAGCCGGCCCGAGCTCGCAAGTGCCCGCACCACGTACGTCTTGCCGCAGCCCGGTGGACCGTACAGCAGGACACCGCGCGGCGGTGCGACGCCGAGTCGTTGGAACGTGTCTGGATGCTGCAGCGGCCACAGCACCGCTTCGGTGAGCGCTTGTTTGGTAGCGATCATGTCACCGACGTCGTCGAGCGTCACCGAACCGACCGACACTTCTTCGGTCGCCGACCTCGACAGCGGGCGAATGACGGTCGTCGCCCCGATCAGATCGTCTTGTGTCAACACCGGCGGCTTGCCGTCGGAGCTGGCGCGTGCCGCCGCTCGGAGTGCCGCCTCGCGCACCAGGGCCGCCAGATCAGCGACGACGAAACCCGGTGTGCGCTCGGCGACTTCGTCGAGGCTGAGTCCTTCCGTGGGGACGTCGCGCAGCAGCACTTCCAACAGCTGCTTGCGGACGCCGCCGTCGGGCAGACTCAGGCCCAGTTCCCGATCGCACAGGTCGGGCGCACGCAGGCGCGGGTCCACTCCATCGGGAACCGCCGACGTCGCGATGAAGGCCACGCCTGGCGTTGCGACCGCGTTGCGTAGTTCGGTGAGGATCAGCGTCGCCACTGGGTCGGCCGTCGATGGCAGCAGTGCATCGATGTCGGTTATCAGTAGCACGCCGCCACCGTCGCGCACGTCGGCCACTGCGGACGACACGCTCTTCAGCCGATCCTCTGCGTGCAACGCACCCACCTCGGGACCGTCCAGTTCGACAAGTCGCCTGTTAGCGCAAACCGCGCGCACCAGCGCGACCTTCCCGACACCCGCCGGACCTGAGACGAGGATGCCGAGATTTGGTGTGGCGCCCAGCTTTTCCAGCAATTCGGGTTGGTCGAGGGAAAGCTTGAGCCACTCAGTGAGGCGCGCAGCCTGGGCGTGCGAGCCCTTGAGGTCGTCGATGTTGACCGTCGTCGTGGGCTTGGCGGGCGTAGTGACGGTGTGCTGCCCGACAGCGGTCTGTGCGGTCACGGCCACACCCTCGCCCCAGGTGACAACCGAATTCGGTTGCACGCTCACGGGTCCTGCCGGGTCAACACCCGTCACCGTCAACAATTCGGAGGTCCACGTGATGCCGACCGACGACGCCAGCGCGGCGGTGGCGGCCGATGTCGGAATATCGGGACCCAGCTCGCGCGGAAGTAGTGAGACGGTGTCGCCCACCGTCATCACCTTGCCCAGCAGGGCCTGGCGCAGCGTGGCCGACGAGATGGACTGGGTAGCGAGAGCGGATCCCGACACCGTCACCGACCGTGCGCCGTACACGGTCACCGGTGCGACGATCACCGTCGTGTCTTCACGCAAACCGGCGTTGGACAACGTCACGTCGTCGAGCAGCGCGGTACCCGCCGGTGTGCCCGTGGGCGCCACCCCTGCCACGGCGGCCGTGGTTCGCGAGCCGGTCAGCGACACCGCATCCCATTCTCGGATACCAAGAGCCGCAATGGCTTCCGGATGCAGCCGCACGACGCCGCGGCGGGAGTCCAGTGCGGAGGTGTTCAGCCTCGCGGTCAGCCGAAGATGGCTCAGCGGTGGATCTTCTTCGACGTCGGTCTGCGTCACGTCAGGCGCCCGGTCTGCGCAAGCCGAGCCTCATCATGGACCGGCGGTGGGGGTGTGCCCGACGGATCGCCCGACGCGCTGCGCGCTGCTGTCGTGGTTTGTCGTCCCACACCTCGGGATGCGCCGCCAGGAAGCGCCGGGTGCGAATGGCGAACGGGATGTGGATGGCGTAGGCCACGATGATCAGCAGGATCACGATGTAGCCGTAGAGAATTGACGCCGCGACGCCTATCGCCAGCAGGGCGAGCAGTGGGGCGACCATGTTCGGTGACACCGAGAAGGTGTGGATCTTGCGCATCGGGAGGGTGCTGACCACCAACAGTGAGACGCCGACCATCCAGATGACGACAGCCGGCTCCGAGGTCCACCAGCCGTCGCCGAACTGCATTTTGGCCGCCAGCGGTCCGATGGCACCGATCGCGCCCGCCGGGGCGGGCATGCCGACGAAATACTCCTTCTCGTAAGCGGGTTGGTCCACGTCCAGCAGGGCGTTGAAGCGGGCCAGCCGCAGCACTATGCAGACCGCGTACAACAGCACGACGATCCAGCCGATGCGCGAGTGTGACAGCAGCGTCGCGTAGACGATGAAAGCCGGTGCCACACCGAAATTCACGGCATCGGCCAGCGAGTCGATCTCCTCGCCCATGCGGGAGGTCGCCTTCAGAATCCGGGCGATGCGGCCGTCCAGCGCGTCGAGGATCGCGGCGACGGCCAGAAACGCCATCGCCTCGGTCGGGCGGTTGTCGAGCGCCATCTTCACCGACGAGAGACCGAGGCAGATGGCCGCGACCGTCATCGCGCTCGGCAGGATGCGCAGGCTGACGACCGGCGCCTTGATGCGCGGTTTCATGGCAGCTCGGCCAATACGGTCTCGCCCGCCAGCGCTCGCTGCCCGGTGCTCACCAACACGTTGGAGCCCGCGGGCAGGTACGTGTCCAGCCGCGAGCCGTACCGGATCAGGCCGTAGGTGTCTCCGATGGTGAGTTTGTCGCCGACCTTGACGTTGCACACGATTCGCCGCGCCACCAGACCCGCGATCTGCACGGCGATGACCTCGACGCCGTCGGGTGTGCGGATCACGACGCTATTGCGTTCGTTGTCGGAGCTTGCCGCCTCGAGGTCGGCCGAACCGAACAACCCCGGCCGGTGCACAACGGTGACGACCTCGCCGCCGATCGGTGCCCTCTGCACATGAGCGTCCAGCACGGACAAGAAGATGCTGATGCGCGGCAAAGGCGTTGCGGGCAGGCCGAGTTCGGCCGGCGGCGCTACCTCTTCCACCAGACAGACGAGCCCGTCGGCGGGCGCGACGACGACCCCGGGCCGAGTGGGTGGAACGCGCGGTGGATGCCGGAAGAACGCGGCGTTGGCCGCGGCCGACGCCAGCCCCGCGCGCCGAAGCCACTTGTTGCGCCGACCCACGGCGGCGACGGTAAGGCTGGCTCCGACGAACGGCAGGCCTGCGGGGTGCATCGGCGGTACAGCGGAGCGGACCAGCGCCACGAGTCGCGCGGGGCCTGTTTTGAGGTCGGGGCGTCTGGCCATCGTGCAGCGATTCTACGGGCGGCTAGTCCGCAGACAGGTCCCACACCTGCACCGGCGACCCCGCGGTCAGCTCGGTGACGTCCTCGTCGATCTCCAGCAGGCAGTTGGCCGACGCCAGCCAGCGCAGATGATGCGATGCGGGCGGTCCGTAACTGGTGACCGTGGTGCCCTCGAGCACGCCACGACGGAACTGCCGCTTGCCGCGCGGGGAGGTGAGGTCGTCGGTCAGGACGGCCGTCCGCCGGGCCCGTTCGGGTTGAGGCACGCCCATCGCACTGCGCAGCGGCGCCCGGATGAACACCTCGAATGACACCAGCGCGCTCACCGGGTTCCCGGGCAGGGTGATGATCGGCGTGCCATCGACCCTGCCCGTGCCCTGCGGCATGCCGGGCTGCATCGCCACCTTGACGAAGTCGACCTCGCCGCTTCCCCCCGATGTCGCCGGCCCTCCGGCTCCGAGCGCGTCCTTGACGACCTCATAGGCGCCTGCGCTGACGCCGCCGGTGGTGATGATCAGATCCGCCTCACCGGCGTATCGGGCAAGCGCGTCGCGGAACGTCGCGACGTCGTCGCTGGTCATCTGTGAAGCCACCACGTGTGCGCCGGCATCGCGAATCGCGGCGGCCAGCATCACCGCGTTGGATTCGTAGATCTGGCCGGGCTGCAGTGGTGTGCCAGGGGCGACCAACTCCGAGCCCGTCGACATCACCAGCACCCGTTGGCGAGGCACCACGGTCAGCTCGCCGAGTCCAAGGGCTGCGACCAATCCGAGCGCCGCGGGCGTGACGAGCTGCCCGGCGCGCAACACCGTGGTGCCTGCCGTCACGTCCTCGCCGGCGCGGCGGATGTGCTGGCCGGCTTTGGCGCTTGCGCGGATCGACACCGTGTCGGTCGCCGCGTCAGTGGCTTCCACCGGAATGACGGCGGTGGCGCCGGCGGGCACCGGCGCACCCGTCATAATCCGGTGTGCAGTACCGGGTTTCAGCGTCAGCGAATCGGTACGCCCCGCCGGGATGTCCTCGGCGACCGGCAACAGGACGGGGTTCTCGGGTGTCGCACCGGCGATGTCATCGGCGACGACGGCGTACCCGTCCATCGCCGAGTTGTCGAAGCCGGGCAGCGACAGCGGCGCGACGACGTCGTCGGCCAGCACCAGCCCTAGCGCGTCGGAAAGTGGCGACGTGACCGGCGGGCGGCGGGTGATCAGACCGGCGACCACTCGCCGGTGCTCCTCGACGGAACGCATCAGACGGGATACGTCACGCCGGTGAGCTCTTCGGACACCGACCACAGCCGGCGCTGTAAGTCCTCGTTGTGCGATTGTGCACTGGACGCAACGACTTTCGGATGGCCCCGCGATTCCCCGATGCCGTCGGGTCCGTAGTACTGGCCGCCTTGTGCGCTGGGGTCGGTGGCCGCGCGAAGGGTGGGCAGCGCACCCATATCGGCGGACTGTGTGAATGGCCGCCAGACGAAATCGGGGATGAAATCGGGCAGGTGTCGCATGAGCTCGGTGTCCGAAAACCCGGGGTGTGCGGCGAGCGCGACCGTGGGCGAACCCTTAGCGTTGAGCCGTCGCTGCAGTTCGTAGGTGAACAACAGATTGGCCAGCTTGGACTGCCCGTAGGCCTCGACCCGGTTGTACTTGCGTTCCAATTGCAGGTCCTCGAAATGGATCCGGGCCATGAGCCGGTGGCCCACGCTGCTGATCGTGACCACGCGCGACCCTTCGACGGGCAGCAGGTTGTCGAGCAGTTGACCGGTCAACGCGAAGTGCCCGAGGTGGTTGGTGCCGAACTGCATCTCGAAACCGTCTTTGGTCGTTTCCCGCGTCGGTACGTACATCACGCCCGCGTTGTTGATCAGCAAGTCGATGCGTGGGTAGGCGGCCCGCAATTCGTCTCCGGCCTTGCGGATGCTGTCCAACGACGTCAGGTCGAGCTCCTGCAACGAGACAACGGCGTTGGGGCTCTTCGCCTTGATGCGGTTGGCGGCCTCGTCGCCCTTGTCGAGATTGCGCACTGCCAGCACGACGTGTGCGCCCTTGTCGGCGAGGACGGCCGCGGTGTCGAATCCCAGGCCGGAATTGGCGCCGGTGACGATGGCGACCTTGTCGGATTGATCCGGCACATCGGCCGCGGTCCATTTGGCACTCATGGGGTTCAACATACTCAGCGTGTTATGCGCCATGCTCGAATGATGAATCTCGTTGATCCGGCTCATCCGCCCAGCCGAAAGGCGCCGCTGGTGTGGGCGGTCGGAGCCGCGATCCCGTGGTTCTTTCTGGTAATCGGCCAGGTGGTCTGGTTTGCGATCGACCCCCGACTGATGTGGGTGCACTGGTTGGCGGCCGGGGTCACGGTTTTGGGCATCGCGGTGTTTGTGGTGGTCGTGCCGCTGTGGCGCTATCGCGTGCACCGCTGGGACATCGGCGCGCAGGCGGTCTTCACGCGGACCGGCTGGCTGGTGCAGGAGAGGCGGATCGCGCCGATCTCCCGGGTACAGACCGTCGACACCTACCGCGGGCCGTTGGACCGTCTGTTCGGCCTGGCCAACGTCACGGTGACCACGGCGTCGTCGGCAGGCGCGGTACGAATCGTCGCGCTGGACTCCGACGTCGCCGACCGGGTCGTCGCGCAGCTCACCGACATCGCCGCGATCGGCGCCGAGGACGCGACGTGACCGCTGACGGTTGGCGCCGCCTCAGCCCACGCATGCTGCTTGTGCATCCGGTGCACGAGGTGCTGCGCCAGATTCCGGTCCTGATCGGCTCGCTGGTACTGGGTTCGGCGACGGGGAATCCGGCGTGGGCCATCGTTGCGCTGGCATTGACGGTCGGATTCGGTATCGCGCGGTGGTTCACCACGGCCTATCGCATCGAGCCCGACGAGGTGCAGCTGCGGTCCGGCGTGCTGCAGCGGAAGGTTCTGTCGGTGCCGCGCAACAGAATTCGGTCGGTATCCACCGATGCGCGGCTGCTGCACCGGCTGCTCGGCCTGACTGTACTGCGAGTCAGCACCGGCCAGCAGGCACGGGGCGACGCGGCATTCGCACTCGACGCGGTGGAGGCCGACCAGGTGCCGCGGCTGCGAGCGATACTGCTGGCGGATTCGCTGGCCGTTTCGGAGGAGGCGGCTCCGTCGGGTCAGGTGCTGGCCCGCTGGCAGCCGTCATGGCTGCGCTATAGCCCGCTGAGCTTCACCGGCCTGGCGATGATTCTGGGAGCGGTCGGGCTGGCCTATCAAGCTGGAGCCGGTGCGGCACTGGAGAATTCGCGTGTTGCACGGTCAGGGCTGGACGCGGCCGAGAGATTCGGTGTCTTGGCGAGTGCGGTGGTGGCAGCGGTGGTGGTGCTCGTCGCCTCGGTGTTGCTGTCGGTACTGCGGTCGCTGGTGACGTACGGAAATCTGGTGCTGCGTCGCGACGCCGACGTGTTGCATCTAGAGCACGGGTTGCTGCGGGTGCGACAGCACACCTACGACATGCGCCGCTTGCGCGGAGGGACGCTGCGCGAACCGCTGCTGGTCCGGCTCTTCGGCGGCGCGCGGGTGGACGCGGTGATGACCGGCGTCGGCGGCGAGGGGGAGGCGTCGCTGCTGCTGCCGCCATGCCCGCGAGCGACGGCCGAGGCGGTGTTGAGCGAGTTGATCGCCCGGCCCGACGACGTGACGGGCATGTTGCGCGCACACGGCGCCGCCGCGACCCGGAGGCGGTGGACTCGGGCCATGACCCTGCCCGCGGTCTTGGCGGTGGTGCTGGGCGCGCTGTACGCCTGGACGCCGGTCTGGGTGTGGCCGGCGTGGGGGGTTTTGACGGTGTGCTGCGCGCTGCTGGCTTTCGACCGGTCGCGGGCGCTGGGGCATCGAGTGGACTCGGGGTGGTTGGTGGCCCGGGCAGGCAGTCTGGACCGGCGACGAGACTGCATCGCCGCCGCAGGCATCATCGGCTGGACGGTGCGCCAGACGCTGCTACAACGGCGGGCCGGGGTGGCGACGCTGGTCGCGGCGACCGCAGCGGGGGTGAAGCGCTATCAAGTGCTCGACGTTCCCGCAGAGCTGGCGTGGTCGATCGCCACGGCGGCATCGCCGTGGTTGGCCGAGACCGAGTGGGCTCGGGCCTAGAGCGTTCCGCGTTGAATCTGTGCGACGAGTTCGTCGCGCAGCGAGGCGGCGGCGCTGAACCCGCGTGCGTGTTCGGTCCGGAAGTGCTGCTTTTCATGGTCGATCTGCACGGGCCAGCGCATCACATTCACTGCCCGGGCGAGCAGTACGAACGGCATGACGAGGAGTTGAAGGACGAGATCGACCGTCGACAGTGTCACCGCGACGATGACCGCAAGCAGGATCAGCACGGCCTTGCCGGCTTGGATGACAAGCCAAACGATCGCGGCGAGGACCACGAAAATCGCATGCACGACGGCGTTTTGTGGGGACTCGTCTGGCGCGGCGCTGGTGTCGGCTGCCTTGTCGTCGCTTGGCGTGCTGTTCCAGAGCGCCTTGAGGGAAAGCGCGCGTCGCCACGGATACCAGCGCCGGCGCACAGTCCATGCACTGCCGTCGGGAGCGGTTACCCCGGCCATCGCCACCTCCGTTGGATCCGACGGTAATTTACTGTGCAACGGCCAAGGGACCCACGAGTTGCGTAGCGACGTATGCCGTTTACTGTCGGCAGCATGGCTATCGGCGGGGTGCTCTTCGACATCGATGGCGTCTTGGTGACGTCATGGAAGCCGATCCCTGGTGCCTCAAAGACCTTGCGAACGCTCTCGGATCATCAGATCGCGTGCTCGTATCTGACGAACACCACGACACGCACACGCGTGCAGATCGCCGAGTTGCTCAATGAGGCGGGGATGGAAGTGCGCGCCGACGAGGTGATCACGGCCGCGGTGCTGACTGCGGAGTACGTCCGCAGCCGTTACCCGGACGCGCGGTGTTTCCTGGTCAACAGCGGTCAGATCGCCGAGGACATGCCGGGCATCGACATCGTCTACTCCAGCGAGTTCACCGGACCCGAGACGCCGGAAGCACCGGATGTGGTGCTGCTCGGTGGGGCGGGGCCCGAGTACAGCCACCTGACGCTGTCTTGGGTGTACGACTGGATGGCGCAGGGCGTGCCGGTGGTCGCGATGCACCGGAGTACCGCCTGGACGACCACCGACGGGCTGCGCATCGACACGGGCATGTACCTGATCGGCATGGAAGAGACGTCGGGGCGCAAGGCGACCGCCGTCGGCAAGCCGGCGCCGGAGGGTTTCCTCGCCGCCGCGAGCCGTCTCGGTGTCGACCCGGACGAGATGTACATGGTCGGCGACGACCTCAACAACGACGTGCTGGCCGCGCAGGTGGTCGGAATGGTCGGCGTGCTGGTGCGTACGGGTAAGTTCCGTCAGGACACGCTGGACCGTTGGGCCGCCGACGAATTCGCGATGCAGCCCAACCACGTCATCGATTCGGTGGCGGACTTGCCCGAGCTGCTCGGGCTATAGCCGACGGGTGTCCAAGCGCGCCTCGACGGCCTCACCGTCGACGGGTTCGACGAAATACGCTGCCGCGCCGTCGCGTTCGCTAACGGCTTCGACGAACTCAGTGCCGCGATAGAAGACACCGGCGCCGTCGTCCGTCGCGTACCCGGCGGGCAAGACGCCGTCGGTAATCAGGTGTCGAAACAGCGGGCGACGCTGCCCCTCCGAGTCGTAGTGCACACCGTTCGAGAACGGCACCAGGGCAAGACCATTGGTCACCGGACGCAACTCTGGCCCGAACGAGTCGGTGGTACCGCCGACATGCCAGCAGATCGACCCCGCAGAGATACCGGTCAGCACAACACCGGCCTGCCATGCCGTGCGCATCGCGGCGTCAACCCCGTGCAGCCGCCACATCGCCAACAAACCTGCGACGCTTCCGCCGAACACCCACACGACATCATGTGCGAGCAGGTGGGCCGTGATGTCGTCGACGTTTGGCATCGGGAAAAGCGCGAGATGCGATGCTTTTACGCCCCGGACGTGTGCCGCTTCGTACAGGTGGTGCAGCGCCGCGGGGTCGTCGCCCAGCGCGGTCGCCACAAAGCACACACGCGGTTCGCGGCCGGTCACCCCGGAGAGTTCGATCGCGTAGGCGGTCAACGCGCTGAATTCCCAGCGCGTGCGGCGGCCCTCTCGAATGCCTCCGCTGGTCGCCAGGATGGTTGGGGAGTCGGCGGGCATGCGGCCAAATTAGGCGGGATTGTGGATTATCGCGATTACTTTTCCGGCCGATGACAGTCTGTATTGGCGTGACTGAAGAAACCATGAGCGTCGTGACGACGATCAATGCGCCTGTCCAAGCAGTGTTCGACGTGCTCGCCGACCCGTCGACCCATGCGGCGATCGACGGTACGGGCTGGGTCAGGGAATCACTGGACGGTAAGCGCCTGACTGAAGTCGGCCAGGTTTTCCGTGTGGCGATGTACCACGAGAACCACCCCAACAAGGACTACGAAATGGCCAACCGTGTCGAGGTATTCGACCCCCCGAGTGCGATCTCCTGGCAACCCGGACAAGGTTCCGACGACGCCAATCTCGAGTTCGGCGGATGGTTTTGGCGATACGACCTCAAGCCGGTCGACCCCGCCGACACCCAGGTCACGCTGACTTACGACTGGTCGAGAGTGCCTGCGCAAACCCGTGAGCACATCGGGTTCCCGCCCTTCGACGTGTCACATCTGGACAACTCGTTGAGGAATCTGGCGCAGCTCGCAGAGGCGCAAGCCTAAGCCTGTAGCGTGCGCACCGCTTCGATGCGGGCCTTGAGTTGATCCGTCGTCGCCGCCGCCACTGGCGGCCCACCGCACACCCGCCGCAGTTCGTTGTGGATCCACCCGTGCGGCTTGCCTGTGCGGTGGTGGGCGATCGTCACCAGCGCGTTGAGCTCCCGGCGCAATTCGCGCAGCTGGCCGTGCGTCGTCGGCCGCGGCACCTCGCCGTTGGCGGTCCGCTTCGTCATCTGTTCTTCTTGCCTGCGCCGCAACAGGTCTCGCATCTGCGCTGCGTCGAGCAGGCCCGGGATGCCGAGGTAGTCGGCCTCCTCCTCGCTGCCCGCTGGTGTCGCGGTGCCGAACGACGAGCCGTCGAAGATCACCTGGTCCAGCTCGGCATCGGCCCCCAGCGATTCGAAGCCGTTGTCCAATTCACTCGGCTCGGACTTGCGCCGCTCGACGTATTCGTCGTCGCCTTGGGACTCTCTGTGCGGTTTGCCCAAAACGTGGTTGCGCTGCGCCTCCATCTCGCTGGCCAGTAGCAGGAGATTAGGCACCGACGGCAAGAAGATGCTCGCCGTCTCGCCAGGCCGCCGCGACCGCACGAACCGGCCGATCGCCTGGGCGAAGAACAACGGCGTCGACGCGCTCGTGGCATACACCCCGACCGCCAGCCGGGGCACGTCGACACCCTCGGACACCATCCGCACCGCGACCAGCCAGCGGTTGTCACCGGCCGAGAACTGGCTGATGCGATCCGACGAACCCGGATCGTCGGAGAGCACCACCGTCGGTGCCTCGCCGGTGATCTTGGTGAGCAGTTCGGCATACGCGCGAGCCGCGGTTTGATCCGATGCGATCACCATGCCCCCGGCATCGGGCACATGCTGGCGCTTCTGCCGTAGCCGCGTGTCGGCGGCGGCGATGACCGCGGGCATCCACTCGCCTGCCGGATTCAACGCTGTGCGCCACGCCCTCGCGGTCTGTTCGGCATTGAGCGGCTCGCCGAGGCGTGCCGCATGCTCCTCGCCCGCGCTGTCACGCCACCGCGCCTCGCCCGAGTAGGCCAGAAAGACCACCGGGCGTACGACGCCGTCGGCCAGCGCATCGGCGTAGCCGTAGACATGGTCGGCCACCGACCGCAGCATGCCTTCACCGTCGGGCTCGTAGGTGACGAACGGGATGGGGCTGTCGTCACTGCGAAACGGCGTGCCCGTCAACGCGAGCCGGCGCGTCGCGTCGCCGAACGCCTCGCGGATGGCCTCGCCCCAACTCTTCGCGTCACCGCCGTGGTGGATCTCGTCGAACACGACGAGCGTGCGGTAGTTCTCGGTGCGCACCCGGTGCCGCATCGGGTGGCTTGCCACCTGTGCGTAGGTGACGACGACACCGTGGTACTCCGATGACGTCTGCGCGGACGAGTTCGAGAATTTCGGATCGAGCGCGATCCCGACGCGCGCTGCGGCCTGTGCCCACTGAATCTTGAGATGTTCGGTCGGCACGACGACGGTGATCCGCTCGACGACGCCGTCGCCCAACAGCTCGCCAGCGATACGCAGGGCAAACGCCGTCTTGCCCGAACCGGGAGTGGCGACTGTTAGGAAATCCCGCGGTTTGGCGCCAAGATACCGCACCAATGCCCGACGCTGCCAGCCCCGCAAAGCCTGGGTGTCGGGCGCTGCATAAGCCCGCACCCAAAGCTCCTCACTGATCGGACTGCAGCCTAACGCAAGGGATTACGCGGGCGCATCTTGCTGCGCGTGTCGCGGGTGTGTCACTCGATGAAGAAATTGTCGTTCTTGATGAACCATTCCCGACGTTCCTCGTCGGTCATGTCACCGAGCTTGGCCATGCCCTCGAAGTAGTGCTCGCGCGGCGCGCCGGGAGCGAAGAGCATCAGCATCGTCGCGGCCGCGTCGGCCTCGTTGCGGAAGCCGTGGATCCCGCCCGGCGGCACGTACAGGAAGTCCCCCGCCCCGCCGTCGGTCCACTCGGTGCCGTTGTACAGCGACACCGTGCCCGAGAGGATGTAGAACGCCTCGGACATGCCGCGGTGGAAGTGCGGGCCCGGTCCGCCGCCGCGCGGGGCGATCTGCACGCGGTAGAGGCCGTAGTCCCCGCCGGTCGCGTCCTGGCCGGCCAGGTAGTGGTACTGCACGACGCCGAAGAAGTCGTAGTCGGGCGGCTCGTCACCACGCTTGAGCCAGGCGCTCACCTCCGGCTGGTCGGCGGTGTAGCGCGCCGGCGGGTAG
>NZ_DATENY010000067.1:0-9141 GCF_035274705.1 Mycobacterium sp. | reverse complement strand
GGAGCACCTCTGCCGACAGGGAGCCAGGGCACACCGCTTCCGGCAGGCAGCCAAGGAACACCACTACCCGCAGGCGCCCAAGGGGCACCGGCAGCCGCGGGCAGCCAAGGCGCACCGGCCGCCGCCGGCACGGAAGGTGTGCCGATGCCGGCGAGCACCGGTGGGACGCCACAACCCGCAGGCAGCCAGGGGACGCCGGCGACCCCGGTGACCACGGTTCCGCCCGCACCCGCTGGGTGACGGTCGCCGGCTCAGGAGTGGGACGACCACCACGCGTACAGCTGATCCAAAGTTGGCCCCTGAGGCCCTGATTGGGCGGCGCTGACCACCAATCGGGGCTCGTCGGTCCACATCACCGTTGGCCTGCCGCCCTGGACGCCGCAGAACAGCACCCCGCTGACCTTCTCCGGAGTGGCGTTGCGGCGCCAGGGACCCGGTGACTGGATATTGCCGGGGCAATCGACCCTGGTCGAGGCCGCGACGATGTCGTTGAACGCAGCGTCGAGCGCGGTCTTGTCCGAGGCCAACGAGTACGTGGCCGACAGCGGGCCGCCCGCATCGGAATTCGCGTCGCAATTGACCTGTGCCAGCGCGTCTTTCGGCGTGGCGACCGCTTTGCATGCACTCGGGGAGTAACCCGCGGGAACCATTCGCATCAGCCGATCGGCGTCTGGATTCGATGCAGTCGGCGCGGCCGCTGCAGTGGTGTCGCCGCCGCTCGTTGTGCTTTCGGAGGCTGGACGCACCAGCCAGAAGATCAGGCCGCCCACGACGAGCACCACGAGCAGCCCGACGGACCCCAGCACGATGATGGGTTTGCGTTCGCGATGCACCGGTCGCGGGTTGACAATCAACGGCGCATCGAACTTGTCCGCCCACGGGCCACGCTCAGATTCCCACGAGTCGTCCACAGCGGGTGCCTGCGCTGAAATCTGCAGCGGACCAGTGTCGGCATCGTCGGGCTCGAGTTCGTCCCACGAGTCCGGCGATGGCGGCACCGTCATGCCCGTACCTCGGTGTCGATCCCGATCACGTGCCAACCCCCATGTACGCAGCGGCAGTTCACTATCGCAGCCCAACGGTCGGCCGGCCTGCGGTACTGAGGGTAATAGGCCGTGCGCTCGAGTGCGCCTGTCGGGATCGGGCTGCGGTTAAGGCGTTCAGGCTGAACGCTGCCCGGATCCCTTACGGCTAGCGCGAACTGCTGACAGCTCTGCGGCTCGAGCGGTATTTCACGAGCTGCTCCGCCAGTGCCGCACCGACCGCCGCGTG
This sequence comes from Mycobacterium sp., assembly GCF_035274705.1. GTDB lineage: Bacteria > Actinomycetota > Actinomycetes > Mycobacteriales > Mycobacteriaceae > Mycobacterium. The sequence goes on along the minus strand of NZ_DATENY010000067.1, from coordinate 7,869 downwards.
AACAGGCTTCGGAGAAGCGTTCATCATCACCGGTTGCGCAACGGTGGGAGGGCGAGCGTGGTCGTCGACCTCGCGAACGTCATGCGGAGCGACCGATGGGATGCTTCCGTGTCGAATCAAGGGAATGCCTGGCTCACAACCGCTGTCAGCCGCGTGCAGCAGGGCCTCGATTTTTGCCGAGGAAAGTGACAGATGCCGCCCACCAACCCAACCGCAGGTACAACATCCCTGCGTTCGATACCTCGATCGAATCACTACAACTATTCGCTGGTCATCTCTTGACTCGGGCATCCCGTTTCGCCCCTCGCTGGCGCGCGTGGTGGTGATTCAGCGCGCGTTCCTTCGACTGCGCCGAGCAACGCTTCCCGGCTCGAGCGTTTTCGCTCACTCGCCATTTCTGGCCACCACCTCCCCAGTGGGCCCAGCTGCTCAAGAACCTGTGGCGCAGATCACGCGATCATAGACTTTGCCAAATCTACTGTCAAGCGACATATCGAAGTAAACGAGCGAATTACTACTGCGCCGCGGAGGTCCCTTGTGGGCCTACAGTGGTAGAGCCGAGGACAACCGGTTCGAATAATCGCATTGGCTGGGCTGCAAATCCGCGCTGGCCCCACATAACGCTCGACCGATTAGCCCTTGGCCCAGCTAGGTTGGGCCTTTTCATAGTCAACCAGTTCGGCGCAGCGCCGCGCCCTATCCGGAGCGGCATCTGCTAGCAACAAGTGCTGCATGAACCATGCGCTGCCCCGAATTACAAACGACGTCATGTATTTCTAGCAAGCAATTCGCAACGACTGGTTGATGACCGCTCATAATTGCTGTGCCGAGGTTGTCGTGGCGCGGACGGGGCGCCTGCCAAGGGCTCGCCTCGCCTCCTGAAGAACTAAGGCGTGCCGCTGCCTTCATTGTTGCTAGCGGAGGTTGTACCTCCGTCACTTGTCACGCCACCCGCATCAGCGGGGCTTTGTTGGCCTGTCGGGGATGTCGTCGGCGTCGCCGTCTGCGTTGCGGAAGAATCCCCGCCGCTGGGTTGTGTCGCTGTCTCACCTGGCTCGAACTTGTTACCTGAGGTCATGATGTCTTGCGACGTCTGCGAGGTACCGGTCGGCTCCACCGATGCGCTTGGCGTCGGAGACGCCGACGGCGTACTACTCAGTGGCTCACTGCTCGGGGCCACCGTGAAAGTAGACGCGATCTGACTAGCTGGCGCCGGAGCTGAGGTCAGCGGTTCACTACTCGGCGCCAACGTAAAAGCAGACGCGATCTGACCATCCGCCGCCGGAGCTGAGGTCAGCGGTTCACTACTCGGCGCCAACGCGAAAGCAGACGCCATCAGGCCAGCTGGCGCTTCAACCTGGGATAGCGTCGTCACCGTTAGCGGTTCACTCGGTGCCGGCAAGGACACCGCCGATCCAGAAGCGTCGTCAGTGCCCTTCTGGACTGCGGGCGAACGCACGACGTATGCCGGCTTGCCATTTACTTTGATCACATCGATCTGCTCGGATGGTCCCGGCACTGAAGTCACATCGATTTTGTCCAGCTCGGTCTTGACGCCCGATATATCAGAAGTTCCCAGGAACACGGCGTCCAGCGTCTTTTTCAAGTCAGCAAGATCAGGGTGTTCGATCAACTGTGCCAATACTGAATCCGGCAACTTCAGTAACGCCTTTAGCTTCTCCTCCAGAGCCGCCTGGTCCACAACGCCTGATTGGGAATACAACAGCATCAACAACGCCTGAAGCTTCGCCCTCAGCGGCACCAGACTTACCGTGACCGTCGGACTCGTGTACCGCACCGTCGCCAACCCGTACATCATCGGCTTCGACGACACCAGTTCGGCGTTAATCAACCTGTGGGAATTGACCGGATCGCCGAGGACGTTTCCCCCCGCTGAGTTGACGCCTGCGACAAAGGGTGTCGACGCCTCAGGGAGTGGGACGTAGATTCCCGACTGGGTTGACGGAAAGAGCGCCCACGTAGAGATCGCGAGGCCCGAAGCAACAAGAATTCGCAAGTCCCGGCGACCTGCGATGTACGTACGGTCCGCAGTGCGATGCGGGCGGTTTGCGACCTTGTGGATCGCCGTCAACTGCGACGATTGCCGAACATGAGATTGGTCGGCCATCGCCCGCCCTCCTCGGGGTAGCTGCAGCAGCATGCAGAGACGCACTCGTTTCGATTGCACCTGAGTTTGACCTCAACGGCATCGCGCCCAACGCTGCTGCGTGACAGGCTAAGACTTTGCTGACCAGCATGTCAATAACACGAGCGGTGATCTTAGCGAAGGGGACAACTCTAGGGGCAAATACCCGACCCCAGCACCGCGTCAGTCCCCCAGAAGATGGTCGGAGGTCGCAGGCAGAGGGTACTTCTCCCGACCGAGCCGTCAGCTCACCTATTCCTGAATATGCAGGTACTCTTGCATATTCACAGAATTTGATCATGCTCTCCCGGTATCCGCAGGCGTCATCGACAGAGCTGGAGCATGGCAATGAACTTTGAGTCCGAAAGTGGCGATTGCGGCGTGCCGACGCTGTCGATGGAATACGATGGGCAAACAATCGAGGGCAATCTTCGATCGTCAGAAGCCATTGCTAAATATGGCTGATCGTGGTCAACACCGTCGGCCAGCGGTACCGGATGGGGCGTTACCTCAGGTAGCGGCGGCAGATAGCCGGCGTCGCGTCGACCAAGACGTTCCTCGCCGCGATCGCGGCGAATTACCTTGTCGGACTTGCCCTTGCGCAGGCCCGCGGTACGAAGGACCCGACGAGGTGCAGCGCGAGTACCGCGACTTGGAGACGATGCCGCGAGAGTACGGAAAATGACGAAAATCGGCCGAATTCCGTCATATACCCGACTCTCGACGAGTTCCTGAACCGCCACGGCGACGATCCGGACGCGCAGACCATCGTCGATGAGCTGACCGACGGTCGTTTCCATTACGCGCGCGTAGCCGCGGTGACGGAGGCGATGCCGGATCTGGTCGCTCGTCTGCTGGACACCGTCGGCTCGGTGTCGGCGCCGGCTGACCGGTTCGCGCAGTCGCAGACGGTGCTGTTCCTTGGCCGCCATGTCGGCAACCCCGTCGCACTCGAGGGCGACGACACCGTGCGGCCCTGGTTAGGTGTAGTTGATTCGCGAACGTCAACTGTCGGCGTATGTTGCCCCACATGACGCGTCCGGCAGAGAGGTGCTGCTGCCGAGACGGCTCGGCCGAGCGCGTACTAGCATCTGTCGGCACCCATCTGGTAGGGACAGTTCCGGTGCTTAACCCGGCCAGTTTCAGCAACCGACTACCGAATGAAGACATGACCACCTCCGCGAACGCCGGTTGCGAGGGCACCTTCGTTCCGTGCACATCGACGGCGCGCTTTGTCGGCCGGTGACCGCGTGCGCGGGGGTCTGATCCGACGCTTCGCCATGCTCGTCTGCGTGCTGTTCACCGCAGCCGCCGTCGCCGGGCTGCCGGTGTATGTGCATCCACAAATCGACCAACTGCGCCACGCCGACGCAATACTCATCTTGAGCGGCCCCTACCATGGCCGATACTCGTATGGCTTCGACCTGGCCGGGCAGGGCTGGGCGCCCAACTTGGTGATTTCGAACCCGAGCGGGGCGAATAACCCCAAGCTGACCGACTATTGCGCAGCCGCACACCCCGATTTCGCCGTGCACTGCTTTGTCCCGGACCCGCCGACGACGAAAGGCGAAGCACGACAACTGCGTCTCATGGCTTCCCAATATGGGTGGCACACAGTCATCGTCGTCACGTTTCGGCCCCACATTTCCCGCGCCCGATTCATCCTCGGGCAGTGCTTCGACGGTGACCTCGTCATGGAGGCAAGCCCGGCTCACATATCCGGACCGAGATGGGCGTTCGAATACCTCTACCAGACCGCGGGTTACGCGCGCACAGTGCTACAGCCCGGATGCTGAGTGGCCGACGCCATGCACCCCGCCTTGTTACATGCGACCGCTGCCGCTGCACCCTCGACCACCTCGACATCGGACGCGTCATGTTGGCTTGGCCCTCCTGCCAAGATCCGACGAGCAGAACGAATTGGACCCAAGTGTGCTGAAATCACAGGTGGTCGACTAACGGCAAATCGGATCTGACAACGCCGCCCGCGCGGATGACCTTCGCCTCAGCCGTGCCCGCAAGACGCTTCAAGAAAGAACTTGGAACAGACCGTTAATTCGTTACCCGACCCGGTTCGCTCTGGCACGACGAGCGGCACAGGAACACGTCATCCGGGCCGTCTGGGTAGAGCCGATCGGTTCTGTAATACGTCAAGCGGCGACGGTATGGCGCAAGCTGCGGCACTGGCACATTTAATTGTGGTGTCCGCTCCTCCCGTGTCGTCGCGGCGCGCGACACCGTGAACCTTGGCGCCGAAGACAGCGGCCGTGAACTGCGCGATTGACTCATCGGCGGTTCCTCGCCGTACGACGCACGTGTAATTCGAAATGGTCGTACATCGTTCATTGCCGGGCGCCGTCTTGGCGATCTGGAGCCCAGCGAGAATTCGCTCAATGCGTTCAGACCGCGACCGCTCAACATTCACCGCCAGTCGGTTTCGTAACCACCTTCAGGCTGGGGCCGCGACCGCCGCCGACTCGTCAATCACTTGGTGCGAGTACTCAGCGGACCCGGCGCATCGGACCGGTCTGCGACTCGACGGACCACGTCAGCGCCCGTTGAGGTGGCCTCAGACTCACAGGAGTTAGCTCCATCGAGAAACCACTGGCGAAACTTGGCGCTCTCTCGTAGAGTTTGCTGCACAGTACGAGCGCTCAGAGGGGGGCCTCGACAACCGATGAAGTGGGCTGCGAGGAGTCGGAGCGCATCAAATTGTGTACGCGGAAGTCCAGCCAGGGTTCCCCTGCGATTTTCGGCCCCGGAAGTTGGGGCTGCGGGGAGGCGCGGCTGCTCGGCGTGATGGGGGGGGCGATGACACATGGATGATGTGGTCGATGTTTATGAGCTGTCGCCGTTGCAGCAGGGGATGCTGTTTCACGCGCTGAGCTCACACGGGGCCGGCGTGAACATCGAACAGGTCATCTTCAAGCTGCGCGAACCGCTGGATGTCGCGACATTCGAACAGGCCTTGCGCGATGTGATGCAGCGTCACCCGATCCTGCGCACACGATTCCGCTGGACGGACGTCGACGAGCCGTGCCAGGAAGTGCTTGCCCACGCGGAGCTCGCGGCGACAGTCGCCGACTGGCGCGATCTTGCGCCCGACGTGGCCGAGCAGCGTTTCGATGCGCATCTGCGCGCCGATCGCCGCCGCGATTTCGATCTCTCTCGCGCGCCGATGATGCGGCTTTTCGTCGCCCAGCTTTCGGGCGGGGAATCGAGCGTGCTCTGGACATTCCACCATGCGCTGCTCGACGGGCGCTCGGTCATCGTGTTGCGTGAATGGTTTGCGCTCTATGACGCCGCGCGACGCGGCGAGATCTTGTCGCTGCCGCCCGCGCGTCCGTATCGCGACTACATCGCGTGGCGTCGTTCGCTCGACCTCGCGACCGCCGAAGCGTTCTGGCGCACGGCGCTGGGCACCTTCGACGCTCCGACGCCGCTTGCGATCGACGCACCAAGATCCGACGCCGCTCGCGTCGAGCCTTTCGGCGCCCTTCAGCAGCACCTTTCGCATGCGTTGTCTGAGCAGCTTCGCGAGGCGGCCCGCCGCGCAGACGTCACGGTCAACACGATGTTGCAGGCGGCCTGGGCGGTCTTGCTGCATCGCTACAGCGGCGAATCGGACGTCGTGTTCGGCGCGACGCGCGCCGGACGCGTCACGGGATTCGCCGATGCCGACAGAATCGCCGGCCTCTTCATCAACACATTGCCGATGCGCGTTGGTGTCGATGACAACGCGGAGATCGGGCCGTGGCTGCGGTCGCTACGGTCGCAGCAGATCGCGCTGCGACCGTTCGAACATTCCCCGCTCGCGGCTGTGCATGCGTGGAGCGGGATCCCGCGCGGCACGCCGCTGTTCGAGAGCGTGATCGTCTACGAGCACCAGACGCTCGACGCTCACGTGCAGATGCCGGGCCGGCACTTCGCGTACATCGGACAGACGAACTTTCCGCTCGCGCTGATCGCGTACGGCGACGACGGCGACGGCGACGGCGCGATGCTGCTGCGGTTCGAGTATTCGACCGAGCGTTTCTGTGATGCGGCGATCGCGCGCATGCTTACTCATCTCGTGAATCTGCTGGCGCGGCTGGCGGACGGGGATGCGACATACGTGCGCGATCTCGATCCGGTCAGCGCCGCGGAACGCGCTGCGCTGGTGGGCGAGGAGCCGATCGCGACGTTCGCGACGCGGGATGCGACGTTGCATGCCGGGTTTGCACGCCAGGTCGCCGCCACCCCTGAGGCGATCGCGCTCAGCATCGACACCGCCTCCGGGCGCACTGAGTTGAGCTACGCCGAACTCGACTGCCGCGCCGAGGCGGTGGCGGCACACCTGCGCGCGCTGGGTGTGGGCGCCAACGAGGTGGTCGGTCTTCGCGTCGAACGCAGCCCCGACGTCGTGATCGGGATCCTGGCGATCCTCAAGGCCGGCGGCGCCTACCTGCCGCTGGACCCGGTCTACCCGACCGAGCGCGTCGCGTTCATGCTGCAGGATGCCGCCGTGCGGGTGGTGTTGACCCAGCGCGCGCTGGCCGGCGAGCTCTCGGCGCTGCCCGTTGAGTGCGTGTGCCTCGATGAGCCGCTGCCACCCACCCCGGCGGCCGCTCCGACCACACCCGGCACCGGCGAGGACCTCGCCTACGTGATGTACACCTCCGGGTCCACCGGCCAACCCAAAGGCGTGCCCATCACGCACCGAAATGTGCTGCGCCTGTTCGCCGCCACCGATGCCCGGTTCGGCTTCGGACCCACCGACGTCTGGACACTGTGGCATTCCTACGCCTTCGACATCTCAGTCTCGGAACTCTGGGGTGCCCTGCTTTTCGGCGGACGCGTCGTGATCGTGCCCCACGAAACCAGCCGCGACCCGGCCGCGTTCCGCGCGCTGGTGCAGCGCGAACGAGTGACCGTGCTCAGCCTGACGCCGACCGGGTTCAGTGCGCTCATCGACGCCGACCGCACCGCACCGCCTGGCGCCTTCGCACTGCGCTACATCCTGCTGTGCGGCGAAGCGCTCCAGCTGCACAGCCTGCAACCCTGGTTCGACCGCTACGGAGACGACACCCCACAAGTCATCAACATGTACGGCCCCACCGAGGCGACCTGTTACGTGACCTACCAGCAGATCAACCGGGCCGATCAGGCTCCCGGTGCCGGCAGCATCATCGGCGTCCCGATCCCCGATATTCGGATCTATTTGCTTGATGCAGTAGGCCGGCCGGTGCCGATCGGCGTCACCGGGGAGCTGTACATCGCCGGTGACGGCGTCGCCGACGGCTACCTCAAGCGCCCCGAACTCACCGCGCAGCGCTTCGTGCCCGACCCGTTCCACGGTGGGCGCATGTATCGCAGCGGCGATCTGGCCCGCCGCCTCCCAAGCGGCGAACTCGAATACCTCGGCCGCATCGACCAACAAGTCAAAATCCGCGGCTTCCGCATCGAACTCGGCGAAATCGAAGCCGCCATCGCGCAACACCCCGCCGTAAGCCAGGTCGCCGTCATCGCCCGCCAGGACTCGCCCGGCGAGAAAAAGCTCGTCGCCTACCTGGTCGCCGGCACCCCGCCCGTCACGCTGATCGCCGACCTACGCGAAGCGCTGCGCGCCCGCCTGCCCGAATACATGATGCCGGCACACTTCCTCTACCTCGACGCACTCCCCCGCACACCCAACGGCAAACTCGACCGCAAGGCACTACCCGCCCCCGAGCACCAACGCACCG
>NZ_DATENY010000066.1:0-32459 GCF_035274705.1 Mycobacterium sp. | reverse complement strand
CATGAACCACGCTCGGCGATACCGCGGATGTTCCATTGCTTTTCATTGGCTTGTCTCAGCTCGACCAACCGCCGCTCGGCGAGATAGAACAGCGTGGCCGTCAGCCCGTTCTTCGGCACGCTCTCAGTGCGGATGTATTCGGACTGCACCGGCCCCAGCCCCGGCGGTGGGGCGTATTGCAACGGGAACCCAGGCGGTGGTTCCACCGTCGTGCGGTACCAAAGGAACGCGCCGAGCCCGAACAACACCGTGAGCCCTGCGACCCACGTCGCACCCGTCAAAGACTGCCCCAGGATGCGGTCCCAGGTGTACGGCCACGGCAGACTGATCCGCGCCGGCGTAGGAACGTCCACCCCCGCGCGAACGGTCACCGGCGTGCGCGGTGGCAGGTTCGTCGCGGACAACTCGAGCTTGTCTCCGCTGACGTTCAGATCGCGGCAGGCGCGGCCCACTCCATAGCCGACTGAACACTGCGCCCCAGATACGTTCCCGGGCAGCGTGATCGAGATGTCGGCCCGGTCAATTCTGTTGTTCCACGACGGCGCGATGACGTTCCAGAAGAAGGTGGACGTCGAGTTGGGGTCGCCGGTCCGTTGGGCGAACACCTTGTCGGCGCCGGTGTTGCCGGGGTCGAGGACACCGGGGATGGTGTAGCGGATCTCGAAGACGTGGGTACCCCAGTTCAGCGTGCGTCCCGCTTCGCCGATCTTGGCGACCCTGAACCGCTCGCCGTCCTCCCACAGCATCTGATACGTGACGGGCTCGCCATCGAGCAGAATCGACGTGATCTCGGGCGTTTGCCGGACATGCGGACTGTTCGGGTTGGCGACGTCCCAGTAGCGGAAGATGCCGTGGCGGCCGCCGGGGAATTCGGCGGTAATCGTCTCGACCGCGTCGAGCCGGCCGTCGGCGTTGACGACGAAGTCCGCCTTGTAATTGCTGAACACCACCGGGTCGTCGACGTCGGAGGCTTGCGAGCCGCCGCTGAAAACCAGCGGCCACAGCACTCCAAAGGCGATGAGCGCCAAAGGGATCAGCCACTTCAACACTCGCCGCATGCCCACCTCCTTCGCCGCGCGACGCGCGACGTCTGCATTACCCTATGTGCAACGGGTCAATTTGCACACGAGACGGCTCCTGATCGTGGCGCGCGCTGAGCACAGCGGTCGCCCGTCGCAGTGCCGCGGCAAGTGCAAGGCCACCGTCGCGCGGCACCCGCACCAGCATCCGGTTCACCGTTCCCTGCGCAGGGACGCCGGGCGGCCGGCGAGCTCCTGTGGGCAGGTCGACGGGCCCCAGCAGCTGTGCCGCGTCGGGCAATTCGGCGGTGTCGAGCAGGGCGTTCACCGCCGCCGGCGTGCCGTCGATCGCGGCGATGTGCACGGCAGGCGGCAGGCCGACTTCGGCGCGTGACTCGAGTTCAGCTTCCGCGTGGCCGACGGGGTCCCAGCGGATCAACGATTGCACCGTCGGAATCGCGGACTCGGCGACAACCGCGACCGTGCCGCCGTCCCCGCGGCTGCGTACCAGTGCCGTTGCGGCCATCCACCGCCGCAGCGTGTCCTCGGCGGCGCGCAGGTCCTGACGTCCGAGCAGGGCCCATGCGTCGAGCAGCAGCGCCGCGCCGTAACCGCCGTCCGCGACGGGTTCGGCCCCCGGGGTCGCGACGACAAGGGCCGGTTCGTCGGGCACGGCGGCCACCATCGCGTCGCCGCCGGAGGTGATCACGGTGGCGCCGGGAAACGTCCGGCCGAGTTCCTCGGCGGTGCGACGGGCACCGACGATGACCGCCCGAACTGCATCGGAACCACAACGGGCACAACGTAATTGCGCCTCTTCACGGCCACACCACCGGCACACCGCCCAACCCGCGCCACGGTCTGGCAGCGACAGCGGACCGGTGCAGTGCCGGCACCGCGCGATGGTTCGGCAGCGGCCGCAGGCCAGCGCAGGTATGTAACCACGCCGCGGCACCTGGACGAGGACCGGCAGACCGGCCTTTAGCGCGCTTCCCGCGGTGCGCAGCGCCACCGACGGCAGCCGGGCGGTGTGCGCCGCGGGGTCACGTTCCTGCTCGTGGCCGCTGTCGTCGAGGGCGATGACGCGTGGCGACGCGGCACGCACGACGGGCCTCGGAGCGACCAGATCGTGCGCCCACCGGCTGCTGACCAGCGCCTGGGCCTCCGCGGTGCGGGCATACCCTCCGATCAGCGCCGCACAGCGCAGTTGATGCGCGCGCAGCATCGCCACTTCACGGGCGTGCGGGTAGGGCGCGCGAGGCTCGGCGAGCGTGTCGTCGCCGTCGTCCCACACCATCACCAATCCGAGGTCTGTCACGGGTGCGAACACGGCGCTGCGCGTCCCGATGACCAGCCTGGCACCGCCGCGCAGCACGGATAGCCAGCGGCGGTAGCGCTCCGCGGGCCCGAGCCCGGCCGACAGCGCGACCACTCGCGAATCGTCGACGTGCGCTGCGGCGGTGGCGTACAGCGCGTCCACATCGCGCTGGTCGGGCACGATCGCGAGCACTCCGCGTCCGGAGTTCACCGTCACCGCGGCCGCCTCGGCGAGTCGGTCGGTCCATCGCTCCCCCGGCAACGCCTGCCACACTGCGCGGGCCGCGCGACCGTCCCGCAGGGCGGTCAGGAACTGCTCGCCTTGCCCGTATCGCGCCCATGCGGCGGTGTCCACCGGTTTGGCCACAAGCGGCGCCAGCTCCGCGACCGGTTGCTTCTCGACGTTGGCATGTCGCGGCGGCACCGCCAGCCGCAACACGTCGGCCCGGGTGCCGGCATACCGCGCCGCCACCGCGTCGACCAAGCGGCGCACCTCCGGCGTCAGCACCGGCTCGGCGGACACCACCCGGTCAAGCCAGCCCAGCTTGCCGACATGGTCTGTGTCCGAGCGCCTTTCGAGGACGAATGCGTCGACGAGTCTGCCGTGGAATCGCACCCGCACGCGTACGCCGGGCTGCGCGTCGTCGGACTGGTCGGCCGACACGAGGTAGTCGAATTCGCGATCCAGATGCGGCACCGACAGCATCGGCAGCACACGCGCGATCGGCTCGTGCTCGGCCTGCTGGCGGGTGGTCGTCACTTAAGAAGCTGTAGCAGACGGCACAGACGCGCGGCCGACGAAGAATCCGGCGGTGATCAGCAGCGCTCCACAGGCGGCGACCGTGACCGCGGCGGCCGTCAATCGGGGCCCAGAGGGTGCTATGAGCGGGATCAGCGCGGCCAGGAAACACAGATGCGCGACGAGGAAAGCCGCCAGGCCCAGCACGAAAGACGGTGTCCACCACGGGATCGCCAATAGGAAATCGCCCGCCGCCGAGAACAGCAGCGCGCCGATCAGCCAGCCGCGCTCACGCGCGATCGGGTGGGCCAGTGCGGCGGCGGCGAGCAATACCGCCGGGAGGGCCCTGATCGCCGGCTGCAGCGAGAACTGGCCGGTGAGCTCGGCGCCCGGCGGCAGGCGCAGCGCTGTCACCACGAGGAATAGCCCGTAGCCCACTCCGGCGAGCGCGGCTGACACCCACAATCCTGTGGTGCGGCGATGTGCGTACGGTGTCCGCATGTCCGTCGCTGAGGAGAAGCCCGCCAGCCCGAAAGCCCTAGACGCCATCCTGCAGAAGGTACTTGAGGCCATTCCGTTTCAGTTGACAACCGACGGAGGTGTCGAGGCATCGCGGCAGCGGTTCCGCGACTTGCCGCGGCGCGAGGTCCATCCCGATGTGCGTACCGAGGACCGCATGATCGAAGGGCCGGCCGGGCCGATCCCGATTCGGGTGTACCGACCGCCGCGCACAGGTGATGACCGGCCACCCGTCGTGGTGTATCTGCACGGCGGAGGATGGTGCATCGGCGATCTCGATATTTATGACGGCGTGGCTCGCGAACACGTGGTCGGCGGCGACGCGGTCGTGGTGTCGGTAGATTACCGACTGGCCCCCGAACACCCGTACCCCGCCGCGGTCGAAGATGCTTGGGCCGCAACGCAATGGGTGGCTGCCCACGCCGCGGAGCTGGGTGCGGACGGCGACCGGCTGGCCGTCGCAGGCGATTCGGCGGGCGGAAATCTGGCTGCGGTGATGTCGCAGCTGGCGCGGGATACAGGCGGTCCGCCGATTCGCTTCCAGCTGTTGTGGTATCCGGCGACGACGTGGGACACGTCGCTGCCGTCGTTCAGCGAGAACGCGGACGCGCCGGTTCTGGGAACCAGTGGCGTGAAGGCGTTTTCTCATTGGTATGTGGGCGACATGGACCTGTCCGATATGCCCGCGACTCTCGCCCCGGCCCGGGCCGCGGATCTCGCGGGACTGCCGCCCGCGTACATCGGCGTCGCCGGTTATGACCCCCTGCGCGACGACGGCGCCCGATACGCGGAGTTGCTGACCGCAGCGGGTGTGCCCGTCGAACTGCACAATGCCGAGACGCTCATTCACGGGTACCTGGGCTATGCGGGTGTGGTGCCGGCGGCGACGGAAGCGACCGAACGTGGATTGTCAGCGTTGCGTGCCGCGCTAACGTAAGGCAATGACAGACCCGACAGCGCGGCCGGGCATCGACCCAGCCATGCAGGCCCTTCTGGATGCATTCCCGTTCAAGTTCACCGCCGATGACGGTGTCGAGGTGGCTCGCGAACAGATGAGGCAACTCCAAGCACCGCCAGAACTCCTGCCCGAGATGCGAATCGAAGAACGCACGATCGGCTATGGAGACATCAGCGACATTCCCGTCCGGATCTACTGGCCGCCGATCGCGCAGCACGACAACCTGCCGGTGGTCGTCTTCTATCACGGCGGCGGCTGGTCGATCGGCGACCTGGACACGCACGACCCTGTGGCCCGCGCACACGCCATCGGAGCCGAAGCCATCGTGGTGTCGGTGGACTACCGGCTCGCACCCGAACACCCATGGCCGGCCGGCATCGACGACTCATGGGCAGCACTCCGCTGGGTCGGCGAACACGCCGCCGAATTGGGCGGCGACCCAAACCGCATCGCCGTGGCGGGCGACTCGGCGGGCGGGAACATATCAGCGGTGATGGCGCAGCTCGCCCGTGATCAGGGCGGGCCACCGCTGGTCTTTCAGCTGCTGTGGTACCCGTCGACGACCGCCGACATGACGCTCCCGTCGTTCATCGAGAACGCCGACGGCCCGATCCTGGATCGCGACGTCGTCGCGGCGTTCCTGCACTGGTATCTGCCCGACACGGATATGAGCGAGCCGGCGAAACTTCCGCCCACGCTGGCACCGGCCAACACCGCGGACCTCTCGGATCTGCCGCCCGCATTCATCGGCACCGCCGAACACGACCCGCTGCGTGACGATGGCGCCCGATATGCTGAGTTGCTCAGCGCTGCAGGCGTTCCCGTGGAACTGCGCAATGAACCGACCTTGACGCACAGCTACATCAGCTTCGCGTTGGTCGTACCCGCGGCGGCCGAGGCCACCAACCGTGGGCTGGCGGCGCTCAAGGCCGCACTTCACCGCGGGTAGGCGCTCGGCGGCACACCGTGCCATCGCTTGAACGCATGGCAGAACGTCGACGTGTCGGTGTAGCCCAACCGCTTCGACACTTCCTCGACAGTGAGGCCGACGTTGCACAGCAAGTCGACGGCCAGCGTCGAGCGAGCCTCGTTGAGCAGCGCGCGAAACGACGTGCCTTCGTCGGCGAGCTGACGCCTCAGCGTGCGCGGATGCACGTCGAGTTCAGCAGCGACGTCGGGCAGCGCCGGGAAGCGGCCGGATTCGCGAAAGAGCTTGGAGCGCACCACCGCGGTGATGCCACGCCGTTGTTCGTTGCGCTGCATCAGCACATCGCATTGCGCGATGCACGTCTGCAATGTGTGGCTATCCGCCTTCGGCAGTGGCTCGTCGAACATCGCGCGCGGGAAATACAGACGGTTGTGCGCACGGCCGAACTCTCTGTTCACCTCCGGCAAGAGCGCAAGCAGCGGGGCGACGACCTCCTTGTCGAGGGTTGCCTCGACCGTCACCTGATCGGCATATCGCGCAACGACCGAAAGCGCGAATTCGCTGACGGTCATGACGATGCTTGCGACGTCACGCTCGAGGAAGAAGCCGCTGACATCGGCGGGCAGATGGTCCACGTCGAATTCGAGTACGCAGCTGCCGGCTCCTTCGAACAGCTTGACGTCGATGTTCAGCATTGTCAGCGAGAAGTAGCGCATCGAGACGTCGAAGAGTTCGCGAAAGGTCGCACATGACATCGCCGCGAAACCGAACAAGCCAAGGTGGGTCAGTCGGTACCTGCTGCCTACATCGATGCCGAGGCCGACGTTGTCAGGGAGCAGGGCCAGAAGCCTCCGCACCGCGACGATCTCATCCGATGCCGTGATCACCGCCTCTGGGTCGTCGAGGTCACCCGGCGCAATTCCGGTGCCCGCGAGGATGTCGGACGTCGCGACGCCGCGCTCGTTCGCGACCTCGCATAACAGCCTGGTCGCGTATATCGGGTGCCGAAGGTCGGGCGACCATGTCGTCGGTGCCATGTGTCCCAAACTCCCAACTCTGCGTCCGATAGTCCCATTCCGGATCCGCACTGTCACTCTTACCGTTGATTCATGGCGGCACCGGCGCAGCGGCTGAGCACATGGACGATGACGCGCGACGCGATCACGATCGGCTTCGACGCCACCGGCGGCTTCCTCGCGCACGTGCGCGGACACGACATCAGCCGATTCCGTTGCGCGGGAAGACGCTTCGTCGCGGTGACGCACCCCGACTATGTCGACCACGTGCTGCACCGGGCCCGGCTGAAATACGTGAAGTCCAACGAGTACGAGCCCATCCGTGCCGCGGCGGGCATCAACCTTCTCACCGACGAGGGCGACTCCTGGGCGGCGCACCGCACCACCCTCAATCCGACGTTCGCGCGCCGCCACCTCAACGAGATCGTCGACCTGATGATCGACCCGATCGAACGCGTCACCGCCGACGTCGCGCCGAGGACGCGGTTCGACATGCACGCCCTGATGGTCGAGGCCACGCTGCGGGTGGTGGCCAACGCGCTGTTCAGCCAGGATTTCGGCCCGCTGGTGCACAGCATGAAGGACCTGACCACGCGTGGCCTGCGGCGCACTGAACGGCTGGGCAGGATCGGCCTGTGGGGGCTGATGCCGAGGCCCGTCTACAGCGCGCTCAGCTGGTGCACGTTCTCGGGTGTGCCGCTGCCACCGCCGCTGCGGGAAGGGCAGAAGATCGCACTGGCACTGGACGCGGCGGTCAACGGGGTGCTCGACGAGCGGATCGCTCATCCCACCGACTCCCCCGATCTGCTCAACGTGTTGTTCGACGCCGACAACGGGACGTGGCCGCGGCGGCGCATCCGCGACGAGGCGCTGACCTTCATGCTCGCCGGGCACGAAACCACCGCCAACGCGATGACATGGTTCTGGTACCTGATGTCGGTCAACACCGACGCGCGCGACAAGATGCTCACCGAGATCGACGACGCGCTCGGCGGCCGCCGGCCGACGGCGGCGGACTTGAGCCGGCTGCCGTGGACGACGGCATGCCTGCAGGAGTCGCAGCGCTGCTTCTCCGCAGTCTGGATGATGGCGCGGGAGGCAGTCGAGGACGACGTCATCGACGGGCACCACATCCGCCGCGGCACAACCGTGCTCATCCCGATCCACCACATCCACCACGACGAGCGGTGGTGGCCCGACCCCGAGATCTTCGACCCGGCGCGGTTCACCGGCGACGCCGTCAAGGATCGGCCCCGCTCGGCATACCTGCCGTTCGGCGGCGGCCGGCGGAT
The DNA here is from genome assembly GCF_035274705.1 of Mycobacterium sp. Taxonomy (GTDB): domain Bacteria; phylum Actinomycetota; class Actinomycetes; order Mycobacteriales; family Mycobacteriaceae; genus Mycobacterium. Next base: position 24,671 of record NZ_DATENY010000066.1, on the reverse strand, counting down.
CTGCATCGGCCAGAGCTTCGCGCTGACGGAGATGGTGCTGATGGCGGCGATCATGAGCCGGCGGTTCACATTCGACGTATGCCCCGATCATCCGGTAGAACTCGAAGCGACGCTGACGTTGCGGCCTAAGCATGGTTTGCACGTCATCGCGCACAAGCGGGAGGCCGTATGAAAGTGCCCGACTTCGAAACCGTCATCGTTGGCGCCGGCTTTTCCGGCATCGGCACCGCGATCAAGCTCGACAAAGCCGGCATGGGCGACTACTTGATGATCGAGGCCGGCGACGGCCCCGGCGGCACGTGGTACTGGAACACGTATCCCGGTATCGCCGTTGACATTCCGTCGTTTTCCTACCAGTTCTCGTTCGAGAAGAGCCTGAAGTGGTCACGGACCTACGCGCCAGGCCACGAGCTGAGGGCCTACGCCGAACATTGCGTCGACAAGTACCGCCTGCGCCGCAAGATCCGGTTCGGCACCAAGGTCCTCGGCGCCGAATTCGACGACGGGGCCGGGCTGTGGCGCATTCGCATCGATCCCGGCGAAGACGTCACCGCACGGTTTCTGGTGAACGCCAGCGGGGTGCTGATCACCCCGAAACTGCCCGACATCGACGGCGTCGACTCGTTCGGCGGGCTGACCATGCACACGGCGCGGTGGGACCACGACGAGAACCTGACCGGCAAGCGCGTCGCGATCATCGGCACCGGCGCCTCGGCCGTCCAAGTGATTCCCGAGATCGCACCGATCGTCAAGCACCTCACCGTTTTTCAGCGCACCCCGATCTGGTGCTTCCCCAAGTTCGACGTGCCGTTGTCGCACTGGACGCAACGGATAATGCGGCTTCCCGGCGGCAAGGGCGTGCAGCGACTGCTCAGCCAGGCCTACGTCGAACTCACCTTCGCGCTGCCGGCGCAGTACTTCACGGTCAACCCGATGGCCAAGAACATGTCGAAGGTCGGTGAGGCGTATCTGCGCAAGCAGGTCGACGACCCTGACGTGCGCGACAAGCTCACGCCGCGCTACGCCGTCGGCTGCAAACGGCCAGGCTTCCACAACACGTATCTATCGACGTTCAACCGCGACAATGTCCGGCTGGTCACCGAGCCGATCGACAAGATCACCGGCTCCGGCGTGGCGACAGACGACGGCGAAATCCACGATGTCGACGTGTTGATCCTGGCGACGGGATTCAAGGTGCTCGACCCCGACAGCGTGCTGACCTATTCGGTCAGCGGACCCGGCGGCCGGTCATTGACACAGTTCTGGGACGAGCACCGGCTGCAGGCGTACGAGGGCGTCAGCATCCCGGGCTTCCCGAATTTCTTCAGCGTGTTCGGGCCATACGGCTACGTGGGGTCGTCGTACTTCGCGCTGATCGAGGCACAGACGCACCACATCGTGCGGTGCCTGAAGAGCGCCAAACACAGGAACGCCAGCCGCGTCGAGGTGACGCAGGAGGCCAACGACCGCTACTTCGCCGAGATGATGCGCAAGCGGCACCGGCAGATTTTCTGGCAGGACAGCTGCAAGCTGGCCAACAGCTACTACTTCGACAAGAACGGCGACGTGCCGCTGCGGCCGGCCAGCACGGTCGAGGCGTACTGGCGCAGCCGCCGCTTCCCGCTCGACGACTACGCGTTCACCTCGGAGCGCGAACAGACGCAAAACTGCCCGATTTCGCGATGAAATGGGCAGTTTTGCGTCTGCTCGGCGGGGGCCCAGCTCGGCGGAAGATCTAGACCGAAGCCTTCAGATCGTCGACCTTGTTGAGCTGCTCCCAGGGCAGGTCGATATCGGTGCGGCCGAAGTGGCCATATGCCGCGGTCGGAGCGTAGATCGGGCGCAACAGATCGAGATCGCGGATGATCGCGCCCGGCCGCAGGTCGAAGACCGACGTGATGGCCTTCTCGATCCTGGCCGGGTCGACGGTCTCGGTGCCGAACGTCTCGACGAACAGGCCGACAGGGGCGGCCTTGCCGATCGCGTAGGCGACCTGCACCTCGACCCGCTCGGCCAGGCCGGCGGCAACCACGTTCTTTGCCACCCAGCGCATCGCATACGCCGCAGAACGGTCCACTTTGGACGGATCCTTGCCGGAGAAGGCGCCACCGCCGTGGCGGGCCCATCCGCCGTAGGTGTCGACGATGATCTTGCGGCCGGTCAGACCCGCGTCGCCCATCGGGCCGCCGAGCACGAACTTCCCGGTCGGGTTGACCAGCAGCCGGTAGTCGGAGGTGTCCATGGTGTCGTGCGCCAGGTCGCCGAGCACGGTGTTGACGACCTTCTCGCGAATGTCCGGAGTGAGCGTGTTGACGAGGTCGATGCCGTCGGCGTGCTGCGTCGAGAGGACGACGGTGTCCAACCGCACCGGGGTGGTGCCGTCGTACTGAACGGTCACCTGGGTCTTGCCGTCGGGGCGCAGGTAGTCCAGCACCCCGCTCTTGCGCACCTCGGTCAGCCGACGCGACAGGCGGTGGGCCAGCGCGATCGGCAGCGGCATCAGCTCCGGGGTGTCCTTGATCGCGTAGCCGAACATCAGGCCCTGGTCACCGGCGCCCTGCGCGTCCAGCGGGTCCGCCTCGCCCTCGACGCGCGCCTCGTAGGCGGTGTCGACGCCCTGAGCGATGTCGGGCGACTGCGCACCGATGCCGATGTTCACCCCGCAGGAGGCGCCGTCGAAGCCCTTGTCCGACGAGTCGTAGCCGATTTCGAGGACCCGCTCGCGCACGGTGTTGGTGATGTCGGCGAAGGCTTCCTTGGCCGTCGTGGTGACCTCACCGACGACGTGCACCTGACCGGTGGTGACCAACGTCTCGACTGCCACCCGGGAGCGCGGATCGTCGGCGAGCAACGCGTCGAGCACGGAGTCGCTGATGGCGTCACAGATCTTGTCGGGGTGACCCTCAGTTACCGACTCACTGGTAAACAGCCGAGCTTTGCTCACGTTCGATCCCTTTCCGAAACTTAGCCAATCAAATTATACGGTCCGTCCCGTTGCACCCAAGCGCGCGCCTGCCTGATGCGCAACCCTTAGGCGCGGCGGGATGCGTTCGCTCGGGCTTACCCGCCGCTGTTGTGCAGGAACGCCACGATCGCGTCAACAATACGGCTGGCCATCAGAGTTTTCGAACCGTGCTCCAATGCAGATTCGGTTCCGTCCGACGTCAACAGCCATCCGTCGTTGTTGTCCACCTCGAATGCCCGATTCTCGCCCACGGCATTGACGACGAGCAAATCGCATCCCTTGCGCTGCAATTTGGCGCGGGCGTGGAAAAGCACGTCGCCGTTGGCGTCGCCGGTTTCGGCAGCGAACCCGACGATGGCCCGCATGTTGGGCAGCTGACCGTCGGTGCGCGCGCGGACAGCACCCGCCAGGACGTCGTCGGTACGAGTCAGCTCGATGACGGGCGCACCGTCGTTCGGATCGGCGGACTTCTTGATCTTGCTCGTGGCGGGGTGCGACGGCCGGAAGTCGGCGACGGCCGCGGCCATGACCAGCACGTGCACGTCGGGCGCATGCTTGGACACCGCGTCCTTCAGCTGGCTGGCCGAGCCGATGTGAACGACGTCGACACCGGCCGGATCGACGAGGCCCGCGGTGTTGCCTGCAATCAGCGTGACGTCGGCGCCGCGCTGGGCCATCACGCGCGCCATCGCATAGCCCTGCTTGCCTGAGCTGCGGTTGCCGATGAATCGCACCGGGTCGATCGGTTCGCGGGTGCCGCCGGCGGTCACCAGAACCTTGACCCCGGCCAGGTCGTACGGCAGCGCGTCGCCGCGTTCCAGCAGCACCTGGGCCAGCGTGGTGATCTCCTCGGCTTCGGGCAGCCGCCCGGCCCCGCTATCCGCGCCGGTGAGCCGGCCTGACGCGGGTTCGAGCACTATCGCACCGCGACGGCGCAGCGTGGCGACGTTGTCGACGGTAGCCGGGTGAAACCACATCTCGGTGTGCATGGCCGGCGCGAACAGCACGGGACATCGGGCGGTCAGCAGCGTCGCGGTCAACAGGTCGTCGGCACGGCCCGCCACGGCACGGGCCAGCAGGTCCGCGGTCGCCGGGGCGACCACGACGAGGTCGGCTTCCTGGCCGATGCGAACGTGAGGTACCTCGTAGACGTCGTCCCAGACCCCGGTATGGACCGGGTTTCCCGACAGCGCCTCAAACGTGGCCGCGCCGATGAAGCGGAGCGCGGATTCGGTCGGGACGACGCGGACGGAGTGGCCGGCTTCGGTGAGCTGACGGACCACGGTGGCCGCCTTGTAAGCGGCGATGCCACCGGCGACGCCGACGATAATCCGCTTGCGGTCCACCACCGCGGGTCCTTAGCTACTCGCCCTCGGTGTGCTCGAGCAGGTCTTCGTGGATCTCGCGCAGCGCGATCGACAGCGGCTTTTCCTGCAGTCCAGGCTCGACCAGCGGGCCGACGTACTCGAGGATGCCGTCGCCGAGCTGGTTGTAGTAGTCGTTGATCTGGCGCGCACGCTTGGCGGCGTAGATCACCAGCGCATACTTGCTCGACGCGCGGTCCAGCAACTCGTCGATGGGCGGGTTGGTAATGCCCAACGGCGTGTCGTAGGCGCTGGCGGCGGACGTGTCGATGTCGTCCACAGCGGCCAGCTGCGCATCGGCGTGCGGGGTGCTCACGTAGAAAATCTCCTGGAGGTTTAGGTGGCTCTGGTTACCCCACGCCGTGCCCGGCACATGATCTATCTGGGGACCACCAGCAAGGATACCAATTCAGTGCAGGCGGATTCCAATTCGCTGTTCACCACGACGACGTCGAAGTCGTCCTGAGCGGCCAATTCGGCGCGCGCCGTGGCCAGTCGGCGGGCCATCACGTCGGCGGTTTCGGTGCCACGGCCGGACAACCGGCTCTCCAATGCTTCCCAACTGGGTGGGGCGAGAAACACGGTGATCGCCTCCGGCATGGCCTTCTTGACGGCCCGCGCACCGGCCAGGTCGACCTCTATCAGCACCGGACGACCAGCCTTTGTCGCCGCGCGAATGGGAGCGGCGGGCGTGCCAGATCGGTGCAGCCCGCCGTGGATCTCGGCCCACTCCAGCAACGCGCCGTCGTCGACGAGCTGCTGAAACCGCTCGGCGGTCACGAACGTGTAATCAACGCCGTCCACCTCGCCAGGACGCGGTGCCCTGGTCGTCGCGGAGACGCTGAAATGCAGCTCGGGAATGCGGTCCCGCAGGCAGCGGACGACCGTCGATTTCCCGACGGCAGACGGGCCGGACAACACCACGACCGGAGCGTTTGCGCTGCCCGGCCCTCCGCCTTCGTTCACTGACTCGCTACTGGTCGAACTTCTCCAGCAGGGCCTTCCGCTGACGATCCCCCAGGCCGCGCAGCCGGCGGGTCGGAGCGATCTCGAGTTCGGTCATGATCTCCTGCGCCTTGACCTTGCCGACCTTGGGCAATGCCTCCAAAAGCGCAGAAACCTTCATCTTGCCCAAGACCTCGTCGGTCTCGGCGTCCTTGAGCACCTGCTTGAGGTTGGTGCCGCCGCGCTTGAGCCGGTCTTTGAGTTCGGCGCGTGCTCGACGTGCGGCAGCAGCCTTCTCCAACGCTGCCGCGCGCTGTTCGTCGGTCAACTGGGGAAGGGCCACGGGTTCCTCCGATTCGTCACCATCATCTGTTTTGTCTCGGCTGGTAGTGAAACCAGCCAGCGACGACGACCGTACCCACGCAATGTGACGAAAGCTAACCCCACCCCCTGGTTACGGCGTCAAAAGCCCAGCGTGTAGCGCGCGCCCGCGACGCCGCCGGGCGGCGTTCAGAGGGCGACGAAACGGCCAATTTGGTCGCCGAATCGCCGGATGTGCCTGCATATCAATGGTTTTCGACCGAATCGACTGCTGCCGCGGTGGCGGTACGCACGCGACCCATCGCGGACGGCAACACAGGGGAAGGCCGAAAAATTAAAATTTTGCCTGGTCATGGTGTGTCGGGCGTGTCGCGGGGCCTTGACAACCACGTTTCTCGGCCGGTCAGTTGGCCTGCCGACGGCCCTCCGGCGTGGGATAGTCGACGGTTTGGCTGTCCAACTTCGGGCCCCACAAAATGAATGCAAAACCTCATCCTCGTGTAACCCAGCGCGATCAACTACAGTCTGTAGTAGATCTTTCGCGGCAGTGGGAGCGGTCATGCGACGGGCATTTGCGGCATTTCTCGCGCTGTTCGGCGGCGTCGTCATCGGCATCTCGCTGGCGCATTTCGCGATCGGCCCCGAAGCGATCATCGGCGGTGTGGCGGTGAACCCGACGATGGCGGGCGAGGATCGCTTCTTTGCCGGACTGTTCCTGTGCTTCGGCGTCGCGCTGCTGTGGTGCGCACGCGACGTCCAGCACAAGCGCGTCTACGTCAACGTGTTGGCGGCCGCGATCTTCGTCGGTGGGATCGGGCGACTACTCGCCGTCATCCTCGTCGGCGTACCGCACCCGTTCTACATCGCGATGCTGGCGCTGGAGCTGGTACTGCCGCCGCTGATGGTGCTCGCCGCGGCGCGCGTCGCCGAACACCGGTAATGCCCCTGGCCTGACGATACGGTCGTGGCGTGTTCCGCTCGGTCTGTGCCGTGCTCGCGCTGGTTGTCGGCGGTCTCGTGTCGAGCGTGGCGAGCCCGGCGTGGGCGTGCGGTTGCGGCGCGTACATCCCCAACCGGTCCGGCGCGTCCGTCGTCGACGAGCGCGCATTGATCGCGTGGGACGGCACGGCCGAGGACATCCTGATGTCGTTCGACGTTGCAGGCAGTTCCGACACGGCCGCGTGGGTGATGCCCGCACCGTCGGCGGCCCAGGTATCACTTGGCGATGCCCAGGTGTTCGATCAGCTCGGCCGGCTCACGTCTCCGCGCGTTGAGTACCGCGACGCCTGGTGGCCGACGTTCACGTGGCTGTTCCCTAGCCGTACCGCACCCGACACCGCGGGCGCACCGAGCGGCGGTGCGGTCAATGTGCTGGGCAGTCAGCGAATCGGGCCGTTCGACGTCACACGGCTGGCCGCCGACGATCCGGCTGCACTCGCAAAATGGTTGGCGGACAAAGGCTTTCCGCATCCAGAGGGCTTGGATCAAAACCTCGCACCGTATCTCGCCGATCGATGGGAGATCGTCGCGATTCAGCTCGCGCCGGCAGAAGATCGCGGGTCGCTGACCGGCGGCCTTCAGCCGCTGCGCCTGTCCTTTCGCTCCGACACAGTCGTCTACCCGATGCGACTGTCCCGCGCGGCAACCACGCCGCAGTATGTCGACCTTTACGTCCTCGCCGACCATCGAATGGACCCGACGACAGTGCCCGTCGCCGGCCAGACGCCGACCCTGGAATTCGCCGGGCATCTGGATTCCGACGTGGCGGCGCCCCTCGCGGGCTACGTCGGCGAAGGCGCATTCCTGACCCGCTGGAGCGACCGCATCTACGACCCGGCATCCATCGACGGCGACTACGTATTCGAGCGGGCAGCATCCGACACCCCGTACCAGCAAGTCATCTATCGCACACGCAACCACGGCGACGTGATGGGCCTGATCCTGCTCGCGGTGCTCGCCTCGGCCGTCGTGGTGGTCGTCGTGGTGCTGGCCCGACGCGCACGCAAGGTCAGCGCTTGATCTCGACCAGCAACACCCATGCGTTGCCGGTCGCGGACGCGAAACCCGTTGCGACAGCGGCAGTTAACCAATAAAGTCCGCCGCCTGACTGTGACCACGTCGAGACACCGCCGACGATCAACATCAGCGCAGGGACGCCCAGCAGCACCATCGACGTCAGCGCGCGCGCCGGATGTGGGCTCGAACCCTTCTGCTGCAGGCCGAAAATGGCGGTGAGCACCGCCGTGCCTAGCCCGATCACGCCGAGTTCGACGGCCAGCGCGCGATGGTCCTGCCCGGGTGTCGCCGCCGCGCGTGCGGGGACGCCGGGGTACTTGAGAACCTCGGCCAGATTCAGCGACAACCCGACGAACAGCAGACCGGCAAGTGCGGCCGCTCCCCCGGCGACCGTGTTGGCGAAGTCAGTCCAGGCCGCGACGTCGTAGGCGGTCATGCCAGATATGCCACCGCGTCGCGCATGCGTTCGGCTGCGGCGCGCAGCGCGGCCACGTCGGGTCCTTCGCGCAGCAGCTCACGCGACACCGCGGGTAACAGCTGCCCCGGACGCGCGCCGCCGAAGCCTTTCAGGGCCTCGGGCCGCCCGCCCTGCGCGCCAACACCGGGGACCAGGACCGGGCCGTGAAGATCGCTGAGGTCGGGCGGGTCGGTCAGCGTCGCGCCGACGACGACGCCCACCGAACCGGGCTCAGGCAGCGCGTCCCGGTTGACCGCGGCCGCGGCGTCGACGATCGATTGCGCGACGCTCCGGCCCCCGACTTCGGCGCGCTGTACGGAGGCGCCCTCCGGGTTGGACGTAGCCGCGAGGACGAACACCCCTCGATCGTGCGCCGCGGCGGTGTCCAGAATCGGTTGTAGCGCGGCGAAACCCAGGTACGGCGTGACCGTCACCGCGTCGGCGGCCAGCGGTGAATCGCCGGCCCACGCTTCGGCGTAGGCGGCCATCGTCGAGCCGATGTCGCCGCGCTTGGCGTCGGCCAGCACCAGCACTCCTTGGTCACGCAGTGCGCCGATGGTGCGCTCCAGCACGGCGTAGCCCGCCGCGCCGTATGCCTCGAAGAACGCGACCTGAGGCTTTACGATCGCGAAGTCCGCGTAGGCGGTTACGCATACGTCGCAGAACTTAGCGAGCCCGTCGGCGTCCCCCGACAGGCCCCAGGCCTGCAGAAGCTCCTTGTGCGGGTCGATGCCGGGGCACAGCGGGCCTCGCCGTGACACCGCGTCGGCCAGCCGGCGACCAAACCCGCCCACGCCTACGGCCCCAGCACGCTGTGCAGCTCTTGCAGCGACATCACGCCGATATCGCCGCGGATGCCGGCCTCGATGCCCTGCACCGCAGCGGAGGCGCCCTGCACCGTCGTCACGCACGGAATGTTCATAGAGACCGCCGCCGAACGGATTTCGTAGCCGTCTATGCGGGGACCGGAGTTGCCGTACGGGGTGTTGATGACCATGTCGACCTCGCCGGCGCGAATCGCGTCGACGGCCGACAACGGTGGTCGGTCGGCGCTGGGTTCCTCGAAGTGCTTGCGTACCTCATCGCACGGGATACCGTTGCGCCGCAGCATCTCCGCCGTGCCCGCGGTGGCCAGCACACGGAAGCCCAAGTCGGCCAAGCGTTTCACCGGGAACACCAGTGAGCGCTTGTCGCGGTTGGCCACCGAGACGAATACCGTCCCCTCAGAGGGCAGCGAACCGTACGCGGCGGTCTGGCTCTTGGCGAACGCGCTGCCGAAGTCGTGGTCGATGCCCATCACCTCGCCGGTGGACTTCATCTCCGGGCCGAGGAGTGAGTCGACCTGTGCGCCGTCGGCCTTGCGGAACCGGTTGAACGGCAGCACGGCCTCCTTGACGGCGACGGGCGCGTTGCGGCCGGCGATCGCGCCGTCACCTGTGCGGGCCAGCACGCCTTCCTCACGTAGCTGGGCGATCGTGGCGCCCAGCATGATTCGTGCGCACGCCTTGGCCAGCGGAATTGCGGTGGCCTTCGATACGAACGGCACCGTACGGCTGGCCCGCGGGTTGGCCTCCAGCACGTACAGCACGTCGTCCTTGAGCGCGTACTGCACGTTGAGCAAGCCGACCACCCCGATACCGTGGGCGATCGCCTCGGTGGCGCGTCGCACCGACTCGATGTCGCTGCGGCCCAGCGTCACCGGCGGTAGCGCGCAGGCCGAGTCGCCGGAGTGGATGCCGGCTTCCTCGATGTGCTCCATGATCCCGCCGATGTACACCTCGGCACCGTCGCACAACGCGTCGACGTCGATCTCGATGGCATCTTCGAGGAACCGGTCGACCAGCACGGGGTGCTCAGGCGACAGCTGGGTGGCGCGGGTGATGTAGCCCTCCAGCGTCTGGTCGTCGTAGACGATCTCCATGCCGCGACCGCCGAGCACATAGGACGGCCGCACGAGTACCGGGTAGCCGATGTCGGCGGCGATGCGGCGGGCCTGCTCGAAGCTGGTGGCCATGCCGAACCTCGGTGCCGGCAGCCCGGCGGCCCGCAACACTTCGCCGAACGCACCGCGGTCCTCGGCCAGGTCGATGGCTTTGGGGCTGGTCCCGACGATTGGCACACCGGCATTCTCGAGACGCTCGGCCAATCCCAGCGGAGTCTGTCCGCCGAGCTGCACGATCACCCCGACCACGCCGGGACCGCCCGTACCCGATTGCTGTTCCGCATAGAAGATTTCGAGCACGTCCTCGAAGGTCAGCGGTTCGAAGTACAGCCGGTCGGCCGTGTCGTAGTCGGTGGACACGGTCTCGGGATTGCAATTGATCATGACCGTCTCGAAGCCGGCCTGGCTCAACGTGGTTGCGGCGTGCACGCAGCTGTAGTCGAATTCGATGCCCTGCCCGATCCGGTTGGGTCCCGACCCGAGGATGAGTACCTTGGGCTTCTCGGCCTGCGGGGCCACCTCGGTCTCACCGGCGGGGTCAAGCTCGTAGCTGCTGTAGTGATACGGCGTCTTGGCCTCGAACTCGGCCGCGCAAGTGTCCACCGTCTTGAACACCGGATGGATGCCGAGCCGTCCCCGGAGCGCCCGCACACCGACCTCGCCGGCCAATTCTGGTCGCAGCGCGGCGATCTGGCGGTCCGAGAGGCCGTAGTGCTTGCTGCGCCGCAGCAGTTCCTCGTCGAGCACCGGGGCGTCGAGCAGCTCAGACCGCAGCACGACCAGCCCGGCGATCTGTTCGACGAACCACGGGTCGACCCCCGACGCCTCCGCCACCTGCTCGACGGTCGCACCGAGCCGCAGCGCCAGCTCCATGTCGTAGAGCCGCCCGTCCGTCGGCGTCTTGAGCCCCTCCAGGAGGTCGTTGACCGATACGTCCGGATCGGGCGCCGTCCAGAATCCGGCGCGACCGGTCTCCAGCGAGCGCATCACCTTACCGAGGGCCTCGATGAAGTTGCGGCCCAACGACATCGCCTCGCCGACCGACTTCATCGTGGTGGTCAGTGTCGGGTCAGCGCCGGGGAACTTCTCGAACGCGAACCGCGGCGCCTTGACCACGACGTAGTCCAGCGTCGGCTCGAAGCAGGCCGGGGTTTCCTTGGTGATGTCGTTGAGGATCTCGTCGAGCGTGTAGCCGATCGCGAGCTTGGCGGCGATCTTGGCGATCGGGAAGCCGGTGGCCTTCGACGCCAAGGCGCTGGACCGCGATACGCGTGGGTTCATCTCGATGACGATGAGCCGGCCGTCTCGCGGGTTGACCGCGAATTGGATGTTGCAGCCGCCGGTGTCGACCCCGACCTCGCGCAGAATCGCGATGCCGAGGTCGCGCATCTTCTGGTATTCGCGGTCCGTGAGCGTCATCGCCGGTGCGACGGTCACCGAGTCGCCGGTGTGCACACCCATCGGGTCGACGTTTTCGATCGAGCACACGACCACCACGTTGTCGTGGCCGTCGCGCATCAGCTCGAGCTCGAATTCCTTCCAGCCGAAGATGGATTCCTCGATCAGCACGTTGGCGCTCGGCGAGGCGGCCAGCCCGTCACCGGCCATCCGATCGACATCGTCGGCCGAATACGCCATGCCCGAGCCGAGGCCGCCCATCGTGAACGATGGCCGCACCACCACCGGCAGACCGAGCTCCTCGACGGTCTCGCGGACCTCGTCCATGGTGAAACACACACGCGAGCGGGCAGATTCGCCACCCACCTTGGCGACGATGTCCTTGAATCGCTGCCGGTCCTCGCCGCGTTGAATCGCTTCGAAGTCGGCACCGATCAGCTCGACGCCGTACTTTTCCAGCACGCCGTTTTCGTACAGCGCCACGGCGGTGTTCAACGCCGTCTGCCCGCCCAGCGTGGCGAGCAGCGCGTCGATCTTGTTGCCGCGCTCGGCTTGTTGGGCGATCACACGCTCGACGAACGCCGGCGTGATCGGCTCGACGTAGGTGTGATCGGCGAACTCCGGGTCGGTCATGATCGTCGCCGGGTTGGAGTTGACCAGACTGACCTGTAGGCCCTCGGCGCGCAGCACACGGCATGCCTGCGTGCCGGAGTAGTCGAACTCGCAGGCCTGTCCGATGACGATCGGCCCGGAGCCGATCACCAGCACGTGGTTGAGGTCAGTCCGCCGCGGCACTTAGCGCTCCCTTTCCCCGCGAGCGCGCGTGTTTGCACACGACACGCCGCGAAAATCTATACAAATGTGCACGCTCGCGGGAGGAAGCATCAGCGGCTCTCCCCTGCCATCAGGTCGACGAATTGGTCGAACAGGTACTCGGCGTCGTGCGGGCCCGCCGCCGCCTCCGGGTGGTACTGCACCGAAAAGGCGCGCCCATCAGCGAGTTTGATTCCTTCAACGACTCCGTCGTTGGCGCAGGTGTGGCTGACCTCGGCGAGGCCGAACGGGGTATCAAAAACCTCGCCCCGCTCTCCTTCTAATGCGAACCCGTGGTTCTGCGCGGTCACCGCGACGCGGCCGGTGGCGTGATCGATCACCGGCACATTGATGCCGCGGTGCCCGAACACCATCTTGTACGTCGAACGGCCAAGCGCCCGACCGAGGATCTGATTGCCGAAGCAGATGCCGAACAACGGGATGCCGGCGCCCAGCACCGCACGGGTGACGCCGACGATGTGGTCGGCGGTCGCAGGATCGCCCGGCCCGTTGGACAAGAACACCCCGTCCGGTTTCAGGTCAGCGATCTGCTCGAACTCCACCGTCGACGGCAGCACATGGCTACGGATGCCGCGGCGGGCGAAATTACGCGGTGTGTTGGTCTTGATGCCGAGGTCGATCGCCGCCACGGTAAAGCGTTGCGGTCCATCAGGTTCCACGACATAGGTCGCGTCGGTGCTGACCTGTCCTGCGAGGTTGGCACCGAGCATCGAGGGCTGGCTTCGAACCCGGGAAAGCAGCTCGTCGGCGTCGGCCAGTGCATCACCGGCGAACACGCCCGCCTTCATCGAGCCAAGGCTGCGCAGATGGCGCACCACCGCGCGGGTATCGATACCGGCGACGCCGACGACGCCCTGACGGATCAGCTCGTCCTCGAGCGTGCCGGTGGCCCGCCAGTTCGATGCTCGCGGCGACGGGTCGCGTACTGCGTAACCGGCGACCCAGATCTTGTCGCCCCGGCTTTCGGCGTCCTCGTGGTTCCAGCCGGTGTTGCCGATCTGGGGCGCGGTGGCAATGACGATCTGCCCGTGATAGCTCGGATCGGTGAGCGTCTCCTGGTAGCCGGACATACCGGTGGAGAACACTGCCTCGCCCAGCGTCTGCCCGACGGCCCCGAACGGAGCGCCCGTGAAGATGCGGCCGTCCTCGAGGACGAGCACCGCCTTGCCCATGCGCGATCCGTCCCCCTGCCCTCCGGGCGGGAGGTGCCCCCAGCGCTTCTCGCTCGCGCTCATGCCACCCCCTCCAGCCATTTCGAATACTCGTCGCGGTTGTCCGCGCGGAACCCTGTGTCGATCTCCGTTCCCGACGGCAATCGCCACCTGATGGCCAAGATGCCTTCGTGGGTCATCGCCTTGCCCGCGATGCCCTTCTCCGTGCGGATCGCGGCGATCGCCTCGTCGGGTATCCAGATCGGGACTGCGCCGGTGCGCTGCAACATGATTCCTTCGGGATAACGGGTCAGCACGGCCTTGGCGCGGTAGCCGAGGTCACCGACGGCGATGCGGTCCAGCCAGCTCGGTGCCAGCGTGCTGCCGACATAAAGGCCCTTGGTCGCGGGGATCAATGCCGGGCCGACGGAATCCGGCAGAGCCGGCAGCGTGCCGATCAATTGCGCCTGGCGCTGCGCCCGGCGCAACCAGCCGCGCAGCATCTGCCGGATCAGGAACGCGATCAGCACCGCGACCACCGCGGCCATGATCAGCGATGTGACGAGGGTGCCGGTGTTCATGCCGGGCTCTTCCCGTCGCGCGCGGTCACCTTGCCCCGCAGCAGCGTCAGGGTGACGGCCGCAGGCAGCTCCATGGACTCGTAGGGGGTGTTGTCCGACCGGCTGGCCAATGCGGTGCCCTCGACGGTCCAGGTGGCGTCGGGGTCGACGACGGCGAGGTTGGCCGGCTCGCCGACTTCGAGGGGTCGACCCTGATCTGGCAAACCGGCTATGCGGGCGGGGTTTTCGCTCATCACTCGGGCGACGTCGCGCCATGTCAGCAGGCCGGGTCGCACCATCGTCTCGACCACCACCGACAGCGCGGTCTGCAGGCCGAGCATGCCGGGCCGCGCCTGGGCGAACTCACAGAACTTCTCGTGCTCGGCATGCGGAGCGTGATCGGTCGCCACGCAGTCGATGACGCCTTCGGCCAACGCCTGGCGCAGCGCTTCGGCGTCGGAGGCCTCACGCAGCGGCGGGTTGACACGGTTGCGGCCGTCATAGGTGGCAAGCCGACTGTCGTCCAGCAGCAGGTGATGCGGCGTTACCTCGGCGGTGATCGAAATGCCCTGCGCCTTAGCCCATCTGATGATTTCGACCGTTCCCGCGGTGGACGCGTGGCAGATGTGCACCCGCGCTCCCGCGTCGCGGGCCAGCAGGGCGTCACGGGCGACGATGGATTCCTCGGCGGCGCGGGGCCAGCCCGCCAGTCCGAGCCGAGCGGCGTTGGGTCCTTCGTGCGCGACGGCGCCGACGGTGAGCCGCGGCTCTTCGGCGTGCTGGGCGATCAGCACACCGAGGCCCGTCGCGTACTCGAGGGCGCGCCGCATGATCAGCGGGTCGTGCACGCAGATGCCGTCGTCGGAGAACATCCGCACCTGCCCGGCCCCGGCGGCCATCATGCCCATCTCGGTGAGCTGCTTTCCCTCCAGCCGCATGGTGACCGCGCCGACGGGATGCACGTCGACGAGTCCGACCTGTTGACCGCGGTGCCAGACGTGGTCGGTGACGACGGGGCTATCGGCGACCGGGTTGGTGTTGGCCATCGCGAACACGGCGGTGAATCCGCCCAAAGCCGCTGCGGCCGAACCAGTTTCGATGTCTTCGGCGTACTCCCGGCCCGGCTCACGCAGGTGGGTGTGAAGGTCGACGAAGCCGGGAAGCAGGATCTGATCGGTGGCATCAAACACGTCGGCGTCGCTCGGGATGGCCAAGTCCACGCCGATACCGGCGATCTGGCCGTCGCTGACCAGCACGTCGACGCGGTCGCCCTCGCCGTAGAGCCGCACTCCCCGAACCATCACGCTCATGCGCTGATCGCTTCCAGCTCCGCGCCCACGAGTAAGTGGAACAACACCGCCATCCGGACGTGCACGCCGTTTGAAACCTGTTGCAGGACCGCTGATTGCGCGGAATCTGCGACCGAGAAGGCGATCTCCATGCCGCGCACCATGGGGCCCGGATGCAGCACCACCGCATTGCCCGGAAGCATCGCCTGCCGCTTCTCGGAGAGTCCGTAGAGCACCGAGTACTCCCTGGCCGACGGGAAGAAGCCGCCGTTCATCCGCTCGGCCTGGACACGCAGCATCAGCACCGCGTCGGCGATGGGGAGTTCGGCGTCGAGGTCATGCGACACGGTGACGGGCCAGCCGGCCACCCCGACCGGCAGCAGCGTGGGCGGCGCGACGAGAACCACTTCGGCACCGAGCGTGTGGAGCAGCAGGACATTGGAGCGCGCCACGCGGCTGTGCAGGACGTCGCCGACGATCACGACCCGCTTGCCCTCGATATCGCCGAGCCGCTGTCGGATGGTCAGCGCGTCGAGCAGCGCCTGAGTTGGGTGTTCGTGGGTGCCGTCGCCGGCGTTGATCACCACCGGGCCGCCGTGTTCGGTGGCTGTCCACTCGGCCAGCTGCTGGGCCGCGCCCGACGCGGGGTGACGGATGATCAGCGCGTCGGCGCCCGCCGCCCGCAAGGTCAACGCGGTGTCGCGCAGCGATTCGCCCTTGGACACAGAGGATCCCGACGCGCTGACGTTGATGACGTCGGCGCTCATCCACTTGCCCGCGACCTCGAACGACACTCGGGTGCGGGTGGAGTTCTCGTAGAACATCGTGATGATGGTGCGGCCACGCAGCGTCGGCAGCTTCTTCACCTCACGGCCCAGCAGCGCCTGGCTGAACCGGTCGGCATCGTCGAGTATCGCCAGCGCTTGGTCTCGGGTCAGGTCGGCCGCTGACAGTAGATGCTTCATCGTTCAGGCCCTCCGTGCGGCGCGATCCAGATGCCGTCGACTTGATCGTCTTCGGTGAGGCGCACCTTGACGTTTTCGCTCCGCGAGGTGGGCACGTTCTTGCCGACGTAGTCGGCGCGCAGTGGGAGCTCGCGGTGGCCGCGGTCGACGAGGACCGCGAGCTGAACGGCGCGAGGCCGGCCGATGTCGCGCAGCGCGTCCAGCGCCGAGCGGACCGAGCGACCGGTATAGAGGACGTCGTCGACGAGGACGACCAGAGTGTCATCGATGCCGCCCTCAGGGATCGACGTGTCCTCCAGCGGCCGGGGCGGCTTGTGGTCGAGGTCGTCGCGGTACAGCGTGATGTCCAGCGCGCCGTGCGGAACCGTGACGCCGGAGAATTCCTTGATCTTCTCGGCCAGCCGGGCCGCCAGGGTGACGCCCCTGGTGGGGATGCCGAGCAGGATGATATGAGAAGAACCGGCAGGATCATCCAAAGCGGTCTTTTCGATGATCTGATGGGCGATGCGGGAGATAGTCCGGCCGACGTCCGCTGCGGACATCAATTCCCGGTCGGTGCCAGTCGAGCCCATGAAGCGACTCTGACCTCCTTCTCCGCCTCACTGGACGGCTCGTTAAAGGACGTCGAACTGCGGGGCAGCTTAGCATCCCGCCAACGGCCGCCCGTAGGCTGGCGCGGTGAAACTCGACGGCAACCAGGCATCCGTTCGGGAAGCCATCGACGCGGGCCTGCTCGCCGGCGCTGTGACGGTGGCGTGGAAGTCGGGCGAGATTCTGCAGGTCAACGAACTGGGCTACCGCGATGTTGACGCGAGGCTGCCGATGCAGCGGGACACCATCTTCCGGATCGCATCGATGACCAAGCCGGTGACGGTCGCCGCGGCGATGAGCTTGGCCGAAGAAGGCAAGCTGGCGCTGACCGATCCGGTGGCACGGTGGCTGCCGGAGTTATCCGACATGCGGGTGTTGTTGGATCCGACAGGGCCGGTGGACAAGACCGCGCCGGCGCGGCGGCTCATCACGATCGAGGATCTGATGACACACCGCAGCGGGCTGGCGTACGTGTTCTCGGTGCCCGGACCGTTGAGCGCCGCCTACGGCAGGATGTCCCATCGACAGGATCAGGATCGATGGATTGCCGAGCTGGCCAAACTGCCACTCGCACATCAACCCGGTGATCGGCTTACCTACAGCCATGCCACCGACGTGCTCGGTATCGCGCTGTCTCGTATCGAGGGCAAGTCGCTGGCGGATGTCCTGACCGAGCGGATATTCGAGCCGTTGGACATGCCCGACACCGGCTTCAGCGTCAGCGCGGCTGGACGGCGGCGCGCGGCGACGATGTACAAGCTCGACGCGGACAATGTATTGCGCCATGACGTGATGGGCCCCGCGCCAATCACAGATCCCCCGTTCTGCACGGGAGGGGCCGGGTTGTGGTCGACGGCCGACGACTACTTGAAGTTCGCGCGGATGCTGCTCGGCTTCGGCGCGGTGGACGGCGTGCGGGTGCTCTCCGAGGAGTCGGCGCGACTGATGCGGACCGATCGGCTCACCGAGGAACAGAAACGTTATCCCTTTCTGGGAGCGCCGTTTTGGGTGGGTCGCGGATTCGGGTTGAACTTGTCGGTCGTGACTGACCCGGCGAAGTCGCGGCAATTGTTCGGCCCGGGCGGATTGGGCTCGTTCAGTTGGCCCGGCGCGTACGGGACGTGGTGGCAGGCCGATCCCTCGGCGGACCTGATCCTGATCTACCTGATTCAAAATCATCCGGACCTGACCGTCGACGCGGCCGCGGTCGCCGGCAACACGTCGCTTGCCAAACTCCAAAGCGCGCAACCGAAGTTCGTCCGCAGGACCTACCAGGCCCTCGACATCTAGCGTTTACGCTGGCCGCCATGCCTCAACCATCTGTGCTCATCAGTGGGGCCGGCATCGCCGGTCCGGCCTTGGCCTATTGGCTTGCAAAGAGCGGCTATCGCGTGACGATCGTCGAACTCGCCGACGGTATCCGGCCCGGCGGGCAGACGGTCGACCTGCGCGGCGCAGGCGGTGACGTGGTCGAGCGAATGGGCTTGATCGGCCAGATGCGCGAGCGCTCCCTCGATCAGCGGGGCGTCGCGTGGATCAAGGCCGACGGCAGCCGGCGAGCCGAGATGCCCGTCACCGCCTTCCACGGCAACGGTCTGGTGTCCAAGCTCGAGATCCTGCGCGGCGACCTGGTCGATGTGCTGTACCGAGAGACGAAGAACTACACCGAATACCGGTTCAGCACGCGCATCGAAGAAATCAGCCAAACAGAGGGAGCGGTTGAAGCAAGGCTGACCGACGGATCCACACTGTCGGCCGATCTGATCGTCGGCGCCGACGGGCCGCATTCGGCGGTGCGCCGCTTGGTGTTCGGCCCCGAAGAACAATTCGTCAAACCCCTCGGCGGGTACAACGCGTGGTTCACCGCGCCCGACACCGTCGGACTCGACGGCTGGTATCTGATGTATCAGGCACCCGGCCTCAACGCGTCGATGCGACCGTCGCACGACCCGTCGCTGTGCAAGGCCGGATTGGCGTTTCGCTCCGAACCCGTCGCCTATGACCGGCGCAACCCCGACGAGCAACGCGCCTTGCTCGCAAAGCATTTCGCGAGCGCAGGGTGGCAGTGTGACGCCCTGCTGTCAGCGGCGGCCGACGCGGACGACTTCTACTTCGACTCCTTCGCTCAGGTGAAGATGCCGACGATCTCGCAAGGCAGGGTGACGCTGCTCGGCGATGCCGGCTTCTGCGCCTCACCGCTCAGCGGCATGGGAACGAGCCTGGCGCTGGTCGGCGCGTACGTGTTGGCCGGCGAACTGGGACCGGCTGATTCCTTTGATGGCCGGGGCTTCCCAGCAGCGCTGAAGCGATACGAGGACGTGATGCGGCCATACATCGCCCGCTGCCAGGATCTGCCCAACGGTATCGACGGCTATCTCCCGAAGTCGGCCAGCGACATCGCCATCACTGCACAAGCGATGAAGTGGATGCAGCGCTGGCCATTTCGGTCCTACGCCGAGAAGAAGTGGTTCACCACCGCCGATGCGATCGAGCTGCCGAACTACTCGCCGGCTTAGCTCGCCGTCGCCAACGCCTGCCGGGCGTAGGCACGTACGTCAGCGTCGCCGTCTTCGAGGGCCAGCCCGAGTGCATCGGATGCGGCGGGTTCCGTGGCCGCCCACCGCGTCAAGCTGAGCACCGCAGCCTTGCGCACGTCGAGATGTCGATCGGCCAGTGCCCTGGACAACGCCGGCACCGCCACCGATGCCGTCGCGCCCGCGAGCGCCTTGGCTGCGCCCTCACGGACCTGCCAGGCGGGTTCGGATAACGCCCCCTGCACCTGGGCGACATCGTCCTCGTCGCATCCGACCTCGCCGAGAGCCGCCAGCGCCGCCGCCCGCACGAGCGGATCCGTATCGGCGACCAACCGGCGCACCGTATCCGCGCCGGCACGCAATGTGGCCAGCCCGTTGGCCGCCGCGATGCGCACCTCGCGGTTGTCGTCGCACGCCGCCAGCCCCACGCCATCGGGGTCGTCGACGGACACCAGCGCCCGCACGGCCTCGATGCGCACCCGGTGGTCATCATCCGCCAACCCCCGCCGGTAGTCCCCGCCGTCGCCGGCGCGGCGAGCGCTGAGCAGATAGACCGCTACGGCGCGGACCACCGGGTCGGACGACGACAGCTGTGTCGCAATGGCTTCGGGCTCCGGCAGCACCTCGACCAATTCCCGAACTCCGTCGGCAGCGACGCGGCGAACTTCCGCATCGTCGTCGTGCAATGCGTTCAGTAGCGCGGCCGAGTATCCCTCTGGCAGGTGCTCGATCAGCGTCGATACCGCAGTGCGCCGCACACCGGAATCGGCGTCGCTCAAGAACTCCGCCAGTTCCCCGACACCAGGCGACTCGAGCGCCAGTACTTGGACAATCCGCGGCGACGGCGGCTGCCCCAGCCCGGCGGGGCGCACCCTCGACTCTGCGGTTGCCGGCGCCCGTCCCACGGCCAGCGGGGGCTGCTCCGCCGGTAGCACCGGTTGCTGCGACGGCAGATGCTCGAGGTCTGGCACGGGCACGAAATACGGTGCGACCGGGCGCTTGAGGAATTCCATCGCGCCGCCGGCAGCCTTGCGAAGATTCAAGTGATACCGCCACGCCTCGTCGTCGCGGTCGGGTATGTCGGCCCGGTCGTGATAGAGGCCCCACCGCGATTCGGTGCGAGTGAGCGATGAGCGGGCGGCCATTTCGGCACAGTCGCGGATGAACGAGACCTCCACGGCCCGCATCAGCTCGTGCGGCGTCGTCGCGCCCATCTCGGCGATTTCCTCGCGCATCCGCTCGAACGTCTGCACGGCGATCGACAGCTTCGTCGCCGTCTTCGGCGGCGCCACATAGTCGTTGACGAACCGCCGCAGCTTGTACTCGACCTGAGGTTGCGGCGGACCTTCGGGATGCCGTAGCGGGTGGTAGATGAGTTCGTGCGCCTCCGCCAGCTGCCCGGCCGGAAGCTCAACCGGCGTGGCGACTTCCGACACGGTCGACGCCGCGTGCTCGCCGGCCAAATCGCCGTAGACGAACGCACCGATCATGTAGTTGTGCGGCACACAAGCCAGATCGCCCGCTGCATACAGCCCAGGAACCGTCGTGCGCGCGTGTTCGTCGACCCAGACCCCGGATGCGGAATGGCCGCTGCACAGCCCGATCTCGGAGATGTGCATCTCGACGTCATGGGTGCGGTAGTCGTGGCCGCGGTTGGCGTGAAAAGTTCCGCGGGTCGGTCGTTCGGTGGTGTGCAGGATGTTTTCCAGTGCGGTGAGCGTCTCGTCGGGAAGATGGCTGACCTTCAGATAGATCGGGCCGCGAGCGGATTCGATCTCGCGTTTGACTTCCGCCATCATCTGACCCGACCAGTAGTCGGAGTCGACGAAGCGCTCCCCCAGTGCGTTGACCTGATAGCCGCCGAACGGGTTGGCCACATATGCGCACGCCGGTCCGTTGTAATCCTTGATCAACGGATTGACCTGAAAACATTCGATACCCGACAGCTCTGCACCGGCGTGGTACGCCATCGAATACCCGTCGCCGGCATTCGTCGGGTTCTCATAGGTGCCGTAGAGGTAGCCCGACGCGGGTAGGCCAAGCCGCCCGCACGCACCGGTGGCCAGGATCACGGCCTTCGCCGCAACAGCGACGAATTCTCCTGTGCGCGAGTTGAATGCGGCCGCGCCCACGGCGCGACCATCCTGTACGAGAACGCGCACCGGCATCAGCCGGTTCTCGATCCGGATCTTCTCGCGCATCGACCGCTGCCGCAGCACCCGGTACAGCGCCTTCTTGACGTCTTTGCCTTCGGGCATCGGCAGTACATAGGACCCCGACCGGTGCACCCGGCGCACCGCGTACTCGCCGTGTTCGTCCTTCTCGAACTTGACGCCGTAACGCTCGAGCCGCTGCACCATCGCGAACCCGCGCGTCGCGGTCTGGTAAATGGTGCGCTGGTTGACGATTCCGTCGTTGGCGCGAGTGATCTCGGCGACGTAGCCCTCCGGCGTGGCCTTGCCGGGAATGACCGCGTTGTTCACGCCGTCCATGCCCATCGCCAATGCGCCGGAATGCCGCACGTGTGCCTTCTCCAGCAGCAGCACCTGGGCCCCGTGCTCAGCTGCGGTCAGCGCCGCCATGGTCCCTGCGGTGCCGCCGCCGATCACCAGCACATCACAGTCCAGCCTGACAACGTCGGTCACATCGGGTATCTGCATCACGAATAGTCCAGAGCCGCAATGACTTCAGCGCGAATCGCCTGGCGTCCTACGTGTTCGGTGCGCGGCTCGGGCACCCCGATAAGCGCCCGCAACGGTTGACCGATACGCCCAAGCACGGCGACCCGGTCACCCAGCGTCAGCGCCTCGTCGACATCATGGGTGACGAACACGATGGTTGTCGGATGCGCCCGCCACGTGTCGATCAGCAACCGCTGCATCGCGGCGCGGGTCTGGGTGTCCAGCGCGGCGAACGGCTCGTCCATCATCACCGCCCGCGGCGCGCCGGCCAGCCCACGTGCAAGCTGCACTCGCTGGCGCATCCCACCGGACAGGCTCTTGGGCAGGTAGTCGGCGAACCCGGTGAGCCCGACCTCGTCGATCCAGCGTTCAGCGCGCTCACGTCGTCCGGCGCGCGGCTCACCGCGCAGTTGGAGTGCGAGCTCGATGTTTGATCTCACTGTGCGCCAAGGCAACAACGCGCTGTCCTGAAACACCATCCCGCGGTCGCGTGAGGTGGTGGCGACCGCGCCGCCGTCGGCAAGCACCCGGCCCGCATCGGGCGCCAGCAGTCCGGCCAGCGCCCGAAGCACGGTCGACTTGCCGCAGCCCGAGGGCCCGGTGAGCACCAGGATCTCACCTGGCTGCACCGTGAGACTCAGTCCGTCGACGACCGGCACGCCGGTGTAGGACAACCGGACATCGTCGAGTTCGAGCCGCATGCCTTCTGCCATGGCGGTCGTCATCGCACATTCTCCTCGCCGCGGGGCAGCCAGCGTGTGGCGCGCCTGCCGATGAGCTCGACGGCGGCGGCAGTGCCGAATCCGAGCACGCCGATCGTGATGATGCCGACGAACACGTCGGGATAGTTCAACACCGTGTACGCCTGCCAGGTGCGGTAGCCGACACCGAGGCGACCGGAGATCATTTCCGCCGAGATCACGCAGATCCATGCGACGCCCATGCCGACCGACAGGCCGCCGAACAGTCCAGGCAGGATGCCGGGCAGCACCACGCGGCGCAGCACGTCCCATCGTCCACCGCCCAGTGTGCGCACCGAGTCTTCCCAGATCGTCGGCAGGGCTCGTACCGCATGGCGCGTGCTGACCATGATCGGGAAGTAGGCGGCGAGAAAAGTGATGAACACGATGCCGGCCTCGTCGGTCGGAAAGAGCAGGATCGCCACGGGCACCAACGCGATCGCCGGGATCGGCCGGGCCAATTCAGTCAGCGGGCCGAACACATCGGAAAGCACCGCCGAGCGGCCGAGCAAGACGCCGGTCACCACGCCCACAACCGCCGCCATGCCGAACCCGGTGAGGATCCGGATCAGCGACTGTCCCAAATCAAGCCAGTACTCCGGGGTGCCAATGCGATTGACCAGCGCCGAGGCCACCTCGGTGACGGTTGGCAGCGTGTCGAACCTCAGCCAGAGCCGAATGTCGTTGGCAGTCAACAGCTGCCACAAGCCGACGGCGACGACTACCGACGCCAACCGCAGCGTCCGCCTGCGCCAGGGCGAGCCGAGGCGGGGACGCCGCACCGCGGGGCGCGGTGTCACCGGTGACTCGAAGACGGCGACGACGGCCGGATCGGCGGTGCTAGCTATGCTCCTCGCGTCCGCGGTCGTCATACCGCCCCCGCCAGCGCCTGCTGGTAGTCCACCCCGACGGTTCCTGGGTGCGCGGCGATGTACCGCTGCGCACCGGCCGGCGTATCGAACGGCAAATAGTTCTGTCCGTCGCGCACCCACGCCGCCTTGTCGGCGAACCAGCGCGTCCCGAGCTCGGTGTCGGGCACGTAAGCGGCGCGGACCTTCGCGCCTCTCGCGGTGGCATCGCGAATCGCCTTCAGCAGGCAGGTCGGGTTGGCAGCGGGCTGCGTGGCGTCCGTCCCGTCCAGCCACAGCTCACTGGCGCGTGCCGGATCGTTCACAGGCGTGTTGCACACCGGGTCGGTGCCACTGAGCGCTGACGGGTTGGCGGCGGCAGCGACGGCCTTGCCGTAGTCCTGGCTGCGGGCGCTGAACGCCGCCCGAAGCGGTGCGTCCTGGACAAAGCCGGTGACGTCGAGGTCGGCGAAGTCGCCGATGGACTTCAGGTACGGCACATCACCTTTCAGCGCTTCGACAAGAGACGGCTTGAGTGTGGTGTCGAACGACGTCCCGCCTGGGCCGTTGTAGAGGTACACGACCTCTTGTGCCAGCCCGGCCGATTCGGCGACGATGCGGGCGGCTTCGAGTGGCTTGGAGTTGAGGAAGTCGGTCGCGTCCAGCTGCGCTTGCAGGAACGCGTCGAGCACCTCGGGATGCTCGGCCGCGTAGGCGCGGCGCACGACCACGCCGTGCAGCGTCGGATAGTTCAGCTCGGCGCCGTCATAGAGGAGCCTGGCCTTGCCCTGGAACACCAGCAGGCCGGGCCACGCGACAAACTGCGAGAGGCCTTGCACCTGCCCGGATTCCAGCGCAGACGCGCCGATCTGCGGCTGCTGGTTGAGCACCTCCACGCCGGTCTTCGGGTCGATTCCGGCCTTCTGTAGTGCCTGCACCAGCATGCCGTGACCGGCCGATCCGACGCTCGCCGACACCTTCTGGCCGGCCAGGTCGGTGAGCTTCTGCGCCGATGAATTCGGCGCCACCACAACCATGTTCAGCCCACCCTTGGGGTTGTATCCCGTGAC
>NZ_DATENY010000065.1:0-74664 GCF_035274705.1 Mycobacterium sp. | reverse complement strand
TGTCCTTCCCGATGGCTGGACGATCGAAGTCTCCGCAGTTGCACCGGCGTTCGCGCGTGATGGCGGTGCCGTCCAGGTCCTTGTCTTCGACGAAAACGGGGTGGAAGTCAACGTCAGTCGACTCCAGAAAGTAGGGCTTTTGCGATGACTGCGGCGCCGACATTTTCCGCGGATTTGCTTCAATGGGCGCGCCGCGCCGGATATGCGCTCACCCCCTCAGACAGTTCAGGTGCGGCGATCCTATGGTCAGATCCCGGAGGTGAAACGCGGTATTACACGCGACAAGGAGATGATGGATGGTTGATGCTGACGAGAGCCAGTCGTGGCGGTGGGGAACAATTCACGTTGCGTGCTTCATCTATGGATGTTCTTGAACGCTATCTGTTCGGCGTTTTCGGCGACGTCATACGCGACGATGAAGGACTGCCTATCCTGCGGAGCCCATGGGCTGAATCTGATGTGGCCGTTGGCTACAACCTCAGCCCTATCTCCGAGGACGGGTTCATGACACTAAGTACGGCGGATTCCACCGCGCTCGCAGTAGCGCAAGGGAAGACAACGGGTCTGCTTGAGCTTGTCCCGCTGTCGCAATACCTCCGACTGAATATCTCAGAATTAAAAGATTCATTTCTCAGCGAGGACGGAGCTCCGCTGATGTCGGGTGACTCCTATACACGAACCAGTAACCAATGATCCGTGTGTCCATCGGGTGCGGTGATGCGGTATCTCCAACGTCGGTATGTAGCTAGGCAAAGTCGTGACCCTCGAGGCCATCGTCCAAGTCAACGCCGACCGGAATTCGTTCTACTCTCGTGGCGACATCGGCGGAGTTCGCGGAAGTGTCATCGGCACGCGCACGACGAGCTACTTATGCAACCGCCTCGACGCAGTCGCGGTATCCCGCCTAGCACCGTCATGGCGAATATCAACGGCTGTGCGGAATCGACGAAACCGAGTAGCTATGAGGAAAGAAGTCAGTGATGCCGACAGAAGTACCCGCCACCACCCTTGCCGCTTCGTTTCATTTCGCCGAGGTCATCGGAGCACTGTCCATCCCCGTCATTGGAATGGTGTTGCTTGGCGTCGGCCTGATTACGCGATCACGCTCTGCGAAGCCTCCGCAACCGCCTATGGGTCCCGGGCCATATCCGCCGCCTTCCGGCTGGAGCCAACCGTATTCCCCAATGCCGCAAGGCTTTCCACCGCCGCCGGGGCCAACCGGCTACCCGCCACCACCTGTTCCGCCGGGGTATCCGACGCCATGGCCCCCGCCATCCCCAGTTCCGCCGCAGCAGAAAAAGCCCGGAACCGGAATGATCATCGCCGGCGCAATCATCGTTGGGCTGTCAGTCTTCGGTGCGGTCGCCAGGGTCGCTGAGAGCTCGAGCAGTAGCCATACGCCGAGTTGGCTTCCGACCAGTCCCACCTTCACCCTTCCCTCGATCACGCTGCCCACTACTGCCGCGGGTCCAATGTTGAAGATCGGCGACTGCGTGACGAACGCTCAATTCGCTTCGCGTATACCGAATATGGCAACCAGCGACTGTGCCGACCCTAGAGCGGATCTTGAATTGGCGTCCGTGGGACCGCCCGACTCCGTATGTCCGGACGGCCATATCGGCCGCGAAAGCACCTATACCGCCCTCGCCTCCAAGTCCCTAACGCTCTGCTTCTTGCTCAACCAGTTCGAAGGTCGCTGTTATGGCCCCGACCAGGTCGGCATCATCACGCTGACAGACTGTGCGGATCATCGCGCCACCCTCAGGATTGTGAAACGAGTCGACGGCAGCACCGACAGTTCTTTGTGCCCGCCGAACAGCGAGTCGTTCCCCTTCGTCAAACCTGCAAGGCTGTACTGCGGTGAGACACTGCCTCGATAGCCGTGACCGTACTGAGCAAGCCGCTAACTAGAGCAAGCCCGAATCCCTGATCGCCTCGGCCAGCGGTTCCAGCACCGCCGGCGTGTGCGGCGTCGGCAGGTAGACGATCGCCAAGTCCAAGCCTTCCTTGCCCAGCGCGGCCGCCTCCTCGATCACATGCCCGTAATCGATCGGGCTATCGGGATTGTGGTGGTCGGGACTCAGCCGAACGTGCGCGGACAGCATGATCTCCTTCGGATCGCGCCCGATGTCCGCGCAGTGCGATGCGAGGACATCGCGTTTGCGCGCGAACTCCTCCGGCGCTCCACCCACGAAGTTCCAATGCTGCGCATACTTCGCAGTGATCCGCAGCGTGCGCTTCTCGCCGCTTCCGCCAATGCAGATGGGTGGAAGCGGCCGCTGCGGCCCCTTCGGCTCGTTGCGTGCATCCTTCAGCCGATAGAACTTGCCGTCGAACGTCGTGGTGTCCTTGCTCAACAGACTGGTCAGCACTTCGCAGGCTTCCTCGAACCTGTCGAAGCGCTCTTTGATGCTGCCGAGCTCGATCCCATACGCCCCGGACTCCTCCTCGTTCCAGCCCGCGCCGATTCCCAGCTCGAGCCGGCCGTCGGAGATGATGTCGAGCGCAGCGGCCATATTCGCGAGCACCGCTGGATGGCGATAGTGGATACCCGTGACCAGCGTGCCCAGCCGCAGCCGCTTGGTGGCCTGCGCCAGCGCCGTCAGCGTCGTCCAGCCCTCCAGGCATGGACCGCTGGAGTCAGAGAAGATCGGGTAGAAGTGGTCGAAGGTCCAACCGGATTCGAAGACGTCGATGTCGTCGGCGGCCTGCCAGACGGCAAGCATGTCGGCCCAAGTGGTGTTCTGCGGTGATGTCTTGAAGGCGAATCTCACAATTCGAAAAGTAGTCCTCGAGGCCGATTAATTCCTGCCCCGGGAAAGTCGGTACACACATGATCAACTTCAGCCCCTCCTGCCAGCGCACCGCCCGCGTGCTCGCCAACATCACCGACGACCACCTCACCGCGTCGACGCCATGCGCGGACTTCTCCGTCGGCGACGTACTGCACCATGTCGGCGGCCTCACCCTGGCGTTCGCCGCCGCCGCTCGAAAGGACCGCGGGCCGCTGACCGGCGCGCCTCCGAGTGTCGATGCTGCCCAGCTGGATCCCGATTGGCGGACGAACCTACCCGACGCGGCTGACTGAACTCGCCCAGGCCTGGACCGATCCAAGTGCGTGGCAAGGAATGACCCGGATCGCCGCGATGGAGATGCCAGGCGAAGCCGTCGCAATGGTCGGCCTCACCGAAGTCGTCATCCACGGCTGGGACCTGGCGCGTGCGACCGGGCAGACCTACGACGTGGACCCCGGCGTTACCGAGGCGGTACTCGCCAACATCGCACAGTTCGCGGCGCAGGGTTCCGTCGAGGGACTGTTCGGCGCCGCCGTGCCCGTCGCCGACGATGCGCCGGTGCTGGACCGCATCATTGCGCTCAGCGGCCGCGACCCGCGATGGGGGGCGTGACGGCTCAATGCGGCTAGTGGGCCACGTGGGTGCGGGCGTGACCGACTGCGTCGTCAAGCGTGTCGAGCAAGTGATTCTCGTGCCGGAGGGAATCGATGACGCCGACGTTGTTCAGCAGATTCATATGCTCTGGGCGGACGCCCTTGATGATCACCGTGATGCCGCGAGCCTCCAGCTCTGTGGAAATCTGCGCCAGCGTATGAGCCCCGGTCGCGTCCAGCATGCCCAATTGGGACATCCGGATGATCACCACCGACGTGCGCGGGTGGTCGGCGTCGACGATGGCGCTCGAGATCCGCTCTGCCGCACCGAAAAACATGGCGCCATCTAGTCGCAATAGCGCGATCTGATCGTCGCCCGCCCGATATGGACCAGGGAGGTCCTCACGCGTCACGCTGCTGCGGCGTGCCACCGTTCGTAGTGCGAAAAACGCTGCGACGACGATACCGATCTCGACGGCTTCGACGAGGTCGAAGCACACCGTGACGGCGGCTGTCAGCACGAAGGTCAGTGCATCAGACCGAGTGGAGCGCAGGATCTTTCGAATCGTGGATGCCGAAATCATCCGAAACGATGTCACCATGAGCACTCCGGCCAACGCGGACAACGGAATTGCCGAGACCGGTCCGGTCGCCAGGTACACCACCGCCAGTAGCACCAGCGAGTGCACGATCGCAGAAACGCGTGTACGCGCGCCGGAGCGGACGTTGACCGCCGTGCGCGCGATGGCGCCCGTCGCCGGCATCCCACCGAACGCTCCCGACGCGACAGAGGCCAGGCCCTGGCCGACCAGTTCGCGGTCGGGGTCGTACGGACCCGTCGGCGCCATCGTGGCGGCGACTCGTGCCGACAGCAGCGATTCGATTGCCGCAAGCGCCGCGATCGCCAGTGCAGCGCCGACCAGCGTGCGGAGCGCGCCGACGTCTGCATGCGGCAGTACCGGTGTCGGGAGGCGAGACGGAAGTTCGCCGATGGTCGCGACCGAAATGCCGAACGCCGTCACGCCCACAGTGGCCGCGACGACGGCAGTGAGCGATTCCGGAATTCCTCGGTGCAATCGGGGCAGAGTCAGCATCAGCACCGCGATAAAGACCACCACGCCAAGGGTTTTGGCGGCCGTCGACCAGTCGGCGTGGCCGATGACATGCCATGCCGCCGGCAAGGTCCGTGCGCCGGCAGGCACCTCTCGAGCGAATGCAGCGGGCACCTGTTGCAGGAAGATGATCGTCGCGATGCCGAGCGTGAACCCCTCAATGACCGGCCACGGGATGAACGTGACCGCGCGGCCCAGACCGGTGACACCTGCGGCCAGAACCATCAAGCCGGCCAGGACCGTCACCATCGCGATGCTGCCGAGGCCGTGCTGGGTTACGACAGGCGCGAGCACGACGGCCATCGCGCCGGTGGGCCCCGACACCTGCACGTGCGATCCACCGAAGACCGCGGCCACCAGGCCGGCGACAACGGCGGTGATCAGTCCTGCCGCCGCACCGACACCCGAACTGATGCCGAAGGCCAACGCGAGCGGGAGTGCGACCACGCCGACGGTGACGCCGGCCAGGATGTCGCGCCGCCACGACCGCGACAGGTCGGCGTAGTCGCGGCGGTTGGGAAGCAGGCGCACCAGGGTGCCGGCGGCAGTCGCGATCACTGGCGGTTCTCCAGTGGGGGCAGCGACTTGAGCGCCTCGAGTTGATCACGTTGGGCACCGAGCGTGTCGGCGAGGAAGGTCCGCGCGATGACCAGCAGTTCAGAGATCTTCGGGTGGGCCAACTCGTAGATCACCGCGTTCCCGACGCGCTGAGCACTGACCACGTGATGGCGTTTGAGAACCGCCAGATGCTGCGAAAGCAGCGTGGGCTCGATCTCGGTTTCGCTCAGGATCTCGCTGACCGACGTGGGTCGGCCATTGGCCGACAGGATTTCGAGCACGCGGATGCGCGCGGGGTGGGCCAGCGCCTTGAAAAGGTTGGCCTTGATTTCGTAGAGCGGCTGCTCGGGAGAGCCGGATAAACGATGGGGCACGTAATCAACGCCTGATGGATTGATGGATTGAACGAATTCGCAATCCAGGGTAGGGGACGAGGTGTTCCATGGCAAATTGGGCACACTGGAGGCATGGATCCGGTCATCGCCCTGCGCCAGATCGCCTACTACAAGGACCGCGCGCGTGAAGATTCTCGGCGCGTGATGGCCTACCGAAACGCTGCCGACATCGTCGAGGAACTGACCGAGGCCGAGCGCGAACGCCATGGTGCCGCCAACAGCTGGCAGACGCTGACTGGCATCGGACCAAAGACCGCCAAAGTCATCGCCCAAGCCTGGGCCGGCCGGGAGCCCGACGCTCTCGTCGAATTACGGGAAGCGGCAAAGGATCTCGGCGGAGGTGATATCCGCGCGGCCCTCAGGGGCGACCTCCACGTCCACTCGAACTGGTCGGACGGATCCGCTCCTATCGAGGAAATGATGCTTGCCGCAAGGCAACTCGGGCACGAGTACTGTGCACTGACCGATCACTCACCGCGGCTCACGATCGCCAACGGTCTGTCAACTGATCGGCTGCGCAAACAGCTCGACGTCATCGAGAAGCTACGTGAAACCGTTGCGCCGATGCGCATCCTCACGGGCATCGAGGTCGACATCCTCGAAGACGGTTCGCTTGACCAGGAACCCGAGCTACTAGATCGCCTCGACGTCGTCGTCGCCAGCGTGCATTCGAAACTGTCGATGGACGCCGAGGCGATGACCCGACGGATGATCAAGGCCGTCACCAACCCGCACACCGATGTGCTTGGCCACTGCACCGGCCGACTCGTCAGCGGCAACCGCGGCATCCGCCCCGAATCGAAGTTCGACGCCGAAAAGGTGTTCACCGCCTGCCGCGACAACGGCACTGCGGTCGAGATCAATTCACGGCCCGAGCGCCGCGATCCGCCCACCCGACTGCTCAACCTCGCGCTCGAAATCGGCTGCGTGTTCTCGATCGACACCGACTCCCACGCGCCCGGCCAGCTCGAGTTTTTGGGCTACGGCGCTCAGCGCGCACTTGACGCGGAAGTGCCCGTCGACCGGATCGTCAACACCTGGCCTGCAGACAAACTGCTGGAGTGGACCTCCGCCTAGTCCGGTAGGTGCGGCATCTCCATGCCAGGATCACGGCCGAGCAGCACACCTCGGGTCAACGCGGTGTTGCCATAACGCCGACGCACCCGGTCCACCGCGTCGTCTATTGCGACCGTGTCGGCATGTCCCCTACTGACGTGTGGGCCCAACTCGAACGGCAGCTCCAGCTGCTGTGCTCCCTCGCGGTCGATGTTCGACACCGCGAAGCCGACCAGCGTCAGGCCCCGTTCGGCGATCAACGGAGCGGCCGCCGCTACCAAGCCGCGCGCGGTGCCCAGGATTGCATCGGTCGACGCAGTCGCGCGCGGCATGGTGTGTGACCGGGTGGCCCTGCCGAAGTCGTCAAAACGCAGTCGTAGCACCACAGTTCGGCCAGTGCGACCGGCCTTGCGCATGCGCCGGGTGATCCGGTCGATCAGGTTGACGACGACCGCGTCCACCTCTGCTGCCGACATGGTGTTGCCCCTGCGCCCCAGAGCACGCTGTGCGCCGACCGACCGGCGTCGCGCTCCGGTTACGACTCGGCGCCGATCGATATTGCGGGACAACGTAAATAGCTGACGGCCCATTGCTCCGCCGACCATGGCAGCAAGGGTCGATTCGGAGAGTTCGGCGACATCGGCGACCGTCTCGATGCCATGGGCGTGCAACTTTTCTGCCGTCTTGACTCCGACGCCCCACAGCCGCCGCACCGGCAGCGGATGCAGGAACGCGAGCTCACGGTCGGGCGGCACGAGCAATAGACCGTCGGGCTTGGCTTCCTGGCTGGCGACCTTGGCCAGGAATTTGGTGCGGGCGATTCCGACGGTGATGGGCAGGCCGACGCGGTCGCGGACCTGCGCCCGCAGCCGCGCGGCGATCTCGACGGGTGTGCCCGAGACCCGCCACAGTCCCGACACGTCGAGGAACGCCTCATCCACGCTCAATGGTTCGACGACAGGCGTCGTGTCGCGGAAGACCTCGAATACCGCATCGCTCGCCTGCGAATACGCCGACATTCGGGGCGGCACGACGATCGCGCGCGGGCACAGCTGCCGCGCTTGGCGGCCACCCATCGCGGTGCGGACGCCGTACGCCTTCGCCTCGTAGCTCGCGGCGAGCACGACGCCGCCGCCCACGATCACCGGCCGTCCGCGCAACCACGGATCGTCGCGCTGCTCGACCGATGCGTAGAACGAATCGAGGTCAGCGTGCAGGATGGTCGCCGCCGACCGCCGAGCCGTCGATCCAACCCGAGACACGAACATATGTTCGCATCAGGGTCCGACGGATCAGCGTGACTGGCCGTAGATGCTGGCGACCCAGATGTGGGCCAGTGTGTCGACAATTCGTTCGGTGGCCACCGCCGGTTGTTCGTCCGCGAACGCCGCCAGCATGGCCCGCTCGTTCATCAAGTTGAGCGAGATCGACAGGTCTTCGGCCGGGATTGTGATCGGGGCGGCGCCTCGACTTCGTTCGGCCTCGATCGATGCGGTGGTGCAGTCGATCCACTTCTGCATGAAGCGCGACCACATCGCTTGCATCTCCGCGTTGGTCGGGCGAGCAGCGGCGCCGGCGAGGGTCACCGCGCGATGGGCGCCGAACGTGCCGAACAGTGCATTGATCGCTCGCCATACCCCGGCCGGGTCGACCGCTTCGCTGGCTGACTCGCCGAGCTCGGCGTCGGCCATCTCGTCCGCCTCGGTGATGACCCGGTCGAGGAGCGTCAACAGCACCGCGTCCTTGGATGGGAAGTAGAAGTAGAACGTCGGGCGCGAGATGCCGGCGCCTTTGGCCAGGTCGTCGACGGAGATCTCGCCCAGTCCGCGATCCTCGAGGAGCCGCTCGGCCGTCTCCAGAATGGCCAGCTCACGGTCGTCGCCGGACGGGCGCGCGGCGCGACGGCCACGGGCGGGTCGGGCTTGGCCGGCGAGGGTCACCACAAAGACTTTACAGTATGTCGAAATTATCAACAGACCGTTGACTCGCTCGACACAGTGTTGATAGCTTTACATCATGACTGAATTTGTCGACGTCGTCATCGTCGGAGCCGGTATCTCCGGCATCAGCGCTGCCTGGCACCTCCAGGACCGCTGCCCTAACAAGAGCTATGTGGTCCTGGAACGCCGCGAGAACCTCGGCGGCACGTGGGACCTGTTCAAGTACCCCGGCATCCGCTCCGACTCCGACATGTTCACGCTGGGCTTCCGGTTCAAGCCGTGGACGTCGGAGAAGGCCATCGCCGACGGGCCGTCGATCATGGCGTATCTGAAGGAGACCGTTGCCGAATACGGCATCGACAAGCACATCCGCTATGGCCAGAAGGTGGTCGGCGCCGACTGGTCGGATGCCGAGAACTGCTGGACGGTACGCGTCGAACGTGGTGGTGAGGAAGTCGAGATCAAGGCCTCGTTCCTGTTCGCCTGCAGCGGCTATTACAACTACGACGAGGGCTACTCACCGGAGTTCGCCGGGACGGACGACTTCGAGGGCACGATCATTCACCCGCAGCACTGGCCTGAGGAGCTGGACTACGCGGGCAAGAAGATCGTGGTCATCGGCAGTGGCGCCACCGCGGTGACTTTGATTCCTGCCCTTGCCGATTCGGGCGCCGGGCATGTCACCATGTTGCAGCGCTCGCCGACCTACATCGGTGCGCTGCCCGACGTCGACCCATTCACCGTGCGGACCAACAAGACGCTGCCCACCAAGCCCGCTTACGTACTGAACCGGTGGAAGAGCATCCTGTTCCAGTCCGCGCAGTACCAGATCAGCAGGCGTTTCCCGAACTTCATGCGCAAGACGCTGATGACCATGGCCCAGCGGCGCCTGCCCGAGGGCTACGACGTCGAGAAGCACTTCGGTCCCAGCTACAACCCGTGGGATCAGCGACTGTGCCTGGCGCCCAACGGTGATCTGTTCAAGACGATCCGCGCGGGTAAGGCCGACGTCGTCACCGACACGATCGAGCGGTTCACCAAGACTGGTATCAAGCTGAGCTCAGGCGAGGAGCTTCAAGCCGACATCATCGTCACCGCAACCGGTTTGAACCTGCAGCTGTTCGGCGGTGCCGAGGTCATGCGCAACGGCGTGCCGATCGAGCTCAACGACACCATGGCCTACAAGGGCATGATGTTGACGCACATGCCCAACATGGCATTCACCATTGGCTACACCAACGCATCGTGGACACTGAAGGCCGATCTGGTGTCGGAGTTCGTCTGCCGGGTGCTGAACTACATGGACGCCAAGGGCTTTGACACGGTCGAGCCGCAACATCCGGGTAACTCCGTCGACGAGCGCCCGCTGATGGACTTCACTCCCGGCTACGTGCTGCGTGCGCTGGACTACCTGCCCAAGTCGGGACATGTCGCCCCGTGGCGGCTCAAGCAGAACTATCTGCTCGACCTACGCCTGATCCGCCGCGGCAGGGTTGATGATGAGGCGCTGGCCTTCACCAAGCACCGTGCCACGGAGCCGGTTTCGGCCTAGTCCCCTTTCCCGGCGAACAGACGCAAAACTGCCCAATTCGTGTCGAAATGAGGCAGTTTTGCGTCTGCTCGCGCTAAGGGGCGACCACGACGATGCCGTCGTCGTCGCTGTACGCGATCTCGCCGGGCGCGAACACCACTCCGCCGAACTCCACCGCGACATCGCGGTGGCCGTCGCCGGTCTTGGTGCTCTTGCGGGGATTGGTGCCCAACGCCTTGATGCCGATGTCGAGGGTGCGAAGCGTCGCCGCGTCGCGCACCGCGCCGTTGATGATCAGCCCAGTCCAGCCGTTGTCGACGCCCAGGCCGGCGATGAGGTCGCCGACCAATGCTGTGTGTAGCGACCCGTCGCCGTCGATCACCAGAACGCCGCCGTTGCCCGCTTCCGACAGCACCGATTTGAGCAGCGCGTTGTCCTGAAAGCACTTCACGGTGGTGATGGGTCCCGCGAACTGCGACCGGCCGCCGTACTGGCCGAATTGCAGGTCGCAGCTGCGGACGTCGGGGCCGATCTCGTCGACCAGGTCGGCGGTGGGTCGGGGCGCTACGGTCACCGGTTGATGCTAGCGACCGGATTTCTCGACGATGATGTCGCGGACGAATTGGGCCAAACCTGGCTCCGCGTCGTCGTAGTAGCGGGTGAATCGCTCGTCGGCGACATACATCTCGGCCAGGCAACGGTGCATCTCGTCGCCGCAGTCATAGAACCGCTCGATCGACGCACGGTGCTGCGCCGCGAGTTGGTTCGCCTCTGCAGACCCCGGCACGACCCCGGTGCGTTTCCCATCAGCCAGCGCAGCCAGCAGCGCGTCGCCGTCGGCCTTGATGTTGATCCAGTCTTGCTTGGTGAACCGCGAAACCCGTTGCTGCGATTGCTTCCACGCGTCGGTTTCGCCCCAGCGCTGTTCGGCTTCGGCGGCGTACTCCCCGCTGAAGGCTGAGGTGCCGAAGATCTCGACCTGTTCCTCTGCGGTCAGCTGGATGCCGTCGCGGTGTGCGTTCATCAGTTCCTCCACTGCCTTGATCGTGTGCGCTAACCGCTCGGCCTGCTCCAGCAGCAACTCGTATTGCCGCCGCAGGTGTTCGATAACATCCGCGCTCTCGTCGTCGAGCAGCGTGCGGATCTCGTCGAGCGGCAGCCCGACGGAGCGGTACACCAGCACGAGGTGCAGCCGCTCGATGTCGGCGTCGGTGTAGCCGCGGTACCCCGCCGGGGTGCGGACGCTGGGCACCACAAGGCCGATGTGGTCGTAGTGGTGCAACGTGCGCACCGAGACACCGGTGAGGGCGGCTACCGCGCCGACGGTTTTCGCGTCCATGCCGCCACTATTGACCCTGACGCCGCGTCAGGGTCAAGTCGATTCGATCAGTCGTCGGAGTGCCGGCGCGCCAACAGCACGACCAGGATCGCCAACACGCCCGCGGCGATGGCCGCGACAATCGGTAGCCGCGATGGTTCAGGGCCGATGAGCGGGACAGGCGCGGGGCCCGCGACGGGGTTACTCGCGCTGGCAACCGTCGACTTCGCCTGCGCCGCTGCCTCTTTCGCGGCAGTTGCGAGATCGCCGTTCGTGTCGGCCAACCGTTGAGCGGGTAGCGCCGTCTTCGGAGGCGCCTTCTTGACCGCGGCCTTTTTCGCCGCCTTCTTGGCGGGCGCCTTCTTAGCGGCCTTTGCCGGTGCTTTCTTAGCGGCCTTTGCCGGCGCCTTCTTCGCAGCTTTAGCCGGCGCCTTCTTGGCCGGCGGAGTGGGTGGTTCGGCGGCAGGCGGGACGGGATCCGGTCCAGGCGTCGACGGCGCTTGCTCAGCGGCCAGGGACACCTCTTCCGGTTTCTCGTCGGGTCGGTCCTGCTGGTCTGCCATCTGGCTGCTCCTTTGCGCCTGTGTAGTCCTACCCGGCAGTGGTTCCCATCATGCCAGGTTGAATATGGCGCTAACCCGTCACGGCCAGTGCCGCGGCCAGCGTCAGCGCGACGGCCATGATGGCCAGTTCGGTCAGCGCCCGCGATCGTGACACGACGGCGGTCGTGCGGTGCGAGCGGGCAGCAGGGACCCACATCGTGCGATTCCGCCACGCCATCACGACGAGCACCGCCATGACCGCGACCTTCGCCGACATCAGCCTGCCGTACCCGGTGCTGATCAGCTGCGCCGGTGAGCCCAGCGCCACCACCGCACCCGCGACGCCCCCCGCGAGTAGTACCACCACACACCCCAGCGACAGCTGCGAGAACCGCGGCAGCACACGGGCCCACTGGCCGCGGTGCTCGACGGTGAGCACCAGCGCCGCCAATGTGCCGCACCACATCGCGGCGGCCAGCGTATGCGCGACGATCGCCGCACCCCCGATGACGCTCTCAGCGAGGTGTCCGGTGAGCGGACGCGCCGTCACTCCCAGGGCTGCGACGCCGGCCACGGCCAGATTCGCCGACGCCGTCCGCGGCACCGCTGCGGCCGCCAGAACAACCACAAGCGCGGCAGCCGCGCTGAACACCACCGATCCGCCCGCAGCGGTGTGCAATGCGAAGTCCGTCGCCGTGTGCAGGCCGAGCCGGAAGACCGGGACCGCCGCGGCCTCGGCGGCCTCGAGCATGACCCGGGCCAGCTCGGCCAGCAGCCAGACGGCGCCGGCGACGGTAAGCGGGACGGTGGCGCGGCGGATCAGCTCGCCGCGGTACCGATCGATGTCCAGCATCGGCACGGCCGTCAGGCCGAGCGTGATCACCGCGGCGCAGTCTGCAGCAGCCCGCGCCAGCGTCGCGGCCAGTGCGCTCTGCGCCGACGCCAGCGACCACGCGGCCACCGATGCGGCAACGACGACCAGCACACCGCCGGCCACCGCCCGTTGACGCGTCACTTCTGCCGTCGCACCGCCCATAGCGCGCCGCCGGCAACGATCAGTCCAGCGGCCGCGAAGAACGGCCACACCGGAACTCCGTCGCCCGACGGTGCCGCCGAGCTCGCCGGCGGGCCCGGGGTTCCGGTGCCCGAAACGGCAAGCCGGAACGCCCAGGACCCGGACACGACATGCCCGTCCGCCGATGTCACTCGGTAGTTCACGGTGTAGGTGCCGGACGGTCCGAGTGGCCGCACGCCGACGCTGATGACGGCGCCGTCGACCTTCGGCTCGCCCGTCGACCAGAGGTTTCCATCCGGACCGACGACCGTCATCGCCGCGAACTGCGGCTGCAGCGCCTCGCTGAACATCGCGCTGACCTGCGCCGGAGAATTGGTCAGTTCGGAGTTCTCGACAGGGTCGGTTGCGACGCGCGTCGCATGCGCCGACGCCACCCCCGCCCCACCGACCGCTGCGATGGCGAGCCCGATGATCAGCATCACCGATGCGACGAGGCGATTCATGATCGCCGTCGTACCACCAGCGCCGTCACGACCGCAACGGCCGACAGCGCCAGCGCTCCGCCCGCGAGCCACCGCGCCGAGTTGTCGGGTGCCGCCGTCTGGGCCATCGGCATCGGGTGGTCGTCACCTGATGCCGCCGTGCCCGTCAGCGCAACCTCGGGCACGGGGTACTCGGGTTCGGCTCCGCCGGGTGGCGTCGGCTGATCCCACTTCACGACCGTGCCGTCGGCATACGTCTGGGTCGTCGGGAAGCTGACGGTGTCGTTGTCAGGCAGCTTCACCGAGATTCGAAACAGCCCAAACTGGTCACGCCCGATACCGGCTCCCGGTACGGCCGTCCATGTCACCGATCGGACGATGCCCGCCGCGGCATCACGATCCAGCGTCGCGGTCCAACCCGGCATGACCTCGGTGCTCGCCGATGCGACGTTGGGCAGAGCGACGTTCAGTTGCGTTGTCAGGGCACCTTTTTCGGATTCGTTCGGAACCTTGAAGGTAAGCACCGAGTAGGAGCCCGGTGAGGGGTTGTCCGCGTCGACGCGGACGTGCGCCCACGCCGGCGCGGCGCCCGACAGCAAGGCAATGGACAGTGCCGCTCCGGTGGCGGCAACAGTGGTCAGGGCGCGCGCGGGCACCCCAGAAATGAATGGCATTCGATTGTGGCTTTCTGTGTCGTGGGGAATGTCGGTCAGTGGGCGAGACTGACCGGCGGACCCCGATGCGACACAGAAGCGGCGAGTAGAAGCGCCGAACGCAGCGGCTGGTCGGCGCCACGCATCGCGACGACGGTTGGCGCGGCCGGCGGTACGCAAATGCTTCGCACGGCGGCCTGGACCGCTCGCGACACCGCACGGCACAGCCGGTCGCCTGCCGCGATCAGAACCGCACCTGCCGCGATCGCAGTCAGGTGCGCGGCCAGCATCACCGCAGCAGGAGGCGCGGCAGATGGGGTGTGGGCGTGGCCGGCGGCATCGAGCATGACGTGCCCGAGTAGCTGACCGGCGGCCAGAAGACACAGCAGCACACGGGCGTCGGCGGCGCGCGCGATGGTCGCGGCGAGCGCGCCGATGGCCGCCGCGAGCACCACGAGTTGTGCGCTGGCCGCGCCCGTTGGCACTGCGCCGCCACCGATGCCGTGTGCGGCGACAGCAAGAGCGGCGGTCAGTAGTCCCGCGGCCGAACCACGCAGGCGCGCTGCGGGATTGGGGACACGGGACATGTGCGGGTCAGACCAGGCCCAGCCGGGCCATCAGGTCGGCGTCGATACCGTCGAGCTGCTCGGCGATCGCGGCGTGTGCGGCACGGCGACGCGAGACGGGCATGTTCTCGGCCGCGGTCACCGCCGCCGACAAGTCGCTGAGCCGTTCAGTCATCGCGGCCACGAACTGCTTGGTCTCGCCGTCCTTGGGCTTCTTCTCGGCGACCAGACGCAAGGAATGCTCGGCACCGGCGATCCGGGCCGACAGCCCAGCACCATGTCCGGAGAACTGACCGATCTGACTGAGCGGGACACCGAGCCGGTCGGCGCGGCGTTCGTCGACGAATCCGCGCGCGGCGATGGCGGCGCGGTAGGCGAGGGGCACGACGACCGGGGCGAGCAGCCGGGTCACAGTGAGGACGCGGCGGATTCGGGTGGGGGAGAACAGCTTGCCTTCGCGGGCCGCTTTCAAATGGGTCTCAGCAACCTTGAGCGCCGCCCTGTCGCTATCGCGTTGCGCCTTCAGTTGGGCCTTGAGCGCATTGGTCTCCGCCCTGTGCGCGACCTTGATGCGGCGGGCTTCATTCTTCGCGGCGAGCTTGGCCTCCAGCTTCGCCTTGGCTTTGATCGCGCGGGCTTCGGCCCTACGGGTGGCGCGGGTTTTGCGTCGCTTGAACGGGCTCATCCCCGGCGGCCTCCCGGTCATGTGATTGACGTTGACGTCAGTTCGGTCGATGGTGCAGCCCAACACTATCGTCCGAAGTGGTTTCCGCGAGGAGCGCGTCCGGCCGCAGTTGGTTTGAATCGACAGCAAACGGTTCATCAGGGTTGTGCGACAATCGTTTGATCATCTCGATGACCAATCTGCGATGCCGTGGAGGGTGGTGACGACGTGGGTTCGCGTGTGCGCATCGCCACGGCGGCCTGCCTCGTCGCCTCTGGGCTGTTCGCTGCCGGTGCGGGCGCCACGATCGCCTTTGCCGAGCCCGGTCATCACCACGGCGATTCTGGCGACAACGATAAGAACGACTCCGGCGGCACCCCCATTCGGGGGGGCCTCGGGCACGATCACGACGGTTCAGGTCCGGAGCCGAACGACGAAGGCACTCGGCCAGGGGTGAACGGAACCACACCCGGCGTAGGTCCGCTGCCGGGCGGGACGGGTAACGAGCACTCGGGCAACGTCGGCACCGGGAAGACTCCCGCCGAGCACAAGCCGGGCGACAACAAGCCCGACGTACGCAATCAAGATGATCAAGATGGGGACGGGTCGGGCGACGGAGATACGACGCCGACTACACATCCCAGCTCGACTTCCACGGCAGTGACGCCGCCCCCGGAGGAGCCGGGCTGCGATGGGGACAAGAACGACGATCACTGCAACCCGGGCTTGCCCGGCTGGCCGTGGTGGCCATGGGAGCGGCTGGGCCAGCCGCCGGGACCCGGCGGCGGTGGGGGAGGCGGCGGAGGGGCCGTCGAGGTGCCATCGGGTCGACCGCAGAGGCCGCCACAGATGCAGTTGCCGTCCGAGCTGGCGCCGCCCGCATCCGAACCCGCCGAGCCCGGCGTCATCAGCCCGGTACCCGGCGTAGGCATCTCGGCCGAGCTTCCGCTTGCCCCGCTCACACTGCCGGTGATCGTGGCGCCGTCCGTGGGGATGGGCGGTGGCGGTGCCGGGTCCGGCGGACCGAACGCGCCCACGTTGCCGGGAACACCCCGCGGCATCACGGCCGAGCCGCCGGCCGGGCGGGAGCCGCTGCCGGCCATGGCGGGCAGCAACATCGAGGTGCCGGCGTCGTCGTATCGCATCGGATACGGCGAGTATTTGCGCACTGCCGGGTTGTCGCAGGTTGCGGCCTTGGCGGTGCCGGGCGTTACGGGCATTTTGGTACTCACCGGCGCCGGCGGGTTAGTAGGGTACCGGCAGGCCAAGGCGGGCCACGCCGTACGCACTGGCGGTACTGCGCGGTTTATCAACTGACAAACTGCCAGCCCTCTCGGGGGGTGGACAGCACATAGTGGACTCGTCGAAGAGGGGGTTTGTATGCCTGCTAGCCGTCGCGTCACCCGAGCCGTAGGTGAGGTGCTTGATCTTGCCCCGCGACGCGGGGAAGTGTCCTTGCCTCGCCTCGTCGATGCCGTCAGCGAGGATCGCGATCGTCCCATCGAACTCAAGATGGCCGATCTGCCTCCTGGCGTCTGCGGGCAGTGGCGCCAATACACCGATCGCGATGTGTTCCTGATCCAGAAGGGGCTGCCCGCGTGGGACCGAACTCTGGCCCACGAACTCGGCCATCTGGTTCTCGGCCACGAGGGCATTCCGGTAGTCCAAGCGGCCCGCGAGAACACCGAAGTGGCCACCTCTGACCTGATCGGCTACATGCTCAACCAGCGCACCGGATGCATGGGTCCCGCTGGCGAGGATGCCGAGCAGGAGGCCGAAGACTTCGCGGCGCTGCTCATCTACCGGCTTGGACGACTGCCATCCGATCGTTCTTCGATCGTCCAGGTCCGGCTCGGAGAGGCATTTGGTTGATCGTCTGGGTGATCGCCGGTCTGCTCGGATTGGCTACCGGACTTCGAATCGGCTGGGCTCTGGTCAACAAGCAATCTCTGGTGAGTACCGCGATGATCATCGCGCTGGGCAGCCTCGGGTTTGTCGCAGCGCTCAACTGGCAGCCGCTCACCCTGCTGATCGACGGCCTGCTGCGCTGGCCGAACATTGCGATGGGGCTGAGTCAGGTAGCCCTGATCGCCTGTGCAGCAGGCAGCTGCGTGATGATCACAACCGTCTCTTCGGTCCGTAAACCCAGCACAATTCGCAAGATCGCGATCGCGCAGTACAGCGTTGCCGGCGTGATCGCCGCGGTGAGCTTGGCGACCTTCTTCGCTGCAGGCCAGCAACAGGAGATGTCTCCCGAGGAGTACCTCAAGCGGAATCTGAGCTCCAGCGGCACGTCGTTGCCGTGGTTGCTTCCGCTGCTGTACGTGCTGCTGGCGCTGACCCTGGTGGCGTGGGCGGGAATGCGCTATTCGAACCGAAGCCGTCGTGGCCGTGCGTTGTTCGTATTCACCCTCGGCATCGTGCTGATCGTGCTGGCGTCGGCCTTCTTCTTCCTGCGCGCCGTTGGCACGACTGGCCTTGTAGGCGTCGGCGCAGCGGCCACACTGCTCGGTTGCGCGATGCTGATTGTCGCCGCCGGGTCGCTGCTGCCCAGCATCGAAGACTGGTTCGGCGCTCGACGCGAACTGCGCATCATCCAGCCGCTGCTTACCGAACTCGGCCGCAGACATCCGGACATCGGCATCGGGGTGCGCCCTCGTGGGCCTTTGGTGTTCCGGGTCGCCGAACGGATGTCGCTGATTTCCGACGCGCTGTTCTTGGAAGCCACTGCCGACAGCGCACGCAAGCGTCCTGTGGACGCGACTGGAGCCCTGCGCTCACGTGAACTCGACGAGGTCGACGACGTGTCCGAAATGGAGTCGCCCGCGGTGCTGCCGCGAGAGCAGGCACGGGCGATCGCGCAGTGGATATACGACGGACGCGAGGGCGCCCCGACGGACACCCCCGCGAAGTTTCCCGGTCTGAGCTGGCTGCGACAGCCGTCGTCGTTCTCAGATCGCGAATGGATCCTCGAGATCGCACAGCAGTATCGCGAGCTGGC
Source organism: Mycobacterium sp. (assembly GCF_035274705.1). Lineage (GTDB taxonomy): Bacteria > Actinomycetota > Actinomycetes > Mycobacteriales > Mycobacteriaceae > Mycobacterium. The sequence continues at coordinate 56,443 of NZ_DATENY010000065.1, read as the reverse complement.
GATCAAAGGTTCGTAGCCGAGCCTAGGCAGCAGTTGTCGTCGTCCCCAACCAAAGGCGGGGACGACGACTTCGCCGGACGCCGCGTTGCGGCGAGCGACGGGCTAATCGTCCAGGTGCTCCCTGCGACGCAGTTCATCAACCTTCTGGACGATGTCCTGCTGCGCCTCCGGGGACAGCCCGACGGTGCGTGCCGCAATACGGCGAACACCCTCATCGCGCATATTCGCAAGCCACGTCAGTTCCTTGTCGAGCTTCTCGTAGTACTCGTCGTCGGTGAAGTAGGCCGGCTTGATACGGAAGAAGTTGGCAAGGGCGGCCATGGTGGTGGCCGACGGGTTGGTTCGGTTGCCCGAGCGGAGTTGGGACAAGTACGGAGCCGACATCGTGACGCCTTCAGCCTTGAGGGCGGCGATCACTTCAGCCGACGTATGAGGGCCGCGACCAGGAGGGTAAACCGTGTCGAACAGCCGGTTTAGGCGGGCGGCGAACGTGTTGCTCATCTATTTGACCTCCACATGATGGTCGAGCGGGTTTATAGGCGGCGTATTTGCTGATCATCGTAGCGAGACTTGTGCCCACAACCAAGTGCAAACCGCGGAAAAGTTAACCCGCCTTTTCGTTTCAGTGTGCCGCTACAGGTCTAAACGGCGTTGTCGGTGGGCTCCGGCACCGTCATACTACGGTGCGCTGAAGCAAATAATAACGCCTGGGTGCCCGTGACTTTCCTATGTGTTTGTCAGCAATCGTCACAGGAATCGCGATGTTCACCACCGGCAACGGAGATCACGCGCCAACAGGCGAAATCGCGCGTTTGCTAGTCACGGGGTCGAAACAGGTCGTAGGAGCCCCCCGGCGGGGTTCCATAGCACGTGGTGAGGTTAGCGCAGCGACTGGGTAAGCCAGGTCAGTCGTTCGACCGACAGTAGCCAGCTAGTGGTCTGGATCACTCCGACGACGGTTCGAGCGGTGCCAGCTCCTGCAGATGCCCGGTGCGCCTGGCGATCAGCCGTACGGCGACGGCGATAGCGCTCATGGCAGCGACCGACCCGGTGACCGCTACGGCGACCCACTTCAAGCCGAACGCGCTGTCGAAGAGCAACCACAATCCGAATAGCAGAAACAGCACACTGGCCAAGTAGTGAAGGAAGCGCTCAGGCAACCGTTTGTGCATCACCGCACCCACTGCGATAGCCACGCCGTCGGCCAGCACCATGCCCACAGTGGCTCCGATCCACACCCCGGCCCAGTCGTGGTCGCTGGCCAGGGCGACGGTGGCAAGCATCGTCTTGTCGCCAAGTTCAGCCAGGACGAACGAGGAGATGACAGCCAGCAGCACGTGCCGAGGCTCGGCGACGGGCCGAGCCGCATCGTCGCCGCCTTTGTGGCCGTCGCGCCATGTCCACACCGCGAACAGCAAGAAGGCAATCGCGGCGGCGAATGCGATAGGCCGCTCCGGCAGTGTCAGGCCGACGAAGTGGCCGATGGTCACCGAGAGGCCGTGCACCATGAACGAGGCGATACCGACCCCGGAGAGCACCACCCACCAGCGATGGCGGAGCGCGTAGGTCATCGTCATCAACTGGGACTTGTCGCCCAACTCGGCGACAAAGACCACGGAGAGACTGACCAGAGCTGCGGTGAGCATGGAAACGACCTTTCGACGCGTCGCCGACGGGCCAGAAGCTCACGGTCCGTCAGGCTTCGGTCGAAGGTCTCGCCCACCGCGTTGCGGTTCGCCGGCCGGGCTGTACGCCAGTATGTCGACACGACGATTGGGGGCTACTCCCCTTCGCTGACGTCATCGACGATAGCGGCCGTTGAATGCGCGCGCCACTCGGCCAAGCAAGTTCGGGTGCCCGAATCGAGCGTTCCCGAGGTCGAATCAAATGCTTCGAAAAGCCTTATGCCGCAAGCAGCATGGCCAAGATCGCAGTGTCGGGGTGGCTGATGGGGTCGACGCCGACCCGGCTCACCATCGAGGTCACTGTGCCGTCGGATTCAGCCTCCACCCATGCGGCCCGATGTTCCAGGCCCAGGTGCGGCAGGCCTGGCAGCAGCACACAGCCCGATGCAGCGCCCATGCATTCCGGCAGTGACGGCATGGTTTCCGACGGCGGATGCAACATCAACAAGGCGGGCGGCTGGTGATCGGCGAAATAGCCTGGCGGAACCGCAGATTCACCGACTACGGTGCCCTCGGCGACCACCAGCCCGACGGTGCCGGGTTCCGGCTCGTCTGGCAATTCTTCCCGCGCACCGAAAATAGTTGTGGTGGCGAGCAATCCAGGCAACGACGCAACGCGCACGGCGACCATCAACAGCTGCGCCCATTCTTTCGTCGAATTGGGCCACCGGCCGGATACCACGAAACCCTTGAGTGATCCACGTGAATGAAACGGGGCGATCTCAATCGCCCGACCGGACCCCATCTCCATTTCGCCTCCGCGCCATCGGTGTTCGGATTCGTTCCCCCCGACACGCCTGTGGGTCGATTCGCTCAGGATGCGGTAGATGAGGCCTGGCACGCAAGACGACACGAGTGCTAACAGCGAGTTAACGTAGAAGGCCGGGCGGGATTACTGCCCTCGCACGGTCCAGACCACATGGTAGGAGCCGGCCGCAGGCACCCAGCCAAACTGCCGGGAGTCGACGACACCGGGCGCTTGGGGGTTGTCCGAGCGGGCCTCGAATTGCGTGCCGCGACCGGCGCCGCGCACGTCGCCGACGCGCTTGACGAGCCACCTCGAAGGCAGTGTCGGGTCAGGGAACACACGCAACTGACCGCGCCGGGGGGTGCCGCCGCGCAGCGCGAGCAGGCCATCACCGGGGCGCAGCGCCGGACGCATCGAGTCCTCGACGACGGCGAACCGGCGGAGCGGCCAGCCTCGTAGAGGATGGTTGCGGCGCATGCCCAAAGGGTAAGTTAGGGCCATGCTGCATCGACTCTTCGCGAACGCCACCCCTGCCCATGCTCACTGCGACTTGTACTGCGGCGTCTATGACCCCGCTCAGGCCAAGATCGAAGCGCTGTCTTGCCTGAAGACTCTTCAGAAGTACCACGACTCCGACGACGAACATTTCAAGACTCGCGCGATCATCATCAAGGAGCAGCGCGCCGAGGAGGTCAAGCATCACCTGATGGTGCTGTGGGCGGACTTCTTCGCCAAGGACCACTTCGAGCAGTTCCCGAATCTGCACCAGTTGTTCTGGGACGGGGTGCACGGTGCGGGCGATGTCAAGAAGTCGCTCGACGTCGCCGTCGCCGAGAAGCTGCTCAAGACGATCGACGAGATCGCCGACATCTTCTGGCAGACCGACAAGGCCAAGCAGATGGGCGTCTACCCACCTGCCTGAGAACGCCGCCTGAACTCATAACCGTGAAACGGGGTCGCCCAATGTGGCGGCCCCGTTTTGTCGTCTCGATAGGGCGCGTCTGGCGCACTCACCCGGCAGCGTGCAGGGGATTCAGAACAAGACGATCAGCGCGAGGATGCCCAGCAGGATGAGCGCTATAACGCCGGCCCGCATACAAGCCATGAGCTGTCCGCGCGTATAGGCATGCGCGGAGGCGTGCCATTCAGAAGGCGGCAAAGCAGAACCCGGGCCCATCGGATGCGACGCCATCATCAAACGCTCCTGACCTGCAAGATCGATGCCCTACCCCAGTGAGATCCATCACAACGTCTCGTGTGACGGTGATCATAGCCCTTCCTGTGGCCGCGTGAAAATCGGTGCAGGCATGTGCGCGCCGAGCCGAGAACGAATCAGCAAATGCACCGCGCATGTCGGCGCGGGGCTGAAAAGTTAGTCCATCAAGCCATTTCGCTCAGCCAGACCTGCCCTGTTGATCAGCTGGCCGATACGACGCCAGGTTATGCACAGTAAATTTCAGCGACCACACAGATTCAGCGGCTCACGCGGGGTTTCCGCCGATGGCGGCCTGTGGATGAATCTGTGGAAACTGTGGATAGCGCTGCATTGCTGACGGAGCACAGACCGGGCCCTCGCGACCTGCATGCCGGTGTGTTGCCAGTGCCGCCGTGTCAGCATGGGGAGGTGGACGAACTAGAGGTCGTGCAGGCACAGATCGGCGATGTTCCGTCGGCGTTCGACGAATCGGTCGTGCTGCTCGACGTGCGTGAGGACGACGAGTGGCAGCGTGGCCATGCACCGGGCGCGCGGCATATCCCGATGGGCCAGATTCCCTCGCGCCTCGCCGAACTCGACCCGAACGCCATGTTGTTCGTGGTGTGCCAGGTCGGTGGGCGATCGCAACGGGTCGCGCAGTACCTGGCACACAACGGCTATACGCCGCTCAACGTCGTCGGCGGGATGCAAGCCTGGGCGGGCGCGGGGCGTCCGGTGATCACGGATAACGGCGACGCCGGCGTCGTCTGAAGAACCGTCGCTAGGCTGGTCGGATGATCGCGCGCACGCGAGGAGCGAAATGATCCAGGTGTGTTCCGCGTGCCGAACGCGGTGGAACGTGCGGGATCGGCGCCGGGTGTGGTGCCCGCGCTGCAACGGCACACTGCTGCCGCCGTCGGGTCCCGATGCCGGTTCGGAGTGGAGCGCCCGTCCGTCGGCGCCCGCGCTGACCCCGAGTACGCAGAGAACTCCGTCGCGGCTGCCCCCGGGCTACCGCTGGATCGCGGTGCGACCGGGAATGGCTCCGCCGCCGCGCATGCGCCGCCGGCCCCTGGGCCCCACCCCGCGCTATGGCGTGATCCCTCGTTGGGGGTTGAGCGACCACTTCGACACCACCGAACAACCTCAGGCGGCTCCGCGCAATGGGCCGTCGCCGGCGATGGTGCGGGGGACGTTGATCGCGACGATCATGGTGCTCGGCATCGCGGCGCTGGTGCATGTGGTGCGTTACGCGTTGCTCATCGTGAATCGAAGCGTGCTGCTGAACCCGTGGGTGGCCGGTGTGGCCACGTGGCTCGGCGTTGCGGTCAGCGTGCTCGCGGTCTTCACGGTCGTGGCCAGTGCCGTGGTGTTGACGAACTGGCTGATCGCACGACGGGCCGCGGCATTCGCACGCCACGGGCTCGCCGAGCACCGTCCTACTTGGGCCCTGCGCTTGGGATGTCTATTGCCGTTGTCGAACCTGCTGTGGGCACCCGTCTTCGTGATCGAGCTGGCCGGTGTCGAGGGACGCTTGGAATGGCTGCGCCGCTCGATCGTGGTGTGGTGGCTGGTCTGGGTGGCCAGCACGGCGGTGTCAGGGTGGTCGATCGCCACGAGCTTCGCTACCGATTCGCAGGGCATCGCCGACAACACCGTGACGACGATCGTGGCCTACCTGCTGGCGCTGGCTGCCGTGCTTCTGGTCATGAAGGTGTTCCTTGGCTTCGAGCGTCAGCCCGTCGAACGGGCGGCCAAGCGCTGGGTAATCGTCGCCGACGAGAAGGCCACGCCCGCCGAAAATCCACACGTCGCCGAACCGGAACCCGCCGCTGCGGTTGAGTCCGAAGGGCAGAACCCGGCAGCATAGCCGTATGAACTCGGGCGACGGCACGCTCGCCGGCCATCCGTTCGTGGTGGCTCACCGGGGCGCATCGGCCGAACGTCCGGAGCACACGCTGGCGGCGTATGAACTGGCGCTGACCCAGGGCGCCGACGGCGTCGAGTGCGATGTGCGACTGACCCGTGACGGGCACTTGGTGTGCGTACACGACCGCCGGGTCGATCGAACCTCGAGCGGCAGTGGCCTCGTCAGCGAGATGACCCTGGCGCAACTACGCGAATTGGATTTCGGCTCATGGCATCCCAGTTGGCGCGCCGACGGCAGTCAGGGGAACACCGGCCTGTTGACGCTCGATGATCTCGTCGCCTTGGTCCTGGACTGGAGTCGGCCGGTCAAGATCTTCATCGAGACCAAGCATCCCGTCCGATACGGGGCGCTTGTGGAAAGCAAGGTGCTGGCTCTGTTGCACCGGTACGGCATTGCGTCGCCGGCGTCGGCTGACCTGTCGCGTGCGGTGGTGATGTCCTTCTCGGCGGCCGCGGTGTGGCGGATCCGGCGTGCGGCGCCGATGTTGCCGACCGTGCTGCTCGGCGAGACGTCGCGCTATCTGGGCGGCAGTGCAGCCACCACGGTCGGCGCGACCGCCGTCGGGCCGTCGATCGCGACGCTGCGTGAGCACCCCGAGTTGGTCGACAGGGCCGCCGCCCAGGGACGGGCGTTATACTGCTGGACGGTCGATCACTACGAGGACGTCCGCTATTGCCGTGACGTCGGCGTCGCCTGGGTGGCGACGAACCACCCCGGCCGCACCAAGGACTGGTTGCAGAACGGGCTGAAAGGGGCGACTAGCTAGCGTTGCGCAGCGGCGTCGAGCACGTCCTGCGGCACCGGCGAGTCCGACGACAGCGCGCCGAACAACTGTCCTGCGGCATCGCTGTTCCAGACGACGACCGACCCTGAGTCGCTGCCCGTGAATTCGCCGATCGGAACGGTCGTCGTGGTGATGTTGCCCCGCAGTGCCCACGCCAGCCGGGTCAGATCCCAGATGTGGGCGCCCTGATCGACCGCCAGCGCGCCGGTGGCCGCGTGCGCCATCGGGTACCAGCGCAGCGGGTTGAGCAGCACGGCGGGGCCGGCGGCACGATGCAGCAGGGCTGACATGAAGTTCCGCTGATTGATCATCCGGTCGAGGTCGGCACGCGGGGTTGCGCGGGTCCGCACGTATCCGAGTGCGTTGCGGCCGTCGAGTTTCTGGCAGCCGGCCGGCAGATCGATTCCGGCGAGCGGATCGCTGATGGGCTCGGTGGGGCACATGGTCACTCCGCCGACTGCGTCGACCATGACGGCGAAGCCGTCGAATCCGATTTCCGCGTAGTGGTCGAGCCGGATCCCGGTGGCCTGTTCGACGGTCTGGGCCAACAGCGGTGCGCCGCCGAAGGAGAACGCGGCGTTGATCTTGTCCTCGCCGTACCCAGGGATCGAGACGTACGAGTCACGTGGCAGCGACACCATGGTCGTTGGCGTGCTCGACCCGATCGCCGGGACATGCACCAGCAGGATGGTGTCGGTGCGGCCGTTGCCGATGTCCCCGCCCGTGGCGAGTTCCTCTTGCTGCTCAGGCGTCAAGTTCTGACGGCTGTCTGAGCCGACAAGAAGCCATGTGGTGCCCTTGCCCTCCGCCGGGCGTTCCGGGTAGTCGGCCAGCGCCGGGATGCGACGCAGCGACGAGTCCATCCACAGGCCGCCGGCCACGACCGCGACGATGAACACCATGACGACCGCCAACAGGATGCGGCCCCAATGCCGTTTGCGGCGAGGCTTTTTCGCCTGTGGCGGGGTGGCCGGCGGTTGTTGCCGGGGCATCACCGGCGGTGGCCTCGGCGGTGGCGGGGGAGGCGGTGCGGGCCGCCGCGGGGGAGAAGGCGGGTTCGGCGGCCATGCGGGCGGCGGCCGGTAGTTCGGGTCGCGACGGATCACCTGCGACGGCTCCTGGCGTGCCCGGGGGTCGGGCCTCTGGGCACGCGGGCGGTGATCGTCCACAAATGAGAATCTACGTGGCCGAGGGCCGCGATTACGGCAGCCAACTCAGGTGCTCGGCCGCCAGTGCGTACCCGACGAACGCCACCGCGTCGATCAGCCCGTGCGCGATGATCAGCGGCCACAGCCTGCGGGTGCGCAGCCAGACGTAGGCGAAAACCAGTCCCATCGCGATGTTGCCCAGGCCCGCTCCGTAGCCCTGATACAGGTGGTACGCACCGCGCAGGATGCTTGACGCCAGCACCGCGGCCAACGGGTTGACGTTCAATTGGCGTAGCCGCGTGATCAGGAATGCGACGACGATCACTTCCTCAGCCCACCCGTTGGCGAACGCCACTGCGAGCAGCATAGGTATGCGCCACCACGTGTCGGTGAGTTCCGTGGGGACCACCGACACGCTCAACCCCAGCAGCCTCCCGGCCACATAGAGTCCAAGACCGGGCAGTCCGATCAGCGCCGCCAGACCGAGGCCGCCGAGCACGTCGGAGCGCCAGCGCAGCCGACCCAAGCCGATCTGGGCTGGGCCAAAGCCGCTGCGCCACAGCAGATATAAGCCAAGCGAACCCCACGCCAGAAGCTGAAACACCCCGGCAAGGTTCAGGCCCAGATCGATCAGGTCGATCGGCGAGCGCCGCGGGTTCAGCGCGATCTTCTGCCCGGCCAGGCCGAGAATGACCGCTTCGAGCAACTTCAGCAGGGCGGTGTAGGCCGACAGGCCGAACGTGACCGCGAGGACGACGTAAACCTCGATCCGCAGCCCACGCCGCTGCGCAACAGTCAGCTCGTCGGGCGCCACGGTCACCGGAGATACGGTAGCGGGCGGTCGTTCTAGAGGCGGCGCGCGCGCAAGCCGTTGAGGAACGGACAGCCCATCAGCACGCGGATTGCCTGGCTGAGCCCGGTCACATCGTCGACCGGTTTTGCGAACGGCAGCCGCACGTCGTGGTCGCCGTCATCGTTTTCCACTCGCAGCCGTACGCCGTAGCGATCCAGGCCCAGCGGCCAGACTCGACCGCGGCGCAGCGACGCCGGTAAGCGCGACGCGAGCCGGTCGACCACCTCGCGGTGCGCGGAGTCCAGATGCTGCAGCCAGCAGGACTCCATCGCGCAGAACGGGTCCGGCTGCGCTCCCAGCAGCGTGCCCACCGCGACCGACTCGGCACCAGTGGAATCTGCGACCACCACCGACCCGATCTCTAGCCGCATCAGCGTGTAGCGGACGTCTTCGTCGGACTGGGCGGGTCCTGAATTGACTTGCAGAAGCGCGGGATTGGGATCTTCCTTGGCGATCAGGTCGAGCAGGGCAGCGACCTCGTCGAGGGGGACGGTGTGCAGGTGCCCGCGGATCCACACCAGCGAACGCACGGGCTCACGCACCGGCACAGGCGCGTAGTCGGTCATCTCGAGCACCGCCTGTACGCCGGTGCATCCCGCGTCAATGACCATGTCGGCCAGCGCCGTGTCGGGTGGGACGGTGATCGCGAACGAGCCGTCGTCGAGTAGGTGGTGCACTGGCGTGGCGGTCGGTTCCGCACCCTCGACGACGAGCATCGCACCGGACGCCCGCACGCATGCACTGCGGATCCGCTCAGCCGTCGTCGGTGCCGCTGCAGTGATCAACGCCGCCTCCTTAAAAGTAGGTGAGCCTAAGTTAACTTCAGACGCGGCGAAGCGCAAGGCTTCCCGAAGCGATGACCGGGGCGGGGCGCCGACACCCGATAGGGTTGAAATGTGCCCCGCATCGCCTACCTCGGCCCGGAAGGGACCTTCACCGAGGCGGCCATGCTCAAGATGTCGGCGCACGGTCTGATTCCGACCGAGCCGGCGACGATCACGCCGATCCCGACCGAAAGCACCCAGTCCGCACTCGCCGCGATCCGGTCCGACGACGCCGACTACGCCTGCGTGCCGATCGAGAACTCCATCGAGGGGTCGGTGGTACCGACGCTGGACACGCTCGCGAGCGGGACGCCACTGCAGATCTTCAGCGAACTGACCCTCGACGTGTCGTTCACGATCGCCGTCCGGCCGGGCACGTCGGCCGCGGACGTCAAAACGGTCGCGGCATTCCCGGTCGCGGCCGCGCAGGTGCGCAACTGGTTGGCACACCATCTGCCGAAGGCGCAACTCGTACCGGCGAACTCCAACGCGGCGGCAGCGCACGACGTGGCCGACGGCCGCGCTGACGCGGGGGTGAGCACCGCGCTGGCCGCCGAACGCAACGGCCTGACCGCACTGGCGACCGACGTCGTCGACGAACCCAACGCGCGCACGCGGTTCGTCTTGGCCGGGCCGCCGGGGCCGCCGCCGGAGCGTACAGGCGCTGACCGCACATCTGTCGTCTTGCGCCTCGACAACGTACCCGGCGCGCTGGTATCGGCGCTGACCGAATTCGCCATCCGCGACATCGACCTCACCCGCATCGAATCTCGGCCCACACGAACCGAATTAGGCACCTACGTCTTCTTCCTGGACTGTGTCGGGCACATCGACGACGACGCGGTCGCCGAGGCACTCAGAGCGCTGCATCGTCGTTGTGTAGATGTGCGATATCTGGGGTCGTGGCCAACCGGGTCGGCGGCGGGTGCAACGCCGCCGCCTCTGGACGAAGCGTCGCAATGGCTGGACCGGCTGAGGAAGGGAAAGCCGTGAGCGGACGGCTGGTGCTGGTCCGGCACGGACAAACACACGGCAACGTCGAACGCCGGCTCGACACGCGGCCCCCAGGCGCGCAGCTGACCGACCTTGGCCGTGACCAGGCCCGCACATTCGCCCGCGAACTGCCGCACCGCCCCGCGATGCTCGTCCACTCGGTCGCGGTCCGCGCCGCCCAGACCGCCGCAGAAATCGGCGAGGAACTGGGGCTGCAGACCCACGAATTCGATGGCATTCATGAAGTCCAGGTGGGCGATCTCGAGGATCGCAACGACGATGACGCGATCGCCGAGTTCGAGACGGTCTACCAGCGTTGGCACGAGGGCGATCTCGGTGTGCCGATGCCCGGCGGGGAAAGCGCCGACGAAGTGCTCGACCGCTATGTACCGGTGCTGACACAACTGCGCATGCGTCACCTCGACGACCACGAGTGGCATGGCGACATCGTGGTGGTCAGCCACGGCGCGGCGATCCGGCTCGTGTCGGCGGTGCTGGCGGGCGTCGAGGGCAGCTTCGCCCTCGACCATCACCTGGCCAACGCCGAGACCGTCGTGCTGGCACCGATCACTGACGGGCGGTGGAGCTGTGTGCAGTGGGGAACACACATGCCGCCGTTCTACCCCGAGCCCGACGTACACCCGGTGGAAGATGCGCTGCAGTCCGCCGACCCGATGGGCTGAACTCAAATAGCGACGAGGGCCGAGCCCTCAAATAGCGACGAGGGCCGAGCCCTCAAATGGCGAGAGCGACGACGTCGCCGCATGTGCAGCCGATCGCGTCGCAGTCGATGACGAACGCGTGCACCACTTCGGGGGAGACGCAGTCGTCCTCGGTGCATTCCGTGCGATATCGGGTGTGGTGAATGACGGTGCCGTGGCAGTGCTCGAGCCCCGCCAGGCACTCGCGGCATTCACTGCTCATGGCCCGTTCATAGCACCGGCCGGAGGCAAAGCGTGGTTGCCGCGCCTACACGGAGCGCGCCAAAGGAATAATCGGACCACGGTCCGGTTATACGAGGTGGCTCTGGATACATGGGAGGTACCGATGCCAGCAGTAACCGCCAAAACACTCACACTTCCGCGGATAGGGCTGTCCGCGCCGTCCGAGACGGAACGCCCGGTCCGGTCGATCACCACCGGCCCCCGCGGTTATGAGGGCGAAGGATTCCCCGTCGTCCGCGCGTTCGCCGGAGTCGGCACCGCCGACCTCGACCCGTTCGTCCACATGGACCAGATGGGGGAGGTCGAGTACCAGCCCGGCGAACCAAGAGGTACCGACTGGCATCCGCACCGCGGATTCGAGACTGTCACCTACATGATCGACGGTCGCTTCGCGCACCAGGACTCACACGGCGGCGGCGGGCTCATCACCGACGGCGCAACGCAATGGATGACCGCCGGGTCGGGCATTCTGCACATCGAGACACCGCCCGCCGAGCTGGTGGAGAGCGGTGGGGTGTTCCACGGCATCCAGCTGTGGGTGAATCTGCCCCGGAAGGACAAGTTCGCGGCACCGAGGTACCAAGCGATCGAAGGCAACCAGGTCAAGCTGCTGTCGTCGGACGACGGTGGAGCGCTGGTCCGCATCATCGCCGGCGAGATCGACGGCCATCAGGGTCCCGGCGCAACTTATAGCCCAATTGCATTGGTGCACACAACGATTGAGCTCGGCGCCCGTTTGAACATGCCGTGGAACCGCGAGTTCAACGCGTTGGTGTACGTGTTGTCCGGTCACGGCACCGTCGGACCCGTCGATCATCCGATTCATCAGGGCCAGCTGGCCGTGCTCGGCCCCGGCGACCGGATCAGCGTGGCCGCCGACCGCGGTCAGGACTCGAACCGGCCCACGCTCGAGGTGCTGATCCTTGGCGGCAAGCCGATCCGCGAGCCCGTCGTCCACTACGGGCCGTTTGTGATGAACACCAAGTCCGAGCTGATCCAGGCACTCGACGACTTCAATGCCGGCAAGTTCGGTGTGATCCCGCCGAATGCGCTGATGCCGCACCGGCCGATCGGCTAGCCCGCTGCCAATGCCTTGCCGCCCTTCGGATAGAGCAGCTCCAGTTCGCCGACGTTGGCCGCAACCGTGACCAGTGGCAGTGCCGCAGAAATCGCCAAGTCGCCACCGGTGGCCTCGGCGCGTAGCGCGAGAACGAAGTCGTCGCTGATCGGCGGCAGGGCTTGGCCGGCGCCGGTACCGAGCAGCCGCTCACATACCGCCTCGGTATGTGTCTCGAGCACTTCGCGTGTCTTGGCATAGACCGCGAGGGGCGGTGGGACGACGTCGGCGATCAACTCCGCAGCCGCCCGCAACCGGATCGCACGGTTGGCCGCAGTGATCACCGGCGCACGGAAGTCCGTCTTGCCGCCGCTTTCCGAAAGATACTGGCGCACTGCGTCATCCACCGTGCGTGACGCCTCGAGCGCGGAGTGGCTCAACGCGATGACGCGGTCTGTCGCCTCCTCCGAAGCGCCACGCGTCACTCGCCGCACCGCCGCCTTCAAGAACGTTGCGCCGACGGTGCGGGCATTGGCGATCGCCTTGGATACCAACGCCGTCGCGCCGCGCGGCCACAGCAGCATCGACACGATCACCCCGACCAGCGCGCCGACCAACACGTCTTCCACGCGGATCAGGCCAACACTCCAGCCCGTCGGGACGATCAGGTTGAAGTTGATCAGGACCATCATGGTGAACGCAGCCTGGCCGGCGATGAATGACGCGACCTCGGGAACAAACGCGGAACCGAACGCCACTACTGGCAGCAACATCCACATGACGATCGGGTCCACACCGACCAATTCGATGACGACGACACCCAACAGGAACCCGATCACCGTGCCCGTCACGGCCCGAAGCACCCGCGTGCCGGTCGTCAATGCACTGCTGCGCAGCACCGACATCGCCGCCAGCACCACCCAGAAGCCGTGCTGAACCGGAAACAGGTGCGTGACGGCGACGGCGACCGCGAGGCCGAAACCGGTGCGAAAGCTGTTGCGTAGCACCACTGCTCGCGTGGCAAAGAAGCCCTTGGTGATCGCGGCTACGGCCACGGTTTCCGGCATCACCCAGTCGGCGGTGCCGGTTTCCGGCAGGCGGCGGCCGAGCACGCGCGCCCATACCGGACGCGCGTCGGCGGCCGCGGCGTTACGGATCAGACGACCGGTCACTCCGACAGTGGCGGAAAACGTACGTCGGCCCAATAGCTTTCGACCGACCGCGACCGCGGCGTCGTCGTCACCTTCATTGAGGATCTCGACGATGTCGTCGCGGTACCGGCCCTGCGCGATGACCCGCAGCTCGGTCAGAGCGGCGTTCAAATCGACCGCACCGGCCGCGCGTTGTGTGACGTTCGGGCTGACCAACACCGCGGCCGAATCACGCAGCACTCGAACGATCGGCGCCTGCATATCCCCGAGTAGGCGACTGCTCTCCCCGGTGATTCGGTCGGACAACCAGCCGAGGTCGTCGACCACGCGCACCAATGCGCGGCTTCCCGCCGTCAGCGCGACAGGCCGGTAGTCGGCGCCGATGAAGTTGTCCCACAACGCGTTCATCGCGCGCGTGACGTCCTTCGGCGTCGCGGCGCCCTCCAGACTGTCCGCCAACGCGCGGCATACCGCGGCCGCGTGCTGGCGGAGCTCATCGTGGTGGCGAGGCGCCAGCAGGAACAACGCCGCGGGAACGCACACCGCCAACGCGATGGCCCAGCCCAGTAGCCGTTCGGGTATGGGGCCTGCCGGCGTGCACGCGGGCAGCACGAACAGCAGCAGTGTGGCCCGCTGGCCGGCGGCGATGATTTCGCTGAGAACCCCGGCGAACGTCACCGCGACTCCGAGCACGAACATCGCTGCGACGCTCACCCACGGATAGGGCGCCACCAGAGTGCCGACGGTGATCAGCACGGCGCCGTTGATCGCCAGCCCGCCGTACGCCAGCGCGCGGGCAGGGCGGTTTCCCGGGAAGTCCACCAGGATCAACAGCGCCACCGAGCCGAAGATCGTGAACAACGGCGTCTGCGAGCCGCCTCCGACCGCGAAGCTCACCGCGGCCGCGATCGGCAGCACGATGGCGGCCCGTGTGGCGCGACGCAGGGCGTCGTGTTCCGGGTCGCGTTGTTGGACCCGGTTCGCCACTCGGTGCCATAAGCCGGTCATGTCAATGCGCAATGATCTTGACACCCACCACGACGACGCCGACGCCGATCAGACCCGCGACCGTGATCGCTTGCTGCCACCACGACAGGTGGGTCCGGCGCACTGCAAGTAGTGCGATGACGCTGAGCTCGCCGGGTGGCCAAGCAGGAGATCGCTCCGTAGAGCCGTTCGCGCAGCAGTGAGACGACGTGATCGACCGGGTCGTGGTCGTGGTCGTGGTCGGTGTCGCCTGCCGCGCTAGTCACCGGTGGGCACCGAAGCGAATCGGCCGGAGTCGAGCGCGTCGAGCAGCTGTCCCGCGATCCATTCCAGTGCATCGGTGTCGCGCGGCAGGGTGGCCTGCTCGAAGCCGACGAGCAGATAGACGCCCCACGCCGCGAACAGCTTTGCCTGCTTCTTGTGCTGCAGAATCTCGAAGGCCGACTCGTACATGATGTCGAAGCGCTGCTGGTCCACCACGGCCTGAATCCCGTACACCTGGGGGTCCACCGAGCTCCACACGCGGATCGCCGCCTCCGCGCCGTGCGGCAGGGTCAACCCGGCCTGGATGAGCGAGTCGATGCGGCGGCGCGGATCCGGCTCGGCGCGCACCGCCTCGATCACCTGCACAGTGCGGGCCTGCATCCAGTGCGCGACGAGTTCGGAGGTGTAGGCCGGCCAGCCGGAGAAGTAGTGATAGAAGGAGCCGGTGGTGACGCCGAGCCGATTGCACACCTCGGCCAGCTTGAGGCCGCCGTAGCCCAGATCCGACAGCACGTCGAGGCCGGTCTCGAAATACGACTCACGCGAAACGACGCCCGCCATGGGTTTGCACCCTAGTTCGACGTCGCCGACGGCTGTGCGCGGAGTCGCGAAGCCGGGCGAGGATTCTTGTCCGCGTGGAGCGTTGTCGTTTGCTGAAACGACATGCCGACGTCGTTGCGGGTGCCCACCTCCCTGACGGCCCAGTGAGCTGTGGCACAATTTGACCGTGCCGCAACACACGGCGAGTCGTGGACCCGGGCGTCCTCCTGCAGCGAAGGCTGCCGAGACGCGCGAGCGCATCGTACAAGCCGCTCGCGAGGTGTTCAGCGAACTCGGATACGACGCTGCCACGTTTCAGGCGATCGCGATCCGCGCCGATCTGACCCGACCGGCGATCAACCATTACTTCGCGAGCAAGGGCGTTTTGTGGGCCGAGGTCGTGGAGCAAACCAATGCGATGGTAGTTAGCGCGGGCAAGGCGCGGGCGGAGAGCGAGACCAGTTTGATCGGCCGGCTGTCGGCGTACTTCGCTGCCACAATGCAGGCTGACTCCGAAGATCGTTCTGCAGCAGCCTTTCTCGTCACCTCCGTGCTGGAGTCGCAGCGTCATCCCGAGCTCAGCAACGATGAGCACGACTCCTTGACGAACTCGCGTGACTTCGTTACGTGGGCGGTCAAGGACGCAATCGAGCGAGGCGAGCTAACCACCGACACCGACGTCAACCATCTCGTTGAGATGTTGGTGGCGGTGATGTGGGGCATGGGCTTCTACGCGGGCTTCGTCGGTGACCATGACGACCTCGGCGCTGTTGTGCACAAATTCGAGCTGTTGATGGCAAACAAGCTCTGGCAGCTGCACCAATAGGCACCGTGAACTAGCGCACATTTCATGTAGCTATACTAACTTTTTCGGTAGCATTGCGAACGGAATGTTCGATTTGACTGTGCTGCCGCGCACGCGGCTGGATGGAGAGCTTCGATGAGCTCGTTGCGTACCGACGACGACACCTGGGACATCGCCACGAGCGTGGGATCCACCGCAGTCATGGTGGCCGCGGCCCGCGCCGCCGAGACCGAGCGGCCCAACCCGCTGATCCGTGACCCGTACGCCAAGGTGCTTGTGGCCGGCGCAGGCACCAGCGCGTGGGAGTTCATGCTCGACGACAAGTTCGTCGCCAAGCTCGCCGACGCCGACACCGAAGCCGCCGCGGTCTTCGAGCACATGGGCGCCTATCAGGCGGTGCGCACTCATTTCTTCGACGCCTTTTTCACCGATGCCGTCACGGCGGGTATCCGCCAGATCGTCATCCTCGCTGCCGGCCTGGACTCGCGTGCTTACCGCCTGCAATGGCCGGCGGGCACCACGGTCTACGAGATCGACCAGCCAAAGGTGCTGGAGTACAAGTCGGCCACATTGGATGAGCACGGGGTGGCTCCGAGGGCAGTGCGTCGCGCGGTCCCGATGGATCTACGCTTCGACTGGCCGAACGCCCTGCAGCAGGCCGGTTTTGACGCAAGCGCGCCGACGGCCTGGTTGGCCGAAGGCCTGCTGATGTACCTGCCCGCAGAAGCACAGGATCGGCTCTTCGAGCACATCACCGCGCTGAGCGCGCCAGGCAGCCACATCGCGGCGGAGACCATGGGTGTGCAGTCCGACGAACGACGCGCGCAGATGCGGGAGCGGTTCGAACGGATCGCGGCACAGTTCGGCATGGAAAGCACGCTCGATGTGCAGGAGCTCATGTACAGCGACCCGGACCGCGCCGACGTCGCGGCTTGGCTTGCCGAACACGGATGGGCCTCGATGGCGACCTCCTCACGTGAAGAGATGGATCGCCTCGGCCGTGCGGTCGAGATTGCGCAGACCGACGGCGACCCGTTTTCGACGTTCGTCACGGCGGTGAAGCGCTAGAGGTGCTTGAGGTTCAAGCCTGCTGACGTTCGTCACGGCTGAAAACACGCATTTCGCTCCGCTCAAGTTGGGCCTTCTGGGCGACCCAACCGGTTGGTTACGATCGGTTATTCCTCGGGTCAGGAAGGACACCAACCATGACCACCGAATCTCTGTCCAATGTCGCCGGCCAAGCGGCTCCAAGCCCTCACGAGCCCGTCATTGCCACGCCCGACATTGCAGGCATCGTTCGGCGGCTGCGGGAAACCTTCGCCACGGGCCGCACGAAGAATCTCGACTGGCGCAAGCAGCAGCTGCAGGCGCTTGAGAGAATGATGCTCGAGAACGAGGCGGCCGTCGCCGCGGCGCTCGAGCAGGATTTGGGCCGCAAGCCGTTCGAGGCATGGTTGGCCGACATCGCCAGCACCGCGGGCGAGGCCAAGGACGCCGCTAAGAACGTCCGCAAGTGGATGCGCCGCAAGTACCGCTTGCTGGAGATGTCACAGCTGCCCGGTCGGGGCTGGGTCGAGTATGAGCCCTACGGCACGGTGCTGGTCATCGGTGCGTGGAACTTCCCCTTCGTGTTGACGCTGGGACCCGCCGTTGGTGCCATCGCTGCAGGCAATGCCGTCGTCCTCAAGCCCTCGGAGGTATGTCCGGCCTCGTCGGCCCTGATGGCCGAGCTGGTGCCGCGCTACCTCGACAACGACGCAATCGCAGTGGTCGAGGGTGACGGCTCAGTCAGCCAGGAGCTCATCGCGCAGGGATTCGACCACATTTGTTTTACGGGTGGCACCGAGATCGGCCGGAAGGTTTACGAAGGCGCCGCACCGCACCTGACCCCGGTGACCTTGGAGCTCGGCGGCAAGAGCCCGGTGATCGTGTCCGCGGACGCGGACATCGACGTCGCGGCCAAGCGAATCGCCTGGACCAAGCTGATGAACTCCGGCCAGATTTGCATCGCACCGGACTACGTGCTGGCCGACGCGAAGATCCGTGACGAGCTCGTCGACAAGATCAAAGACGCCGTAACGACGTTCGAGTCGCAGAATTCGGGCGGCAAGCGGATCGTCAACCAGCGGCACTTCGACCGGCTGACCACCTCCCTTGCGGCGACCAAGGGTGAGGTCGTCATCGGCGGCGGTTCGGACGCGTCGAAGATGTCCATTCAGCCCACCGTCGTCGTCGATCCCGACCCCGCCGAACCGTTGATGACCGACGAGATCTTCGGTCCGATTCTGCCGATCATGACAGTCCAATCCCTCGACGACGCAATCGGTTTCGTCAACTCGAGGCCGAAGCCGTTGGCCGCCTATCTGTTCACGAAGACCAAGAGCATTCGCGAACGGGTCATCAAAGAGGTGTCGGCAGGCGGCATGGTGATCAACCATCTGCTGTTCCAATTTTCGACCAACAAGTTGCCGTTCGGCGGCGTCGGGCCGTCGGGTATGGGTGCCTACCACGGCAGGTTCGGCTTCGAGCAGTTCAGCCACAAAAAGTCGGTGATGACCAAGCCAACCCGACCCGACCTCGGCGCCTTCATCTATCCCCCGTATACAGAGAAGGCGTGGAAGCTGGCGCGCAAGCTGTTCTGACCCCAAGCGCCGGCCCGATTGAGGAGAGGAACACCAGTGCCAGGAGTGCAGGATCGTGTCATCGTCGTCACCGGGGCCGGAGGCGGGCTGGGGCGCGAGTACGCGTTGACGCTCGCCAAAGACGGCGCCAGCGTCGTCGTCAACGACCTCGGCGGTTCACGTGACGGTACCGGCGCCGGACATTCGATGGCCGATGAGGTGGTCAACGAAATCAAGGAAGCCGGTGGCCGGGCGGTGGCCAACTACGACAGCGTGGCCGAGTCCGACGGTGCGCAGAACATCATCAAGACCGCTCTGGATGAGTTCGGCAAGATCGACGGCGTGGTTTCCAACGCGGGCATCCTGCGCGACGGCACGTTCCACAAGATGGAGTTCGCCAACTGGGACTCCGTGCTGAAGGTGCACCTGTATGGCGGCTACAACGTCATCCGCGCCGCCTGGCCGCACTTCCGCGAGCAGAGCTACGGCCGCGTCGTCGTCGCCACCTCCACCAGTGGGCTTTTCGGCAACTTCGGTCAGGCCAACTACGGCGCTGCCAAGCTGGGGCTGGTTGGCCTGATCAATACGCTGGCGTTAGAAGGCGCGAAGTACAACATCAAGACCAACGCGCTCGCGCCGATCGCTGCGACCCGGATGACGCAGGACATTCTGCCACCTGAGGTGTTCGAGAAGCTGACGCCGGAGTACGTCGCACCAGTGGTGGGCTACCTGATGAGCGAGGAAGTGCCGGACAGCGCGTCGGTGTTCATCGTCGGTGGAGGCAAGGTGCAGCGCACCGCGCTGTTCCAGAACGAGGGTGTGACGTTCGATCACGTGCCAAGCGTCGACGACGTCGCGGCGAAGTGGGCCCAGATCGACGACCTGTCGGCTGCGCAGCAGGCCACCTTCAGCCTCGGCTGACTCGTAGATGAAAGCGCTTGTCGCGCAGGAGCTTTCTGGGCCATCGGGGCTGGTCTACACCGACGTCGATGATGTGGGCGGCGATGACGTCATCGTCGTGGATGTCGGTGCCGCCGGGGTCAGCTTCCCCGACCTGCTGCTGCTGCGGGGTGAGTATCAGCTGCGGCTCGAGCCGCCGTTCATCCCCGGTATGGAGGTCGCCGGGGTGGTGCGATCGGCGCCGTACGAGTCGGAGTTCAAACCGGGCCAACGGGTGACGGCGCTCTCGATGCTCGGCGGGTGGGCTGAACAAGTGGCGGTGCCGTCGGCCAGCCTCAAGCACACGCCGGATGACGTCGACGACGCCGAGGCCGTCGCGCTGCTGGGCAACTACCAGACGATGTATTTCGCGCTGGCCCGCCGTGGCGCGCTGCGCCCGGGGGAGACGGTACTGGTGCTGGGATCGGCGGGCGGCGTTGGCACTGCGGCCATCCAGATCGCGAAGGCGTTGGGCGCCAAGGTGATCGCGATGGTGCACCGGCCGCACGCGACAGAGTTCGTGGAGTCGCTGGGCGCAGACGTTGTGCTGCCGCTTACCGACGGTTGGCTCGAGGCGGTGAAGGAACACACCGGCGGCCACGGCGTCGACCTCGTCGTCGATCCCATCGGCGGCGAGGCGTTCGACGACGCGATCCGGGCGCTGGCAACCGAAGGCCGGCTGCTGGTCATCGGCTTCGCTGCCGGTGGAATCCCGACCGTCAAGGTCAACCGGCTGCTGCTGCGCAACGTCGCGGTCGTCGGCGTCGGATACGGGGAGTACGTCAACCGCAAGCCGGGGTCCCAGTCGGTGTTCGAGTTCGGAGTCACCGAATTGGTCAAAGCCGGGCTGCGACCGCCTCCGCCGGTGCGGTTTCCGTTGGCGAAGGGCGCGGAAGCGTTGGAGACGCTGGCCAGCGGTGGCGTGCAGGGCAAGATGGTCCTGGAGCCGTAATGACTGCGCGGGCGTTGGCCTTCGACGTGTTCGGCACCGTCGTCGACTGGCGATCCAGCATCACCGGCGAGCTCGAGGAGTTCGGCCGAAGCCATGGCGTGCAACAGGATTGGCCCACATTCGCCGACGACTGGCGGGCGGGATACGCCCCGGCGATGGACCGAGTGCGTCGCGGTGACCTTCCGTGGACAAGGATCGACGACCTGCACCGGATGATCCTCGAGGAGCTGCTGGGCGCGGCCGGTGTCACGTCGATCTGCAGTGAGGAGGTCGACGAGCTCAACCGCGCCTGGCACCGGCTCGACCCATGGCCGGACTCGGTCGCCGGCCTGACCCGGTTGAAGAAGCAGTTCCTCATCACGACGCTGTCGAACGGCAACGTGTCGCTGCTGACCAACATGGCCAAGCGGGCCGGATTGCCGTGGGACTGCGTCATATCCGCGGAGCTGTTCCGCCATTACAAGCCGGACCCCGAGGCTTACCTCGGTTGTGCCGACCTGCTCGACGTCGCGCCGGATGAACTGATGCTCGTCGCCGCGCATCCCAGCGACCTCAGGGCGGCCCGTGATGCGGGCCTGATGACCGCGTACGTCGCCCGGCCGCTGGAGCACGGTCCCGGCCGTCGGCCACCCAGGGTCGAGAATGGCGAATTCGACTTCGCCGCAAGTGATTTTGTCGACCTCGCCGAACAGCTCGGCGCGTGAGCACCGGCGGGATCGTCCTGGTCGCGGTCGCCATCGCCGTGGGCCTGATCGGCATCGTGGTCCCGCTGCTGCCGGGAAGTCTGTTGGTGTTGGGCGCGATAGCGGTCTGGGCCATCGTCGAGAACAACGTCACGGCCTGGATAACGCTCGGTGTGGTGACGGCGCTGCTCGGGTCCACCACGCTGATCAAGTATTTGTGGCCGGCGCGGCGGATGCGGGCGGCCGAGGTAGGCACGTGGAGCCTGGTGGCCGGTGGCGTGCTCGGCATCATCGGCTTCTTCGTGATCCCGGTGCTCGGGTTGGTGATCGGATTCGTGCTGGGCATCTATTTGGCCGAGCTGTCCCGACACCGAGATCAGCGGGTGGCGTGGACGTCGACCGTGCACGCTTTGAAAGGCGTTGCGCTATCTGTGGGTGTGGAACTGGCGGGTGCGCTGATGGCCACCGTCGTATGGGTGGTCGGCGTCTACCTGACTCAGTAGTCCTTCGGTGTGAACGAGTCGATGATCGCGCGTACGGTGCGCCGGCACCGGCCGCACTGCGACCCGGCTCCGCACACGTCGGCAACTTGTTTGGACGTCGACGCCCCAGCCTCCACCGCCCGCCTGACCGTGTCGCTGGTGACGCCGAGGCACAGGCACACATACATCAGGCGTCGTCCCGGCCGGCATCGTCGATGCGCATCGCGTGCGCGAGCCTGCCGACGAACACCGGCGGATAGGCGCCGACACCCGCATCGGAGAGCCATTCGGCGGCAGTCTCGGGCCGGTGCAGCCAGCGCTGAGCGCTGTCCTCGTCGGCAAGCTCCTGCAGAAACATGATCTCGTGGGCATCGTCGAAGGCTTCGAACATCATTACCCGGCGAATTCCCGCCTTGCGGAACAACTCTCGCGTGTTGCGAATATGGAATCGGAACCTGTCCGGATCATCGACGACGGTGAAGCCGACGATGACGACACCTGGCGGAGCGGAGCCATCAGCCGTGATGTCGAACCGTTCGATCAGCTCACCCGCGAACACCGCGGGCAGGTCGTCGACACCGACGGCATCGAACCAGCCGAAGAACGTGCGAGACCTCAACAGTTCGGCAACCGGCTCGCGGGTGTGCAACGCGATTGTCACCAATACGCGTTCGGGATCGGTGGTCGAGGTGTAGACGAACACGTGGTGCGCCCCGAGCGCGGCAAGACCGTCACGTCGCCGATTCAGCAACGGCCATACCCGCGTCGGGTCCGGCACGCGGTAGTCGGTGGTCAGCACGAGCGAGTGCGATTCGTGATTCATCGTCGGTGAACGAGGCTACGCATCATCGCGCGAAGGCACCTTCATTTTTGTACGCCTAACGAGCGACAACTTGCCTGTCGCTGGCTAGCCGGACAAAATGCGAACTATCCCAGGAGCGCCGTGCGCACCCGCGCGACATCGTCAGCTGCCACCCCTGCGGCTTCGAGGTAATTGCGCAGCGAGCCGTAGTTCTGCTCGATCGACCGGCGCGCGGCGTCGAGGTAGTCCACTTGCACGCCAAGCACCGCGTCGGTCAGGCGTGCTTCTGCGAAAGTAACCACTTCAGGCGTCTCCGAACGGTCGCGGACCGACTCCAGGATCTGCTCCCGAAGCTGTGGCACCGCGGCATTGCTGCGCAGGAAGTCGGCCATGATCGCGTCGCGGTCCACGCTCACCGCCTCGAGCACTGTGGCCACGGTGAACCCGGTGCGGTCTTTGCCCGCGAAGCAATGTGTGATCACCGGCCGATCAGCGGCGAGCAGCGAAATGACTTGGCGCACAGCGCGTTGCGCACCACCAAGCGTCGGAAACCGCAGATACTCCTCGGTCATGAACCGCCTGGCGGCCACCGAGACGTCCTCGTCGTCGGGCTTCTCGCTCATCATCTTCTGGAAGGTGGCCTCATGCGGCGCCTCACCGTCGACGGCCGACACATCCGGAAACGGCAGCAGGTGCACCGCAACCCCGTCGGGCACCTGCCCCGGGCCACGACGCTCCACTTCCCGCGGAGAGCGAAGGTCCGCCACATCGGTGATGCCGAGGCGGCGAATCAGCTCACGACCTTCGTCGGAGAGTCGACTCAGCTCGCTTGACCGGAAGAAGCGGCCCGGCCGCACACCCGTCTCCTCCGCGACATCGCGAAAGTTCCACGCCCCCGACAGTTCCCCGAGCCCGACAGCCACTAATGCGTCCCTTGCGTCACGGCGCGCGCGAAGGCGCTCTTCTCTTTTCCGACCTCTGCGCGGGCGACGGTGCGCATGTGCACCTCGTCGGGGCCGTCGAACAGCCGCATCGCACGGTGCCAGCTGTAAAGCCGCGCCAGCGGGAAGTCGTCGCTGACACCCGCGGCGCCGTGCACCTGGATGGCGCGGTCGATGACATTGCAGGCCACCTGCGGGGCGACGGCCTTGATCTGGGACACCAGCAGGTGTGCCTCCTTGTTGCCGTGCTGATCGATGGTCCACGCCGCCTTCTCACACAGCAGTCTGGCCTGGTCGATCTCGTTGCGCGACCGGGCGATCTGCTCGCGCACCACGCCCTGTTCGGCCAGCGGCTTGCCAAACGCCACCCGCTTCTGCACCCGGTCGACCATCAACGCCAGCGCCCGCTCGGCTGCCCCCAAAGCGCGCATGCAGTGGTGGATACGGCCAGGGCCCAGCCGCGCCTGGGCGATCGCGAAGCCCGCGCCTTCCTCACCGAGCAGGTTCCCCACCGGCACTCGTACGTTGTCGTAGACGATCTCGGCATGCCCGTGCTGGTCTTGCCAGCCGAACACGGGTGTCGACCGCAGAATGTTCACACCCGGGGTGTCAATCGGCACCAACACCATCGACTGCTGTTGATGGCTTGCGGCGTCGGGATTGGTGCGGCCCATCACGATCAGGATCTTGCAGCGCGGGTCGGACGCCCCAGTCGTCCACCATTTGCGCCCGTTGATCACGTAGTCGCCGCCGTCGCGAGCGATCGTCGTTTCGATGTTGCGGGCGTCGCTGGAGGCGACCGCCGGCTCGGTCATCGAGAACCCGCTGCGGATCTCACCCGCCAGCAGGGGCTCGAGCCACTGCTTGCGCTGGGCCTCGGTGGCGAACAGATGCAGGGTCTCCATGTTGCCGGTGTCGGGCGCCGCGCAGTTGGTCACCTCGGGCGCGATCTCCAGGCTCCAGCCGGTCAGCTCGGCCAGCGGCGCGTACTCCAAATTGGTCAGCCCCGATTCAGCGGGCAAGAACAGGTTCCACAGCCCCCGCTCCTTGGCCAGGGCCTTGAGCTCCTCGACGATCGGCGGCACGGTGTGGTCGTTCGGCCCGGCCTCTTGGCGGTAGCGGTGATATTCCGCCTCGGCGGGGAAGACGGACTCGGTCATGAAAGCGGTCAGCCGCTTGTGGTAATCCTGCGCCTTGGCCGACATCGCGAAGTCCATGCCTGCACGATATGACACCTGTCGAAGGCCGGAACAACGCCGCCGTCTCAAGCGTAGATATTGGACATGACCGAAAGTCGTCCCCCATTTCCGCCGTTCACACTCGAGACCGCCAAGCAAAAGGTCCAGGCCGCCGAGGACGCCTGGAACACCCGTGACCCGCAGCACGTCAGCCTGGCCTATACGGTCGATTCGCAGTGGCGTAACCGGGACGCGCACGTCGTCGGCCGCGACGCGATCGTGGCGTTCTTGACCCGTAAGTGGCAGCGGGAGCTCGACTATGTGCTGAGAAAGAGCCTGTGGGGTTTCCGCGAGAACCGCATGGCGGTCCGGTTTCAGTACGAATGCCGCGACGCATCGGGGCAGTGGTACCGCAGCTACGGCAACGAACTGTGGGAGTTCACTCCTGAGGGGCTCATGGCACGGCGTGAGGCCAGCATCAACGACGTGAAGATCGACGAATCGGAACGCCGCTATTTCGGCCCGCGGCCCGAATCGGAGTACGGGGTCGACATTCCGTTGTGGTGACATAGCGAGGCCCTCCCGGGATACGCCGCCTGGGAGGGCCTCTGTGGAGGGTGGACTATTCGCCGCCGCCAAAATCGACGTTGCCGTGGTGGCGGTGCCAATTCCCGCCCGGGTAGACCAGGACCGGCGGCTGCGCCTTGACGTTCGGCGTGGCGACGATGCCGGGACGCGGCGACGGATCGTGGGTGGGGTAGGTGCCAGCGTTGGCCATGCCGGCCAGTCCGAGCGCGGCGCCGCCGAGGATTCCGGCTGAGATGGCCGGCAGGGCGATGTAGCGCGCGAAGCGGGTGGTGTTCATCTGAGTTCTCCTGTGTCCGTTGACGTTTGATGTCTTGCGCCGGTGTGTTCTGGCGATGACTCAAGACTGCCGCTTCGCAAGCGGTTTGTATGTCGGGCGACTGGAGGGTGCACAGGATGAACCGCCTGTCCCCCGATCGGGGGAAGGCGCAGTGTTGCGGGCCCTACAGCTGGGCGACCGCTTGCAACACGGACAGGTGGTCGTCGACCGTGCGCAGGCCCGCGCCCATGGTGTTCACCGACACATGGGTGGCGCCGGACTCGGCCCACTGGGCGAGTTCGTCGGCGACCTGCCTCTTGTCCCCCCGCCAGATGACTCGGCCTTCCATGCCGAGCGCGGACGGATCCCTGCCAGCCGCGTCGGCCGACCGTGCCACGATCTCGCGAGCTTCGTCGAGTTGCGGTCCCGGCGACATCATCGGAAACCATCCGTCCGCCAGCCGGCCCGCCCGCTCCAGCGCCGGTCGCGACGCGGCGCCGATCCACACCGGTATCGGCCGCTGCACGGGAAGCGGAGCCAGCCCCGCCCCGGTCACTCGATGGTGCTTGCCGTCGAACGACACGGTCGGTTCGGTCCACAGCCGGCGCATCACGTCGATCTGCTCGCCCAGCCGCCTACCCCGGTTGGTGAATTCCTCGCCGAGTGCCTCGTACTCGACGGCGTTCCATCCGAGCCCGACGCCCAGGCGCAGCCGGCCCTCGCTGAGCAGGTCGACCTCCGCGGCCTGTTTGGCCACCAGCACCGACTGGCGTTGCGGAAGGATGATGACCCCCGTCACGAGCTCCAGCGTGGAGGTGACCGCCGCCAGGTAGCCGAACATCACCAGCGGCTCGTGGAAGGTGGTGTGCACGTCGTACGGGCCGGCCCAACCGGCGTGAACCGCGGGGTCGGCGCCGACTACATGCTCGTAGGCCAACAGATGGGTGAATCCGAGTTCCTCTACGCGTTGGCCATAGGCACGCACTGCTGAGGCGTCGCCGCCGAGCTCTGTCTGGGGGAATACCACTCCGATTCGCATACCTTGGGCCAACGCATTGAGGCCCTCCCCAAATTCCATTCGGGGGGACCTCAATGTCTGGGGTGTCAGCGGGTGTAGCCGGGCTCGAAGTCGGCGAGGTGGTGCATACCGTGGTGCCAGTGCCAGCCCGACTGCGCGTCGGGCGCCGGGTGGGCCTTGACGCCCGGCGTGGCCACGATGCTCGGCGACCGCACGTCGGTGGTAGCCGCGCTGGCCGCGCCGGCCAGGCCGAGGGCGGCGCCGATGATGCCGGCCGAGAGGACCAGCAGGATGAGGTAGCGAGCCATAGGGCACATGTGAGTTCTCCTGTCTGCGTTGACTTTTGGTGTCTTGTGCCGGTCTGTTCCGGCGTTGGCTCAAGAGTGCTGCAGCCGGGCGCTTTGTATGTCGGGCGACCGGAGGGTGTACCGGATGAACCGTCTGTCCACCAATTGGGGGAAACCGCGCGCCCGCTGTGCGAGGCTTGGCGTTATGACCAGCGAAAAGGTTCGTGTGGTGGTCGGCGACGACCATCCGCTGTTTCGCGACGGGGTAGTCCGCGCGCTCACGTCGAGCGGCTCCATCGAGGTGGTTGCCGAAGCCGACGACGGCCGGACCGCGCTCGAGGCGATCAGGATCCACGAGCCGCAGGTGGCGCTGCTCGACTACCGGATGCCCGGCCTGGACGGGGCCGAGGTCGCAGCCGCCGTCAAACGCGACGAGCTGCCGACCCGTGTGCTGCTGGTTTCGGCGCACGACGAGTCGGCGATCGTGTACCGGGCGCTGCAGGAAGGCGCGGCGGGATTCCTGCCGAAGGAGTCGTCTCGAAGCGAATTGGTCAACGCCGTGCTGGATTGCGCGAAGGGCCGCGACGTCGTGGCACCCAGCCTCGCGGCCGGACTGGCCGGTGAGATCCGCAAGCGCGCCGAACCCGAGGGGCCGGCGCTGTCTCCGCGCGAGCGCGAGGTGCTCAAGCTGATCGCATCAGGCAGCAGCATTCCCGCGATGGCCAAGGAACTCTTCCTGGCACCGTCGACGGTAAAAACCCATGTGCAACGCCTTTACGAGAAACTCGGCGTCAACGATCGTGGCGCCGCGGTCGCCGAGGCGATGCGGCGCAAGCTTCTGGATTAGCGTGGATCGCACCTTTCAGCGGATCGCCGACTATTTCGTGGCCGAACCCGTACGGGTCTCGGCGATCCTGCGGCTGCCCCTCATCGGGTTGATCGCGGTCCTGGTGTGGATCTGGGAGGTCGATCACTGGTTGCCCGGGTTGTACGCGGTGATCCTCGGGGCGTACGCGGCGGCGGCGGTGTTGTGGCTCCTTGCGGTATTTCGCGGCCCGGTGCCGCGGTGGGCGGATTGGGCCTCGACGGGCGTCGACCTGCTGGTGATCATCACCCTTTGCCTGGTATCCGGCGGTGCGACAGCGGCGCTGCTGCCGGTGTTCTTCTTGCTCCCGATATCCGTCGCATTCCAGGATCGGCCCGCGTTGACGGCGATCATCGGAACCGTAACGGCGCTCGGCTATCTCGCGGTCTGGATCTTCTACTCCAAGCGCGACGACAAGGTCGGCCTGCCCAATATGGTCTACACCCACTTCGGGTTCCTGTTGTGGCTGGCGGTCGCCATGACCGCGCTGTGCCTTGTGCTGGCACGGCGATCGATGCGCGTGAAGGCGTTACAGGAGATGCGGCGCCAACTCGTCTCGGAGGCCATGGCCTCCGACGAGCGTCGTAACCGCGAAGTCGCCGAACATCTGCACGATGGTCCGTTGCAGACACTGCTGGCCGCGCGGCTGGAACTGGATGAAGTGCGTGAGCGCCATCCCGACCCGGCGCTCGACATGGTGCACGCGGCATTGCAGGAGACCGCGAAGGGACTGCGCCTGACCGTGACGGAGCTGCATCCGCAAGTGCTCGCTCAGCTCGGTCTGACCGAGGCGGTGCGAGAGCTGGTGCGCCAGTTCGAGAGTCGCTACGACGTCGCCGTCGAGGCCAATCTGGACGATGTCGGCAAGCCGCAGTCACAGTCGCTGCTGTACCGGGCCGCGCGCGAGCTACTGGCCAATATCGGCAAGCACGCCGAGGCGACGACGGTGCGAATCAGCTTGTCGTGCAAGGGCGATCGCATCATCCTCACCATCGCCGACGACGGAATGGGTTTCGATCCGGATATCGTGGGCCAGTACGTCGCCGACGGGCACATCGGCTTGGGATCGCTGCTGGCGCGGTTCGATTCGATGGGCGGTGCGATGGATATCAATTCGCAGGCCGGTTACGGTACTCAAGTGACGATGACGTCGCCGCCGGAGCCCGTCCCTTCTCCGCGCGAACAGACGTAAAACTGCCCTAAAGCGCCGAGAAAAGGGCACCTTTACGTCTGCTCGCGCTGTTAGGTGACCAGCCCCCGCGAAATGACCAGCCGCTGAATCTGATTGGTGCCCTCGAAGATCTGGGTGATCTTGGCTTCCCGCATGTATCGCTCGACGCGGTAGTCGCGGGTGTAGCCGACGCCGCCGAACACCTGTACCGCGTCGGTGGTGACCTTCATCGCGGCGTCGGTGGCAACCAGCTTCGCCACGCTGGCCTGCTGTGAGTACGGCATGCCCAGATCGCGTCGACGGGCGGCGTCCAGATACGTGGCCCGCGCGCTCGCCACCGCGGCGGCCATATCGGCCAACACGAAACCTAGGCCCTGATGGTCAATGATCTTGCGGCCGAACGTCGTTCGCTCGTTCGCGTACTTCACGGCCTCATCCAGCGCCGCCTGCGCCAACCCGACCGCGACCGCGGCGATACCCAGCCGGCCCGAATCCAGGGCCGAGAATGCGATCTGCAGGCCCTGGCCTTCCGCGCCGATCAACCGGTCGGCGTCGAGAAGGGCGTTGTCGTAGAACGCCGCTGTCGTCGGGACCGCGTGCAGGCCCATCTTCTCTTCTGGCTTGCCGAAACTCAGCCCGGCCAGATCGCCGGGCACGAGGAAACACGAAATGCCACGCGAGCCTTCACCGGTGCGCGCGAACAACGTGTAGAAATCCGCGCGCCCGCCGTGGGTGATCCACGACTTGGCGCCGTTGAGCAGATACCCATCGGCCGTCGGCGTTGCCTTGCACTGCAGCGCCGCCGCATCCGAACCGGCCTGCGGCTCGGACAGGCTGTACGCGCCGATCTGCTCGCCCGACAACATGTCTGGCAGCCAGCGGCCCTTCTGCTCGTCGGTGCCGAACGCCAGCAGCGGATGCGACGACAGGCTGTGCACGCTGACCGCCACAGCGACCGCCGCCCATCGCGCCGCGATCTCCTCGAGCACCTGTAGATAGACCTCGAAGGGCTGCCCGCCGCCGCCCCATTCCTCCGGCTGCGGCAGGCTCAGCAGCCCGGCCGCACCCAGCTGCGCGAAGACACCCTCCGGATAGGTCTCGGCCTTCTCGTGCGCGTCGACGATCGGGTCGAGCACCTTGTCGGCGATATCGCGGGTGAGCGCGATCAGGTCGACGGCATCGTCAGAGGGCAGCAGCCGGTCGACGGGCACTGGCGTTTAGACCTTTTCGGGGACGGACAGCGCCGAGTTGATCGCGTCGACCCGGTCTTTGGCGTCGCCGAACAGCATCTGGGTGTTCTGCCGGAAGAACAGCGGGTTCTGCACGCCCGCGTAACCCGAGGCCATGGACCGCTTGAACACGATGACGTTGTTGGCGTTCCATACCGTGAGCACCGGCATGCCGGCGATCGGGCTGCCAGGGTCCTCTGCGGCCGCCGGGTTGACGGTGTCGTTGGCGCCGATGACCAGCACGACGTCGGTGTCGTCGAAGTCGTCGTTGATCTCGTCCATCTCGATCACGATGTCGTAGGGCACCTTGGCCTCGGCCAGCAGCACGTTCATGTGGCCGGGCAGGCGGCCCGCGACGGGGTGGATGCCGAACCGGACGTTGACGCCGCGGGCGCGCAGCTTGCGGGTGAGGTCGGCGACGCCGTACTGGGCTTGGGCCACAGCCATGCCGTAGCCCGGCGTGATGATCACCGAACTCGCCGATTCGAGCAGCTCGGCGGCACCCTCAGCGGTGATCTCGCGGTGCTCGCCATAATCGACATCGGAACCGGCCCCAGTGCTTTCCATCCCAAAACCACCAGCTATCACCGAGATGAACGACCGGTTCATGGCCCTGCACATGATGTAGGACAGGTATGCACCCGAGGAGCCGACGAGCGCGCCGGTGACGATGAGCAGGTCGTTGGAAAGCAGGAAGCCCGACGCCGCCGCGGCCCAACCCGAGTAGCTGTTGAGCATCGACACCACGACCGGCATATCGCCGCCGCCGATCGAGGCGACCAGGTGCCAGCCGAGCAGCAGCGCCAGCACGGTGACCACCGCAAGCAGCCACAGGTGCGGGTCGATCACGAACCAGATGGTGAGCGCGGCGAAGACGACGAGCGCGCCGACGTTGAGGAAGTTCTTGCCGGGCAGCATCATCGGCGTGGACTTGATGCGGGCCGAGAGCTTCAGGTTGGCGACGATCGAACCGGTGAACGTCACGGCGCCGATGAAGACCCCGATGACGACCTCGGCCGAGTGGATGCCGAGCATGCCCTCGTGGTGCAGCAGCGCGGCCTCGGATCCGGCGAGATCACGTTCGACGTGCAGGTAGCCGTTCCAGCCGACCAGCACGGCGGCAAGGCCGACGAACGAGTGCAGCAGCGCGATCAGCTCGGGCATGCCGGTCATCTCGACCACCTTGGCGCGCCACAGCCCGATGGCCGCACCGATGGCCATGGCGCCGACCAACAGTGCCGCACCCAGTGGCTCGATGTGCCGTGCCAGTGCCAGCGCGATGGTCGCGATCAGGGCGACGGCCATGCCGGCTATGCCGAAAGTGTTACCCGCCCTGGACGTTTCATGCTTGGACAGTCCGGCAAGCGCCAGGATGAACAGCAGGGCCGCGACGACGTACGCCGCGGTTGCGGTGGTCTCTATGGTGAACATGGTCTAGCTCCTCGAGAACATCGCCAGCATGCGGCGGGTGACGGCGAAGCCGCCGAAGACGTTGATGCTGGCGAGCAGGATCGCCAGGGTCGCCACCGCGGTGATGGCGACGTTGCCGTGCCCGATCTGCAGCAGCGCACCGACGACGATGATCCCGGAGATTGCGTTGGTCACCGACATCAGCGGGGTGTGCAGCGCATGGTGCACGTTGCCGATCACGTAGTAGCCGATCACGATGGCCAACGCGAACACGGTCAGGTGCACCTGCAGCGTGGCAGGCGAGAGCGCGATCAGCGCGAAGAGCACCGCCGCAGCGGCGAAGGTCAACCCCAGCCGGCGCGCAATCGTCATCGGTTGCTTGGCCGGCTTGGCCTCGACCGGAGCCGCGGCGGCAACCGGTGCCGCCGACACCTGCACAGGCGGCGGCGGCCACGTGACCTCGCCGTCGCGGACCACCGTCACCGAGCGCTGAACCACATCCTCGAAGTCGAGGATGAGCTTCCCGTCTTTCTCGGGGGTCAGCAGTTTGAGCAGGTTGACCAGGTTGGTGCCGTACAGCTGTGACGCTGTGGCGGGCAGCCGGCCCGCCAGATCGGTGTAGCCGATGATCGTCACGCCGTTGTCGGTGACGATCGCCTGGTCCTTGACGGTGCCCTCGACGTTGCCGCCGTTGGCCGCAGCCATGTCGACGATGACGCTGCCGGACTTCATCGAGGCCACCATGTCAGCGGTGATGATGCGCGGTGCCGGCTTACCGGGGATCAGCGCGGTGGTGATGATGATGTCGACGTCCTTGGACTGCTCGGCGTAGAGCTGCGCCTCACGGGCTTTGTAGTCGTCGTCCATCTCCTTGGCGTAGCCGGTGGCTGATACTTCAGCCTCCGCTGACTCGATCGAAAGATATTCCCCACCAAGAGATTTGACCTGATCTCCGACCTCGGGCCGGGGATCGGTGGCACGCACGATGGCGCCAAGGCTGCCTGCCGCACCGATAGCCGCCAGCCCGGCCACGCCGGCGCCGACGACGAGCACCTTGGCCGGCGGAACCTTGCCCGCCGCGGTCACCTGTCCGGTGAAGAACCGGCCGAACTTGGTGGCGGCCTCGATGACGGCGCGGTAGCCCGCGATGTTCGCCATCGACGACAGCACGTCCAGTGACTGGGCCCGGGAGATACGCGGAACAGCGTCCATGGCGAGCACCGTGATCGGCCGGGTGGCCAGCTGCCCGACGAGCTCCGGCTTGAGCGCGGGGGAAATCAGGCTGATCAGGGTGGCGCCGTCGCGCAGGGCGGCGATCTCCGCGTTGTCCGGCGCGTTCACCTTGAGCACCACGTCGGCCGTCCAGACCTGCTCGGCGGACCCAATATCGGCACCGGCCTCAGTGAACGCCACATCGGAGAAGCTTGAGGCGGCGCCCGCGCCGGCCTCGACCACCACCTCGTACCCCAGCTTGATGAGTTGGCCAACCGTCTGCGGCGTCGCGGCTACGCGCGTTTCGCCAGGCAGCGACTCTCTCGGGATCCCGATGATCATCGATTTCGATCCGATCTAGGTTTCTGTCACGGTCCGGTCGGGGCGCGAGAAGGCCCTCCCGACACAGCTCGTCGTGGGACGGGTGGAATACGTCAGTCTAGGAGTCGGGCCAAATTATCCGCGCGCCGTGTGGTCCACGTGGCGGGAATGCGGTGCTCCAGCGAGGTCAGTCCCCGAGGTCGCCGGGAAGCTCAATCGCTCTGACGCTGAGGGCAATAAACTCGCGCTGAGCGCAGACCTTCACCGAACGGTCTCATCCCGGTACCAATACCGGGTGTCCGTATTCGTCGATATCGCACCCGACGAGTCGCTCGTTGACTCGCCGACGGCCGTTGTGCCATCAGGCAAATGGCTCGGCCGGCTGACGAGAGCCGCGCTTCCGCTGCTCTCGCTCGTCGTGTTCTTCGTCGTGTGGCAGCTCGTTGCGGCAAGTGGCATCTGGAATCAGACGTTCGTGCCGTATCCCAGCACGGTCTGGCGTGCCTTCCTCGACGTCTCGACCACACACGACGGCACCCGCGGCTACGCCGGTTACCTGCTGGCCGAGCACCTCTATATGACGCTGCGCCGGGTGTTCGCCGGCGTCGTGATCGGCGTCGCGCTCGGCGTCCTGCTTGGCCTCGTCATGGGATCGATCAGCTGGGTGCGCAGCGTGCTCGAGCCCTGGCTGACGTTCCTGCGCGCGCTACCGCCGCTGGCCTACTTCTTCCTGCTCGTGATCTGGCTGGGCATCGACGAGGCGCCCAAGATCACGCTCCTCGCGCTCGCCGCCCTGCCGCCCGCCGCGGTCGCCACCACCGCCGCTGTGCTGGCCGCGCCCGTCGGGCTCACCGAAGCGGCCCGCGCACTGGGCGCTTCCCGTAGCGAAGTCATCCGCGACGTCGTCGTCCCGTCCGCGCTGCCGGAAACGTTCACCGGCATCCGGCTCGCCGTCGGTATGGCGTACTCGTCGGTGGTCGCCGCCGAGTTGTTCAACGGGTTGCCCGGCATCGGCGGCCTGGTCAAAGACGCCAGCAACTACAACAACACCCCCGTCGTGCTGGTCGGCATCTTCGCGATCGGAATCTCGGGCCTGGTCATTGACGGTCTGCTTCGCGCCATCGAACGGCGCGCTGTCCCCTGGAGAGGAAACGTATGAGACTCAAGACTCTGATCGCGACGCTTGCCGCGACGCTGGCGTTGGCGGGCTGCTCCGTCGACCGGTCAGGCGACCAAGCCGACAAGCCGACGATTCGCATTGGCTACCAAAGCTTTCCGTCCGGCGACCTGATCGTGAAGAACAACAAGTGGCTCGAAGAGGCGCTGCCGAACTACAACATCAAGTGGACGAAGTTCGACTCCGGCGCCGACGTCAACACCGCGTTCATCGCCAAGGAACTCGACTTCGGTGCGCTCGGCTCGAGCCCCGCCGCGCGCGGTCTCTCGGCGCCGCTGAACATCCCCTACAAGGTCGCATTCGTGCTCGACGTCGCAGGTGACAACGAGGCGCTGGTGGCCCGTAACGGCAGCGGCATCAACACGATCGCCGATCTGAAGGGCAAGCGGATCGGCACGCCGTTCGCGTCCACCGCGCACTACAGCCTGCTCGCCGCGCTATCGCAGAACGGCTTGTCCGCCAAGGACGTTCAACTCGTGGACCTACAGCCGCAGGCCATCCTGGCGGCGTTCGACCGCGGCGACATCGACGCGGGCTACTCCTGGCTGCCCACGCTCGATCAGCTGCGCAAGAACGGTAAGGACCTGATCACCAGCCGCCAGCTCGCCAAGAACGGCAGGCCGACGCTGGACCTCGGCGCTGTATCCGACGAATTCGCCAACGCACACCCAGACGTCGTCGACATCTGGCGTCAGCAGGAAGCCCGCGCGCTCAAGCTCATTCACGATGATCCCGCCGCCGCGGCCAAGGCCGTCGCCGCCGAGATCGGGCTGAGCCCCGACGACGTGGCGGGTCAGCTCAAGCAGGGCGTTTACCTGACACCGGACGAGGTCGCTTCACCGGAATGGCTTGGCGCCGAGGGTAAACCAGGCAACATCGCGGTCAACCTGCAGAGCGCGTCGCAATTCCTCGCCGACCAGAAGCAGATTCCGTCGGCGGCCTCACTGCAGACGTTCCAGAACGCGATTTACACCAAGGGCCTGCCCAGTGTCATCACACAGTGACGGCACCATCCGGGTAAGCAACGTCAAGCACCGCTACGGCCGCGGCCGCAGCGAGGTCACCGCGGTCGGGCCGGTCGACCTGACCGTCGACCCGGGATCGTTTCTGGTCCTGGTCGGCGCGTCGGGCTGTGGCAAGAGCACGCTGCTGCGGCTGCTCGCCGGCTTCGAGTCACCCAGCGAGGGCTCGGTCGCGGTGTCCGGTTCGGCTCCGACGCCCGGCGTGACCGCGGGTGTGGTGTTCCAGCAGCCTCGGCTGTTCCCGTGGCGCACCGTCGGCGGCAATGTCGACCTGGCTCTCAAGTACGCGAAGGTGCCGCGGGAGCGACGGGCGCGGCGACGCGATCAGCTGTTGGCCCGCGTCGGCCTCGAGGGCACGGCTGACCGCAAGATCTGGGAGATCAGCGGCGGCCAACAACAGCGCGTCGCGATCGCGCGGGCGTTGGCGGCCGAGACACCGCTGTTCCTGCTCGACGAACCGTTCGCGGCGCTTGATGCGCTCACTCGTGAGCGGCTGCAGGAAGATGTCCGTCAGGTCACGGCCGAGTCCGGCCGCACGACGGTGTTCGTCACGCACAGCGCCGACGAAGCGGCGTTTCTCGGCTCGCGGATAGTGGTGCTGACGCAGCGGCCAGGACAGGTGGCGCTGGATCTGCCGGTGGACCTGCCCCGCACCGGCGTGAACCCCGACGAACTGCGTCGCTCGCCCGAATACGCCGAACTGCGCGCCGAAGTCGGGCGCGCAGTGAAGGCAGCTGCCGCTTAGCGGTTAGACCGGCGGATAGGCCGGCGGTGGGTACACGCCGCGAAGGATCCACGCGAACCAGTTGGCGCCGTACTCGATCTCGTCGCTCGCGTCATAATCCGGGTTCGGATCCATGTGCTCACCCTCTCGCGTAACCGCTGGTTCTCGGTGAAGTCTAGACCCGCCGCCACGGCCGCGACAGCCCGAACATTTAAACTGTCCAACCAGTTGATTGATCCTCGGGCAGCGCCCGGGCCTGCATATAGTGAGTCGCCATGTCCGAAACCGGTACGACCAACGGGATGTCCCGACGTGAGGAGCTGTTGGCGGTCGCCACCAAGCTGTTCGCCGCACGGGGCTACCACGGCACCCGGATGGACGACGTGGCCGACGCCGTCGGACTCAACAAAGCCACGGTGTACCACTACTACGCCAGCAAGTCGCTGATCCTCTACGACATCTACAAGGGCGCCGCGGACTTCACCGTCGACGCGCTGCACGACGATCCGACGGCGTCGGCGCGCGAGACCATCTACCACTTCACCCGACGGCTGCTCGTCGGCATCGCGGGCAACATCGAGCGCGCGGCCGTGTATTTCCAAGAGGGCCCCTACATCACCGAGTGGTTCACCGAGGACCAGGTGGCCTATATCCGCGAGAAGGAAACCCAGGTCTACGAGCACGTGCGCGACGTCATCGACCGCGGGATCGCCAGCGGCGAGTTCTACGACTGCGACTCGCACGTGCTGGCTCTGGGGTACATCGGCATGACGCTCGGCTCATACCGCTGGCTGCGGCCACACGGCCGGCGCACCGCTCAGGAGATCGCCGTCGAGTTCAGCACCGCGCTGCTGCGCGGTTTGATTCGCGACGAGGCGGTGCGGGTGGAGTCACCACTTGGCGTGGACGCCCGTCAACTACCGACGGGCTGACGCCCGACGCCGCGAAACTGCTGAGGGATCGTCGAATCGGCGATTTTCGCGATCTCCCTGGGCCCACGCGAGGCCGGGGGCAGTCTGGGCGAAGATGGAAATGTGAAGTCCACGCTGTTGTCGAGGCGCGACATCGACTTCCTGCTGTACGAATGGCTGCGGGTCGACGAGCTGACCAAACTGGAACGGTTCGCCGACCACTCCCGCGAGACGTTCGACGGCGTCCTGGACCTGTCCGAACAGCTGGCGATTCGGTACTTCGCACCGCACAACAAGAAGAGCGATGCGAACGAGCCCAGCTTCGACGGGGACAAGGTCACCGTCATCGACGAGGTCAAGGAGGCTCTCGACGCGTTCGCCCAGGCCGACCTGATCGGCATGGGAATGGACCACGACCTCGGGGGCGCGCAGCTGCCCGCGACCGTCGCGCAGGCCGCCTTCGGGTGGTTTTCCGCCGCGAACATCAGCACGACGGGCTACCTGATGCTGACCATCGCCAACGCCAACCTGCTGGCCAAGTTCGGCAGCCCCGACCAGATCGACACGTTCTTGCGGCCGATGCTGGCCGGGCGATTCACCGGCACGATGGCCCTGTCCGAAACCCAGGCGGGCTCGTCGCTCGCCGATATCACCACGCGCGCCGATCCGCAGGACGACGGCTCCTACCGGCTGTTCGGATCGAAGATGTGGATCTCGGGCGCCGAGCACGAACTCACCGAGAACATCGTCAACCTGGTGCTGGCGAAGATCCCCGGCGGGCCGCCCGGGACAAAGGGCATCTCGCTGTTCATCGTGCCCAAGTACCTAGTCAACGCCGACAGCTCCGTGGGTGAACGCAACGACGTGGTGCTCGCCGGACTCAACCACAAGATGGGCCAGCGCGGCATCACCAATACGGTGCTGAACTTCGGCGAAGGCAAGTTCCGACCTGGCGGAAAGCCCGGTGCCCTCGGGTATCTGGTCGGCGAGCCGCATCGCGGTATCACCTACATGTTCCACATGATGAACGAGGCGCGCCTCGGCGTCGGGATGGGCGCGGTGTCGCTGGGCTACACCGGCTACCTCAAGTCATTGCAATATGCCCGCGAACGGCCGCAAGGCCGGCCGGTGACCGCGAAGGATCCGTCGACGCCGCAGATCCCGATCATCGAGCATCCGGACATCAAGCGAATGCTGTTGGCGCAGAAGGCCTATGTCGAGGGCGGCATGGCGTTGGCGCTGTACTGCGCCAAACTCGTCGATCTCGGTGACAGCGGCGACTTACTCGACATCCTCACGCCGGTGGCCAAGAGCTGGCCGTCGCAGTGGTGCCTGGAGGCCAACAATCTCGCCATCCAGGTTCACGGTGGCTACGGCTACACCCGCGAATACGACGTCGAACAGCACTACCGCGACAACCGGCTCAACCCCATCCACGAGGGCACTCACGGCATTCAGAGCCTGGACCTGTTGGGCCGCAAGGTGACTCAGCGTGGCGGTGCCAGCCTGGCTGCTCTCGGCAACGCGGTGGCGGAGACGATCAGCTCTGCCAACGCGGCCGGTGGCGAGCCGAAGGAGCTTGCCGCGCAGCTGGACGCGTCGTGGCAGCGTCTTGTCGGTGTCACCGCGACGATGTTCGGCTCCGGCGACATCGAGGCCGCGATGGCCAACAGTGTCATCTACTTAGAAACATTCGGCCACATCGTCGTGGCGTGGATCTGGCTGGACCAACTGCTGGCTGCCCATGGGCATACCGGCGACTTCTACGACGGCAAGCGTCAGGCCGCGCGGTATTTCTTCCGCTACGAGCTGCCCAAGACGGCATCGCAACTGGATCTGCTGGAAAGCCTGGACCGCACGACCCTAGAGATGCGCGACGGCTGGTTCTAATACGGAAAAGGTATCGGCCGATGCCATATCCGACTTGGACAGGTATCGCGGACGCTCCTTAGTTTGTCGGGCGCGAACTCCGGTCGCTCGTCGTTTCGGGGTTGCGTCGCGCCGACATTGCGACGTCCGGCGCCGTGTCTAGTCGAAGCTGATGAGTTGCCGGACGGCCTTACCGTCGGCCAATTGATCCATGCCGGCGTTGATGTCGTCGAGCGGGATCGTCGCGGAGACGAGCGACTCCACAGGCAGTCGGCCCGCCCGCCACAGCTCAATCAAGTGCGGGATGTCATGCGACGGCACGGAAGAGCCTAGATAGCTGCCGATCAGTGATCGGCCCTCGGCCACGAAACCCAAGGGCGACACGCTGATTCGTGCGTCCGGCGGGGGTAGGCCGACGGTGACGGTCCGGCCCCCCGGCGCCGTCAGGTCGATCGCGGTCTCCAGGGCCAGCGGATGCCCGACTGCCTCGATGACCACGGCAGCCTTCAGGCCGCGCTCGCGCGCCTCGTCAGGTGTGTACGTCTCATGGGCGCCCATTGCTCGGGCCCGGTCCAGCTTGTCGGGAAGGCGATCGACACCGATGACGCGAACATCGTTGTGCGCCAGCGCTGTCAGGATCGCAGCCATGCCCACGCCGCCCAGGCCGACAACGACAACAGTCTGACCAGACTGCGGTTGCCCCGCGTTGACTACGGCGCCGCCGCCGGTGAGAACCGCGCAGCCGAGCAGCGACGCGACGACCGGCGGCACGTCGGCGGGCACGGGCACGACGGAGGTGCGGTCGACGACGGCGTAGCTGGCGAACCCGGAGACGCCGAGGTGGTGCTGGATCGGTTGTCCGTCGCGGGAGAGCCGTCTGCTGCCGCCCATCAGCGTGCCGGCGGCGTTGGCGGCGCTGCCAGGTTCGCACGGTGTGAGCCCGTTGGTGGCACACGCCGCGCAGTGGCCGCATCGCGGCAGGAACGTCATCACCACGCGTTGCCCGACAGGCAGGTCCGATACGGCTGGTCCGGCGTGTTCGACGACTCCGGCGGCCTCGTGGCCGAGCAGCATCGGCACGGGACGGACTCGATTTCCGTCGACCACTGACAGATCGGAATGGCACAGGCCCGCGGCCTCGATACGGACCAGTAGTTCGGTGTCGCCAGGAGGGGCCAGGTCGAGTTCGCCGACCGTGAGCGGTTTCGACTCGGCATAGGGCCTCTTGCGGCCGATCTCTTCGAGCACGGCGCCGCGAATTCTCATGGATACCAGCCTGCCGTCACTGGGAGACTGCTGCCATGGGCATCGCCGAGAAATCACTGACCAGCCGAGACTTTCCGGTGCACTGGCCGGTGCTGACCCGGTGGACGGACAACGACATGTTCGGTCACCTCAACAATGCGGTGTACTACGAACTCTTCGACACTGCGATCAACGCGTGGATCAACACCAATTGCGGAATAGACCCCCTCGCCGTGCCGTGGCAGGGCGTGGTCGCGGAGTCCGGCTGCCGATACTTTTCCGAACTGAAGTTTCCCGATCCGCTCGTCGTCGGGCTTGCGGTGACCCGCCTGGGGAACAGCAGCGTCACATATCGCTTGGCGCTTTTCCAGGCCGATCGTCCGCTCGCGGCAGTGGGCCACTGGGTGCATGTCTATATCGACCGAACCACCCGACGGCCGGTGCCCATGCCGGAGGGGATTCGGTCGCTGCTCGACTCGATATGCTCGCCCAATGCCGCTCGTCAGCAAGACCGTTGAGGTTGAAGCCCCTGCCCATTCGATCATGGCTATCGTCGCCGACTTCGAGTCCTATCCGCTGTGGAACGAGGAGATCAAGGGCTGCTGGGTGCTGGCCCGTTATGCCGATGGAAGGCCCAGCCAGCTGCGTCTCGACGTCGTGGTCCAGGGCCAGGCGGGCACCTTCATCACCGCGGTTTACTACCCGGGCGACAACCAGATCTACACCGTGTTGCAGCAGGGCGACCACCTCGAGAAGCAGGAGCAGAAGTTCTCGGTGGTGCCGATCGGTGCGACGTCGCTGCTGACCGTCGACCTCGACGTCGAGACGAAACTGCCGATTCCGAAGCAGATGGTGAAGAAGGCGATCGGCGATACGCTCGACTATCTGGCCGACAACCTCAAGGCCCGCGCCGAACAGTTGGCGGCTTCATAGTCTTAGATTGGTCGCCGTCGGCGGTGCTTAGCTCCAGAGCCCGATTTCGTCCAGCCGCGCGATCAACCGCGCAGCCCCGTCGGTGAACTGTCCGCTGGTCAGTCGCACCACGGTGTCGACGTCGTGCCGGCGCAGCGCCGAGATCAGCTCACGGTGGCTGGCCACGGTGTTGACGCCCCAGCCCTGGTCGCCGGCGTAGATGTGCGGCGGCAGGTAGCGCGCCACGTGCAGCAGGAACCACGCCAGCTTGATCCGGCCGGTCGACCGGTTGAACGCCCGGTGGAACGCGAACTCCGCCGCGGCGATCTCCTCCGGGTCGCCGTGATCAACGGCGGCGGCCAGCCCATCGTTGAGCCGTTCCAATTCCTCTATCTCTGTATCGGTGATCCGCTCTGCCGCCGTCGCGGCGAGCTCCTTGGCGATGGTGGCTTGCAGCCAGAAGATGTCCTCGATGTCTCCGCGCGTCAGCGGCACCACAACATGTCCCCGATGCGGCTCGAGTTGCACCATGCCCTCGCCCCGCAGCGTCCGCAGCGCCTCGCGCACCGGGGTGATGCTCACCCCCAACGCGGCGGCCGTCTCGTCGAGGCGGATGAACGTGCCAGGGCGCAGCGCGCCGGCCATGATGTCGGCCCGCAAACGGGCCGCGACCTCGTCAGACAGCTGCTCGCGACGCACTGGACCCCGCGGCCGGAGCCTGGCTCTGGCGGGTGCATTCATTGCGTTCTCCGGTCCATCTGGCGGGGGGTTGTCCCCGAGCCGCCGAGGCCATAGTGTGACCGGGGCAACACCATGTTTGATCAAATATCAACAACGTGCAACCCACGCAGATGGAGCCGGATTGTTGACAGAGCCGTACTCCACCGAGCAGCCGTATCTCGCGCGCCGGCAGAACTGGACCAACCAGCTCGCACGGCACGCTCTGATGCAGCCCGGCGCCACGGCGATGCGGTTCCTCGGCCACACCACCACCTGGGGTGAACTCGACGACCGGGTAACAAGGCTGGCCGGTGCGCTGGCTCGTCGCGGTGTGGCGTTCGGCGACCGCGTGCTGATCCTGATGCTCAACCGCACCGAGTTCATCGAATCGTCCTTGGCGGCCAACAGGCTCGGTGCCATCGCGGTGCCGGTCAACTTCCGCATGACCCCGCCCGAGATCGCGTTCCTGGTCAGCGACTGCCAGGCCCGCTTGGTGATCACCGAACCCGTGCTCGCCAAGGTCGCCACCGCGGTCCGCGACATCGATCCGACGCTGGCCACGGTCGTCGTCGCCGGCGGCACCACCGACGACGACGTCATCGGCTACGACGACCTGCTCGCCGAGGCCGGGGAACACCCTGAACCGGTTGATATCCCCAACGACTCGCCTGCGCTGATCATGTACACGTCCGGCACCACCGGTCGGCCGAAGGGCGCTGTACTCACCCACCTCAACCTCGCCGGGCAGGGTATGACCAACCTGTTCACCGTCGGCGCCGACATCAACAACGACGTCGGCTTCGTCGGTGTCCCGCTGTTCCACATCGCCGGCATCGGCAACATGATCAGCGGGCTGATGCTCGGCCTGCCGACCGTGCTCTACCCCCTCGGTGCGTTCGACCCCGGCGCGCTGCTCGACGTGCTCGAAGCCGAGAAGGTGACGTCGATCTTCCTCGTCCCCGCCCAGTGGCAGGCCGTCTGCGCGGCGCAGAAGGCCAAACCCCGCCAGCTGCGGCTGCGGGTGCTGTCATGGGGCGCCGCGCCCGCATCGGACACGTTGCTGCACGACATGTTCGAGACCTTCCCCGGAACCCAGATCTTCGCCG
Organism: Mycobacterium sp.; assembly: GCF_035274705.1. Taxonomy (GTDB): domain Bacteria; phylum Actinomycetota; class Actinomycetes; order Mycobacteriales; family Mycobacteriaceae; genus Mycobacterium. The sequence continues at coordinate 13,894 of NZ_DATENY010000065.1, read as the reverse complement.
CGTTCGGGCAGACCGAGATGTCGCCGGTGACGTGTATGTTGTTGGCGCAGGACGCAATTCGTAAGCTCGGCTCGGTCGGCAAGGTGATACCGACAGTCGCGGCGCGTGTCGTCGACGAAAATATGAACGACGTTCCCGTCGGCCACGTCGGCGAGATCGTGTACCGGGCGCCGACGCTGATGGCCGGCTACTGGAACAACCCGAAGGCCACCGCTGAGGCGTTTGCAGGCGGCTGGTTCCACTCCGGCGACCTGGTCCGCCAGGACGAGGAGGGCTACGTCTGGGTAGTCGACCGCAAGAAGGACATGATCATCTCCGGCGGCGAGAACATCTATTGCGCCGAGGTCGAGAATGTCCTGGCTGGTCACCCGGCGATCGCGGAAGTCGCGGTGATCGGGCGGCCGGACGAGAGGTGGGGCGAGGTGCCGGTCGCCGTAGCGGCGTTAGCCGCTGTCACGCATTCAGATCTTGAACTCGCCGATCTCGACGAATTCCTCACCGGACGGCTGGCGCGCTACAAGCATCCGAAGGCTTTGGAGATCGTCGACGCACTGCCCCGCAACCCCGCTGGCAAAGTTCTGAAAACGGAACTGCGGGCTCAATTCGGCGTCGCAAGAACGATTGACGCTCGCGAAAGTTCCACTCCGCCAACGTTTTCTGCTGCGGCACAAGACATTTAACGGACGGGGGCGAGTTTGCTAACGGTTACGGGCACAATCCTGCCGATGCGGTGCACACGCGCGTACCGATCGGGTACAGTCCTGTGGTCCGTCTTACTACCGACCAGTAGGGAGACGGCGGTCACACAGACGGGGTTGGGGCAAGGAGGGGGCGTGCGACACGGGCTGCCGCTGCGCCACGACAGTCGCCGTTTCGTCGCGGGAGCGCACCAGTGACGGCGTCGACCGGTGTCGTCGGATACGTCCGCGACCAGACCAGGCCGGCGCTCACAGCCGTCGGCGGCTTCGTCCGGATGTGTGTGCTGACGGGCAAGGCGCTCTTCAAGCCGCCGTTCCAATGGCGCGAATTCATCTTGCAGAGCTGGTTTTTGATGAGGGTGGCGTTCCTGCCCACTCTCGCGGTGTCCATCCCGCTGACTGTGCTCCTTATCTTCACGCTGAACATCCTGCTCAAGGAGTTCGGTGCGGCCGACGTCTCGGGGGCGGGCGCCGCGATCGGAGCCGTCACCCAGCTGGGCCCGCTGGTTACGGTGCTCGTCGTCGCCGGTGCGGGGTCCACCGCCATCTGCGCGGACCTGGGCGCCCGGACCATCCGCGAGGAGATCGACGCCCTCGAGGTGCTCGGCATCGATCCGATCCACCGTCTCGTGGTGCCGCGCGTTGTCGCATCGACATTCGTCGCTGTCCTGCTCAACGGCGCGGTGATCACCGTCGGCCTGGTCGGCGGCTTCATCTTCGGCGTGTACCTGCAGAACGTCTCCGCCGGTGCGTACGTTTCGACGCTCACCCTGATCACGGGCCTGCCCGAAGTGCTGATCTCCATCATCAAGGCCGGTACGTTCGGCCTGATCGCGGGACTGGTCGGGTGCTACCGCGGCCTGACGGTCGCGGGTGGCGCCAAGGGCGTGGGAACCGCGGTCAACGAGACGCTCGTGCTCTGTGTCATCGCTCTGTTCGCGGTCAACGTGGTGCTGACCACGATCGGCGTCAGGTTCGGAACGGGGCGCTGACATGTCGACCATGGCCGTCCTGCGCTCTCGGTACCCGCGGGGATATGCCCGCACGCAGAAGGTCGTCGGCGCGCCTGCCCGCGGCCTCGACAGCATCGGCCACGTTGCGTGGTTCGTCGTTACCGCGGTCGGCTCGATCGGACATGCGCTGCGCTACTACCGCAAGGAGATGCTGCGGCTGATCGCTGAGATCGGCATGGGCACCGGTGCGATGGCCGTCGTCGGCGGCACCGTCGCGATCGTCGGCTTCGTGACGCTGTCCGGGTCGTCATTGGTCGCGATCCAGGGCTTCGCGTCGCTGGGCAACATCGGCGTCGAGGCGTTCACCGGGTTCTTCGCCGCACTGATCAACGTGCGCATCGCCGCGCCTGTCGTCGCGGGCCAGGCCTTGGCAGCCACGGTCGGTGCCGGCGCGACGGCCGAGCTGGGCGCCATGCGGATCAGCGAGGAGATCGACGCCCTGGAAGTCATGGGCATCAAGTCGATCTCGTATCTGGTGTCCACCCGGATCATGGCCGGCTTCATCGTCATCATCCCGCTCTACGCGATGGCGATCATCATGTCGTTCCTGTCCGCTCAGGTGACGACGACGTTCTTCTACGGACAGTCCATCGGCACGTACGAGCACTACTTCCGCACGTTCCTGCGCCCGGAGGATGTGTTCTGGTCATTCGTTCAGGCGGTCATCATCTCGGTGATCGTGATGCTCAACCACTGCTACTACGGCTACTTCGCCAGCGGCGGACCGGTCGGCGTCGGCGAGGCCGTGGGCCGGTCGATGCGCGCCTCGCTGGTCGCGATTGTCTGTGTGGTCCTGTTGGCATCGTTGGCGCTCTACGGCGTCGACCCGAACTTCAACCTGACGGTGTAGCCAATGACCGCGCCGCTGAACACATCCCGCACCCCGCCGTACAAGATTGCGGGGCTGGTGCTGGCATTGTTGACCATCGCCGTCGTCGTGGTTGTCTACTACTTCTTCCGCGGCTACAACTTGCAGCGCGACCAGCTGACGATGATGTCGGGGCGTGCCGGCTTGTCGATGGATCCCGGCTCGAAGGTCACCTACAACGGCGTCGAGATCGGCACGGTGGGCAAGATCGACGAGGTCAATGTCGGAGGGCAGCCACAGGCGAAGATCACCCTCGAGGTGAATCCCAAGTATCTGGACCTGATTCCGAAAAATGTACAAGCCGACATCAGCGCGACGACGATCTTCGGCAATAAGTACATCTCCTTCACGTCGCCGAAAAACGCTGCGAAGGAACACATCACACCCTCCGACGTGATCGACGTGACCAAGGTGACCACCGAGTTCAACACGTTGTTCGAGACGGTGGTGAACGTCGCTGAGCAAGTCGACCCGATCAAGCTGAACCAGACCTTGAGCGCCACAGCGGAAGCCCTCGACGGGCTGGGGAATCGGTTCGGGCAGTCGATCGTCCAGGGCAACGAGATCCTGGCCGACATCAACCCGCAGATGCCCCAGATCCGTTATGACAACCAGCGTCTGGCCGATCTCGGTGAGGTGTACGCGAATGCCGCACCGGATCTGTTCGCCGGTCTGGATAACGCGGTGACGACCGCGCGCACGCTCAACGAGCAGCAGGGCAATGTCGATCAGGCGTTGATGGCCGCGGTCGGATTCGGCAATACCGGCGGCGACGTCTTCGAGCGCAGCGGTCCGTACCTCGTCCGCGGCGCCGCAGACCTGATTCCCACCTCCCAACTGCTCGACGAGTACAGCCCTGCGCTGTTCTGCACGATCCGCAACTTCCACGATGTCGAGCCGAAGGTCGCAGCATCGTTGGGCGGCAACGGATACTCGCTGCGCACCACCTCTGAACTCATGGGTGCCGGTAACCCTTATGTCTATCCGGACAACCTGCCCCGGGTAAACGCCAGAGGCGGTCCCGAGGGTAGGCCCGGCTGCTGGCAGCCCATCACGCGCGATCTGTGGCCGGCGCCCTATCTGGTGATGGACACCGGTGCCTCCATCGCTCCGTACAACCACTTCGGGCTCGGCCAGCCGATCTTGATCGAGTACGTCTGGGGACGTCAGATCGGGGAGAACACGATCAACCCATGAAGATCACCGGAACAGCCATCAAGCTCGGCATCTTCTCACTGGTGCTGTTGCTATTCACCGCGATCATCATCGTGGTGTTCGGTCAGATGCGGTTCGACCGCACGACCGGCTATTCAGCGATCTTCTCCAACACCAGCGGCCTTCGGGCAGGTCAGTTCGTTCGGGCCTCCGGCGTCGAGGTCGGCAAGGTCTCCAAGCTCGAACTCATCGACGGCGGGTCGAAGGTCAAGGTCGATTTCAGCGTCGACCGTTCACTGCAACTGTTCGACGGCACCACCGCGTCCATCCGGTACCTGAACCTGATCGGCGACCGGTACCTGGAGCTCAAGCGTGGAGACAGCGACAAGCGCCTACCCGCCGGCGGCACCATCCCGGTGCAGCACACCGAACCGGCACTCGACCTTGATGCTCTGATCGGTGGCTTCCGGCCGCTGTTCCGGGCGCTGGACCCCGACAAGGTCAACAACATCGCGCAGTCGATCATCACGATCTTCCAAGGCCAGGGCGGCACCATCAACGACATCCTGGACCAGACCGCATCACTGACATCCGCTCTGGCCGATCGGGACCAGGCGATCGGAGAGGTGATCCGCAACCTGAACACCGTGCTGGACACGACCGTCAAACATCAGCAGCAGTTCGATGAAACGGTGCAGAACTTCGAGGCGTTGATCACTGGCCTGAAGAACAGGGCCGATCCGATCGCAAGTTCGGTCGCCGACATCAGCGACGCGGCGGGCACGGTCGCCGACCTGCTTGCCGACAACCGGCCGCTGCTGCAGAGCACCATTGGGCACCTGGAGGTGCTGCAGCAGCCGCTGGTGGATCAGAAGGATCAACTCAACGACATCCTGGTGCGGCTGCCTACGGCGTTCAAGATCATCGGCCGTGCCGGTGGCATCTACGGCGACTTCTTCAACTTCTACGCGTGCGATATCTCGTTGAAGCTCAACGGTTTGCAGCCAGGAGGACCGGTTCGCACGGTGAAGATCACCTCACAGCCCTCGGGTAGGTGCACGCCGAAATGAGAACGCTCGAGGGGTCGAACCGCGTCCGAAACGGGTTGATGGGCATCGTCATCCTGATCATCGTCATCGGTGTGGGACAGAGTTTCGCCAGCGTCCCGATGCTGTTTGCAACGCCTACCTACTACGCCCAGTTCTCCGACACCGGCGGCATCAACAGGGGTGACAAGGTGCGTATCGCCGGTATGGATGTCGGCGTGGTGCGTTCAACCGAAATCGACGGCGACAAGGTCAAGGTCGGCTTCTCATTGCAGGGAACCCAGATCGGGACCGAGAGCCGGGCGGGTATCCGCACCGACACCATCCTGGGGCGCCGCAACATCGAGATCGAGCCGCGCGGTTCGAAACCGTTGCGCGCCAACGGTGTTTTACCGCTCGGGCAGACCACCACGCCGTACCAGATCTACGATGCGTTCTTCGACGTGACCAAGGCGGCCTCGGGCTGGGACACGCAGACCGTGAAGCGGTCGCTGAACGTGCTGTCGGAAACCATCGACCAGACCTATCCGCATCTGTCCGCGGCGCTTGACGGTGTCGCGCGGTTCTCCGACACCATCGGCAAGCGCGACGACCAGATCAAGCAGCTGTTGGCCAACGCCAACAAGATTGCCGGCATCCTGGGTAGCCGCAGCGCGCAGATCAACCAGCTGTTCGTCAACGCCCAGACGCTGCTGGCCGCGATCAACGAACGCAACTACGCGGTGAGCGTACTGCTCGAGCGGGTGTCCGAATTCTCCGACCAGGTCAAGGGATTCATCGACGACAACCCCAATCTCAACCACGTGCTGGAGCAGCTGCGCGCCATCAGCGATGTGCTGCGCGACCGCAGGTTCGACCTGATGGACACGCTGAGCACGGTAGCCAAATTCGTTGCGTCGCTGGGTGAAGCGGTCGCATCGGGCCCCTACTTCAAGGTGATGTTGGTCAACCTGCTGCCGTACCAGATCCTGCAGCCATTCGTCGACGCCGCGTTCAAGAGGCGTGGCATCGATCCTGAGAAGTTCTGGGGAGATGCGGGTCTGCCGGCCTGGCGATTCCCGGATCCGAACGGGCAGCGGTTCCCGAACGGTGCTCCGGCGCCGGGTCCGTCGATTCTGGAGGGCACGCCCGAACATCCGGGGCCTGCGGTGCTCAAGGGCTCGCCGTGCTCGTACACGCCGCCAATCGACGGCCTGCCGCGACCAGGTGACCCGCTGCCGTGTTCGCACCTGAGCGTCGGTCCGTTCGGGGGGCCGGAATATCCGCCGCCGGACGTCATCACGTCCGCCCCGAACCCGAATGGTCCAGGCTTCACGCCGGGTGTTCCCGCCGCGGCGATCCCGGGTCAGATGCCGCCGGATATGCCGGGCGTGGCCGTACCGATCGCACCCGGCCCGCCGGGGGCGCGCACCGTGCCGGTGGGTCCGCTGCCGCCGCAGCCGCCAGACTTCACTCCGGGCATCGCGCCGCTACCGCCGGCGTTGACGGGTCCGCCGCCACCACCCGGACCGGGTCCGGACGCGGGTCCGGCCGGCGTGCCACCGCTGCCAGGCAACCCGCCGTACCTCCCGCCCGGATCGCAGGAGGGCTGAACCGATGTCGACGATCTTCAACGTCCGAAACCTCAAGCTGCCAGGCGTATCTCGCACATCGGTGATCATCGGCACCCTGGTCGTGATCCTGGCCTTGGTGGCCGCCATCGTCGGATGGAACCTGTACAAGAAGCTGACCACCAACACCGTCGTCGCCTACTTCACCGACACGCTTGCGCTGTATCCCGGCGACAAGGTGCAGATCATGGGCGTGAAGGTCGGCTCGATCGACAAGATCGAACCCGCCGGCGACAAGATGAAGGTGACGTTCCACTACGAGAACAAGTTCAAGGTTCCCGCCAACGCCACCGCATCGATCCTGAACCCCAGTCTGGTCGCGTCGCGCAACATCCAGCTGTCGCCGCCCTACACCGGCGGTCCGGTGATGGACGACGACGCGGTCATCCCGATCGACCGCACTCAGGTGCCCGTCGAGTACGACGAGCTGCGCGACTCGATCAACCGGATCCTGACCGACCTCGGCCCGACAAAGGAGCAGCCGAAGGGTCCGTTCGGCGACATCATCGAATCCGCCGCCAACGGATTCGCCGGCAAGGGCGAGCAGTTCAACAAGACCCTCAACGGGCTCTCCGAAGCGCTGTCCACCCTCAACGAGGGACGAGGCGACTTCTTCTCGGTGATCAAGAGTTTGGCCCTGTTCGTCAACGCGCTCTACAAGAGCGATCAGCAGTTCGTCGCCTTGAACAACGATCTCGCGACGTTCACCAACGCGTTCACCAACACCAACCGCGAGGTGTCCAACGCGCTGCGCGACCTCAACCAGTTGTTGACGACCACGCGTCAGTTCATCGGCAAGAACGGTGAGGTACTCACCCACGACATCGACAACCTCGCCGACGTGACCAACGCGATCGTGCAGCCGGATCCGCGAAACGGCCTGGAGACCGCGTTGCACGTCTTCCCCACGCTCGGGGCGAACCTGATGAACATCGTGTCGCCGGTGACCGGTGGTGTCATGGGCATTCCGGTGGTCAACAACTTCGCCAACCCAATGCAGTTGGTGTGTAGCGCGATTCAGGCCGGCAGTAGGCTGGGCTACCAAGAGTCCGCGGAGATGTGCGCGCAGTACCTGGCGCCGATCCTGGATGCGATCAAGTTCAACTTCCCGCCGTTCGGCGTGAATCAGTTCACCAGCGCGATGACGCTGCCCAAGCAGGTCGCGTATTCCGAGCCCCGGCTGCAGCCGCCGGCTGGATACAAGGACACCACCGTGCCGGGTATCTGGTCGCGTGACACGTTGTTCTCGTTCGGCAACCACGAGCAGGGCTGGGTGACCGCTCCCGGCATGCAGGGTGTCGACGTGCAGCCGTTCACCGCGAATATGCTGACGCCGGAATCACTTTCAGAGCTGATGGGCGGACCTGACGCGCCGATTCCTGGAGCACCGCCGACGTTCGGCGGTCCGCACCAGGCTGGGCCGCCGAACGCCTACAGCGAGAACAGCCCGCTGCCGCCGCCGTGGTACGTGCAGCCCGCACCGCCGCCTGGTCCGGCGCCCGGCGTGCTGGCGGGCGATCCGCTCGGTGCGATGTCGGCACCCGCCGCACCAGGACCCGGACCCGCTCCCGCGGCACCGGCAGGACCGGCGCTGCCCGCTGAGGCAGGTGGATAAAGATGCGTAAGTGGAGTCGGATTGCACGGCGCGCCGCGGCGCTCGCCGTGGTCGCGGTGGTGCTGACCTCGTGCGGGTCGTGGAAGGGCATCGCGAACGTTCCGTTGCCGGGCGGCCCCGGCACGGGATCGAACAAGATGACGATCTACGTGCAGATGCCGGATACGTTGGCGCTCAACGTCAACAGCCGCGTCCGGGTGGCCGACGTATATGTCGGGCGGGTGCGTTCGATCGAGCTGAAGAACTGGGTTGCGACGCTGACCCTTGACCTCGAGCCCGATATCAAGCTGCCGTCCAACACGCTCGCCAAAGTCGGCCAGACCAGCCTGCTGGGGTCGCAGCACGTGCAGCTCGACTCGCCGCCCGACCCGCAGGGTCAGCTGCGCAACGGCGACACCATTCCGCTGAAGAACTCCTCGGCATTCCCCACCACCGAGCGGGTGCTGGCCAGCATCGCCACCATCCTGCGCGGCGGCGGCATCCCGAACCTCGAGGTGATCCAAACCGAGGTCAACAACTTGTTGACCGGGCGGGCCGATCAGATCCGCGAGTTCCTCAACAGGCTCGACACCTTCACTGACGAGCTGAACAAGCAGCGCCAAGACATCACGCGCGCAATCGATTCCACCAACCGGTTGCTGACTATTGTCGCGCAGCGCAATGACACGCTCGACCGGGTGCTGACCGAATTCCCTCCGCTGATCAAACATTTCGCTGACACCCGCAACTTGTTCGCCGACGCGGTGGAGGCGCTCGGGCGGATCAGCAGGGCCTCCGACGCCGCACTGGCTCCGTCGAGCGACAACCTGCACACGAACTTGGCCAACCTCCAGCGGCCGCTCAAGCAACTCGGCCGGGCGTCGCCGTACCTGATCGGCGCGCTCAAGCTGATGCTGACGGCGCCGTTCTCGATTGAGAACGTGCCGAAGGTGGTTCGCGGCGACTACCTCAACGTGTCGCTGATGGTCGACCTGACGTTGTCGGCTCTGGACAACGGCGTCCTGTCCGGTACCGGCGTCTCGGGCATGCTGCGCGCACTCGAGCAGGCCTGGGGCCGCGATCCCGCGACGATGATCCCGGATGTGCGGTTCACGCCGAACCCGCATGACGTGCCGGGCGGACCGCTGGTGGAAAGGGGTGAGTGAGCAGTGCTGACACGTTTCATCAAATTTCAGCTGGTGCTGTTCACCATCCTGACGATCATCGCGATCGTCGTGCTGGGCTGGTATTACCTGCGGGTGCCCAGCCTGGTCGGCGTCGGGCAATACAAGCTGTATGCCGACCTGCCCCGGTCCGGCGGCCTGTATTCGACCGCCAACGTGACATATCGCGGCACCCAGATCGGCAAGGTGACCTCTGTCGAGCCCACCGAAAACGGTGCGCGCGCCGAGATGAGCATCGACAGCCGCTACAAGATTCCGGCCGACGCGACCGCGAACGTGCACTCCGTGTCGGCGATCGGCGAGCAGTACCTCGACCTGGTGTCGACGGGCAATCCCGGGCAGTACCTCAGTGCAGGACAAAACGTCGGCAACATCTCGGAGAACAAGGTGCCCAGCGAGGTGGGCCCGGCGCTGGACTCGGCCAATCGAGGTCTGGCCGTGCTGCCGAAAGAGAAGATCGACACGCTGCTGACCGAAACGTCAAAGGCGGTAGGCGGTTTGGGCCCTGCGCTGCAACGACTCGTCGATTCGACGACCAATATCGCGCAGGGCTTCAAGGAAAACCTGCCGCAGGTCGACGACATCATCGCGCACTCGGCGCCGATTCTGGACAGCCAGGTCAACTCCGGCGACAACATCGAACAGTGGTCGCGCAACCTGAACATCATCGCCGCGCAGGCCGCCGAACAGGACCCGGCGCTGCGCAGCGGTCTTCAGCAGGCGGCGCCCACTCTGGACCAGACGAACCAGTTGTTCAGCGGCATACGTGATTCACTGCCGCAGACGTTGGCCAACCTCGAGATCGTCATCGACATGCTCAAGCGCTACCACAAGGGGCTCGAGCAGACGTTGGTGCTCCTGCCGCAAGGCGCTGCCGTCGCACAGGCGGGCACGCTGTTCAAGGATCTGGGCCAGCTTCCGTTGGCCCTGTCGATCAACCAGCCGCCGCCATGCCTGACCGGGTTCCTGCCGGCATCGGAATGGCGATCACCGGCCGATACCAGCTCGGCGCCGCTGCCGTCGGGCACGTACTGCAAGATCCCGAAGGACTATCAGGGCAACGCGGTTCGTGGTGCCCGCAACTACCCCTGCGCGGATGTCCCGGGCAAGCGCGCGGCCACTCCGATGGAGTGCCACAGCACCGAACCGTACGTGCCGTTGGGCACCAACCCGTGGTACGGCGACCCGAACCAGATCCTGTCGTGCCCCGCGCCGGCGGCCCGATGCGACCAGGGCGTGAATCCCGGGCGGGGGGTCGTTCCCGCTCCGACGGTCAACAACGGGCTCAACCCGCTGCCTGCGGACCAGTTGCCACCGCCGGAGCAGGGGATGAGCGCCCCCACGAGCGATCCGCTCAGCCCGCCAGGAACTGGGTCCGTGCAGTGCAGTGGACAACAGCCCAATCCGTGTACGTACACTCCGGCACCAGGGCCACCTGGGTCCACCGCTATCTACAGCCCGACCAACGGCCAGGTGGTCGGACCTGACGGCGTGAAGTACAACGTCAGCAATTCGAGTAACTCAGGAGACGACGGATGGAAGGAGATGCTGGCACCCGCCAGCTGAACCCCACCGATGCTGATGCCGCGCCCGATGATGCTCACGCAAAGCCGGAAGAGTCGTTAGCAGTATCCACGGACGAACAGACTGAACAAGCAGCAGAACCAGCCGAGGAGTCGCCCGAGTCAGTCGAGCACCGCCGCCCGTCGCGGCTGGGCGTCGGTGCGGTGGCAGGCATTTGCGCCGCGCTTGTGATGCTGGCGGCCGGCGCCGCGGTGGGCGGGTACTTCGCGCTGAAGACCAACGACGAGAGCAAAGCGCTTGCGCGCGCCGATGCGACGGCCCTTCAGGCGGCCAAGGATTGTGTGGCCGCCACGCAGGCGCCCGACACCGCTGCCATGATCGCCAGCCAGTCCAAGATCATCGAATGCGCGACGGGCGACTGGGGTGTGCAGGCTCCGCTGTACAGCAGCGTATTGGCCGACGCCTACCAGGCGGGCGGCGTCAAGGTGACTGTGTCGGATCTGCGTGCGGCGGTGGAACGGCACAACGACGACGGTTCCATCGACGTGCTCGTCGCGGTGCGGACCAAGCGGACGAACTCCGAGACGGCCGATGTCGAACAGGGCTACCGGCTGCGCGTCACGATGGCGCCCGACGCGGGCACCTACAAGATCGCCAAGCTGGAACAGGTCGGCTCGTGACGGCTGTGCTCGACACGACGCCCGACGCACCGACCATGGACTCCGGACTCAGCGACCAGCTCGCATCCTGGGCGGCACGCGCCGGCGCGTTCTCGCTGGACGTACTGCTGGGCGTCGCGGTGATCGCGACGATGGCCCTACTGACTCTGAGCGCGCCGGCGCAGGGACTGCTGTGGTGGGTGTTCACCGCGGTGGCGGCGCTGGTTCTGATACTGATGGCCGTCAACCGGTTGGTGCTGCCGACGATCACGGGCTGGTCGCTGGGTCGCGCCGTGGTCGGCATCGCCGTTCACAAGCCCGAAGGCTCCGATGTCGGCTTATGGCGGCTGGTGGGCCGCGACCTTGCGCATCTGCTGGACACCGCTGCGTTGCTGATCGGCTGGTTGTGGCCACTCTGGGACCGCCGTGGGCGCACGTTCGCCGACCTGCTGTTGCGCACCGAGGTGCACAAGGTCGAGCCGCCGCAGCGCGATGCGCGCAGGCCGGCCGCCATGGTGCTGATCGCCGCGGTACTGCTGTGTGCCGCGGGAGTGGGCCTGAGTTATCTGGTGGTGTACCGGCATGACCGTGCGGTCGACGATGCGCGTGCGCATATCGCGTCGGACGGGCCGCACATCGTCGAGCAGATGCTGAGCTACAACGTCGACACGCTGCAGCAGGACTTCTCGCACGCCCAGTCGCTGACCACCGACGCATACCGGCCCCAGCTGATCGCGCAGCAGCAGGCGGTACAGAAGGCGGGGGCCACCTCCAACGAATACTGGGCAGTGAGTAGCGCGGTGCTGTCCGCGTCAGCGGATCGCGCGTCGATGCTGCTGGCGATGCAAGGGCAGCGCGGCACGGATGCCAAGGACCTCAAGTTCATCACCGCGACGGTGCGGGTGGACTTCGAGAAGTCACGTGACGGGCAGTGGCGTATCGCGAACCTCACCGTGCTGAAGAAGCCACAGATGAATCAGGGCGGCCAGTGAGTCCGCGGCGCAAACTCGACACCGACGAGCGCGATTTCTTCGACGTGGTGCCCAAGCCGCCGCGCCGGTGGGGACTGCCAGTGGTGGCCGTTGTCGCGGCGCTGCTGATCGTCGCTGCGATCACGGCGAGCACCTTGATGCTGATCGGTCACGAAACCGATCGTCGTGCGTCGGTGAAGGAAGCCGCCGCGCTGGGCTACGTGCGTGAGTTCATGACCGCCTACACCACGCTGGATCCGTTCCACGCCAACGACTATGCCGACCGGATCCTGGCACAGGGCACCGGTGACTTCGCGAAGATGTTCAAGGAGAAGCAGAACGAAATCGCCATTCAGGTTGCTCGCGCAGAGCCCACCACAGGCACGGTGCTCGAGGCCGGCGTGCAGCGGTGGAACGACAATGGCAGCGCCGACGTGCTGGTGGCCACGAAGGTCGCCACCAAGTCACCCGATGGGAAGTCGACGATCGAGAGCGGAAACCGTTGGGTGGCAACGGCTATCAAGGAAGGACAGCAGTGGAAGATCAGCCAGCTGATTCAGGTGATCTGACCACCGATGCTGAGGAAGCCGCCGAGGAGCCGAGACGCACACCGGTGGGCAAGGCCGGGCGTGCGTCGAAACCCGTCGTCGAGCAGGAGCCTGAAGAGGCCACCGACGCCGACGTGATTCTGGTGCCGCACAAACCGGCAGGAAAGCGGCTGAAGATCGCGGCCGTCGCCGCCGGAGTTCTCTTCGTGGTGGCGACGGCCTTCGCCGGCGCGATGGTGCAGCCGTATCTGGCCGACCGCGCGCTCGTGCACACCAAGCTCGACGTGGCCCGAACGGCTCGCGACGCCATCACCACGTTGTGGACGTATACGCCGGACAACATGGATTCGCTGCCCGATCGCGCCGAACGCTATCTGGGCGGCGACTTCGCGAACGAGTACCGCAAGTACATCGACGCGATCGTCGCGCCCAACAAACAGGCTCAGGTGACCAACACCACCGAGGTGCTGGGCGCCGCGGTGGAATCGATCGGCCCCACGGAGGCGACGGCGCTGGTCTACACCAACTCGGTGGCGACGAGCCCAGTGACGAAGAACATTCCATCGCTGCGGTATCTGTCGTACCGGTTGACGATGGAGCGCCGAGACGCCAAGTGGCTGATCACCCGTATGTCGACGGTCACGTCGTTTGATCTCACGCCGCAGCTGTAGGGCGCAGACGTAACGCATGGCGGTCGTGTCTCCGGTCTCGGACCGACTGACAGTCATCAGCCTGCTGCTGCTGACGTTCGCAACCGGCGTCGTCGACGCGATAAGTGTGCTGGTGCTGGGTCACGTCTTCGTGGCGAACATGACCGGCAACGTGATCTTCCTCGGCTTCTGGTTCGTGCCGCATTCCGGGGTGGACCTGACCGCCGCTATCGTCGCGTTCGTCAGCTTCCTGACCGGCACGGTGCTCGGCGGCCGGCTGGCCCGCCATCTCGACTACGAAGTCCGTCACTGGCTGGCCGTGGCGCTTGGCGTGGAAGTCGTTGTGTTGGTGATGCTTTCGATACTTGCTGGCA
>NZ_DATENY010000064.1:0-19319 GCF_035274705.1 Mycobacterium sp. | reverse complement strand
TGCGTCACATGGATCGGCTGTTCCGCGAACTGCAGCGGCGCGATGCTCGCGCTTTCGAGTCACCGAACCGGCCAAACCGGCAGCATGGCATGCGGGGTCCCCGCGGACGGATCGCAATGGAGGGAGATTCGGCCGCGTTTCCAGGTCCTTATCGATTCACGGCGGTGAAGTACGCGGTACCGTCTAGTGGTTATGGGCGTGCAGTATTACGACGTCATCATCGTGGGGGCGGGTTTCGGCGGAATCGGCGCGGCGATCCAAATGAGCCGCCTGGGCTATGACAACATCGTGATCGTCGACCGCGAGGACGACCTGGGTGGAACCTGGCATGTCAATCACTATCCAGGCCTTTCCGTCGATCAGCCGTCTCCCACGTTTTCCTACTGGTTTGAGCCGAACCCCTACTGGTCGCGCATGTATGCGCCGGGCGCCGAACTGAAGCGCTATGCCGAGCGTGTGGCCGACAAGTACAACGTACGCCGCTACATGCGGTTCAACACCACCGTTGAAGGCGCGCGGTGGGACGACGAAGCCCTAGTTTGGCGGGTTGAGCTTGCCGGTGGTGAGATGCTGACCGCGCAGTTCCTGATCACTGCGACCGGCTTCCTATGCCAGCCGCGCACTCCGGATATTGCCGGTATCGAGACTTTCGGTGGACGCATCGTGCACACCGCCGCCTGGGATGACAGCTATTCACTTGCCGGTCGCCACGCGGCAGTCATCGGAACCGGTTCCACTGGTGTGCAGGTCATTCCCGAGCTGGCCAAGGAAGTCTCCGAGCTGACCGTGTATCAGCGCACGCCGATTTGGGTGCTGCCCAAGTTGGACGTCGTATTCCCGCCCGCGGTGCAACGGCTCTTCGCCAAGCTGCCGCTTACCCAGCGCATCCTGCGGTGGTTCACCGACACGAGCCTGGAATTCATGATGGTCATCACGATGTGGAAATTCCGGTACTTCAAGCTGGTCAACAAAGCCATATCAGGTGTATCGAAAATTTACCGGTTTCTGTTGGTGCGCGACAAGGAGTTGTGGCGCAACCTGAACCCGGATTTCGACTTCGGTTGCAAGCGACCGACAATTTCGAATTCCTATTACCGCGCGTTCACCAAGCCGCATGTGCGTCTGGAAACCAGTGGCATCGAGCGGATCGAGCCCGACGGCATCGTCGCGCGCGACGGCACCAAACGGTTCATCGACACCATGGTGCTCGCGACCGGATTCGATGTGTGGGACGCCAATCTACCGGCGATTGAGGTGATCGGCCGGGAGGGCCGGAACCTTGGAAAGTGGTGGCGCGAAACGAGGTTTCAAGCCTACGAAGGCATCTCGGTACCTTACTTCCCGAACTTTTTGAGCATGGCCAGCCCGTACGCGTGGGTGGGGTTGTCATGGTTTAACACGGTGGAATACCAGATGCGCCACATGGATCGGCTGTTCTGCGAACTGCAGCGGCGCGGTGCTCGCACCTTCGAGGTCACCGAACAAGCCAACGCCCGCTTCATGGATCGGATGACCAGGCTGCTCGAAGATTCGGCGTTTAACCTCGGCAGTTGCGCGACCTCGCGGTCGTATTGGTTCAGAAACCACACCGGCACGGGGGAAGCACCGCTTTTCCGGCCCACGTCGGTGCGTAGTGCCGTCAAGGACCAGGACCGATTCCCGTTGTCGGACTACGCGATCGCCTAACTCCGCCGTTCATTGCTTGGTGAAGCAATACACCGGTGCTCGATTTCCCGAGGGTAGGCTTGCGAGGCTTCGAGATTGATGACCGCGTCGGAAGATTCGTCGGCAAACGGCTGACTTTCGGCGTCGCCGTGCACAACTCCAGCCGGGCAGATCTTGTCTCCTTCGGCAAAAGGCGATGTCGGTGATCTGCCCCGTGCGAGTAGTGGCTATGCCGCCGGCTCAACGATTTCGCCGACGTCAGCTACCGTTGTCGGCCACCGCCGCAGAGCCACGATCACGCGACGTAGTGCCCGTCCGCCGGTACACCACCGCACGTGCGCCGCGTGCGGGCGCGATCGCCACACCGCGGTAGTGACGCCGTTCGCCCGGCGCATCGGTTGGCGCGAACCGGAATTCGCGCAGCAGAATGCGCATGGCGACGTTCATCTCCATATTCGCGAAACCCGCGCCAATACAGCGGTTTACCCCGCCGCCGAACGGAATCCACCGGAAGGCCTTCGGGTTGGAGCCGATGAATCGGTCGGGGTTGAACGAGTCCGCGTCGGAAAAGTTTTCTTCTGACTCATGCGCCATTTGGAAATTGATCATCACATTGGTGCCAGGCGGAAGGACCCAGTCGCCCAAGCGAATTCGCGTCTTCGGGCAGCGCGTTGTAGCCTCGAGAGTCGGCCGGGTGCGCTGCACTTCGTAGATCGTTGCCTGTCGCAATTCAGATCCGCCGGCGTCCACTTCGTCAACAAGCCGCGACAGCACCTCCGGGTGCCGGCGTAACCGCTCGACTGTCCAGGCTAGTTGTGAGGCGGTTGTCTCGTGACCGGCGGCGACCACGGTCACCAGCTCGTCGGCGATGTGCCGGTCCGGGATCGGGTCACCGTTCTCGTAGCGGGCCTGCAACAGTAGCGAGAGGACGTCGCTGCGCTCTTCGAAGGCCGGGTCAGCCCGCGCATCGGCGATGAGCGAGTCGATGACAGCGTCGATCCGCCGCCGGTACTCCAATAACCGCCCCCCGGGACTCCACCGGCCGAAGTCGCGCCGCACTATCGGCGGCAGCAGGTGGAGGGGAGAGCCCAGCGTAATCGCGGCCGGCAGCGCGATCCGAAGCTCCTCCAGCACGGGTCCCTGGGCGCCGAACACGGCGCGCAGGATCGCATTGAGGGTCAGGCGCATCATCGACGGCAGCGTTTTGAACTCGCGGCCCTCCGGCCAGGTCGTGATCTCACGCATCACCTCTTCTTCGACGATGCGCTCGTACGTGCTCACCCGCTTCCCGTGAAACGGCGGGAGAAGCAACCTGCGGCGCTCGAGATGTTCGTCGCCGTTGAGGCTGAAGGTCGATCCAGGGCCGAATACATGGCCGAGGTTAGTTGGGCGTTCGATCAGATCACTACTCGTGCTGAACACATCCTTGACCAGAATCGGGTCGCTGATCACCACCATCTTCCCCAAGGCCGGCAAATTGATGGTGAACGTGTCGCCGTAACGTCGGCTCAGTGCGGGAACCACCTCGCACAGCGCGGTCAAGAACGCAACGCCTTGGACCATCTTCGGTACCCGCGGCCCCGGTGGTAGCCGCACCGGCTCAGTTGTCGCCGTCGCCATAGCCGCCCCCTCGTCGTACCGCGAAGCCAAGATTACTCAGAGGTCTCAAGGCCTCAACCGGTTTTGTGGAGCCGTTGCAGTCTGGGTGCAGCCGCCTCCCGAGCCTGCCGGGCATCCCGAGCTTTCCGAGTCCTCACGAGAGGCGTGCTTGCACTGAAACAGTCCGATGTCGCGCCGCCGCCGAGGTGTTTTCCTATGCAGGTAGGCGAAAGTACGCAGCTCAGTCTCGGAAGCCCGCGACCCGCAGGTCATCGTCGGAAGATGCCGACACATCCCGGCCACGGCATGGATTACTCGTCAACATCGGTGCCGCCCACACCGAGCGTGGCGCGCCGATCCAGTTAGGCGAGCGCGCGTTGGTTTTATCGGCGGGACTGACTTCGCCCACATCTGACGGTCGACCACGTCAAGGTCGTGGGCGCGGTGAATTGCGTGGCCATCTTTCGGCGCACCTCAATCAGACGATCTGAGGAGCTCAGGTCAAACGACCGAAGGTTGGCACCGTGGTGATCTGCGCGACGACGCGCTGGTGATCACGTCGGCGAGCCGATCCCTTTGGGAGGGAAGCCACTTCAATCCTTGGCGAAGCAGTACACCCGGTAAGTGAACTGCCCGCGTTGCAGTGCGCCGTTGAACGCCCAGTCGGTCACGTCGCTGGCATAGCGGGTGAAGCCACGGGGCACCGCCGACCCATGGCGACTGATCAGGTCGTGCTTCCGCGGCGCATTCTTCTCATTCCCGCGCAGAACCTGCGCATCGATGACCGCGTGCGAAAGCAACCGCATCGGGGCGTCCGCCAGCGCCGCCTCCCACTCGGCTAGACCGTGACGCCGGCGGAAATCCGCGTAGAGAAAATGCCCTCCCGGGTGCAGCACGCGCGCGACTTCGGCGAGAAAACGCGGAAAATGAGGGTAGAGGTGCGAGGCTTCGACATTGATCACGGCGTCGAAGGATTCGTCGGCGAATGGCAGTTCCTCGGCGTTACCCTGCACGAAATCCAGGCCGGCCAGATTGTGCCTTTTCCGGCAAAACTCTATGCCGGCCGGGTTCAAGTCCAGCCCGGTGTAGGAGGCCGGGTGCAAGGTGCGCACGAGATACGAGGCTCCGCCGCCGTGGCCGCAGCTGGCCTCCAGCACGCGCTTGCCGCTGAGATCCACCTGGGTCGCCGCGCGGTGGTAGAGCTGGATGAAGAACCGATGGGGTTCGTCCGACGGCGCCAGCGGCAGGGCCATCGGAGGATCTTCCTCGTAGCCGTAGTTGAAGAACAACCAGTCATCACCACCGAGCAGGCGGGTTTGGGCGGCGAACCGTTTCGTGACGAATGAGGTGAATAGCAGGCGATAGACCAACGGGTATGTAACCAGGCGGTGGACGAACCGGTTGGATATCAGGCGGTTTGTGCTGGCCATCGGGGGCAGTATGACACGAGCGCGGACAACACAGCTGGGATTCAAGCGGTCCCCAAACCCGCCCAGGCAGCCTCTCATGTCGAACGTTCCTGGCCTCTCGCCAACCAGCGCCACTAACGCGGCCGCCGGCGAGCCGATCACCGTCGCTGTGCGGTTTGCACCGCGTGCGTGGCCCAACTGAACGGCGATTGGATGCGGTCGCGCAGGTCCTGCCGCCAGGTGCCTGACGTGATCCGGCCGCCGATCGAAAAGATGCATCTTGAAGACGTGCTGCTTCGTGCCACTCGCTCGCTGAGGGAAGTTACTGCCGACGACGCGCAAACTGGTTGACCAGGTGAAGCACCTCCACGGGTGCTGGGACTCACTCGGATTGACGACCGCTTCCGCTGCCTCCAGATGTCGGTGCTGAAACTGCATCGCACCGACAAGTTTGCCAGATTGCGAGAGAATTTTTAATTTGCTCATGTATGAACTAGATGCATTTGACTAGCCATAAGTCAAAATATGATATTTGCGGACCTTGACCGCCGGGTTGACCAGCCGAATTGATCCGGATTTTGCCACGCTCGGGCGTTTTCTGCTGTAGGTTCAGTGCTGCCGTTAAGCTGCATCGACCTTGGGGGAGGTCTGCATGTCCGCACCCGCGCATCACCGAGGACGCCACCGCAAACCTCGGCGGGCGAGACGAGAGCATGGATTTCGAAGCGTTGGCACGGCGGCCCGTTCAGTGTGTCCGCATGCCGCTGCGGCAGGTGTGGCGCTCCTGGGGACCAGTGTCATAGCCGTCACTTCGGTTGCGCCGCCGCCACCCGAGATGCGTGTCGTTACTGCGGAGGTGCGTCTAGCCGCTGCCTCCTCGCTTCTCAATGTTCCGGTCAACCTGCTTATTGACGTCGTCAACATTCCTGACAACGAGGTGCAAGCGCTCGACTATTTATCGCGCTCTCTGATTTTCAGCGGGCCGTGGTTCGTCGTAAGCGCGACGAACATTTGGGGAGTAGACCCAGGGGATCCTGGCCATTTCATGTCGACAGTTAACCTGCTGGTGCCGTTCCCAGCACTGTCCGGACTTGGGCTTGATCAATCCGATCAAAACGGCCTGGGCCAGCAGCTGTGGCACTTCGTGGCGGCAGAGCTCCCCGTGAATAAATATTGTGACGCCGACGGATGCCCGCCCGGGGTGCCGATTAGCCCCATCACCGGCTTTACGGGCCTCGACAATGTCCTCTGGGGCTTGGCGTTAACGTTTGGACTGTACGGGTTCGCGCCGGGCGCATCGGTGAAATTTCCCCTCTTCAATAACTGGTTTTCGGTACCGCTTTCGGATCTGGTGTCCGGGTACACCTTTGGACCCGGCCAGCCTGGCTACACTGACCCGAGCGGCCCCGTCTATCCCGGATTCGGCTTCGCGGGTACGACTGAAGTTGACGGCCCTAATGGGCCCGAATACTTGATGCCATGGGCCAACACGACATTTACGCTGGATCCGTTCAAGCCCTTCCAAAATTATTTCAACCACTTGATGGCAGATCCGGCAACGAATCCGATCCACCTTCCCGATCTCGTGGAAATCGGCAGAACCCTTCAAACTCTCGCCGCAGCGATGGTCATTGCCTTCGATCCGCTTACCCCGGGAGCCGGCCTCTGCACGGGGGGCCTTGGTAACTGCAGCTGGCTGCCTCCTGCTCTGGATTATCCGGGGATCGTGAAATTTATCGGAGATCTCTGGCCGGGAAATACCGTTATAAACGAATGGCTGGACGCCCGGGCTAACGGCACCGCCAACGTCCCGACGAAGGAGCAAATCGAAACCGCCGCAAGGCTTGCGGAACAAAACAGTTCTTTTTGGGACTTTGGTAACCCGAGCCCACCACCCGAGTTGGTCAACGGTTCCAATCCCGGCACACTGGCGCCGTTCTTCCACAAGCTGTGGACGGACCTCGGCTTGAATCCGCCTCCGTTAGCGCCTCCGGCAACGGATCCAGCACCGGCAACGGATCCGCTTCAGCAGCAGGCCCTATCGGGCGACGCGACACTGGATTCCATCCCCCAGGGCAGCGAGGGTCAGCAGAATGGCCCGAACACCGGTGTCCAGCACAACGTCGACCCGAGCAACGTCGACCCGAACAACGTCCTCGCAAGCTCAAGCTCCGTAACCGGCGGTCCCTCCAACGTGGCCGCGGAATCCGACAATTTGTCAAAGACCGTGGTCCTCGACGTCGGAAAGCCCACACTGACGCCCACCTCGTTGCCCAACCTTCGCTCCGTAGCAGACGGCTTGCCGGCCGGACCGGCTGAGCCGCCGAAAATCAGCACCGAAAGCACCGGCAAGCCCGAAAGCACCGGCAAAGCCGACAACAACAGCAACGGCGTCACCGAAAGCGGTTCTGCGCGCCACGCGAAACAGACTGAAACCGGCCCGCGCCACGTCAAGGCTGACAACGAGAACGACAACGACAGCAGCGACAGCAGCGGCGGGGGCCAACACCGGGCGGACGCCCACTGAGACGCGGTAGCGCCTATGGGAGTTCATTGGTTCGACGCGTTAATCGCAAGTGCGGCTTCGCCGCGGCGATCCAATTAAACCGACTGTGTCATGACAACATCGTGAGCAACGACCGGGGCGGATCACCCCGCGGAAAGTGGCGCATCAACCGTAACCCGCCCTTACCGTCGACGTCCCGTCCGTGACGTAACCCGGCGGCCTGGGCTGCTAGAACTGGTATCGCAAAATCCGCGTATTGCGCGCACTGGCCGGGAAGCGCGCGGCGATGCGGCTGCCGAACCGCAGCATCGGCGGGAACAAGGCCACGTCGGGCTCATGCAGCGCGCTGGCCTCCTCGACGAGCTTCAGGTCGGCATTCCAGGTCTCGGGCTGGTGCGCGTCCTTGAACCCGTCAAAGGCCCACTGGCTGTACAGCGTCCTGAACATTCGCTTCCTCGTGGCGACAAGCGAAGCGAAGCGCTTGATCGGGCCGACGGCGCCGTAGTCGTTAAACGCGACCATGCCGGACTCGAAATGGTCGGTGATTTGCCGAAAGATCGCGACGATAACCGGCTCGCTCAGGAAAGGGAAAAGACCGTCGGCGACGACCATCGTCGGCCGATCACCGGGAATCGCGCCGGTCCAGTCCGGTTCAGCCACCGACGCCTCTACCGAGTGCGACCGGTCACGGCGGGGCAGCAGGGCATCGCGCAGCCTGATGACCGCTGGCAAATCGACGCTGTACCAGTCGACCGTGGGCGACGGATCTACCCGGAAGACTGCGCTATTCAGCCCCGCACCGAGGTCCACCACCACGGCGTCGGGGTGCTCTGTGGTGAAAGCGTGGGCCCGCTCATCGAGCATCTTTGCTCTCAGCGCCACCAGACACACCACGCTCGCGATGACGCCCAAGCCGGCGAAGTCGTAGTTAATCTTGCCGACGACTTCCTCGGCGAGGGTGTCGCTGAGTATTGAACAGGGTGAGCGGCTGTCGAGCGCCCGGGCGTACTCGGTGAGCAGTGCGGTCTCTTCTACCGGCGTGAAATGGCCGACATCCATGCTGGGCCAACCACATTGACGGCGCGGGCCTGGCCTGCTCTCGATCACGGCGACACCGCGCCATTTCCGAAACTCATTATCGCGGGCAGATCATTGCCTATCTCTGGGTGGAGTTCCCTTCCTGGGCTTTCGTTCTCGAGCAGCCCTTTCTGGAGGCGACGTCGCTTCAATCCTTCGCGAGGCAATAGGTGCGGTAGGAGATCTCGCCGCGCTCGAGGTCTCGGTAGAACCACGAACCGTCCACAACAGCGAATTCGCGGCCGAAGCGGCGCATGAACGCCGGCAGATACCGATTGATCAGCTCCATGGACCGCGGCGAATTTTCGTGCAGGCCGCGCAGAACCTGGTCGTTGATGACCCTCTTGGAGACGAGCCGCAGCGGTGATTCCTTTAGAGCTGCCTCCCAGGCGCGAAAGTTGTCACGGTTGCGGAAATCGGAGTAGAGGAAATACCCCCCGGAGCGCAGGACGCGTGCCGCTTCGCTGAGGAAACGCTCGAAGTTGGGGTAGATGTGCGAGGCCTCGATGTTGATCATCACATCGAAGGATCCGTCGGGAAAGGGCAGGTCCTGGGCGTCGCCTTGCACGAAATCCAGGCCTGGCAGCTTGTGCCTCTTCTGGCAGAAGTCGATCGCGGCAGAGTTGAAGTCCAGCCCCGTGTATGAGGCGGGATGCATCGTCCGTACAAGGTAGGAGGCTCCGCCCCCATGGCCACAGCTGACTTCCAGCACTTTCTTGCCACTGAGATCGATCTGGCTTGCGGTCTGGTGGTAGAGCTGAATGCTGCACCGGTTGGGTTCGTCGGACTCGTCGAGCGGCAGCCCCATCGGCGGGTCTTCCTCGTAGCCCCAGTTCAAGAAGACGATGTCTTCCTGCCCGACGAGCCGACGGGTCATCAGGGGATACCAGTACTTGAAGACCTTTTTGTAGGTCGCGGTGGACCCGATGCGATACACGAGATCTGCGCCGATGTTGTCCAGCTTTTCGAATCGGACGAGGGTACGAACCATGGCGGAAAGTATTCCAGGCAGCCGTTGACCACACACGGGGTTCCGGACATTTTGTCCGGAGAACCGGACCCTAGGTTTTGCAGTTTTTTCGTCACCGATCAGCTCTGCGATGTGGAGTGCGCGGATGCGACGCGCCTGTTACGGACAACGCCGGCGAGCAAGTCGCGCTTCATGAGCGTGCCGCAGGTCGATGCGATGCCCCATGGGACGGGCCGGGTTCATGTGTCCACTGATGTACAAGCAAACTCGATCAGCTGCTTTCCGCGACTCCTTGTCCGGACGATCATTCGAAGGTGCTGCAGCACGGTGAGGGACCGCAAACGATCGATGTTCTTCCCGGGTCCAGGTGGTCGAGATACTCGCGCACGAGGATCCGAGAGCGCTGCGACAAGCGTGTAATCGCTACTTTGATGCGACGCGCAGGCCTAGCCGCTATCTTGGATTACTGCGGCTCCCCGCAATTTCAGCAAAGGAGCATGCCGTGAACATCGACCCCACTGTGACCTGGCGCGACATCGCCGACCAGCTCACCGCAAAGCAAAGAGCCATGCTTGATGAATGGGACACGAGACCGAGCCACCCACACGGCGATGAGGGACACCGCAGAGGGCTAGTCGTGGTTGCGCGCCAGATGGCCGCCGACAACATCGCACAGGAAACCTTCGCCAGAATGCCGAAGCCGCTCGGCGCCACTAGCGTTGACACCTGGCGCGCCGATGGCGACCGCCCGTGTATCCGACGCTTCACCGGTCCCAGACGCGGGCTGGTCGCAGTGGGCGGGAAGGCGGTTACCGTTGACATTCTTGGTGTGCAGTACTCCGACGGCGAGATCGAGCGCACGATTAGCGTCAGCGCCGATAGCGTCGATCTGGGCGCCGCGCATCTGGCGCGAGAACTGGCCGACTCGCTTAACGCCGCTGCCGACGACCTCGACCGGCTCAACGAGCTAGACGGGCAGAACTCGTCGCCCGCTTCGTGGCAATCGTCGTCGTGCCCCAACTCGGCTGGACGCCGGGGCCGATTCCGATGATCAAACTGGGTTTGCGGCGGGATAAAAGACACGCTCCTCGACACGCCGGGAAGTGTCGGTAGGCCGCCTTAGACTGGCGTCTCTATGAACTCTTCCTTCGTCCACCTGCATAACCACACCGAATACTCGATGCTGGACGGTGCGGCGAAGATCACGCCGATGTTGGCCGAGGCGCAGCGGCTAGAGATGCCCGCGATCGGCATGACCGATCACGGAAACATGTTCGGCGCCAGTGAGTTCTACAATTCCGCAACCGCAGTAGGCATCAAGCCGATCATCGGCGTGGAAGCCTATATCGCACCCGCGTCCCGGTTTGATACCAAGCGCGTCTTGTGGGGCGATCCGAGCCAGAAGGGCGACGACGTCTCCGGCAGCGGGTCCTACACCCACCTGACCATGGTCGCTGAGAACGCGACCGGTTTGCGCAACCTCTTCAAGCTCTCGTCGCTGGCGTCGTTCGAGGGCCAGCTCGGCAAGTGGTCGCGCATGGACGCCGAACTGATCGCCGAGCATGCCGCGGGCATCGTCGCCACCACCGGCTGCCCGTCCGGCGAGGTGCAGACCCGGCTTCGGCTCGGTCATGACCGCGAGGCACTGGAATCGGCCGCGAAGTGGCGGGAGATCTTCGGCGCCGACAACTACTTCCTCGAGCTGATGGATCACGGGCTGGACATCGAGCGCCGGGTACGTGAAGGTCTGCTCGAGATCGGCCGCAAGCTCGGCATCCCGCCGCTGGCCACCAATGACTGCCACTACGTCACCCGCGACGCCGCGCACAACCACGAGGCGCTGCTGTGCGTGCAGACCGGCAAGACGCTGTCGGACCCCAACCGCTTCAAGTTCGACGGTGACGGCTACTACCTCAAGTCCGCCGCTGAGATGCGCGCGTTGTGGGACGCAGAGCTTCCCGGCGCCTGCGACTCCACACTGCTGATCGCTGAACGGGTGCAGTCGTACGAAGACGTCTGGGCCCAGCGCGACCGGATGCCCATCTTTCCGGTACCGGAGGGACACACCCAGGAGACGTGGCTACGCCATGAGGTCGACGCCGGGCTGGCGCGCCGGTTCCCGTCGGGTGTGCCTCAGGAGTACGTCGACCGGGCTGCCTACGAGATCGACGTCATCTGCGCCAAGGGGTATCCGTCGTACTTCCTGATCGTGGCTGACCTGGTGAGCTACGCGCGCTCGGTCGACATCCGCGTCGGCCCCGGGCGTGGTTCGGCCGCCGGCTCGCTGGTTGCCTACGCGCTGCGCATCACCGATATCGACCCGATCGAACACGGGCTGCTGTTCGAGCGATTCCTGAATCCTGAACGTGCGTCGATGCCCGATATCGACATCGACTTCGACGACCGCCGCCGCGGTGAGATGGTTCGGTATGCCGCCGATAAGTGGGGTCATGATCGCGTCGCGCAGGTCATCACATTCGGCACGATCAAAACCAAGGCGGCGCTGAAGGATTCGGCTCGCATTCACTACGGCCAGCCCGGTTTCTCGATCGCGGATCGGATCACCAAGGCGCTGCCGCCGCCGATCATGGCCAAAGACATCCCGCTGTCGGGGATCACCGATCCCAACCACGAGCGGTACAAGGAGGCCGCCGAGGTACGCGGGCTCATCGACACCGATCCCGATGTGCGCACCATCTACGAGACCGCGCGAGGTCTGGAAGGCCTTATCCGCAACGCCGGCGTGCATGCGTGCGCGGTGATCATGAGCAGCGAGCCGCTGACTCAGGCGATTCCGCTGTGGAAGCGGCCGCAGGACGGCGCGATCATCACCGGCTGGGACTACCCGTCGTGTGAGGCCATCGGCCTGTTGAAGATGGACTTCCTCGGCCTGCGCAACCTGACGATCATCGGCGACGCGCTGGAGAACATCAAGGCCAACAGGGGAATTGAGCTCGACCTGGAGTCGGTGCCGCTCGACGACTCCGCGGCCTACGAGCTGCTGGGGCGCGGCGACACACTCGGCGTGTTCCAGCTCGACGGCGGGCCGATGCGCGATCTGCTGCGGCGGATGCAGCCGACCGGGTTCGAGGACGTCGTCGCCGTCATCGCGCTGTACCGGCCGGGGCCGATGGGCGTGAACGCCCACAACGACTACGCCGACCGGAAGAACGGCAAGCAGGCAATCAAGCCGATCCACCCCGAACTCGAGGAACCGTTGCGAGACATCCTCGCCGAAACCTACGGCCTGATCGTCTACCAAGAGCAGATCATGCGGATCGCGCAGAAGGTGGCCGGGTACTCGCTAGCCCGAGCAGACATTCTGCGAAAAGCCATGGGTAAGAAGAAGCGTGAGGTGCTCGACAAGGAGTACGAGGGCTTCTCGGAAGGTATGAAGGCCAACGGCTTTTCGGCCGCTCCGATCAAGGCGCTGTGGGACACGGTGTTGCCGTTCGCCGACTACGCGTTCAACAAGTCGCACGCCGCCGGCTACGGCCTGGTGTCGTACTGGACGGCGTATCTGAAGGCGAACTACCCGGCCGAGTACATGGCGGGTCTGCTCACCTCGGTGGGCGATGACAAGGACAAGGCCGCGGTGTACCTGGCGGATTGCCGCAAGCTCGGCATCACGGTGCTGCCGCCGGACGTCAACGAGTCCGGTCTGAACTTCGCGTCGGTCGGCGAGGACATCCGCTACGGGTTGGGCGCGGTGCGCAACGTCGGCGCCAATGTTGTCGCGTCGCTGATCAATACGCGCACCGACAAGGGTAAGTTCATCGACTTCTCCGACTACCTCAACAAGATCGAGATCGGGCCCTGCAACAAGAAGGTCACTGAATCGCTCATCAAGGCGGGCGGGTTCGACTCGCTTGGACATCCGCGCAAGGGTTTGTTCCTGGTGCATACAGATGCCGTCGATTCGGTGCTGGGCACCAAGAAGGCCGAGGCGATGGGGCAGTTCGATCTGTTCGGCGGCGCCGACACCGCCACCGATGCGGTGTTCACGATCAAGGTGCCCGACGAGGAGTGGGAGGACAAGCACAAGCTGGCTCTCGAGCGGGAGATGCTCGGCTTGTACGTGTCGGGGCATCCGCTCAACGGCGTCGCGCATCTGCTGGCTACCCAGGTGGACACCCAGATCCCGGCAATTCTCGACGGTGACGTCGCCAACGACTCTCAAGTAGTGGTGGGTGGCATCCTCGCCTCGGTGAACCGGCGGGTGAACAAGAACGGATTGCCATGGGCTTCAGCACAACTCGAGGACCTCACTGGTGGCATCGAGGTGTTGTTCTTCCCGCAGACGTACTCCGTGTACGGCGCGGAGATCGCCGACGACGCGGTGGTTTTGGTGAAGGCGAAGGTCGCAGCGCGTGACGACCGGATCGCGATGATCGCCCACGAGCTTGTGGTGCCGGACTTTTCGCATGCGCAGGTGGATCGCCCGGTGGCGGTGAGCCTGCCTACGCGGCAATGCACCGTCGACAAGGTCACCGCTTTGAAACAAGTTCTGGCACGGCACCCCGGTACGTCGCAGGTGCACCTGCGGCTGATCAGTGGCGAGCGCATCACCACGCTCGAGCTGGATGTCTCACTTCGCGTGACGCCCTCGTCGGCGCTGATGGGGGACCTGAAGGCGCTGCTGGGCCCGGGCTGCCTGGGCGGCTGAACCGCGTCACTCAAGGTCGATCCGAATGATGGCGCTGTCGGGCCAGAGCGCGCTGCAGCTGTCCGTCGATCGACGCCTGCACGTGCGGCGTTCACATCACACGCCCGGCGTAGACACCTAGAACGCGTACCGCAGAATCCGCGCCTTGCGCGCGCCGGTCTTGGTCTTGCCCGCGAGCTTCGTCGCGACCCGGATCCAGCCCGGGAACAGGTCGAGCTCCGGCTGATGCGCGAGGCTGGCTTCCTCGACCAAGGTCAGCCGAGGGTTCCAGGTTTCTGGCTGGTGAGCATCCTTGAAACCCGCGTAGCCCCACTGGCTTCCGACGTCCTTGAACATCTTCTGCGGGGCCAGCTTGATCGCGAGCCGGCTGAACCATCCGATCTCGCCGTAGTCGTTGAACGCCAGCTCGCCGGAGGTGAAGTGGTCGGTGATCCGCCGGAAGATCGCGACGATCACCGGCTCGGCCAGAAACGCCAACAGCCCGTCGGCGATGAGCATGGTCGGGCGGTCTGCCGGAATGGTGTCGGGCCAATGCTCGTCGGCCAGAGACATGGCCGCCGAGTGCGACCTCGGGTTGGCCGGCATCACCTCGTCGCGCAGCGCCAAGATTCCCGGTAGGTCCACGCTGTACCAGTCCACCATCGGCGGGGGATCGACGCGATAGAAACCGCTGTCCAGGCCGGCGCCCAGGTCGACGACCACAGCGTCGGGGTGCCGCGCGACAAAGTCTCGAACTCGGTCGTCGAGCATCTTCGCGCGCAACGCCGCCTGGCACACCACGCTGGTCTGTACACCCAGGCCGGCGAAGTCGTAGTCGATCTTGCCGACGACTTCGTCCGCCAGCGTGTCGCCGAGAATCGGCTTGGGCCAACGGCTGTCCAGCGCCCTGGCGTACTCGGTGAGAAATGCGGTCTGCTCGACGGCCGTCAGTGCGTTAGTTGCGATCTCCACGACCGCGAATGTACACCGATTCCTCGGCTGAACGTTTAGCCCAAAACGTTTACTGCTCTTGCGATTACGAGCCCGGCGGTGGTCAGCGCTACCAGGGCCTGCACCGTCATCATCATCTTCGCCCAGCGGGACAGTGGCATGGTGTCCGTGGGGGAGAACGCCATCACGTTGGTGATGCTCACATATAGGTAGTCGACGAACGTCGGGCGCCAATCCGGTTTCGCCACTTTGGGATTGTCCATCTGCGGGAACATGAAGTCCGGGTAGGCTTTCGCCCCCTCCAGTCTGGCGAACGGCCCGCCGCGATCCAGTTCCCAATACCAGATTCCGAACACGATGACGTTCGTGACGAAGATCGCCGCGCCGCTGCCCAGCAGTAGCGCAGCGTCGTTGCTCACCTCGCCCGAGATGATGCGGACATCGAGCACGGCTGCCGACAGCGTGTTGTCGGCCGTGATGGCTGCGAGCAGGATCCAGGACGCGTACTTGCCCGTCAACGTGGGCCGGGCAAGCCGCACCGGGTTGAGCGCGACCAGTACGACCAGTAGCAGGACCTCCATCGCGATCAGCGGCCAGCGGGGAACCAGCGTGTAGTTCCTCGCGATGGACAACTGCAGCACGATGGCCGTGATCAACGCGCCGAGCACGGGCAGCCGGCTCTCTGGGTTGCCGGGGCGCAGCCACGACGGCACGCGGTGCTCGGCTCCGGAGGCCATGCGCTCGGCGCGCTTTACGAACTCCTCGACTGCAGATGAGGGCTCGGGTGTGATGTCCATCTGCCTAGTGTGTGCGCCACGATGAAGGGATGGAGTCGCGACACGTCAGCATTTGGATCGAGGCCGCACCGGAGGTCGTCTACGACTTTGCATCCGATCCGCACGAGTGGCCGCGTTGGGCGGCCGGGCTCGCGCGGGGCGGGCTACGGCAGACCGCCGACGGGTGGGTGGCCGACTCGCCGATGGGCCAAGTCACCGTCGAGTTCGCCCCGCCGAATGAATTCGGTGTGCTCGATCATGTGGTGCGGTTGCCGTCTGGGGAGGCGGTGTACAACCCGCTGCGGGTGGTGCCCGGCGGTGTCGGAGAAGCGCGCTGCGAAGTCGTGTTCACGGTGCGTCGACGAGCGGGCATGACGGACGCCGAGTTGGACGCCGACGTGGCGGCGGTGAGCGCTGATCTAGAGACGCTGCGGGGGCTGCTGGAGGACTAGCGGCTCGATTGGAAGACGCCGAGCCCGAGCCACACCAGGGTGCCCGCGGCGGCCCCAGCCACCACGGCCGGCGCCGCACTGCCGGTTACGACGGCCACAACCGCCAGCACTAGAAAACCGATGGCGAGCGCGAGCAGTTTGTACACCGGCCAGGGAACTCCGGCGATGCTGACTTGGTCGCGAACGGTCACAGATTGACGATAGCTCGCAGAAGAGTTTTCGGGCAACCGAAACGGTGGATCGGGATGATCACTTTCTAGCCGTTCTAAGCTGGTGACATGCCACTTTCCGGAGAATACGAACCAAGCACGTCCGACTGGGCCCGCGAAAATGCGGAAACGTACATGGAGTCGGGCGGCACCGCAGGCACTGAGCTGAAAGGCAAGCCCGTCATCCTGCTGACCACCATCGGCGCGAAGTCCGGTAAGATCCGCAAGACGCCTCTGATGCGGGTGGAGCACAACGGCGCGTACGCGGTCGTGGCGTCGCTGGGCGGTGCTCCGAAGAATCCGGTTTGGTACTACAACATCAAGGCGCATCCGCGGGTCGAGCTGCAGGACGGCCCGGTCACCAAGGACTACGAGGCCCGTGAGGTCTCCGGCGACGAAAAGGCAACGTGGTGGGAGCGCGCGGTCGAAGCCTGGCCGGATTACGCGGAATACCAGAACAAGACCGACCGCCAGATCCCGGTGTTCGTGCTGACCCCGGTTTCCTGAAAACTGCAGGTTGGTGGCACCATTGACCGGTGTCCGCTGAACTGAGCCAGAGTCCTCGTACGTCGCCGCTGTCCGCGGCCGACATCGATGAGGCCGCTCAGCGAATTTCCGGCGTGGTGGCCCGCACCCCGCTGCAGATCAGCGAACGGCTTTCCGAGGCCACAGGCGCGACGGTTTATCTGAAGCGTGAGGACCTGCAGACGGTGCGGTCGTACAAGCTGCGCGGCGCGCACAACCTGCTGATGCAGCTGTCCGACGAAGAGATCGCGGCGGGTGTGGTGTGCTCGTCGGCGGGCAACCACGCCCAGGGCTTCGCGATGGCTTGCCGGTCGATGGGCATCCACGGCCGCGTCTATGTGCCGGGCAAGACGCCGAAGCAGAAACGGGATCGCATCCGGTACCACGGCGGCGAGTTCATCGAGTTGATCGTCGTCGGCAAGACCTACGACGAGGCGGCGGCCGCCGCGCTCGACGACGTGGCACGGACCGGGGCGACGCTCGTGCCGCCCTACGACGACCCGCGCACCATGGCGGGCCAGGGCACCATCGCCGCCGAGATCCTCGATCAGCTGGACGGCGAGCCGGACCTGGTGATCGTCCCAGTCGGGGGTGGCGGCTGCATCGCCGGCATCACGACGTATCTGGCCGAACGGACAACGGGCACCAGCGTCCTCGGTATCGAACCGGCCGGGGCAGCCGCGATGATCGCAGCGCTGGCCGCGGGGGAGCCCGTCACCCTGGGGCACGTCGATCAGTTCGTCGACGGTGCAGCGGTGAACCGCGCTGGCACGTTGACCTACGCGGCGCTGGCCGCGGCGGGGGACATGGTGTCGATCACCACCGTCGACGAGGGCGCAGTCTGCACCGCCATGCTCGATCTCTATCAGAACGAGGGCATCATCGCCGAGCCCGCCGGGGCGCTGTCGGTCGCCGGCCTGATGGAGGCCGACATCGAGCCGGGGTCGACCGTGGTGTGTGTGATTTCCGGTGGCAACAACGATGTTTCGCGCTACAACGAGGTGCTCGAGCGCTCGTTGGTGCACCTAGGTCTGAAGCACTATTTCCTGGTGGACTTCCCGCAGGAGCCCGGCGCGCTGCGCCGTTTCCTGGACACCGTGCTCGGGCCGGGCGACGACATCACGCTGTTCGAGTACGTCAAACGCAACAACCGGGAGACCGGTGAGGCATTGGTCGGCATCGAGCTGGGTTCGGCCGCCGACTTCGACGGTCTGCTGTCTCGGATGCAAGCGTCGGACCTACACGTGGAGGCACTCGAACCCGGATCACCGGCGTATCGGTACCTCACTTAGGCGTGGTTGCTCATCGCACCGCTTGAGAAGTCGTGCTGGCGGTACCGTGGGCGCGTGACCGGGCGCAAGCCGACGCTCTACATCTTCCCGCACGCGGGTGGATCGGCACAGTATTACGTTCCCTTCGCCAACGCGTTCTCCAGCGACATCAAACGCGTCGCCGTCCAATATCCCGGACAGCGCGGAACCCATGACCTTGCATCTTTCACCAGCATCGAGGACCTCGCCGACGGGGTATGCCAGATGCTGTCGCGGCCGGCATCCGACGCAGAGATCGCATTCTTCGGCCACAGCATGGGCGGTTTGCTGGCGTTCGAGGTCGCTCGTCGGTTCGAGGCGGCGGGAACGCCCATCGCAGCCCTGTTCGTGTCCGCCTGTGCCGCACCCGGCCGCATCGGCTACGAAGACATTCCGGAATCCGATCGCGGTCTGCTGACAGCGGTGAGCCAGATGACCGGAGCCAACCCAGAGTTCCTCGAGAACGAGGAGTTCGCGGCGAAGATCTTGCCCACGTTGCGCGGCCTACGGGCCATCGCGAATTACGACTGTCCACCCGACGCAACGGTGTCGTGCCCTATCTTCGCGTTTCTGGGCGATGACGACGAAGTCGCCGCCTACGAGAAGGTGGTGCCATGGTCGCAGCGCACGACGTCGGAGTTCACCGTTCGGGTGTTCCCTGGTCACCACTTCTACCTCGACGACCACTTGCCGGAGTTGGTCAGTGATATCGAGGACAAGATCTCGTTGTGTTGCAAGGGCTGATCGCGGAAACCCCCAAATCCATTCACTCCGTTCGACAAGCGGCAAATAGCAAGCCTTTCATTTTTGGACCGTCTTCCCCACTTCCGGGACATGCCGAAAGTGTGCGTTTTCAGGGTCGCAGGATCACAAACGAATGCGCTTGCAGCTGAGTGGTTGTCACACCTACGACGGGCTCCCGCCAAGCCAGCACCACCTCACCGGTGGCCGGAACGACGACGGCGTCGGAGTTCAAGTTGCACGCGATCGACAGCGATCCGCGATACATGACGATCCATCGCTGCGCCTCGTCGTACTCGACGCGCAGATGGTCCAGGCATGCATCGGCCATATCGGGTTCGTTGTGCCGCAACGCGATCAGCTGCTGATACGTCCGTCGTAGCCGGCCGTGATCGCCATCGTCGATCTCGTCCCAGTTCAGTTTGGACCGCTCGAACGTCGCCGGATCTTGCGGATCCGGGATCTCGTCGGCGTCCCAGCCGTG
>NZ_DATENY010000063.1:0-105035 GCF_035274705.1 Mycobacterium sp. | reverse complement strand
TATCGGGCATCCGATCGGCATGTCGGGGGCGCGCATCACCCTGCACGCGGCTCTTGAGCTGGCACGACGCGGTTCCGGATACGCTGTTGCCGCACTGTGCGGCGCGGGCGGCCAAGGCGACGCCCTGATCCTGCGCGCGGGATAGCCACCTACGACGCTATGTAGTAGCTGGCCCGTTTCTCGGGCACAATGGCGCTCATGACGAGCGCATTTGATCTTCGATCGGTTGCTGGCTGGTTCCGTCTCATCGCGCTGGCAGAGGCCGTCAGCTGGGTCGGTCTGCTGGTCGGCATGTATTTCAAATACCTGGGCACGCCGCGAACCGAGATCGGCGTCAAGGTCTTCGGCATGACCCACGGGCTGGTTTTCATCGCATTCGTGGTGGCCGGGCTACTGGTCGGTATCGCGTTCAAGTGGTCGACCGGCACATGGTTGCTGGCGTTGCTCGCAAGCATCGTGCCCCTGTGCAGTGTGATCTTCCTCATCTGGGCCGATCGGACGGGCCGAACGGGGTCCGCTGAGGCCGCGTCGGCGGTTGCGCAACCGGGGCAGCCGGCGCCCGAAACGACGTGACAGACTTGGGGGCGTGACTCGTCCCCGACCTACCATCGCGGCCTCCATGGCCGGTGCGGTTGACCTGTCGGCTCTCAAGCAACGAGCAGCCTCCCCCGAAGGCGGCGAGGCTACCGGCCCGCCGGGGGGCGTCGAGGTCACCGAAGCCAACCTCGAAGCCGAGGTGCTGGTTCGGTCAAGCCAAATGCCCGTCGTCGTGCTGTTGTGGTCACCGCGCAGTGAAGCAAGCGCCCAGCTAGGCAATGTCCTTGCCCAACTCGCCGATGCGGACGGCGGTAAGTGGTCGTTGGCGACGGTGAATGTCGACGCCGTGCCGCGGGTGGCCCAGATGTTCGGCGTGCAGGCCGTCCCGACGGTCGTTGCGCTGGGGGCCGGGCAGCCGCTGTCGAGCTTCCAGGGTCTGCAGCCGCCCGAACAGTTGCGGCGGTGGGTCGACTCTTTGCTCGACGCGACCGCCGGCAAGCTCAGCGGCGGCGACCCCGACGTGCCCGAGCAAGTCGATCCCGAACTCGCCCAGGCACGTTCGCATCTCGATGCCGGCGACTTCGATGCCGCGCTCAACGCCTATCAAGCGATCCTGGACGCCAACCCCGGCCATGCTGAAGCCAAGGGCGCGGTCCGTCAGATCGGCTTCCTGCAGCGAGCTTCCACACAACGGCCGGATGCAGTCGCCGCGGCCGACGCTGCCCGCGATGACATCGACGCGGCGTTCGCGGCCGCCGATGTGGAGGTTCTGCAGCAGAACGTCGCCGCGGCGTTCGACCGGCTGATCGGGTTGATCAAGCGAACCTCGGGCGACGAGCGCACGACAGTGCGCACGCGCTTGATCGAGCTGTTCGACCTCTTCGACCCAGCCGACCCCGAGGTAATCGCGGGGCGGCGCAACCTCGCCAACGCGCTGTACTAGTACGCCGCGAGCAGACGTAAAACTGCCCATTTGTCGCCGAAATAGAGCAGTTTTGCGTTCCCCTACCTGCGGTGTGGGCCCAACTCGCGCTAAGAAACTAGGCCGGTTCGAACCACAGCGCGGCCAGCGGCGGCAGCACCATCACCGCCGAGGCCGGGCGTCCGTGCCACGGCTCGTCGGTGGCGTCCACCGCGCCGAAATTGCCGATGCCCGAACCGTTGTATATGTCGGCGTCGGTGTTGAGCACCTCGCGCCACGCGCCCGTGTGCGGCAAGCCCAGCCGGTAGCGCGTGTGCTCGGAGCCGGAGAAGTTGAACACGCATGCCAGCACCGAGCCGTCGTCGCCATAGCGCAGGAAGCTCAGCACATTGTTGGCGGAGTCGTTGGCGTCGATCCACGAGTAGCCCTCGGGGCGGGTGTCCTGCGACCAGAGCGCACGTCGGCTGCGGTAGATGCCGTTGATGTCCCGCATCATCCGCTGGATTCCGTTGGAGAAGCTGTCCTCACCGAGTTGGTACCAGTCGACACCGCGTTCCTCCGACCATTCCCCCCGCTGCCCGAATTCCTGGCCCATGAACAGCAGCTGCTTGCCTGGGTGCGCCCACTGATACGCGAGCAGGCCGCGTAGCCCGGCCGCCTTCACATGGTCGTTTCCGGGCATCCGGCCCCACAGTGTGCCCTTGCCGTGCACGACCTCGTCGTGGCTGATCGGCAGCACGAAGTTCTCGCTGAACGCATAGAGCATCGAGAAGGTGATCTCGTGGTGGTGGTAGCTGCGGTGTATCGGGTCGCGCTTGATGAACTCCAATGTGTCGTTCATCCAGCCCATATTCCACTTCATTGAGAAGCCAAGCCCGCCAAGGCTTGTCGGTCGCGTGACGCCCGGCCACGACGTCGACTCCTCGGCGACGGTAACGATGCCGGGTGCGACCTTGTGCACCGTCGCGTTCATCTCCTGAAGGAACTGCACGGCTTCGAGGTTCTCCCGGCCACCGTAGATGTTCGGTGTCCAGCCATCCTCGGGCCGCGAGTAGTCGAGGTAGAGCATGGAGGCAACCGCGTCCACGCGCAGGCCGTCGATGTGGAACTCCTGCAGCCAGTACAGCGCGTTGGCGACCAAGAAGTTGCGCACCTCTGCCCGGCCGAAGTCGAATACATAAGTGCCCCAGTCGAGTTGCTCGCCACGGCGCGGGTCGGAGTGCTCGTAGAGTGGTGTGCCGTCGAAACGGCCCAGCGCCCACGAGTCCTTCGGAAAGTGCGCAGGCACCCAGTCCATGATCACGCCGATGCCGGCCTGATGAAGAGTGTCCACCAGGAACCGGAACTCGTCGGGTGTGCCCAGCCGTGACGTCGGAGCGTAATACGACGTGACCTGATATCCCCACGATCCGCCGAACGGATGCTCGGCGACGGGCATCATCTCGACGTGTGTGAACCCCTGGGAAACAACGTATTCCGTGAGCTCCTCGGCGAGCTGGCGATAGCTGAGCCCGGGCCGCCACGACATCAGATGCACCTCGTAGGTGCTCATTGGTTCGAACACCGGATTCTGTCGGGCACGCTGCGCCATCCAGTCGTCGTCGCCCCAGGTATACGAACTCGTCGTCACCTTCGACGCCGTCTGTGGCGGCACCTCGGTGGCGAAGGCCATCGGGTCGGCACGGTCGCTCACTGCGCCGTCAGCCCCGTGAATCCTGAACTTGTAGAGCCCGCCGACCGGCAAGTCGGGCCAGAACAATTCCCACACACCCGTCGAACCGAGCACACGTAGCTGGGCCTCATTACCGTCCCAGTGGTTGAACTCGCCGATCAGGCTGACGCCCTTGGCATTCGGCGCCCAGACTGCAAAGGACACCCCTTCGACGACGCCGTCGGGGGTGGTGAAGCTCCGCGGATGCGCGCCTAGAATCTCCCACAGGCGCTCATGGCGGCCCTCGGCGAAAAGATGCAAGTCCATCTCGCCAAGCGTCGGCAGGAAGCGATACGCATCGGCGAGGGTGTGCGTGTGGGTCGAGCCGTCCGCACCCGGGTAGCTCACTACCAGCCGGTAATCCACCAGATTTGTGAACGGCAATGCGACGGCGAAGAGTCCGGATTCGATGTGCTGGAACGTATAGCGCTCACCGCCGACCAGCGCCACCACCTCGACCGCATGCGGCCGATACGTGCGGATAACGGTGTGGTCGTCGTATTCATGCGCGCCCAAAACCGAATGCGGGTCATGGTGTTCGCCGGCCAGCAGCCGGTTGAGGTCGGCCGTGTGCGGCCGCAGGTGTGGGCTCGTGCGTTGGTTTGTCTGCGTCATCTCGTCACTCCCTACGCAGCAGCTTGAGTCGTTGGTCGGCAGGCACCTGGGGCATGTTCAGCACATGCGCGACCGCCTTGGCCGGATCGAGGCGGACGTAATTTGCCTGCCCCCATTGGTATTCGTCCCCGGTGATCTCGTCGCGCACCCAAAACCGGTCGTAGGGCTCCATACCCAGCGCGGCCATGTCCAGCCACACCATCGCCTCCTCTGGCCCGAACGCGTTGAGCGTCACCACCACCAGCACCTGGTCGCCGGTCACCGGGTCGAACTTGCTGTAGGCCAGCACCGCATCGTTGTCGGGATGGTGGAACTTGATGGTGCGCAACTCGTGCAGCGCGGGGTGTACCCGGCGAATCTCGTTGAGCCGGGTCAAGAACGGCTCCAACGACTCGCCATCGGCAAGGGCGGCGTCGAAGTCGCGGGGACGCAGTTCGTACTTCTCCGAGTTCAGGTACTCCTCGCTGCCTTCCCGAACCGACCGGTGTTCGAACAGCTCGAATCCCGAGTACACGCCCCACGCCGAGCTCATCGTCGAGGCCAGCACCGCCCGAATCGCGAACATGCCCGGGCCGCCGTGCTGCAGGCTCTCATGCAGGATGTCGGGTGTATTGACGAACAGGTTCGGCCGGGCAATATCGGCATACTCGGCGATCTGCTGACCGAATTCGGTGAGCTCCCACGTCGACGTGCGCCAGGTGAAATACGTGTAGGACTGCGTGAAACCGAGCTTGGCCAGCCCGTACAGCCGTGCGGGCCGGGTGAAGGCCTCCGACAGAAACAGGACGTCGGGGTCCTCGTTCTTCACTTCGCCGATCAGCCAGGCCCAGAAGTTCGGCGGCTTGGTGTGCGGATTGTCGACGCGAAACACCTTGACGCCGTGGGCGATCCAGAACCGCACGACTCGCAGCACTTCCTCGTAGAGACCGGCCGGGTCGTTGTCGAAGTTCAGCGGATAGATGTCCTGATACTTCTTCGGCGGATTCTCCGCGTACGCGATCGTCCCGTCGGGCAGCACGGTGAACCACTCCGGGTGCTTGCGTGCCCACGGGTGATCGGGCGCGCACTGCAACGCAAGGTCCAGCGAGACTTCCATGCCCTCGTCACGAGCGGAGGCGACGAAGTCGTCGAAGTCTTCGATGGTGCCCAGCTTCGGATGCACCGCGTCGTGGCCGCCTTCGTCGCTGCCGATCGCCCAGGGCGAACCGACGTCGTTGGGCGCAGCGGTAACGCTGTTGTTGCGGCCCTTGCGGTGCACCTTGCCGATCGGATGGATCGGCGGCAGGTACACCACGTCGAATCCCATCTTGGCGATGCGTGAAAGTGCCTTGGTGGCGGTCGCGAACGTGCCGTGCACAGGGTTGCCCTTCGCGTCCCACCCGCCGGTGGACCGCGGAAATATCTCGTACCAGGCACTGAAGCGGGCCAGCGGCCGGTCCACCCACACGCCGTATTGCTCGCCACGGGTGACCAATTCGCGCAGCGGGTACTGGTCCAGCAACTCGGTCACTTCCGGCGACAGAGCGGCACCCGCGCGGTAGAAGGGGTCGCCGGGCTCGCGCAGCCGCGCCGCGGCATCGATCAGGGGATAGCGGTTCTGACGCGGCACACCCGTGGCGGCGCGATCCAGTAGCCGCGCACCGACGAGCAGGTCGTTGGACAACTCGCCCTCGCTCTGACCCGCGTCGAGTTTGGCGGTCACGTTCTTGCGCCATGTCGCGATGGGGTCGCCCCAGCCGTCCACCCGGAACGTCCACAGCCCGACGCTGTCGGGGCTGAAGGTGCCGTGGAACGCGTCGGGTGTGCGGCCCATCGACATCCGCAGCAGCTGCGGCTTGATCCGCGGCGCCGGGGTGACGACCTCCTCGATCGGCACGGGATCGGCGGCCTTGACGCGACCTGGCGGATCCTCGGACAGCCTCGGATACGCCGTGCCGTGATAGCGCACCACAAGCGTGGCCGACACCGCTTCATGACCTTCTCGCCACACCGTCGCCCGGACGGGAACTATCTCTCCGACGACGGCCTTGGCCGGGAACCGTCCTCCGGAGACGACGGGTGCGACGTCATCGATTCCGATACGACCGGCCACCCCACCACTCCTTACACTGGCGCGGCCACTGTGGGCCGCTGTGCTTGTCGTCTGGTCTTCGTTTACAGCCTCTAAAGCTTCCTGGGCGCCCTATACCCACCGTAGTGCTCGGCCCAACCCAACGAGGCGAAGGGATCACCGCCCAACGCCGCCATCTGCTCTTCGCGCAAAGCGCCCAAGACTGCGAAACCGCGATTTGTCAGTAAGGTTGGGTCGCGTGAAAGCCCTTCGCAGGTTCACCGTCCGCGCGCATCTTCCCGATCGTTTGGTTGCGCTCGAGCGGCTGTCGATCAACTTGCGCTGGTCGTGGGACAAGCCCACGCAGGACTTGTTCGCGGCCGTCGATCCGGAGCTGTGGCGGCAGGTCGGGCATGACCCGGTTGCACTGCTCGGACAGGTCAGCCCGAAGCGGCTCGACGAACTTGCCGTCGACGAATCGTTCGTGCGCCGTCTCGACGGGCTCGCCGCAGACTTGGACGACTACCTGAACCGGCCGCTGTGGTACCAGCAGCAGATCGATCAGGGGTCAGCACTGCCCAATGGCATCGCGTACTTCTCGATGGAGTTCGGTGTGGCCGAGGTCCTGCCGAACTACTCCGGCGGCCTTGGCATCCTCGCTGGTGATCACCTGAAGTCGGCGTCTGACCTGGGTTTGCCGTTGATCGCCGTCGGGCTGCTGTACCGGTCGGGTTACTTCCGGCAGTCGTTGACCGCCGACGGCTGGCAGCACGAGAGCTATCCGTCGCTGGATCCGCAGGGGCTTCCGCTGCGGTTACTCACCGACACCGAAGACAATCCGGTTCTCGTCGAGTTGGCGTTGCCGGACTCCGCGCAGCTGCGAGCGCGTGTGTGGATCGCGCAGGTGGGCCGAATTCCGTTGCTGCTGTTGGATTCCGACGTCCCGGAGAACGAGCACGACCTGCGCGGCGTGACCGATCGGCTCTACGGCGGCGACCAGGAACACCGCATCAAGCAGGAGATCCTGGCCGGCATCGGCGGCGTGCGCGCGATCCGCGCGTTCACGGAGGTGGAGGCCTTGCCCGCCCCG
The DNA here is from genome assembly GCF_035274705.1 of Mycobacterium sp. GTDB lineage: Bacteria > Actinomycetota > Actinomycetes > Mycobacteriales > Mycobacteriaceae > Mycobacterium. Next base: position 98,110 of record NZ_DATENY010000063.1, on the reverse strand, counting down.
GAGGTGTTCCACATGAACGAGGGGCATGCGGGCTTCCTCGGCGTCGAACGCATCCGTGAGTTGATTGACGCCGGGCTGGATTTCGACACCGCGCTGACGGTCGTGCGGTCGTCCACGGTATTCACCACGCACACCCCTGTGCCCGCGGGCATCGACCGGTTCCCGGTGGAGATGGTCAAGCGCTACTTCGGCAGCTCTTCCGATGAGCGCTCGCGCGAAGAGCATCGATCCGGCGGGCCCTCCGATTCAACCTCGCGCCTGCTGCCCGGGGTGCCGCTGGACCGGATCATCGCGTTCGGCGAGGAGGACGACCCGTCGAAGTTCAACATGGCGCACATGGGCCTGCGGCTGGCGCAGCGCGCGAACGGGGTGTCGCTGCTGCACGGGCGGGTCAGCCGCCACATGTTCAACGAGCTCTGGCCGGGATTCGACCCCGATGAGGTGCCGATCGGCTCGATCACCAACGGCGTGCACGGGCCGACGTGGGCGGCGCCGCAGTGGCTGGAGCTGGGTCGCGAGCTTCTGGGCAGCGAAGATCTCGGCTCGCTGACGGAGCCGGAGACGTGGCAGCGGTTGCAGCAGGTCGATCCGGGCCACATGTGGTGGATCCGATCGCAGCTGCGACAGGCGCTGGTCGAGGACGTGCGCGCCCGGGTGCGGCGCTCATGGTTGGAGCGAGGCGCGTCGGACGCCGAATTAGGCTGGATTGCAACAGCTTTCGACCCGGATGTATTGACGATCGGGTTCGCCCGACGGGTGCCGACGTACAAGCGGCTGACGCTGATGCTGCGAGACCCCGAACGGCTGGAGAAACTGCTGCTCGATGAGAAGCGGCCGATTCAGTTGATCGTCGCCGGCAAGTCGCATCCAGCCGACGACGGCGGCAAGGCATTGATCCAGCAGGTGGTCAAGTTCGCCGACCGGTCCGAGGTGCGGCACCGCATCGCGTTTCTGCCCGACTACGACATGTCGATGGCACGCCAGCTGTACTACGGCTGCGACGTGTGGTTGAACAATCCGCTGCGACCGCTGGAGGCGTGCGGCACGTCGGGCATGAAGAGCGCCCTCAACGGCGGGCTCAACCTGTCCATCCGCGACGGTTGGTGGGACGAGTGGTACGACGGCGAGAACGGCTGGGAGATCCCGACCGCCAATGGTCTGGCCGACGAGAGCCGTCGCGATGACATCGAGGCCGCCGCGCTCTATGACCTGCTCGAGCGGTCGGTGGCGCCGAAGTTCTACGACCGCGATGAGCGCGGAGTTCCGACGCGGTGGGTCGAGATGGTCCGCCACACGCTGATGGAGCTCGGGCCGAAGGTGCTGGCGTCGCGCATGGTTCGCGACTACACCGAGAAGTACTACGCCCCGGCGGCGCAGTCGCTGCGCAAGACCGTCGAACCCGGCGCGGACGGCGAGCCGTTCGGTGCCGCCCGCGATCTGGCCGCCTACCGGCTGCGGGCCCAGGAGGCGTGGCCGAAGATCCAGATCACCGACGTCGACAGCTACGGGCTGCCCGACACTCCGCTGCTGGGCTCGGAGCTGACGCTGACCGCGACGGTGGAGCTTGCGGGGCTGCGGGTCGACGAAGTGGTGGTGCAGGCCGTCCTGGGCCGGGTCGACGCCGGCGATGCGCTGGTCGAGCCGGTCACCGTGCCGATGCAGCACACCGGCACTGCCGACGGCGGCAACGAGATCTTCTCGACGACCACGCCGTTGCCGGTCGCGGGCCCGGTGGGCTACACGGTTCGGGTGCTGCCGCATCACCCGTTGCTCGCCGGTGACAACGAGCTCGGCCTCGTCACCCTGGCGTGAGTGCTGCCCAGAAGGTCGCGCTGGACGGCGGCCCGTATGCGATTGCGTCAGGTCCGGACGGAGCGATGTGGGTGACGCTGGTGCACAGCGGCGCGATCGCGCGGGTTACAGACGCGGGCGAGGTGGCGGTGTATCCCGTCGGTCCGCAATCGCGGCCGTCAATCATCACCGCGGGACCCGATGGCGCGATGTGGTTCACCCGTACCGGTGATGACCGCATCGGCCGTATCAACATGGCAGGCGAGCAGACCGCGTTCGATTTGAAGGAGGGCAGCGGGCCGTTCGGCATCACCGCGGGCGCGGATGGCGCGTTGTGGTTCACCGCCATGGCGTCGGGTGACATCGGCCGGATCTCGGTGGACGGCGAGCTGTCCAGCTGGCCCTCGGTGGGCGGTGCGCCGTCGATGATCATCACCGGCCCCGACAACGCGTTGTGGTTCACCCTCAATCAGGGAAACGCGATCGGCCGCTTGGCGCCTGCAGACGGTGTCACGGTGCGCGAATTGCCCACTGCAGGAGCGGGACCGGTGGGGATCGCTGCCACGCACGACGATGCGGTGTGGTTCACCGAGATCCTCGCCGACAAGCTCGGACGCATCCCGATGGACGACGCGATCCAGGAAATGGATCTGCCGGGGAAACCGCACGCCGTGGTCGCCGATCGCGACGACGGCGTCTGGGTGAGCCTGTGGGGCGCCAGTCAGATCGCACGCGTCAGCGGCGACGGCTCGGAAGTAGTCACGATCGACCTGCCGCCAGGCAGCGAGCCGCACGGCCTGGCGATCGGCCCTGATGGCGCGCCATGGGTCGCACTGGAGTCGGGATTCTTGCTGCGAATGCCCACCTGACGTAGCGGGTAGCACCGAACTCGGTCTGGTCACACTCGCATAAAGACACGCGCAAAATGCGGACGGCTCTTGGCAACGGGCGATTCCGTCGGGTAATGATCCTAGGCGGTATAAGTTCCGGCCGAGGAGGGCTGCGTTGTGCTGGTTCGTCCGCTGGCCCTCATGACCGCGTGCGTCCTGACCTGCGTGTTGGTTGCGCCGCCCGTCGCCGCTGAGCCCGAGACGGAGCCCGTTTCGGCAGCGGGGCCCGCACCTGAAGCGGCCCCGGTCGACGACGGCCGAGTGGAGTCGTCGCCGCCGGCTACCACGAAGACGCCCGACGGGTGGACGCTCACGGTGTCGGCCAAGGACGAAACGCAGCGCGTGATCGCGCCGCTGACGACCGCGATTTCGTCGCGCGAATACGAGGTCGGCGGAATCTTCAACGGCTCGCTGGCCGGCCCCGAAGGCGAAGAACCGCCGCACGGCACGCTGGAGGTCGGATATCAGATCGGCTGCGGCATCGACATGAGCACGTCCAACGGCGTCACGCTGACGGGCAGCGTGGGCATCACGCCGTCGCTGGGCCTCGGCGGGGTCGATGTGGTGTCGCCGCTGCCGGAAGGCCTGGTACCCGTAGTGCTCACACCCGTCACCGGCGGCATGGCGATCGCGCTCAAGCCCGGCATCGTCAACGTGGTTCCGGTGTCGAAGAAGGAGTTCAAGGGTACGGATCCGTGGATCATGGTCGACGGGTTCCACATCAAGATCGACGGCTGCGTCGGCGAGTCGTTCGTTCGGTCCTACGCGTTCCTGACCCGGTCGACGGAAACGTCCGACGCCGTCAAGGCCTGGTACGGCGTGACGAAGAAGGTCTAGTACCGCGTCGAAACTGCGCACAGATCGCGAAAATCGCCAAAATCGCGATCTGGCAGCAGTTTCGAGAGCAGGCCGCTACGGGAAGCGCTTGAAGCAGCGGTCTGCGTCGCCGAGCACACCGACGCGGAACGCGTCGATGCGCGAAAAGCCCGACGGCACGGATTCACCGTTGACGTCGCTGGCCACCAAGCCGTTGGTGAGGATGCCCGACACCGCCTCGTCGACGTCGCCGGCAGTCAGCGCGATCGTGTTCCCGTCGGGCGTCGTGACGTCTTTGGACATCTTCACGGTCGCCACTCCGGTCAGGCACGCCGTGCGCAGCGCTGCCTCGGCATTGTCGAGCACCACGCCGCCGTGCTCCTGCTGGATGGCCTGCATGTACCGCGACACCAGCACCGAATATGCCGTGTTGTCGCCACTGGCCAGGCTGGTGCCCTCCTCGCGGTCGGACTGCATACCCATCGTCTTGAGCTCAGGGAGGTCGACGACGATGGTGTTGCTCGCCGGACAGTACGACACCGGCGAACTCGGGCGCGCGTTTGGGCACTTCTCCGCTTGGGAGGTCTCGAAGCTCAGCTTCGGCGGTTTGGCGGGGGAGAACAGGATGCCCATCGCATCGACGATCGATCGCACAGACTCCTGGGTGATGGGCAACTCGCCGCTCTGATCCTCAGGCAGCAGCACAGGCAGATCGCCACGGCGCTGGCCGATTTCACGCATGTCGATCGCCGCGCACGCCGAGGGCCCGTCTGTGAAGCCGAACTGGAAGGCCGAGAGCCGCTCGAACGCCGAACCGTGCTCGTCCACGCCGGCTTCGGGATCTCCCTGACTCAGCAGCGGGTCGCGGAACGCGATCACCGCCGCCAGCACGTCGTTGAGCCCGTCGCCTGTGGACAGCGTGAAGCGGGGCGAATTGCCTTCGGCGACCCACCGCATGTAGGACCCGGCGAAGCAGTCGGCCTGCTGCTCGGAGACCAGCGTCGGCGTGCTCTTCTTGTTCAACCCGGCCTGATGCTGGATGGCGTGGCCGTATTCGTGGGCGAGCACCATTACAACGCCCATGTCCCCGAACGCTTTTCGTAGCGAGGGCATCAGTTCACCACGATCCCAGCCGATGGTGTTGTCGTCGAAACAGAACGCGGCATTGACCAGACCGTAGGTGTCGTCGCCGCAGAACTGCCCGTCAAACCCGTTGGCGTCCCACGAGATCAGCGCCTCAACGGGGCTGAAGCTGCCATCGAATGTGTCACCGTAGGCATTTCCCCAGTACTCTTCGATGTCGCCGACCGCGTTGCCTGCGAGGTCGTCGATCTTGCCGCCGTCGCTGCCCTGTATTACGCGGCCGGGCTCGTGGGCGTCGGGCCGCAGGCCGGTCGGTCCGTCGGTGGCAGGCAGCCCGGCGACGTGAAAGGGGTCGTCGAACACCGAGACGGCTTTGCCCTGCAGAGTCGTCGTGCAGCCTGCGACGATGAGCGCCGAACAGGTGGCGATGACGGCGCCTATCAGGTGTCGTCGGCTCATGGAGGCGCCTTTCGAGATCGGAAAGCGGCCGTGCGGCCGACACTGGGAATTCGCTGACAGGATATTGAAAAAATCATTCAGCGCGCAGACGTTCGAGCGCCTGACGCACCCGGTCGGAGTCAGTCGTCGCCCAGAACGGTGGCAGTGACGCGCGCAGATAGCCGCCGTAGCGGGCGGTGGCCATTCGAGAATCGAGTACGGCGACGACGCCTCGGTCATCGATGCGGCGCAGCAACCGACCCGCACCCTGTGCCAGCAGGAGCGCCGCATGACTGGCGGCGACGGCCATGAACCCGTTGCCCCCGCGCGCGGCGACCGCGCGCTGGCGGGCGGTCAGCAGCGGATCGTCGGGCCGCGGGAATGGAATGCGGTCGATGAGCACCAACGACAGCGATGGGCCGGGCACGTCGACGCCCTGCCACAGCGAGAGCGTGCCGAACAACGACGTCTCCGCGTCGTCGGCGAACCGTTGCACCAACGCCGAAGTGGTGTCCTCACCCTGGCACAGGACCGGCGTGTCGAGCCGTTCCCGCATGATCTCGGCGGCGGCCTTGGCGGCGCGCATCGACGAGAACAGTCCCAGCGTGCGACCGCCCGCCGCAGTGATCAGCGCCTGGATTTCATCGAGCTGTTCGGCCGAGCCGGTTCCGTCGCGCCCCGGCGGCGGCAGGTGGGCGGCGACGTAGAGGATGCCCGATTTCGCATGTTCGAACGGCGATCCGACATCGAGACCCCGCCACTTCGCGTCCTTGTCGCCACCGGCCAGTCCCCACGCCGACGCCATCGCGTCGAACGTGCCGCCGATCGTCAGCGTCGCCGAGGTGAGTACCGTCGTCGACCGCTCAAAGAGCCTGCCGCGCAACAATCCTGACACCGACAGCGGTGCCACCCGCAGCACCGCGCGGATGCTCCCGCGGTTGTCCTCATGGTCCAGCCACACCACATCGGTGCGGTCCGGGATGGCGGGAACGAACGACGCGAGAATGCGGGTCGCCGTGTCAGCGAGGTCGCTCAACGCCGTGACCGCCTCGGAGCGTGCGGACGCCGCCTTCGGATCGCTTGGCGCGGTGTCGATGGCCGAGCGGGCCTTGCTCGCAACGTCGCGCAGCGCGGTCAGATACGTCGTCGTCTCGTCATCGAGCACGTCGATGCGACCCGGCCTCGCGTCGTGAATGGCCGACGACAACGTCGCCGTCGCCGCCTCGAGCCGTTGTGCGAGTTCGGGATCGATGAGTGGTCGGGCGCGTCGGTGTGCGATGCCCATCGATGTCGCCGACAGCTCGGCGGTGGCCACACCGGTCACCCGGTCAACGAGCTCGTGGGCCTCGTCGACGACGAGCAGGTCGTGTTCGGGCAGCACCGCGGCGTCGGCGATGGCGTCGATGGCCAACAGCGCGTGGTTCGTGACGATGACATCGGCGTGGCCCGCCTTGTCTCGCGCCTTCTCCGCGAAACAGTCGGTGCCGAACGGGCATCGCGACACCCCGATGCATTCGCGGGCCGACACGCTGACCTGAGACCACGACCGGTCGGGCGCACCCGGCGTCAGGTCGTCGCGATCACCGGTAGCGGTGGTCGAGGACCATTCGACCAGACGCTGTACGTCTCGGCCCAGGGCCGTGGTGGCCATCGGTTCGAAGAGTTCGTCCTGCGGCCGGTCCTCGGGTTCGTTTGCCGATCCGTTGTGAATCTTGTTGAGACACAGGTAGTTTCCTCGACCCTTCAGCAGCGCGAACTCGGGTCGGCGGGGCAGGGCGTCGGCAAGCGAGTCGGCCAGCCGCGGCAGGTCGCGATCGACGAGCTGACGTTGCAGCGCGATGGTCGCCGTCGAGATCACCACGGGTTCGTCGGTGGCGACGGCGCGGGCGATCGCAGGCACCAGGTAGGCCAGCGACTTGCCGGTTCCGGTGCCGGCCTGCACCGCGAGGTGTTCGCCGGAGTCGAAGGCGTGCGCGACGGCCTGGGCCATCTCGATCTGTCCGCGGCGTTCTGCGCCGCCCAATGCGACAACCGCCTTGGCCAGCAGTTCGGTGACTTCTACCTCGGCCGTGGCTATGCCTCTCGCCTCGGAGCGGGCGGAATCATGCGCGTCGGGATCGCGGGCTCGCCCTTGGAGAGTTTCAACCCGTCCCATGGCAGGCTGCGTAGTCCCTCTTTGACGCGACGACGGGCCGCGTCGATGCTGAGGTCGCCGACCGGTTCACCGTTGCGCACCAGCTCGACGGTGAGGGCCCGCCCGGACTCACCCGGCGGCGGCTGCCCGTACGGATGGACGATCTCCTCGAGGATGGTCCCGGTGGGTTTGCACGTTCGCAGCGCCTGCTTGCGTCCGCCGTGAGATTCCTTGTGACTGCTGCGTTTTTCGACGGGCATCCCGTCGACCTCCGACAGCTTGTAGACCATGCTGGCGGTCGGGGCGCCCGAGCCGGTGACCACCGATGTGCCGACGCCGTATGTGTCGACGGGCTCGGCGCGCAGCGCGGCGATCGAGTATTCGTCGAGATCACCCGAGACGACGATGCGGGTCTTTTTGGCGCCGAGGTCGTCGAGTTGTTTACGGACCTGTCGCGCCATCACCCCCAGGTCACCGGAGTCGATGCGCACCGCACCGAGTTCGGTGCCCGCGATCTCGACCGCGTTGGCCACGCCGGCCGTGATGTCGTACGTGTCGACGAGCAGCGTCGTGCCGACGCCGAGCGCATCGACCTGCGCCCGAAACGCCGCCTTCTCCCAATCGGATGTTCTTCGCTCGAGTGGCTCATCACCAGGGCCGGCTGTGTCTGTCGAGTGCAGCAGCGTGAATGCGTGCGCGCTGGTGCCTAGCGCGGGCACGCCGTAGCGGCGCTGGGCTTCCAGGTTCGACGACGCGGTGAACCCGGCGATGTAGGCGGCTCGCGCTGCGGCGACGGCGGCCTGTTCGTGGGTGCGACGCGAACCCATTTCGATCAGCGGACGGTCTTCTGCCGCGCAGGCCATCCTCGCGGCGGCCGAGGCGATCGCGGTGTCGTGGTTGAAGATCGACAGCGCCAGTGTCTCCAGCACCACGCATTCGCCGAATGTGCCGTGCACTGACAGCACCGGCGAGCCGGGGAAGTACAGCTCACCTTCTGCGTAGCCGTCGACATCGCCGCTGAAGCGGTAGTCGGACAGGTACGCGAGTGTTTCTCGGTCGAGGAAATCCGACAACGCCGCCAGCGCTTCACCATCGAACGTGAACTGCGCCAAGGCTTCCACGAACCGCGCGGTGCCGGCGACGACGCCGTAGCGGCGGCCCTCAGGCAGCCGGCGCGCAAAGATCTCGAAGGTGGTGCGACGGTGCGCGCTGCCGTCGCGTAGCGCCGCCGCAAGCATCGTCAGCTCGTATTTGTCGGTGAGCAACGCTGCGGTCACAGGAGCAACGGTAGTAGTTCGAGGGGGGCGATATGGCCCGGCTATCCTGAAGAACATGGTTACGCCGGCGAAGACCCGACCGGGAACCCGCGAGGAACGCGACGTCAAGACCGTCGATGCCACCGACACCCCGTGGGTAACCATCGTCTGGGATGACCCCGTGAACCTGATGACATACGTGACGTACGTCTTCCAGAAGCTGTTCGGATACAGCGAGCCACAAGCGACCAAACTCATGCTGCAGGTGCACAACGAGGGCAAGGCCGTGGTGTCGGCGGGCAGTCGTGAATCCATGGAGGTCGATGTGTCCAAGCTCCATTCCGCCGGCTTGTGGGCGACCATGCAACAGGACCGCTGACAGACCAGTGCGTAAATGGAAGCGGGTCGACACCGCCGACGGCCCGCGATTCCGATCGGCGTTGGCCTCGCATGAGGCCGAGCTGCTGCACAGTCTCGTGACATCGATGGTCAGCATGCTCGAGGAGCGCGAATCCTCAGGCCCCACAGACGAACTCGAAGAAATCACCGGTATGCGCACGGGTAATGCGCAGCCTCCGCAGGATGACACGATGAAGCGGTTGCTGCCCGACTTCTACCGCCCGCAGACCGATCATCCAGCCGGATCAGGAACCGCCGAGAGCCTCAACAGCGCATTGCGCAGTCTGCATGAGCCGGAGATCATTGACGCGAAACGCCAAGCGGCACAACGATTGCTGGACACCGTGCCGCCAGGGGGCGGAAAGTTCGAAATCACCGAGGACGATGCTCACGCGTGGGCCGCCGCGGTCAACGACGTGCGGCTGGCGCTGGGGACGATGCTCGATGTGGGTCAGCATGGCCCCGACGCCCTGCCCCCCGATCATCCGATGGCCGGGCATCTGGACGTGTACCAGTGGCTGACGGTTTTGCAGGAATATCTGGTGTTGGGGCTTATGGATACGCGGTGATGAGCGCTTTCGCGAAGAACGGACAGGCATGAGTGCGATCACGGACGTCGGCGGGATTCGCGTCGGCCATCACCACCGGCTCGACTCCGACGCCGAGCTCGGCTCCGGCTGGGCCAGCGGCACCACCGTCGTGCTGACCCCGCCGGGCACCATCGGGGCGGTTGACGGCCGCGGCGGCGCACCGGGCACGCGGGAAACCGACCTTCTCGACCCGATCAACTCTGTTCGCCACGTCGATGCTGTCGTCCTGTCGGGCGGCAGCGCATACGGTCTCGCAACCGCCGACGGCGTGATGAGTTGGCTCGAGGAGCACGACCGCGGCGTGGCGATGGAGGGCGGCGTGGTGCCGATCGTGCCCGCCGCGGTGATCTTCGACTTACCCGTCGGCGGATGGAAGTGCAGGCCGACCGCTGAGTTCGGCTATGCGGCCGCCGAGGCTGCCGGTGAAGACGTTGCCGTCGGGACCGTGGGGGCGGGCGTCGGCGCGCGCGTCGGCGTGCTCAAGGGCGGCGTGGGAACGGCGTCGGTGACGCTCTCCTCGGGCGTGACCGTCGGCGCGCTCGTGGTGGTCAACGCAGCCGGCGACGCGGTCGACCCGGCCACCGGGCTGCCGTGGCTGGCGTATCAGATCGAGGAGTTCGGCCTGGTCGCGCCGCCGGCCTACCAGATCGCCGCATATGCGGACCGGCACATCGAGCTCAGCCCGCTCAACACCACGATCGCCGTGGTCGCCACCGACGCGGCCCTGAGTAAGGCGGGGTGCCGGCGAGTCGCCGTCGCCGCGCAGGACGGCCTGGCTCGCACCATCCGGCCGTGCCACACCCCACTCGATGGCGATACGGTATTCGCACTGGCCACCGGTGCCATCGAGGTGGCGCCGGACCCGGCCACGCCGGCGTCGATGTCGCCGGAGGTGCCGCTGATCACGGCGATCGGCGCGGCCGCGGCGGACTGCCTGGCCCGCGCGGTGCTTGTCGGCGTCCTGGCGGCCGAGTCGGTCGCCGGAATACCGACATACCGCGACATGTTGCCGGGAGCGTTCGAGTGAAAGGTGATCAACCGTGCTGGTGATCCGGGCCGACCTGGTCGACGCGATGGTCGCCCACGCCCGCGCCGACCACCCAGACGAGGCCTGCGGCATCATCGCCGGGCCTGAGGGGTCAGACCGGCCGGAAAGACACGTCGCGATGCTCAACGCCGAACGGTCGCCGACCTTCTACCGGTTCGACTCCGGCGAGCAGCTCAAGGTGTGGCGGGCGATGGACCAGGCCGACGAGGTGCCCATCGTCATCTACCACTCACACACCGCGACCGAGGCATACCCGAGTCGCACCGACATCTCGTATGCGTCCGAACCCGACGCGCACTACGTGCTGGTATCGACGCGCGATCCCGACGAGCACGAGCTGCGCAGCTACCGCATCGTCGACGGCGTCGTCAGCGAAGAACCCGTCGAAATCATTGAGCAGTATTAGAAAGGTCAACCCATGTCAGTCACTGTCTCGATCCCGACGATCCTGCGCACCCACACCGGCGGCGAGAAGCGCGTCGCCGCGTCGGGCACCACGCTGCAGGCCGTCATCAGTGATCTGGAGTCGAACTACTCCGGGATCTCCGAGCGCCTCGTCGACCCTGCTAATCCTGGCAAGCTGCACCGCTTCGTCAACATCTACGTCAACGACGAGGATGTGCGCTTTTCCGGCGGGCTGGACACCGAGATCTCCGACGGCGATTCGGTCACGATCCTGCCTGCCGTCGCGGGTGGCTAGCGTGGCCCGGCGATCCGCGAAACTGCAGTTACCGTGCGCTCTACTCGCACTTCTCCGCGATAGCTGCAGTCTCGACGTGCCGGTTGGGGCGTCACAGTGACCCGGTACGACTCGCTGCTACAAGCGCTCGGCGACACGCCTTTGGTTGCGCTACACCGGCTTTCGCCCCGCTGGGACGACGAGCCGCACGTTCGGTTGTGGGCCAAACTGGAGGACCGCAACCCGACCGGCTCCATCAAGGACAGGCCCGCGCTGCGGATGATCGAGGACGCTGAACGCCGCGGCATCTTGAAGCCCGGCGCGACGATCCTGGAGCCGACGAGCGGCAACACCGGCATATCGCTGGCGATGGCGGCGCTGCTCAAGGGCTACAAGATGATCTGCGTGATGCCGGAGAACACCTCCATCGAGCGCAGGCAGCTGCTGGAGCTCTACGGTGCGAAGATCATCTACTCGCCGGCCGAGGGCGGGTCGAACACCGCAGTGGCACACGCGAAAGAGCTTGCCGCCGAAAACCCTTCGTGGGTGATGCTGTATCAGTACGGCAACGAGGCCAACACCGAAGCGCACTACTACGGCACCGGACCCGAACTGCTCGCCGACCTGCCCGAGATCACCCATTTCGTGGCGGGGCTTGGAACGACCGGAACGCTGATGGGCACCGGCCGGTATCTGCGTGAACACGTCCCGGACGTACAGATCGTCGCGGCCGAACCCCGTTACGGCGAGGGCGTATACGCGCTGCGCAACATCGACGAGGGCTTCATCCCGGAGCTCTACGACCCCGACGTGCTGACCACGCGCTACTCCGTCGGCTCATACGACGCGATCAAGCGCACCCGCGAACTGGTCCAGGTGGAGGGCATCTTCGCCGGCATCTCCACCGGCGCCGTGCTGCACGCCGCACTGGGCATGGCGGCCAAGGCCGTCAAGGCAGGTGAACGTGCCGACATCGCGTTCGTCGTCGCCGATGCCGGGTGGAAGTATCTGTCGACCGGCGCATACGCCGGTAGCCTGGATGATGCCGAGGACGCATTGGAAGGGCAGCTATGGGCTTGACAGGCCCCGGATACCCGGTCGCACCATCTCCCGAGCCGAAGAAGAGGCCCGCGTGGCTGGTCGGCGGGGTCACGATCGTCAGCTTCGTCGTGCTGCTGTACGTGATCGAGGCGTTCGACTCGATGTCGGGGCATCACCTGGACGACAACGGCATCCGGCCGCTGGAGACAGACGGCCTGTTGGGAATCCTGTTCGCGCCGCTGCTCCATTCGAATTGGCAGCACCTGATCGCCAATACCGGCCCTGCGCTGATCCTCGGCTTCTTGATGACGCTCATCGGGCTGGGGCGGTTTGTCGCTGCCACCGCGATCGTCTGGATCGTCGGCGGCTTCGGGACGTGGCTGATCGGCAATGTGGGCACGCATTGCCCGTACGTCGGCGTGAGCTGCGAGACCAACCACATCGGCGCGTCCGGCCTGATCTTCGGCTGGCTGACGTTTCTGATCGTGTTCGGGTTCTTCACCCGCAAGGTATGGGAGATCGTCGTCGGCGTGATCGTGCTGTTCATCTACGGCAGCGTTCTGCTCGGCGTGCTGCCCGGCACGTTCGGCGTCTCCTGGCAGGGGCATCTGTGCGGGGCGATCGCCGGCGTCCTCGCGGCGTACATGCTGTCCGGTCCCGAACGCAAGGCGCGTGAGACTCGTAAACGCAAAGCGACGAACCCATACCTGACGTCGTGAGCAACCCGTTGGCGTCCGTCGGGATCTTCGATTCCGGCGTCGGCGGGCTTACCGTCGCGCGCGCCATCATCGACCAGTTGCCCGACGAGGACATCATCTATGTCGGCGATACCGCCAACGGCCCATACGGGCCGCTGACCATTCCCGAGATTCGCGCCCACGCGCTGGGGATTGGCGACGACCTCGTCGAGCGTGGTGTGAAGGCTTTGGTGATCGCGTGCAACACCGCGTCGTCGGCGATGTTGCGTGACGCGCGCGAACGGTATGCCCCCGTGCCCGTCATCGAGGTGATCCTGCCGGCGGTACGCCGTGCCGTCGCCGCCACCCGCAACGGTCGCATCGGCGTCGTCGGAACGGCCGCGACGATCGCGTCCGGGGCGTATCAGGATGCGTTCGCCGCCGCGCGCGACACGGAGGTGATCGGTGTGGCGTGCCCGCGGTTCGTCGACTTCGTCGAACGGGGAGTGACGAGCGGCCGCCAGGTCCTCGGCTTGGCCGAGGGTTATCTCGAACCGCTGCAGCGCGCCGAGGTCGACACACTGGTTCTGGGTTGCACGCATTACCCGATGCTGTCCGGCCTGATCCAGTTGGCGATGGGCGAGAACGTCACGCTGGTGTCGAGTGCCGAGGAGACCGCCAAGGACTTGCTGAGGGTGCTCACCGAGCTCGATCTGCTGCGCCCGCACGACGCTCCCGCGGCCCGGCGGTTGTTCGAGTCGACCGGCGATCCTGAGGCGTTCACCACACTGGCGGCACGATTCCTGGGACCGTCGCTGGATGGCGTTCGGCCTGTTCAACGTCACGTCGGCGCACAAACATGATTTCCGTCGCGTAAACGGGCCATGTTTTCGTCACGCGGATAGCGGGCATGGCAAGCTAGTGAGCGTGCGAATCACCGTACTCGGTTGCTCCGGCAGTGTCGTCGGACCTGATTCGCCAGCCTCCGGCTACCTTGTGACCGCACCTGACACTCCGCCCTTGGTTCTCGATTTCGGTGGTGGAGTGCTCGGCGCACTGCAGCGTCACGCCGACCCGAACTCCGTACACGTGCTGCTGAGCCACCTACACGCCGACCATTGCCTTGACCTGCCCGGTCTGTTCGTGTGGCGGCGCTATCATCCGTCGCCGGCAAAAGAGCGCGGCGTGCTGTACGGGCCGGCCAATACATGGGCACGGCTGGGCGCGGCGTCGTCACCGGAGGGCGGGGAGATCGACGACTTCACCGACGTCTTCGAGGTCCGGCACTGGGTCGACAACGAGGCCGTACAGATCGGTGCGCTCTCGGTGGTGCCGCGGTTGGTGTGCCATCCGACGGAGTCCTATGGGATGCGGATCACCGACTCGTCCGGCGCGACGCTGGTGTACAGCGGCGACACCGGTTATTGCGATGCGCTGATCGACCTCGCGCGGGATGCCGACGTCTTTCTGTGCGAGGCGTCGTGGACGCACGATCCGTCGCGCCCGCCGAGACTGCACCTGTCTGGCACCGAAGCAGGCCGGGCTGCCGCGCGGGCCGGTGTGGGCGAGTTGCTGCTGACCCACATTCCGCCGTGGACCTCACGTGAGGACGTCATCAGCGAGGCGAAGGCGGAGTTCGACGGGCCAGTGCACGCGGTGGTGTGCAGCGAGGCCTTTGACGTCACGGGCTCCTGAGTAGCGTCGGGCCGACCGGATAGGGTTGGCCCGTGTCCAGACGAGAAGACGGCCGGCTCGACGACGAGTTGCGTCCGGTCCGCATCACCCGTGGCTTCACCTCTCATCCCGCCGGATCGGTGTTGGTGGAGTTCGGCCAGACCAGGGTGATGTGCACGGCCAGCGTTACGGAGGGTGTGCCGCGCTGGCGTAAGGGCTCGGGTCAGGGATGGCTGACGGCGGAGTACGCGATGCTGCCCGCGGCGACCCACGAGCGGTCGGACCGCGAGTCGATCAAGGGCCGCGTCGGCGGGCGCACGCAGGAGATCAGCCGGCTGGTCGGGCGGTCGCTGCGCGCATGCATAGACCTGGCGGCGCTGGGGGAGAACACGATTGCGCTCGACTGCGATGTGCTGCAGGCCGACGGTGGCACGCGCACGGCGGCGATCACGGGTGCGTATGTGGCGTTGGCCGACGCGGTGACGTACTTGTCGGCAGCGGGTCGGCTGTCGGATCCGAGGCCGTTGTCGTGCGCGATCGCCGCGGTCAGCGTCGGTGTGGTCGACGGACGTATCCGCGTCGACTTGCCGTACGTCGAGGACGCCCGCGCCGAGGTGGACATGAACGTCGTCGCCACCGACACCGGGACGCTGGTCGAGATTCAGGGCACGGGGGAGGGCGCGACGTTCCCGCGCTCGACGTTGGACAAGATGCTCGACGCGGCGATGGCCGCCTGTGATCAGCTGTTCGTGATTCAGCGCGAGGCGCTGGAGTTGCCCTATCCCGGTGTGCTGCCGGAGTCGGCGGATCCGTCGAAGAAGGCGTTCGGAAGCTGACTTCAGTTTCCAGGCTGCTGGTTGCCAGCCGCAACCGCAAGAAGCTGGCCGAGTTGCACAGGGTGCTCGACGGTGCCGGGGTGGCGTTGACGCTGTTGTCGCTTAACGACGTCGCGCCGTTCGATGAGGCCCCGGAGACCGGCGCTACATTCGAGGAAAACGCGCTGGCGAAGGCGCGGGATGCGTTTCGGGCTACCGGCTTGGCTTGTGTGGCAGACGATTCCGGGCTGGAAGTGGAAGCGCTGAACGGGATGCCGGGAGTGCTCTCGGCGCGGTGGTCAGGTCGGCATGGCGACGATGTTGCGAACACGTCGCTGCTACTGGCGCAGATGGAGGACGTGCCGGACTCGCGGCGAGGGGCGGCGTTCGTGTCGGCGTGCGCGTTGGTTTCAGACGCGGGCGAGGTCGTGGTGCGTGGGGTGTGGCCGGGCAGCATTGCGCGCGAGCCGAGGGGCGACGGCGGGTTTGGCTACGACCCGGTTTTCCTACCCGACGGCTCGTCGCGGACGGCGGCAGAGTTGAGCCCGGACGAAAAGGACGCGGTGTCGCATCGCGGGAGGGCGCTGGCTCAGCTGGTTCCGGCTTTACGCGAGCTCGCTACAGGCTGAACTTCTCTTTGATGCCCGCGGTCTGGAAGTGCTCGACGATGATGCCGACGAGCGGGATGGTGCCGGCAAGTAGCACACCGATCGTCTTGCCTATGGGCCAGCGCACCTTGACCGCGAGGTTGGCGGTGAAGATCAGGTACACGAAGTACACCCAGCCGTGCACGATCGCGATCCAGTTCGGCGGGTTGTCGACATGGACGATGTACTTGAGCACCATCTCGTAGCAGAGTGCGATGAGCCAGATGCCCGTAGTCCAGGCCATGACGCGGTAACCGAGCAGGGCCTTGCGGATGGTGTCGACAGGGGTAGTGGCTTCGGTCATGGGGTTGGGTGTTCCTTGTCTTTCTTGGCTAGCTCGGCGAGGTACGCGTTGTACTCGCGCAGAGTGGGGTCATCGTCGGAATGGCTTGCGGGCTTGGGCCTTTCGGGAAGCAGCCCGGTAGGAATCTCGGAGACAGTGTCGCGATTCTTCGGCTCGGGCGGGGCTTCTTCGTAGCGGACGAATTTGTAATACGCGTAGACCACAAAGCCGGCGAAGAGTGGCCATTGGAGCGCGTAGCCGAGGTTTTGGAAGCTGCCCGAGGCTGACTCGAAGCGGGTCCACTGCCACCATGCGAGCGCCAGGCAGCCGGCGGCGCCGACGATCACCAGAGCGATGAGCGCCGGTCTCCTACGTCGCGTAGTGGACACCATTCAACGGTACCGCGCTACTCTGGACGCGCTCACGCGCGAGTGGCGAAATGGCATACGCGATGGATTTAGGTTCCATTGTCCTAACGGACGTGGGGGTTCGACTCCCCCCTCGCGCACCGCATGTATTTCCTTGGGTCGTCAGCAACTGTTGACGGCCGCGGAACGGGTCATTGCTTCCTGAAGCGTCGATAATTGCTGACAATTTCAGGCGATTCCGATCACGCTCAACCGTTCCCACTGGCGTCCACGAGCCATGCGACGTGTTCCAACTGCTCCTTGTCCGTGATCGCGTATGCACCGCGGAAGTCGGCCGTTACCGCGGCCTTCCACTGCATGCGGGCGAAGTTGACCAACACGACGGCTCCATATACGTCCCCGCTGACAAGGTCATGATCGGCCATTCCCGGGTTGTCCGACTTGTCGAGCCACTCCGCCGTCATTTGGGCAACTTCGCCGCGCGTCAACCTCGGCCAGCGGGCACGTTGCAAGGTTCCTTTGACCTCGATGCTGAACACCGCTTCAAGGCCTGGCGTCAGCATGAGAAGGTCGACGCCGTGTCCGCCCGACTCCGGACCCACCATGTGTTGAAGGGGCGTAAAACCCAACTCCTCCAACAAAGCGGCGACGACCGATTCTGCGATGTGCCCAGTAATTCCATTCAGCCTGCCGGTCCGGTCGACGGTAGGGATCGACGCGAGTGATGTCCTGACGGCGACCCGAAACAACTCTTCGAGCTTCTGGACCTTCTCTTCGTTCGCGGCCGAGTCTGAACACGCCATGACGAGGTCGGCTGGCAACTCGAACGGAGTTGCCGCGCGCAGACTCTCGCGCATGGCGGCGTGCAATACCGGAATGTCAACGGCGTCACCAGCCATGGTCATGAGGCCTCGTTGGGCATGTTGGTCCAGCTCGTGTGGTCTGCGCGGGCATACCACCGTTATGCGGCGAGTCCCCCGTCGCGCACCGCATGTGCGTCCTCAGGCCGTCAAGATATGCCGACGGTCGCGGAAAGGGCATTGCTTCCTCGTGCCCCAATCGAAGACCGTCAACTCGCGATCGAACCGCCGGTGTCCCGACCGGAGCGCGCCACGGTGCGCACCGGAAATCCATTGAGCTCTGCGAGTGACCGTAACTGCGTCATCGCGAATCGCCGGGCACGGCCGGCTTCGGGTATCAAGATGCCGGCCCATATGCCTTCGGCTCCCGGGGTCTCACAGGCGTCTCGAGCGCACTGCCACCGGCGTGGACAAGCGCGGCAGATCGCCTTGGCACCCTCATCGGCCTGCGCAGTCCACCGCTCCGGGTCGCGGGTGCACGCCGCGACCGGTGTCTCACCTAACACGAGTGCGATGACTTCGCCCCGCGGTGTCGTAGCGGTTCCGTTGTGGTCTTGCAAGAGCGTCGGCCCCCGAAATCATTCGGCAATACATTTGTACCGTTACCCCACCATACAGATGTATTGTCGACCGTGTCGATTCCCCACTCGTCCCTAGGCGTTGAATGACAACCGTGCTGCCCGAGGCTGACGGAATTGGCGCGAGTGCGCCCTCGAGTGTCGAGCGCATACGCGACGCAGCGCTGAAAAGCTTCGCCACGTATGGGACTTCTGCGACATCACTGCGGACGGTTGCCGCAGCCGCAGGTGTGTCCCTTGGGTTGGTGCAACACCATTTCGCCACAAAAGCCGGCCTGATCAAGGCCGTCGACGACCATGTCCTGGCCGTCGTGACTGCCACGATGTCGCAACCAATCCCGCGGCCGCCAGCGGACTCGCTTACCGCCATGAGCAACCGGGTGACGAGCATCATGGTCGAGCACCCCGACGTATTGGACTATCTCGGCCGCGCACTCATCGAAGGCAGTCCGTTGGGAACCGAGGTCTTCGACTTTCTCGTGGACACCGGCATAGACCGGTGGAAGAAACGCGCCGAACACGGGCAGGCCAGGCCTGATATCGACCTGGAGTGGGCTGTTCTCAACGCGCTCGTGCTGCCCCTGGGCACCCTCATCCTGCGCAGCCATGTCGAGCGCCATCTCCTGGAGCCGCTCACGACACCCACACAGCTCGACCGATGGCAGGACGCCGTCAACATGCTGCTGCGCGAGGGCCTCTTTCGGCCTTCCGATCGGTAGCGCGTCAGATCTCGCCACCGCTACCCCTTTTCCGATACGACGACGGGGTCTCCCCGCAGAATTGCGTGAACGCCCGCGTGAACGCGCTCATGCTTTCGAAGCTGATCCGCACGCGCGGATGGAAACATGTAATTTGACCGCATTTGCGGATAAGATGCCGCGGTGGCATTGATCCGGGTCCGTGAGGCGGCCGAGCTGCTAGGCGTCAGCGACGACACCGTTCGGCGGTGGATCGACGACGGAAGTCTGCCCGCGAGCCAAGACCAGTCCGGGCGGAAAGTCATCGCCGGCGACGTGCTGGCCGAGTTCGCGCGTTCGCACGCCGCGGCAGCGCCGAAGGACCCGTTGACCATCGCCAGTTCTGCGCGCAATCGCTTCGCCGGGCTGGTCACCAGGGTCGTGACCGACAAGGTGATGGCACAAGTTGAAATGCAATGCGGCCCTTTCACCGTCGTGTCGTTGATGAGTGCGGACGCGGTTCGCGAGCTCAATCTCGAACCGGGCAGCGTCGCGGTCGCCGTCGTCAAGGCCACCACCGTGATCGTCGAGACCCCCGGAGGAGAGTCGTGAAACGCGTGGCGATCGGCATGCTGGCCCTCGTTTTGGTCAGCGCATGCAGCTCCTCGCAACAGCCGGCGGCCGAGCACCAGGAGATCGTTGTGTTCGCCGCGGCCTCGCTCAAGAAGACATTCACCGACATCGGTGAGCAATTCAAGACCGAAAACCCCGGTACCTCAGTCGAATTCAACTTCGCAGGATCGTCGGATCTGGTCACTCAGTTGACCCAGGGCGCCCAGGCCGACGTGTTCGCATCCGCTGACGCCAAGAACATGGACAAGGCAGCGCAGGGCGGTCTGCTGGCCGGCGATCCGGTGAACTTCGCGTCCAACACGCTCACCATCGCTGTCGCACCCGGGAATCCGAAGAAGATCGCATCGTTCAAGGACCTCACGCAACCGGGTCTCAACGTCGTGGTCTGCGCTCCGCAGGTGCCCTGCGGGTCGGCCACTCAGAAAGTGGAGCAGGCGACCGGTGTGCAGTTGAAGCCCGTGAGTGAAGAGTCCTCGGTGTCCGACGTCCTCAACAAAGTGACCACCGGCCAAGCCGACGCAGGCCTTGTCTACGTCACCGACGCAATCGGGGCAGGTGACAAGGTCACCGCCGTTGCGTTCCCCGAAGCCGCCGGTGCGGTCAACACGTATCCGATCGCGGTGCTCAAGGAATCAAGTAACGCTGCGTTGGCGCACAAGTTCGTCGAACTGGTCATCAGCGAGCAGGGCCAAAAGACCCTTAGCGCAGCAGGTTTCGCCAAGCCCTAGGTCTCGTTGGGCATATTCGTCCAACCTTTGCCGTCGGCGCGGGCATACCAGCCGGCCGCGGCCAGCGTGCCGCCGTCGACCGGGATCGTCTGCCCGGTGACGAACCGCGCGTCGTCGGACGCCAGGAACTGCACGACGGCCGCATAGTCGTCGGGTTGTCCGAATCGGCCCACGGGGATCCACGTGCGGATCAACGACGGATCACGTCCGCGCAGCATCGAGTCGGCCGGCGTCTGCGGTGTGTCGGCGAGGTCCGGTGCGATCGCGTTGACCCGGATGCCATGCTGTGCCACGTCGACGGCCAGGCTGCGCGTGAAGGCCACCACACCTGCGTTGAACGCCGCATACACCGCGGCGTAGGGAATGCCGCGGAACGCCTCGACCGTCGCGTTGTTCACAATCGCGCCTCGACCGCGACTCACCATCGCCGGTAACACGGCATGGCACATCCGCAGCACGTGCAGAAGGTTGAGTTCGTACAGCGTCTGCCAATGCTCCTCGGTGCTGTGCAGAAAGGTTCTCGCCGCCGGCCGGAAATCGCCGACGTTGTTGACCAGGATGTCGATCCGTGAATCGGCTACGCCCAACGCGGTTTCCGTCACCGCGGCCACCGTTTCCCGTTCCCGGATATCGCCGACGACGACGGTGCAGCGGCCGTCCGCGGAAACGATTTCGTCGCGAGTCGCATTGGCCGCCTCGGCGCCGATGTCGGCAAGAACGACGTGCGCGCCGGCCGCGGCCAGCCGCCGGCTGATGCCGCCGCCGATGCCGAGTGCGCCGCCGGTCACCACGGCGACCTGTCCGCTAAACGGCGCCGACTCAGTCACGGCGTCAGCTTATTGGTTCCGATCGCCTGGCAGACACCAGTGGGCAGCCCGAGCACTTCGGACAACGTGGCGGAGAGCGACCTGCGCAATAGGGCAGCCGGCGTCTGCTGGAGATGACACGATTTCGAGGTAAGCGCTTTGCGCGATGAAGCGTTAGGGGGTACGGGCTAGGTGAGCCGAGAGCAAGCAATAAACGTCGCCGTCACCCTGTTGGTGCCGATCCTGTCCGCTTTCCTCGGGGTTCTCGGCCTGGTGGTGGGCGACTGGCGGCTACGAAGAACACAGGCCGGCCGACGCAAGCTGGCGCTTGAAGATGCGAGCCGCCAAGTGTCCTTCGCCGCCGAGTGGTGGAATGCGAGGAAGGCGCTTGGCGATTCGTCTCAAGCAGAACAGGAAGCGATCACTCGTGCAGTGGCCTGGCTGGACGAGGCGTCCGCCCGTGTCGAGGAGTCCAACCCACCTCCTGTTGATCAGAGGCCGGCGGTCACGCTTCGCCGACTGCTACTTCTCTATCCGTTTCAGAGTCGAGCAGCGAGGGTTCTGCGTGGCGCCTACTACGTTTTTCTGGGCTTGGTGCCGATGTTGGTGGGCTTCTTGATCCTTGACATCCTGAACCCTGTCGCCGGCGTGCCCGAATACTTCACAGCAGACCTACTCATCGTTGCAGCTTTGGTGCTGCTCGCGATCGGCCTTCGCCTTTGGGCACAACGCGTCGAGACAGCGAGACCAAAAGGTCAGAAGGGGCGCCGCTTAACGCTCCGCCTCGCGTTATTGTTCTATGGGTTCCACAGGCCCGCAGCCCGGATCGTCCGCATTGTCTACTACATCTGGTTACTTGGAGTGGCCGTGTTCGCGCTACGTCTTGTCACCACAGCGTTTTTCGAGCCAAAGTCCCTCCCGGGCTATCTGATTATGTTCCTCGGGTTTGTCGGATATATGCAGTAGCGCTCCGATATTGGGCGGTGTCTCTCGAAACACGCAACGATGGTGAGGTTAGTTCCATGGCCCCTTCGGCTCCCACCGTTGGTGAATCAGCGAGCGAAGATGTTCCTTGACGCTCTTCTCCTCTTTCACTGTTTGTCGGGTACTGCGCGGCCAGGTCGGCCAGTATCTGCGCCACAGCGTGTAGCCGGCGCCGACATTTCCGTCGCCTCCGACCGGCCTCGCAGCACCTCGGAACCACACACCGCCCAGCACCGTCGCTCAGGGGCATCCGAGCGCGCCAAGGCCGCGGCTGAGCACAACACGCGCCCGTCGAACTCCTTGGCGCGGTCAGCCAGCCGCGCCGCTTCGTTGACGGCATCGCCGACCACGGTGTACTCATAACGGTTTTCGGCGCCGATGTTGCCGGCGAAGACTGGGCCCGCCGATACCCCGATGCCGAAGTCGACCGGCAGACGGCGCAACTCGTCGGCCAGAGCCCGTGCGGTTGCCAACGTGGCCGTCGCCGGATCGTCGATGCGTAGGGGTGCGCCGAAAACCGCCAGCGCCGCATCGCCCTGGAATTTGTTGACCAGCCCACGCTGTTTGTCCACCGCGGCGACGACAATGCGGAAGAAGTCGTTGAGCACCTTGGCCACCTCGTGTGGCTCCCGCGTCGCCGCCAACTGCGTCGACCCCACCAGATCGATGAACAGAATCGCGGCCTCACGCTCGTCTCCCGACAGCGATTCGTTTTCGGCGACCGCCCGGCGGACGACTTCTTCGCCGACATGACGGCCGAACAGGTCCCGCAATTGGTCACGTTCCCGCAGTCCCGCGACCATGCGGTTGAATCCGCTTTGAAGTTGGCCGATTTCGGATCGCTCATAGACGTCGATCTTCTGGCCGATGTGTCCGCGCTCTACCTCCGCCATCGCGTCGACGACCTCGTGCACGGGATCCGATATGGAAGACGACACGAGAATCATTGCGCGCAATCCCAGTATGACGGCGACGAGCGCAAGCACCAAGATGGGAACCTCGATCGGCGCGTTGTCCTTGATGATCCAACCGTTGGCTCGCAGCATTACGAGGACCACGATTCCCGCGCCGGGTAACGCCGTGCACATGGTCCACATCAGGATCAATCGCGCCCGCACTCCCGGCGCCCTCTCGGCGTGCTCCAAATCCACTGTCGCGGCTACCATCAGGGCGCGCAACGGGCGTTGGGTGAACAGAAAGCCGGTGCATACCGTCGCCGTCGCGCCGAACATGACTGCCGAAGCAATGAGTGTCAGAACCCGGCCGCCATTGCTGACGTTCAACGGAATCATCACAACCGTGGCGATGACCCATGGCGTCAACAGGATCGCGGATTGGCGCCGGGTGATATTCGGCGCCTTTCCCTTTCGAGCAGAACCCGCTCGGTGAAGCGCGCGACCGACCAAGGCGACGCTGCTCAGCCACACGGAGGTGGTTCCGACGACGACAATCGCCACCGTCGCGACGAGATTCTTCGGGCCGAGGACGGCCTGCGCGCCGATGACTGCCTCACCGCTCACCGAAATGACGATCGCGACGACTTCTGCGGCGCAGAGGAGGTAGGCGAACGCAAGGCCTGCCGAATATCGAACGAGCAGGCTGCGTGGCCTCATAAGGCCATCGTGTCAGTCGCTGGCCGGTAGCGGCTTGGCTTCCTTCAGATTCAGTGGAGTAGTTCCGATGCTCAGTGTCCCGGACCCCGCTTTGGTGACGAGCACCTCGGCACCGTTTTCGTCGACGTAGCGCTTGCCCATCACGTTGCCGTCAGACAAGGCCGGATCCATTGTGGCGTCGGCGGATTTCTGCGCGTCGAGCGGCACCATCGGGACGCCGCCCGCCCGCAGATCATCGAGGCTGTCCGCGCTGCGGACGACGATCACCTGGGTATCGCAGACCTGGCTCTGCAGCCGCGTGCCGTTCTTGATCATGTTCGGCTCCTGTGTTTTTCGTGCCCCTCGCGTGCGCGCGCGAATTCATCAACCAGTTCGCGACGCAACACCTTGCCCGTCGCGTTGGTCGGCAGCTCGTCACGGAACACCACCCGGTCAGGTGTGCGTGATCCGCGTAGATGCGCTCGCACATGCTCGCGCAATTCGTCAGGGTCGGGCGTCGTGCCTTCGGCGGGCACCACCACCGCGACGATGATCTGGCCCCATTCGGGATCGTCCGGGCCGACGACCGCGCAATCGCGCACGGACGCGTGTTCGACGAGTACGTCCTCGATTTCGGCTGGGGAGATGTTCTCTCCGCCGCGGATGATGGTGTCGTCAGAACGACCGCCGATGAAAAGGTAGCCGTCTTCGTCAAGCATGGCAACGTCTTTGGTGGGAAACCACCCGTCTGCATCGAGCACCGACCCGATCTCGGCGTAGCGCCCCGACACCTGCTCGCCACGGACGAACAGCTCACCGGTCTCACCCGGGCCGAGTACGGCGCCGTCCTCGGCGCGGATCTGCACCTCGACGCTGGGTACCGGCTGTCCGACGGACCCCAGCCGCCGAGCGCCCGCCTCGTCTGAAGCGGTCAGTGCGGCCCGGTGGTCCTCCGGGGTGAGAACCGCGATCGTGGAGCTGGTCTCGGTGAGACCGTAGGCGTTGACGAAACCAACGTCCGGCAGCAGGCCAAGCGCCTTGCGTACCAAGGGAAGAGCAACTTTGGACCCGCCGTAGGCCAAGTTGCGCAGCGTCGGCAGTGCCACCTTGTCTCGCTCCAGCACTGTGACAATTCGGTCCAGCATCGTCGGCACTACGGTCGCCGCCGTCACGCCCTCGTCGCGGACCAGGCGCACCCACTCGTTCGGGTCGAACTGGCGGAGATACACCATCTTTCGGCCCGCGTAAAGATTCGACAACGCGGCGCTGACGCCTGCGATGTGATATGGCGGCACACAGATCAACGCGGCGTCGCTGGGGTCCGCGGCGTCGAACTCCACGGTGCCGGTCACGTAGCTGGTCAAGTTGTTGTGAGTCAGTTCAACGGCTTTGGGCCGCGACGTGGTGCCCGACGTGAAGAGCACCACCCCGACATCGTCGGGATCCGGGAATTCCGCAGCGGGTTCGGCGCTGCGGGCAGCGTCGATGAACTCCTCGGAGGTCATCACCTGCTTGCCGGCGCCGGCCAGCATGTCGCGGTAGTCGGCGTCTGCGATCACCAGCGGCGTCGGCAGGCGGTCGATCAACTGCCGCAGGCCGTCCTCGCTGAGCCGGTAGTTCAGCGGCGTGAACGCAACCGCCGCACGGGCCGAGGAAAACAGCAGCAGCGGCAACATCACGCCGCCGGTGCCGATGTAGGCCGCGTGCTGGGCGCCGGAGGCGGCGATCACGCCTGCGCCGCCGTCGGCAAGTGAGCTCAGTTCGCTTGTGGTCAAGCGCATGTCGCCGGACACCAGCGCGGTGCGGTCCGGATTCGACGACGCCGCCATTTCCAGCAGCAACGAGATACTCATGACTTGTCGACGAAGATATCAAGGATGGGGTCGTCGCCGCCGCCATAGCGAGACAGGTCGCTGACACCGGACTCGGCCAGCACGGCGGAGTCGATGAAGCATTGGCCGTTGACGTCCATGGGCGCGCGGGACAGGATCTCGACAGCGGCGTCGGCCATGATCTCCGGGCTGCGCGACGAGGACATCAGTTCGCCGTCGGCCATGTTGGCGACCGCCGAGGTCGCGATATGGGTCTCCGGCCACAAACAGCTAAAGCCGATGCTTGCCCCAGCCCGTTCCTGGCTGAACTCACGGCGACGCCCTTGCCACCGGCCTCTTCGATCTCGGCAACGGCGGTGAAGACGGTTCCCGGTAGCTTCGGGTGCGGTTCGGCCGTCTTGGCCAGCAGCACCACGTTCGCGCCCTGTTTGGCGGCGCCCAGCGCAATGACCAGCCCGATGCCACGGCTACCGCCCGAGACGACGAGAGTGCGGTCGCTGAACGTGGACATGGGCCTCCTCGATGTGCCGTCCCTTGATGGTATTGGCATTCTCATTCTAGGCAAGTGCCATATTCGCTGTTTGCTGGGGGTTCGGCCCGGTTCTACAGTCTGACGCCGCCCTCTCTCAGTGCATATTTCCGCAGGGCGGTATTGGCATTCTCATTTTGTGCAAGTACGTTATCCAGTGATGAGCGAGCCTGTACAGACCCCCTCTGGCATCCCGCTCGAGCCGGTCTACGGACCGGCCGATCGGGACGCCGATCCACCTGCGCCGGGTACGTATCCCTTCACGCGCGGCAACTTCGCCAGTGGGTACCTCGGCAAGACATGGACGTTCCGTCAGTATTCGGGTTTCGGTACGGCCGAGGAATCCAACCGCCGCTACCGCTACCTGTTGGACCAGGGCGGCACCGGCCTGTCTGTGGCGCTGGATCTGCCCACGCAATGCGGCTACGACTCCGACGACCCGGAGTTCGGCGAGGAGGTCGGCCGGGTCGGGGTCGCGGTCGACACGCTGGCCGACGCCGAGATCCTGTTCGACGGCATCCCACTCGACAAGATCAGCACCAGCTTCACGATCAATGGGACCGCGGCGATCTTGCTGGCCTTCTATGTGGCTGCCGCGGAGAAGAAGGGCGTGCCGCGGGTCAAACTGACCGGCACCATCCAAAACGACATCCTCAAGGAGTACGCCTCACGCGGCACCTGGATCTGGCCACCGGCGCCGTCGCTGCGCCTGATTGCCGACACCATCGAGTTCTGCGCGGAAGATGCGCCCAAGTTCAACGCGATCTCGGTCGCCGGGGCTCACTTCCGCGACGCCGGCGCCAACGCCGTTCAGGAGATGGCGTTCACACTCGCCGACGGCGTGACGTACTGCGACACTGTGGTCGAGCGCGGCCGCGTGACCATCGACCAGTTCGCGCCGCAGATCTCTTTCTTCTTCTATACGCATGGCGATTTCTTCGAGGAGATCGCCAAGTACCGGGCGGGCCGCAGGCGGTGGGCCACGATCGTGCGCGAACGCTACGGCGCCACCACGGACAAGGCGTCGATGTTCCGGTTCGGGTGCGTCGCCGGCGGCGCGTCGTTGTATGCGCCGCAGGCGCAGAACAACCTGGTGCGGGTCGCCTACCAGGCGATGGCCGCGGTGTTGGGCGGTGTCCAATCGATGTTCACCGCAGCGTGGGACGAGCCGTTCGCGCTGCCCAGCGAGGAGTCAGCGACACTGGCGCTGCGCACGCAGCAGATCCTGGCGTACGAGACCGGTGTCACCAAGGTGGCCGACCCGCTGGGCGGCTCCTACTTCGTCGAGGCGCTCACCGACGCCACCGAAGAGAAGATCATCGAGATCATGCACGACCTCGAACAGCACGGCGGCATGGTGCGCGCCATCGAGGACGGCTACCTGCAGGGTCTGATCGCCGACGAGGCGTTCAAGATCCACCAGGAGGTGGAATCGGGTGTCCGGCCCGTTATTGGCGTCAACAAATTCGTGTCCGAGGAGCCGCCACCCGACATCGCGACCTACGAACTCGACGCCGAAGGCCGCGACGTTCAGCTCAAGCGGCTGTCCAAGGTCAAGGCCGAGCGCGACGGGGTCGCAGTGAAGGAAGCTCTGGCCGCCTTGTCTCGCG
Source organism: Mycobacterium sp. (assembly GCF_035274705.1). Taxonomy (GTDB): domain Bacteria; phylum Actinomycetota; class Actinomycetes; order Mycobacteriales; family Mycobacteriaceae; genus Mycobacterium. The sequence continues at coordinate 70,652 of NZ_DATENY010000063.1, read as the reverse complement.
CGGCCGAAGGCGATGACAACCTGATGTACAAGCTGATCGACTGCGCCAACGCCTACTGCACGGTCGGCGAAATGGTCTCTGCACTCAAAGCGGTGTGGGGCGAATTCCAGCAGCCGGTGGTGTTCTAGGTGGCCGTTCGTGTACTTGTTGCCAAGCCCGGTCTCGACGGCCACGACCGCGGAGCCAAGATCGTCGCGCGCACACTGCGGGACGCCGGCTTCGAAGTCATCTACACGGGCATTCGCCAGCGCGTCGAGGACATCGTCTCGATTGCGCTTCAGGAAGACGTTGCGCTGGTGGGGCTTTCGATTCTGTCGGGTGCGCACCTAGCGCTGACGACGCGGACCGTCGAGGCGCTGAGGGCGTCCGACGCCGGCGACATCGCGGTCGTCGTCGGCGGGACGATACCGCAGGGCGATGTTGCCAAACTCCGCGAAGCCGGTGCTGCTGCGGTGTTTCCCACGGGCACATCGCTCGATGTCCTTGTCGACGAGGTGCGCAAGCTGACCGCATCAATACCCGGGTCGCTTCGCTCTCCCCCTGGCCTTCGGCCGGGAGGTGCCCCCAGCCCACCGGAAGAGAAGGTGGACTGAGATGCGCCTTGGCGTGATGATCGGGGCCGAGCGTGGCGATATGGCCCGCAAGGTCAAGAAGTTCCTCGAGGACATCGAGTGGGCGGAATCGGCCGGCATGGACACCGCGTGGATGCCCCAGGTGCCCAATGACTTCGACTGTTTGACCATGGTGTCGCTCATGGGCGGCCGCACGTCGCGGATTGAGCTTGGCACCGCCGTGGTACCGCTGCAGGCGCAGCATCCGATCGCGTTGGCCCGTCAGGCGTTATCGGTCCATGCAGGCACTGGCGGTCGGCTGGCGCTCGGCGTCGGTCCGTCGCACCACTGGATCGTGCGCGACATGCTCGGCATCCCGTACGAGAAGCCGGCGGCGTACACCCGCGACTATCTCCAGGTGATCAACACCGCACTGGCCGGCCCTGGCGAGGTCGACGTGGAGAACGACACGTTCACTGTGCACAACCCGACAGTGCTGGCCGCGGCGACGCCGATGCCGGTGCTGGTCGCGGCGCTCGGGCCGGTAATGCTGCAGATCGCAGGCGAACTCGCCGACGGCACCGTGTTGTGGATGGCCGATGAGCGCGCCATCGGCGATCACATCGCACCGCGAATCACCAAGGCCGCCGACAACGCCGGGCGTAAGGCACCGCGCATCGTCGCGGGCATCCCGGTTTGCCTATGCGCCAACTCCGAGATCGACGCCGCGAAGGCGCGCGCCAACCGCATCTTGGCCGAGGCGGAGACCTCGCCGAACTATCAGAAGCTACTGGATCGCGGCGATGCCCGCGATGTCGGCGATCTGACCGCCGCCGGCGACGAGGAGGCGATCCTCGCGCGGTTCCGCCGCTTCGCCGATGCCGGTGTCACCGATTTGTCGGTGCGGCTACTGCCGATCGGCGAGACGCGCGACGAGTTGATCGCATCGAAATATCGGACACGCGAAGTCATTTCGCAGCTGGCCGCGGAAGTGCGATGAGCGCTCGCGCGAAGAGCCGACGGCACCGATGAGCCAAGGGCCGCTCTCCGGTATCCGCATCCTCGAGGCGGGCGTGATGCTGGCCGGCCCGTACGCGACGATGCTGCTGGCCGACCTCGGCGCCGAGGTCATCAAGATCGAGCCGCCGGGGGGTGAGATCTCGCGTCAGGTCAGCGACAGCTACTTCGCCAGCCTCAACCGCAACAAGCAGAGCGTATGTCTAGATCTGCGCTCCGAGGCTGGGCGGCAGCGGCTCGGCGAGCTCGTCGCGAATTCGCATGCGCTGCTGGTCAACATGAAGCCGTCGGCGATCAAACGTCTTGGCCTTACTTATGACTCGCTACGTCAGTACAACGAGCGCATCGTCTGCGTTGCGATGACCGGCTTCGGGCTGGACGGCGGTGACGACCCGGCATTCGACTACGTGATCCAGGCCGCGACGGGCGTCGCGGCGATGACGGGCGATCCGGCGGGCCCGCCTACGTTGCCGGGATATTCGTCGGCGGACAACTCGACCGGGCTGGCGGCGGCGCTGGGGCTACTCGCACAAATCGTGTCCGGGCGCGGTGGTCAGGTGGACGTGTCGCTACGCGACGTGATGCTGTCTCAGCTGAACTACCGCGCGTCGGCGTACCTCAACGACGGCGCCGCGCCGCGGCGCTATCCATTCGGGGCGCACTCCTACTACGTTCCAGCCCAGTTGTTTTCGACGGCCGAAGGGTACTTGGCGCTATTCATCACTCACGACGCATTCTGGAAAGCCTTTGCGTCCGAGGCGAAGATCGATGGCTATCCGACGATGGCCGAGCGTGCGGAGCGCCGCGACGAGGTGCTCGCCGTCGTCAGCGCCGCGTTGGCAACGGATACGGCGGCGAGTTGGGAGTCGCGATTGCGTCCGCGCGGCATTCCCGCAGCCGCCGTGCGGACGCTACCCGAGGCGCTGGAAGCCACAGCCGAAGTCATCGTGCAGGCGGGGGAGTTTCAGCTCGTCCGCAGCCCGATCCGGATCGACGGGTACGAGCCCGCATACCGGCCACCGCCGATGCTCGACGAGCATGGGGATCAGTCTTCGTAGTGGACCGTTACAGACGGCGTATCCGGAATAGCTTGGCAGGTCAGCACATAACCGTCTTCGACCTCGTCTGGTTCTAGGGCGTCGTTGACTCGCATGGTCACGCTGCCTTCCGACAGCCGCGCCATGCACGTGCCGCAGTTGCCCGCCTCGCAGGAGAAGGGCGGCGACATACCAGCCCTGCGCGCGCTCTCGAGCAGTGTCTCGTTTTCGACCCGAGGCACTGTGGCCTTCGTGCGGTCGAGGTGGATCGTGATGGTGCCGTCGACCTTGCCGCTGTCCTGCTCCGCCGATGCGGGCTCGTGGGTCTGCGGCGCGGCGTCGAAGTCCTCGATGAACACCGTCCCCGGACCAGACAGCGCCGACGTCACGACCGACATGAATCCCTCGGGCCCACAGACATAGCAGTCGGCGTCGGCGTTGTCACCGACGAAGTCGACGATCGCCGCCGGATCGATCAGCCCCTGTTCGGCGTCGATGTGGCGCACGATCGACAGCCGGTCCGGGTAGCGGGTGACGAGATCGTCGAGTACGCCCTCGAAGATGACGGACGCCCGGTCCTTGTCCGCGCACAGCAGGCGCACTGCGCGGTCGGTGGTGGCCAATGCGCTCTTGACGAGAGACAGGATCGGCGTGACACCGCTACCGCCGCTGAAGCCCAGCAGAGGCGCCGATGTGGGCGTCAGGCAGAAGGTGCCGGCGGCCCGCGTCATAGTGACTTCGTCGCCCTCAGTGATGTTGTCCAGCATCCAGTTGGACACCTTGCCGCCTGGCACTCGCTTGACGGTCGTGGCCATCTCGGAATCGGTCTCGGGTGCGCTCGACATCGAATAGGACCGGTATAGGTCCTCGCCGTCAACGTTCACCTTGAACGTGCAGAACTGCCCGGCCTTGTAGGGGAATGGCGTCTCATCGGGAGCCAGCACATAGGTCCGTGCGTCGGCGGTCTCCTTGATGATCCGAGACACCGTCGCAAGGTGGAACAAGTGCGGCTTGACCATGGCCCCCCTGCCGCCTGGCATTGTCATTCTGATATTAAGAGAATACCATTCTCCTCGAGAACCGAAACCTTCTCAATTCCCGGAAAGGGGCGGGCGCGACGTGAGTGAGCGGGTAGCGCTCGCCTTTGAGCAGCGGGAATACAGCATCCCGCAGCTCGACGCCCTCGCCAATGGCATGGCGACTGTGCTCGAACACGGTGGTGTGCGGCCCGGGGAGCGCGTTGCGCTGATGTCGTCGAACCGTCCGGAGTTCGTCACCGCACTCTGGGCCATCTGGCGCCTGGGCGCATCGGCGGTGCTTCTCAGCCCGGCCTGGAAGCGGGCGGAGGTGGAGCACGCGCTGTCGCTGACGACTCCCTCGCATGCGGTCGGTGATCATCCGGTGCTCGCCGAGTTGATGCCGATGCTGCACCTGGACGAATCCGTTACCCCGGGTCAGCGTGCAGTCGAAGTACCCGCCCCGCAATCCGAAGCGCTGCTCGTGTTCAGCTCGGGAACGACCGGTATGCCCAAGGCTGTCCGGCACACCCACGAGTCCTTTGGGGTGGCTGTGCGGCACTGGCGCGATGCGTTGGGTCTGTCGTCGGCCGACCGTATGCAGATCATGACGCCGCCGTCACACATCCTTGGATTGCTCAACATCGCGATGGCACTCGATACCGGCGCGTGGATCAGGCTGCATCGCCGTTTCGACATCGACGCGATGCTGCACCACATCGAGACCGACCGAATCACGATCGAAATGGCAGTCGCACCTATCGCTTTGGCGTTGGCTGCCCACCCCAACTTGGAAACCTACGACCTGTCGTCGCTGCGGTACATCATGTGGTGCGCGACGCCCGTCACCGCAAGCGTCGCCGAGGCCGTCACCCGCAGAACCGGGGTGAACTGGGTAACGGCATACGGCGCAAGCGAGCTTCCTGTCATCGCCTGCAACGATATCGAAGGCGCTCGCCTCGACACCGTGGGACGCTCGGTGCCCGAAGTGCGTGTGCGGATCGTCGCGTTGGAGACCGGTGAGCCACTGTCCGCGGGGCGAGTCGGTGAGATCCAGGTGCGGTCGGGTTCCGTGATGACCGGGTATCTGCCGAACGATGCGACAACTCAGGCGTTTTCAGACGGCTGGTACCGCACGGGCGATGTCGGCTACCTGGATACCGACGGTTGGTTGCGCATTACCGACCGCGCCAAGGAAATGATCAAGGTGCGGGGCTTTCAGGTCGCGCCCGCCGAGATCGAAGCGGTGCTCCACGGGCATCCGGCCGTCGAGGACTGCGCCGTGTTCGGTGTGCCTGACGCGGCGAACGGCGAGGCGGTCGTCGCCGCGGTCAAGACGTGTGGCCCTGTTGAGACGAATGAGCTTGTGGACCTGGTCGGGGAGCGGCTGGCGTCGTATAAGCGGCTGAGTCGTGTGGTGTTCGTGCCCGAAATACCCCGCTTGCCATCGGGAAAGGTGTTGCGCCGAGTGTTGAAGGAGCGTCTGTGGACGTGCGTCTGACAAGTGAACAGCAGCAGCTGCGGGAGGCCGCTGCCAAGCTGGCCGACGATCTTGGGCCCGGGTCAGTAGCGGATATCGACGATCAGGCCCGCATCGCCCGGCTCGAAAAGGCGGTTGAGGGCGCGGGCTTTCGCACTCTGCGATCCGACGGTGCGTCCGGTGTAGAGGTCGCCATCGTCGCCGAGGAGTTCGCGCGTGGGCTCGTCGACGTGCCCTTCATCGGGCCTGTGCTGACCGACGACCTCGCGGGTCGCATCGGTCGTGCGCCGTCGGCGGCTGAAGGCCCGGAGTCCGTCGATCTGACCAAAAGCCTTGCCGGAGGGGTGGAGTCGCCCGCCGAGCTTGGTGAGCTCTCGGAAGGCGACGCCGGCCGCTGGCGGGCACTCGCGCTGACGGTGACGTGTGCCGACCTCGTGGGTTCCGCGCGCGGAGCGCATGCGTTGGCTGTGGACTATGCGAAGGTCCGGGAGCAGTACGGCGCGACGATCGGGTCGTATCAGGCCGTTGCGCACGTACTGGCCGAGAGCCTTGCGCTGATCGAGGGCTCGATCAGCGTGTTGCGCCATGCTGCATGGGCGGTCGACGAGGTGCCGGCGGCGGAGGCCATCGAGGCCGCGCGGGTGGCCAAGATCTACTGCACCCGTGCGGCGTTGGCCGTCTGCGAAACATCGATCCAGGTGCATGGCGGCATCGGCAACACCTGGGAATGCCTGGCCCACGTGTACCTGCGCCGGGTGCTGGCCGCCACCGAAGCATGGCCCGTGAAGCTGGAGGAGCTGTCCATTGGACTTTCGTGATTCGCCCGAGGAAGCCGCGTTCCGGAACAGGCTTCGCGGCTGGCTGACCGAACAGAAGGGCAAGTTCCCGACGTCCGGCGACGAGTACTGGGCCAAGCAGGGCGAGTGGCATCAAGCGCTGTATGAGGCCGGCTTCTTCGGCATGTCGTGGCCGAAAGAGTATGGCGGCCAGGACCTGCCACCGGTCTACGACGTCATCGTCGACGAGGAGATCGCGAAGGCTGGCGTTCCGGCTCGGCCCAGCCTCGGCTATCTCGTGGTCGGCCTTGGTGACCACGGCAGCAAGGAACTACAACAGCGGTTCCTGCCCGGCATGATCAACGGAACCGAGCGGTGGTGCCAGGGCTTCAGCGAGCCGGGTGCAGGATCCGATCTGGCATCGTTGACGACAACGGCGACCCACGAGGACGGCGAGTACGTTATCCATGGGCACAAGATCTGGACGAGCTATTCCGATGTGGCCGACTGGTGTCTGCTGCTGGCGCGCACCGATAAGGACGTCCCCAAGCACCGCGGCATTTCGGCGTTCATCGTCTCCATGCATCAGCCAGGGATCGAGCAGCGACCGCTGAAGATGATCAGCGGCGTTACCAAGGAATTCGGTCAGGTTTTGTTCGACGGTGCGCGGGTGCCTGTCGAGAACATGGTGGGCGCGCCGGGCGAGGGCTGGAAGCTCGCGATGACCGTCGTCAGCCACGAGCGCGAGCCGTCGACGCTCGGGTTCTCCGCTCGGTACGGGAAGCTGTTGCACCAGTTGGCATCCCGGGTGGAGGGCCCGCCACCGGAAGAATTGTCGTGGGCGTGGGTGCAGACCGAGATGCTGCGGTTGCACGTGCGCAGGCGGCTGTCCGAGCAACTCGACGGCATCACCCACGGGCCGCAGGGGTCGCTGGACAAGCTGTTGATGACGTGGACCGAGCAATCGGTCGGGCATGCTGCGCTGGCCACCGTCGGGACCAGCGATCCGGAACTGTTCGGCGCCTACATGTACAGCCGCGCGCAAAGCGTGATGGGCGGTACCAGCCAGATTCAGAAGAACATCATCGCGTCGCGCATTTTGGGTTTGGAAGTGTGATGAGCGCTCGGGCGAAGAACGAAAGGTACTGAATTGTACGATCTGCCACCGGAAATCGATGTCCAGTCCGACGGGGCGCTGCGCATCATCACGCTCAACCGGCCGGACTCGCTGAACTCCGTCAACGATGCTTTGCACGTCGGCCTGGCCCACATCTGGGCACGCCTGGGTGAGGACCGCGAAGCACGTGCCGCGGTGATCACTGGAGCGGGTAGGGCATTTTCTGCCGGCGGTGACTTCGCGTATCTCGAGGAGTTACGCCAGGACGCCGATCTGCGCGCCAAGACCATCCTGCATGGCCGCGAGATCGTGCTGGGGATGGCGCGCTGCCGAATTCCGGTGGTGGCGGCGGTGAATGGCCCGGCCGTCGGGCTGGGCTGCAGCCTGGTGGCGCTGTCCGACATCGTCTACATGAAAGACGATGCGTACCTGGCTGACCCGCATGTCCAGGTCGGCTTGGTGGCCGCGGACGGCGGACCGCTTGTCTGGCCGCTGCAGATGAGCCTGCTGCACGCCAAGGAGTACGCGCTCACCGGTACCCGTATTTCGGCCCAGCGCGCCGCGGAGCTCGGGCTGGCCAATCACGTCGTCGAGGATCCGCTGGCCGAGGCGCTGGCGTGTGCCAAGAAAATCATGGAGCTCCCACGGCAAGCCGTCGAAAGCACCAAGCGGCTGTTGAACATTCACCTCGAGCGTTCGGTGCTGGCCGTGCTCGACTACGCCAACGCCGCCGAGGAGCAGTCCTTCCAGACTGAGGACTTCCGCAACATCGTCACCCGCCTCAACGCCAAGAAGAGCTAGCCCCCACTACCGCGAGCGTGCGTGTCTGTACGCCGACACGCCGTGATATGCGTGCACTCTGCGCACGCTCGGCGCTTCATGACAGTGCGCAGCGCAATACCCGCATTGCGGTTTGCGCTGCGTATCAGATGCGCACGTTCGACGGTTGGTGAAGGTGCGCGACGTGTACACGATTTGCGGTGTGTCGGCGTACAGACACGCACGCTCGCGGAACTAGACGGGGAGCTCTTCCGAACGTTGGATGGAGCCCGTGATGCCGCTGGCGTCCTGCTGGGCGAGCAACACCGCGGCATTGGCCATCGCTTCCGGCGGAATCTCCATGCCGCCGCCGGCCAGCCAGCCCTCCGTCGGCACCACCCGCGAAGGGCTCAGGCAGTTCACGGCGATGTTGTCGCTCTTCAGATCTGAGGCCAGCCCAAGGTACAGCCGTTCGACGGCGGCCTTGGATATCCAGTAGGCATTCGAGCCATGCTCGACCATGCCGACGCCAGTCGTGGTGGTCGCGATGAGCGATCCGCCGCCGCGTGCCCGCACATGCGGTATGACGGCCTTCGTCACCAGGAAGACACCGGTCAGGTTCACGTTCAGGCACAGCTGCCAGCGCTTCAGCGGTGTCGATTCGATCGGCCCGAGCCACAGCACGCCCGCGTCGGCGACAGCATGGATCGTGCCGGGCACCTTGCCGTCGCGCTCGGAGCGTGCGGCGACGGCGACCGAAGCACCCTGTGCCGCAAGCGCCTTGGCCACCGTTGCGCCGATGCCACGACTGGCACCGGCGACGAACGCCACCTTGCCGTCGAGGGTCATTTCGGCGGGAACCGCAGCGCCCCGTCGAGACGAATGATTTCGCCGTTGAGATAGTCGTTTTCGATGATGCTCTGCGCCAGTTGCGCGTACTCAACCGATCGGCCCATGCGCTTGGGGAACGGCACCTGCGGCGCCCAGTACTGCTCGAGCTGATCGGCCGCCTTGCCGTACGCCGGGGTGTTGATGGTGCCGGGAGCGATGGTGACGACGCGGATGCCGAGCGGCGAGAGGTCGCGCGCAGCGACGAGCGTCATGCCCAGCACACCGCCCTTGGCGGCGGAGTAGGGAAGCTGGCCGATCTGTCCCTCGTAGCCGGCGATCGAGGCCGTGTTGACGATGACGCCGCGAGCACCCTCATCGAGCGGCTCCGACTTGGCGATCTCGGCCGCCGACAGCCGCATCACGTTGAAGACCGCCGTCAGGTAGAACTCGATCGTCTTCTTGAAGCCGTCGAGGTCAAGGGGCGAGCCGTCCTTGCCGATGAGCCGGCCGCCGCTGGCGGGACCCCCGTGGGTGTCGACGGAGATCCGCAGGGGAGCCAGCGACGACGCCTCGGCGATCGCCGCGTTCACCGACTCCTCCGAGGTGGCGTCGGTGCGGACATAGCGCACACCGAGCTCGTTCTCGAGCTCCTTGCCCTTGTCGTCGGCGAGGTCGGCGACCACAACCTTGGCGCCGGCGCCATGCAGGCGGCGGACAGTCGCTTCACCCAGGCCACCTGCGCCTCCAACGACGATCGCCGAGCTACCTGCGATTTGCATATGGTTCCCCTTCTTGCAACTGGCACTCTCGGACTGAGAGAATATCATTCTCATCCGGAACGGAGACACCCATGCCTGACGCCGTCATTGTGTCCGCCCTGCGTACGCCTATCGGCACCGCCGTCAAGGGCACGCTGCGTGACACCGACGCTTACCAGCTGGCCGAGCACGTCGTGGGCGCCGCGGTTGCCGATCTCGGCTCGACGCCGATCGACGACGTGATCCTGGGCGAGGGACTCTACGGTGGCGGTGTCGTCGCGAGGCATGCCGCGATCACAGCGGGGCTGCCGTCAGTTCCAGGTCTGGCCGTCAATCGACACTGCGCTGCAGGCCAGGCAGCTGTGCAGAGCGCCGCGGCCAGCATTCGGGCCGGCATGGAACAGCTCATCCTCGCGGGCGGGGTGAACTCGGCGTCGACGTCGCCGCGGTTCAAGCGCCGGGCCGGCGACGAGATGGTCGACTGGTTCCCGCCCACGCATCCCGACCGCCCGGACGCACCGAACATGGATATGTCGATCACGGTGGGCTGGAACGCCGCGGTCAAGGCGGGCATCTCGCGCGAAGAGATGGACGAGTGGGCGCTGGGGTCGCATCGCAAGGCCATCCAGGCGATCGACGAGGGTCGGTTCAAGCACGAGATCGTGCCGATCGAGACGCCGTATGGCTTGTTCGAGGTCGACGAACATCCACGTCGCGAAACCAGCCTGGAGAAGCTGGCCGCGCTCAAGCCGCTGCATCCTGAGATCGAAGGGTTTTCGATCACGGCGGGCAATGCCTGCGGCGGCAACGACGGCGCGGCGATAATCGGCATCGCGAGCGATCGCCTCGGACTGCCGGCGCTGGCGATCATCCGGTCGTGGGCGTCGGTCGGCGTGGATCCGGCGTCGACGGGGTTGGCGCCAGTCGAGGCGATCCCGAAAGCCCTTGCGCGTGGACGCCTTTCGCTGGCGGATGTGGCCCTGTTCGAGATCAACGAGGCATTCGCGTCGATGTGCGTGGCGACCATCAAGTCGCTCGACATCGATCCCTCCAAGGTCAATCCCAGCGGCAGCGGCTGCTCGCTCGGCCATCCGGTCGCCGCGACTGGCGCGCGGATGCTCGTCACGCTGGTGCACGAACTGCGCAGGCGGGGTGGCGGTATCGGAGTGGCGGCGATGTGTGCCGGCGGAGGAATGGGTTCTGCCACGGTCATCGAGGTACCCGCTCCCTAGACTGGCAGAGATGACCATCGACGAGCTCATCGAGGCGGCGCGCAACGGATCGACCCGAGCCGCCGGCCGCTTGTTGAGCCTCGTCGAAAGTCCGCGCCGCGAGGAAGTACTCGATGCGCTAGGCCCGACGACTCCTCCGTTGATCGTCGGCGTGACGGGACCACCGGGTGCAGGTAAGTCAACGACGGTTGGGGCTTTGGTCGGCGCCTACCGCGAGCGCGGCATGCGTGTCGCGGTGCTGGCCGTCGATCCGTCGTCTCCATTCAGCGGGGGAGCGCTGTTGGGTGACCGCATCCGGATGGCCGCGCACATCAACGACCCTGACGTGTTGATCCGCTCAGTGGCGACGCGCGGTCATCTCGGCGGACTCGCCGCCGCGATCCCGGCCGCTATCAGGCTCCTTGCGGCGCTGTCGTACGACGTGATCGTGCCGGAGACCGTCGGCGTAGGGCAATCAGAGATCGAGATCGCCGCAGTGGCCGATCCCACCGTCGTTATTCTGAATCCTGGTGCAGGCGACGCTGTTCAGGCTGCCAAGGCGGGCCTGCTCGAAGTCGCCGACATCGTGGTGGTGAACAAGGCGGACCGCGAAGGCGCCGACCAAACCGTGCGTGACCTCCGTGGTGAGACGATGGCGCCCATCCTGAAACTCGTTGCTGCACAAGGGGAGGGCATCCCGGAGCTCGTTGCGGCGATCGAAGCGCATCACCGCGCGGACACTCCGGAGCGACGCGTAGCGCGTGCCCGCGCGCAGATTCTGTCACTGGCGCAGACCCGAATGCGGAACCATCCTGAAGTGGATCGCTTGGCAGAACAAGTCGCTGAGGGCCGCCACGACCCGTATACCGCAGCCGAACAACTCTTCGCCGCGCCTGTTGTGCCCTGAGCCCTCTCCGCGTCACCCTCGCGCCGCGCACACTTACTGCGAGGGCAGCCAGCGCCGAGGCGGCAGATCATCAGTTCGGGCCAGCCGCAACCTTCCGTAGGGTCGAGAGCGCATTCTCGATGAGCGGGGAGTTCGCCAGAACCGCGCGACCGACGGCCAAGTCCACACCCAACCGGGCAGGGCTCAAACGTCGATAGCAGACCCCCGCCACATCGAGGGCGGCTGTTGGCTCGGGCACCACTGCCACTCCGAGCCCCGCGGCCACAAGCGTGACCAGGGTGGAAGTCTCCTCGACTTCGTGGCGCACGCGAGGCACAAATCCGGCGTCCGCACACATCGCCATCAGCACACTGTTCATGACCGAACGGCCATGGCCGGCATGCACTATGAACTCCTCGTCACTAAAATCGTTGATGCGCAGTTGGTTACGAGCAGCCAACGAGTGGCCCTCGGGCAGTGCGGCGATCAGCCGATCTCGACGCACCGTTTCGACGATCACTCCCGGCTCGTCGATGGGCGGACGAAGCAGCGCCAGATCGATATCGCCGGCCAGCAGTGCCGAGATCTGGGCGGGCGCGAGCATTTCCCCGCGCACGCTCACATCGACTCCAGGCAGTTCCTCACGTAACGCGCGAACCAGCCGGGGAAGCAGGGAGTAGGTTGCCGAGCCGACACAGCCGATGGCGAGATGGCCCTCCGCCCCCTGCGCGATGCGCTGCGCTTGCCGCCCCGCCTCATCGACCGCGTCCAGAATCGCCACTGCCCTGTCGAGGTAGGCCTTGCCCGCCGGCGTCAGCTCGACCTTGCGTGTGTTCCTGACAAGCAGGGTCACCGCGAGTTCCCGCTCGAGTTGACGAATCTGCTGCGACAGAGGCGGCTGAGCAATGTGCAGCCGCACGGCGGCGCGCCCGAAGTGCAGCTCTTCCGCGACGGCGCGGAAGTAGCGGAGATGGCGCAGCTCCACTGACTAAGACTCCAATGCTCTCAATAAGCGCGAAATAGATATTTCAGAATATCAGCGCCGTTCCATAGTTTTAAGTCATGACCGTTGGAAGAGATATCGTCATCTGCGAGCCGGTGCGCACACCGGTCGGGCGCATGGGCGGTGCACTCGCATCGTTGTCGGCCGCCGAGTTGGCCACAGCGCTGCTGCGTGAACTCGGCCACCGAACCGGACTCGGTGAAGGTGACGTCGATGACGTAATCCTCGGCAACGGCTATGCCAACGGCGAGAGCCCGGCTATCGGCCGGATTGCCGCTCTTGATGCCGGTTTGGGCACCGGTGTACCTGGGCTGCAGATCGACCGCCGCTGCGGCTCGGGTCTTCAAGCGGTCCTTTACGCCGCCGCCCAGGTCGCCACCGGTGCAGCCAGCGTCGTGGTGGCCGGCGGCGCGGAATCGATGTCCAATGTCGAGCACTACGCGCTTGGACTGCGCTCGGGGATCAAGCAGGGCGGGATTGAATTGATGGATCGCCTCGATCGGGCTCGTCAGACGGCCGGCGGTGCGTCGTATCCGGTTGCCGGCGGCATGATCGAAACCGCCGAAAACCTGCGCAAGGCCTATGACATCTCCCGCGAGGAGCAGGACCGCCTTGCCGAACGCTCACATCATCGCGCCGCGGCGGCTCACGACTCCGGAAAGTTCAGCACCGAACTGGTCCCGATCACGGTGCCCGGCAAGCGCGGCAAGCCCAACACTGTCGTCGACCGAGACGAGCATCCGCGAGCCGACGTCACCGTCGAGGACCTCGCTGCGCTTCGTCCGATCCGCACCAACGCTGATCCCGCGGCCACTGTCACGGCCGGAAACGCGTCCGGGCAGAACGACGGCGCCGCGATGTGCGTCGTCACCACCCGGGACGAGGCCGAAAACCGGGGATTGACACCATTTTTGGCGCTGCGCTCATGGGCGATCACGGGATGCCCGCCGGACCGTATGGGTATTGGCCCGGTAAGCGCCACCGCGGCCGCCCTCGACCGTGCCGGGCTGACGCTGGGCGACATCGATCTCATCGAGCTCAATGAGGCCTTCGCCGCGCAGGTCCTCGCCGTGCTATCCGAGTGGAAGGTCGATCCGCTCGACGAGCGGCTCAATCCCAACGGCTCGGGTATTTCGCTGGGGCATCCGATAGGTGCAACTGGCGCGCGGATCCTTGCCACCGCCGCGTACGAGGCCAAGCGTCGTCAGGCGCGGTTTGTTCTCGAAACCATGTGCATCGGCGGCGGCCAGGGCCTGGCCGCGGTTTTCGAGGCCGTCTGATGAGCGCGGTGCCGGTGCACGCCGTGGTTACCGGGCGCGGCGATCGCCCGGTGGTGGTGTTATCCAACTCGCTCGGCTCCACCCACCGGATGTGGGATGCGCAGCTGGCCGCGTTCGAGGAGCGGTTCCGGGTGGTGCGCTACGACACCCGCGGCCACGGTTCGTCTCCGGTTCCGTTGGGACCCTATGGAATTGACGATCTGGCTGACGACGTCATCGCGTTGTTGGATCGGCTCGACGTCGGACGGGCCCACCTTGTCGGGCTGTCGCTCGGTGGCATGACGGGTATGCGGGTCGCGGCCCGTAACCCCGACCGCGTGGACCGGCTGGCTCTGCTGTGCACCGGCGCGCTGCTGCCTCCCGCATCCAACTGGACCCAACGCGCCGCGACAGTGCGAGCCCACGGCTGCAGCGCGGTGGCCGCCGCGGTCGTCGAGCGCTGGTTCACTCCGGACTTCCTGGCGGCCCACCCCGATATCCGGGACGTCCACCAGGCGATGGTGGGCGCCACTCCGGCCGAGGGCTACGCCGGCTGCTGCGAGGCGATTGCCGCCCTCGACCTACGCGACGACCTGGCCTCCATTACCGCGCCGACTTTGGCGATCGCGGGGGCCGACGACCCGGCGACTCCGCCGGCCATGCTGGCCGAGATCGCCGCCGGTGTGAAGGACGCCCGACTGCTGATCGTGCCCCACGCCGCGCATCTGGCCAACGCCGAGCAGCCCGACATCATCACCGGAGCCCTCATCGAGCACCTGGAGCAGTCATGACGCTGAACAAAGTCGTCGGCTCGGCCGCCGAGGCGGTCGCCGACATCCCGTCCGGCGCCAGCCTGGCGGTTGGTGGTTTCGGCCTGGCCGGCATCCCGTGGTTCCTCATTGAGGCCCTTCTCGAGCAGGGCGCAAGCGATCTCACCATCGTGTCGAACAACTGCGGCGTCGACGGCGCCGGCCTGGGCCTGCTGCTGGAGGCTCGCCGCATCAGCCGGGTCATCGCCTCCTTCGTCGGCGAGAACAAGGAATTCGCCCGCCAGTACCTGGCTGGTGAGCTGACCGTGGAGCTCACCCCCCAGGGCACCCTGGCGGAGCGGATGCGCGCGGGCGGAAGCGGTATCGGCGCCTTCTTCACGCCCACCGGCGTTGGCACCCTGGTCGCCGAGGGTGGTCTGCCGTGGCGCTACCACGCCGACGGCAGCGTCGCGCTCGCGTCGCCGCCCAAGGAGATTCGCAGCTTCCGCGGTCAGGAGATGGTCCTTGAAGAGGGCATCGTCACAGATTTCGCGTTGATCCGCGCCGCTGTGGTCGACACTGCGGGCAACTGCAAATTCCACGCGGCCGCACGGAATTTCAACCCGCCGGCGGCCATGGCGGGTCGAATCAGCGTGGTCGAGGCCGAGGAGATCGTCGAGGTCGGCGCTCTGCATCCTGACGAGATCCACCTGCCCGGCGTCTTTGTCAAGCGGATCGTCGCGCTCACCTCGGAGCAGGCTGCGCGCAAGGACATTGAGAAGCGCACCACCCGAAGCCGGGCGAAGGAGACCGCGAAATGAGTTGGACTCGTGAGCAAATGGCGGCCCGTGCCGCCAAGGAGCTGCATGACGGCGATTACGTCAACCTCGGCATCGGCCTGCCCACCCTGATTCCCGACTACCTCGCGGAGGGTTCGGATGTCACGCTTCACGCTGAAAACGGGATCCTCGGGGTCGGCCCGTTCCCGTACGAGGACGAAGTAGACCCCGATTTGATCAACGCCGGCAAGCAAACCGTCTCGGTGGTTGCAGGCGCATCGTATTTCGATTCGGCGACCAGCTTCGCGATGATCCGCGGCGGCCACATCGACGTCGCCGTGCTGGGGGGTATGCAGGTCGCAATGAACGGCGACCTCGCCAACTGGATGGTGCCGGGCGCGATGGTCAAGGGTATGGGCGGCGCGATGGACCTGGTGAACGGTGCCGGTCGGGTGATCGTGCTGATGGACCACGTGACGAAGGCCGGCGACGCCAAATTGGTCGCCGCATGCGACTTGCCGCTGACCGGCCGCGGGGTGGTCAGCCGGGTCATCACCGATCTGGCCGTGCTGGACGTCGCAGGTGATGGCTTCGAGCTGGTCGAGGCGGCGCCCGGCGTGACGGTCAACGAGGTGGTGGCCAAGACAGGCGCACCGGTTACTCAGCGGCGCAGCGCCGTCAGTTCCGAACGCGAACGGACGCCGAGCTTGGCGTAGATCCGGGTCAAGTGGTACTGCACGGTCTTCGGCGAGACGTAGAGTTCGGCAGCCACCTCTCGATTGGACAATCCCTGCGCCACAAGCGAAGCCACCGCCTCCTCCTGTGGCGTGAGTTCCGCGTGGCCGCGCCCCGCGCGTTGGATGTGCAGCCCGCCGGCCTTGAGTTCACGCTCGCAGCGCGCCACATAGGTATGCGCGCCGAGCGACAGGTAGAGCTCACGCGCGGTGCCGATCACCGCGTCGGCCGCGCGGCGTTTGCCGGCCCGGCGAAGCGTTTGGCCGTAGGCGAAGTTGACCCGAGCCAGGTCATAGCGCAACGGCAGCCCGTCGAGCAGCTCCAGTGATTCGTCGAAAGCCCTTCGCGCGGCCGCCAATTCGCCCGTCGCGCCCAATAGCCGTCCACGCGCGTAGCCAAGGCGGGCGAGGGTGGAGCGATGACCAAGGGCGCGGGCGCGCTCTTCGTGTGGACGCAGAAACGCGTCGGCAGCGTCGAGTTGGCCGTCGATGACCATCGCGTTGGCGAGCACGTCGGTCCACGGCCAAAGCCCGGGATCGAGCGCGGTACCGGACGGCATTTTGGTCAGCGGACCCAGCACACGACGCACCTTGGAATAGTCGGCGCCGGCTTCGGCGATCTGCGCGCGTGCAAGCAGAGTGGGGATTCGCATCATCTCGTATTCGCCGGTGACCGCGTCCGCAGCCCGCACGGCGGCGGCGGCCTTGTCCCAGTCGCCGCGCAGCGCATGCACCTGCGCCTGGGTCCACTCCAGCAGCGGCGTCGCCAGGACGATGCCACTCGACGCGGCCAGCCCTCGGCCCTGCTCGACGGTCTGTAGCGCCCGGTCCCACTCGCCGGTCAGGAACTGCACCCGCGCCAGCCAGCCCAGCGCCCACAGCGCGATCCGCGACGAACCGCCGAACTCGGTCGTGGAGACGGCGCCTTCCAGGTTGCTGCGAGCGCTGTCCAGGTCGTCCTGACTCAGCTGCAGCCAGCCGCGGCCCATGGTGATTCGTTGCGCCTGGGGGCCATGGCGGACGCGGGCGGCCAGGCTGTCGTAGGCCGCGGACGCTTCGTCTGGAAGACCGGCCGCCGCAAGTCCCAAACCGCGGATGGCGGCGGCCTCGATCCCGGCTGGCGAGTCCTCGCCCGCCAGCTCGAGCGCACGGTCCGCCCAGGTGACCAGCTCGCGGCCACGGCAGCGCACCAGCGAGTGCAGGACGTGACGCTGGGCTATCAGGGCGGCCGATTCCGGGTCGCGTTCGACGTTGACGATGTCCCACGCGCGGCCAAGCCGCACCTCGGCTTCGGGCGCCCGCCCTCGGACGATCGCCAGGTAGGCCAGGACGGCGTTGCGCAGCGGCGTCTCGCGCAGGCTCTCGACGGCTGGGACTAGGGCGGCCGCGCCGTCGCAGTCGCCGGCCGCGACGAGCGCGTCCACTGAGCGGGTGAGCCTATCGTCGCGCAACAGCGGATCGGAACTGAGCCGGCTGGCCTCGCGAAAGAGGCTGGCGGCCTCGGCCCATGCGCCCTCGGTGCCCCGCGCGCGGGCCAGTCGGTCGACCTCGTCGGCGAGGGCGGCGTCCGGGGTTGGCGTCGCGGCGACGAGGTGGCCAAGCCGACGAACCGGGTCCGCCACCACGTCCGCCGCGCGGCGATGCGCCTCGCCGGCGGCGCGTGCCCCCATGAGACCGACGATGGCTGCGCGCGTCAGCGGATCGCGTAGCCGGGGCTCGAACTCCGACACACCGCCCAGGAGCCCCGCCGCGGTAGCCTGGTCGATCGCTTCCAGCGGGTCGTTGAGTCCGGCCAGCCGAGCTGCCTCGCCCAGGGAGCCGTTGACCAGGATCGCAAGCGCGTCGACCAGAGCGCGTCCGTCCGGCCCGCACCGCTTCAGCTGGGCGGCAACGTCGGCTATGACATGTGAGGGGGCCGGAAGCTGCGCGTCGGGCCGCGACCACACCGACGCCGGCAGTTCATCGAGAAGGGCCAGCGCGTCGCGCGGATTGCCGCCGGTGTGCCGGGTGAGCACCTCGACCATCGCCGGGTGCATCACCCGGCCGCGCTGGGCAGCCAGGTCGGCCATCGCCGTCGCGTCGAGCCCGTCGAGTCGGATCTCACCGGAGATGAGGTCCGCGGTGGTATTCGTCAGATTTGTCATCCCGAGCACCACCAGCAGCGGGAGGGCACGGTGGTGTCTCACGGCGGTGGTGAGTACGCGCATCGACGCCTCGTCGGCGTGCTCAGCATCGTCCACCACCACCTGCACGGGCGCATCGACGGTTTGGATCCGATCCACGAAAACCGTTGCTGCTTCGACAGGTTCGGCGGGCGGCTGGTCCTGCAGCAGCTGGTTCAGCACTGCACCAGCGATGTCGGCTTCCCACGGTGTCGCTCTGGCGTAGAGCACGGTACCGGCGTGCTGGTCGGCTAGCGCCCGCAGTAGTGCGCTCTTGCCGATGCCCGGTGCGCCGACAACCGCGATGACCTCGGCCCCGCCAGCCGATGTCGCGGCGGCGCGGCGGCCGAGTTCGGCCAGTTCAGGATCGCGCCCGACGCAGGTCGTGGCCACGATGATCACCTATCACAGCGTAGGCGACTGCTAGCCAAGATCGCCGCCGGCGACGGGCAGCACCGTGCCGGTGATGTAGGACGCTTCGTCGGAGGCGAGAAAGCAGATGGCCGCGGCCTGCTCGTCGAGGGTGCCGTAGCGCTTCATCAGTGACGAATCGATCGTCTGGTCGATGTGGGCCTGGAACCATCTGCGCTCGGTGTCGTTGGCGGGTTTGGGTGTGCCGCGGGAGATCCTCCGCGGCGGCGCCTGCGTGCCGCCGGGAGCCGTTGCGACGACTCGGATTCCGCTGTCGGCGTATTCCAGTGCGAGGGAGGCGGTGATCGCATTGATGCCGCCCTTGGCCGCCGAGTACGGGATGCGGTGAATGCCCCGCGTTGCCGCTGACGACACGTTCACGATCACACCCTGACCACGTTGCATCATCGACGGTAGCGCGGCGCGACACGTGTAGAGCGTCGTCATCAACGACCGGTCGATCTCGGCGCGGATCTCGGCGTCGGAGAACTCGGTGAACGGCTTGAAGTTGATCGCGCCGCCAACATTGTTGACCAGCACGTCGATCCGGCCGAACGTCGAAAGGGCTTGGCGGGTCAGAGCTTCGGCGTCATCCCAGTGTTCCAGATCGACGGTGACGGCCAGCGCCTCGGGTCCGGCGGTGGCCAGCTCGTCGGCGAGTTCCTTTACCAACTCCGACCGGTCGGCCAGGACGAGTGTGCCGCCTTCTGCGCTGATCCGCCGGGCGGTCTGCTCGCCGATGCCTTGTGCCGCCCCGGTGATCAGCACGACCTTGCCATCGAAGCGGCCGGGCGTGATGAACTTCGGCCGTCGAGCGGCGAGCGCGTCGGACATCGCCCGGCGCATGGTCTGCTTCGAGCGATCGGCGTGGGCGGCGATCAGCGCTCGTCCGGTCTGCCGGTCGCCGGCCTCGAACGCGTCGACGATGTCGACGTGATCCTGCGCGCACAACGGATGACACCACGTCGCATTGCGCAGCGTTTCGGCCATCCGGCCCTTCACGCCGAGCGCCGTGTAGGCCTGCAGCAGATGTTCGTTGCCGGTCAGGGTGAACAGATAATCATGAAACGCGGCGTTGGTTTCGGTGTACTGCGCCGCGTCGACGAACCGGTCGCCATCGACATAGGGGACGGTCGATTCGGCGAGCAGGCGATAACCGGCCAGCTGCTGGCTGCTGAGCCGCCCAATGGTCAGCTCCAGCGCACCAAGCTCCAGGGCCGCGCGGGCCTCGAAGATCGCATCGGACTCGCGCACTGCGGGATGTTCCTCACCGATCTGGTAGCCGTCGGCGGCGACCACGGGCGCCGCTTGCGTCATTGGGGTCAGCAGCGGCGCGGGCGCGGCGCCCGCCGCGAACACCTCCAGACCGGCGATGGCGCGGGCACCTGAGGTGATGAGCTCGTCGTCGTCGTCCAGCGGGACGACGGTGCCGGAACCCGGGCCGGCGGGTGCCACCAACTGGCCAGCGACCCGGCGGATCACATCGCCGTGATCGCCGGCGCAGACCGTATGGGGCCAGGGGCTGATCGCGGCGCCGGGGAACAGGCGTTGACCGGCCACTGCACGCGCGTCCGGTGCAGTCAGAAGGTCCTCCCGGGGGGTGACTGGCTGCCGTTGCGCTGCTACGGGTTCGGCGGGCGTTTCCGGCCGACCGTTGGGCGCGGCCAGTGCGAACTTCTCGTAGTAGAAGCCGGTCGGCTCGATGCCCATCTCGACGACGTGTTTGCGCACCGACTCGACCATCGACGGGGGCCCGCACAAATAGATCGCGACATCGCCGTCGTAGAGGTGTTCGGGGCGGATCAGGCTCATCACGTAGCCCTGGTTGGCCGCCGTGGTGCCGGGATCGGAAACGCAGTGGTCCCAGGTGAATTCGGGCAGGCCGGCGGCGATCTGCGCCAGCGCGTCGAGCTCAACGAGATCTTCGTCGGTGCTCACGCCGTACACCAGGTGCGTCTTGCGGTGGCTGCCGTCGAAGCGCAGCTTGCGCAGCATCGACAGGATCGGGGCCAGCCCGGTGCCGCCGGCCAACAGCAGCACCGGCCGTTCGGTGTCGCGCAGGAAGAACGACCCGTGTGGGCCCGTGAAGCTGATGTCGTCGCCGACCGCCGCTCGGTCGGTCAGGTACGTCGACATCGCACCACCCGGCGTCAGCTTCACCAGGAAAGTCAGCCGCTTTTCATGCGGGGCGTTGGCGAAGGAGTACGACCGCGTGACGGAATCGGTGCCGGGCACGGTGAAGTTGACGTACTGGCCGGGCAGGAAGACCAAGTCGGAGCGGTTGCGGATCTCCACGGCGATCTGAACGGTGGTCGACGAGAGTTGTTGCAGTTCAACAAGTTCGCCGGTGAAGGTGACGGCCTGGGTCTTGGCGACCTCAGAGCTGCTGGGGATCTGCAGGACCAGATCCGTGCGCGGCTTCATACTGCACGGCAGCACGTAGCCGGCGGCGGCCTCGTCATCGGACAATGCGTCGGAGATGTAGGTGCCCGGGTCGTACTCACCCGATTCGCAGAACGCCTTGCACGTCCCGCAGGCACCGTCGCGGCAGTCCAGCGGGATGTTGATGCGCTGGCGGTAGGACGCGTCGGCGACCGTTTGATCATCCCGGCAGGTGATGAAGCGGGTGACACCGTCCTCGAAGGCGAGCGCCACCTGGTGGGTGTTTCGTTCTGGTGTGACGGTCACGAGTCGCCTCAGAAGTGATAGATGTCGACCACGTGGTGGATGTAGTCGTTCTTCAGCACCACGGTCTTGCGCCGGATCAGCGGTTGTTCCCCGGAGAAGTCGATGGTGTAGAAGGACGTCCCGTAATACGGATCGACCGTCTTGTATCGGAAATACATTGTGTGCCAGTTGAATCGGACGTCGACGGTGTCGCCCCTGCGTTCGATGACCTCGACGTTGCTGATGTTGTGGCTGGTGCGCGGCTCGGGAAGCGATGTGGCCGAGGAGCGTTCGGTGCGAATCCTGAAGACTCGGTCCTCCAGTCCGCCCTTGTTCGGGTAGTAGATCAGCGAGATATCGCGCTGCGGGTCCTCGACCAACCGGTCGTTGTCGTCCCACGACGGCATCCAGTAGACGACGTCATCGGCGTAGCACTCCAGCCATTTTTCGAACTCCCGGTCGTCGAGGTAACGCGCCTCCCGGTAGAGGAACTGCTCAATTGTGTTTTGCGTGATCAGCTTTGTGCCGGCTTTCTCGGTGGTGGTCATGTCAGTTCTCTGTCCCACCCTGTGCCGCTTTCTCTTTCGCCACGGCGCCGCGCATCGTCTGCAGCCAGTAGCCGTGCTGGACCGGGTACAGACCCTCGTCCTCGTTGCGCACCCCGGCCGAGATGATGTCGTGCATGCCCAGGGACTTCGCGACCTCGTCCGGGCCGGACAACCAGTGCTCGGCGCCGCGGCTCATGTCGTTCCACGGTGCGGCCTGCGCCCGGAATGTCAGCTGGCAGGATCGGAATTCCTCCAGATCGTCAGGAGTGGCCATGCCGGAGGCGTTGAAGAAGTCCTCGTACTGGCGGATCCGATGAGCCCGGGCGGCCGCACTTTCCCCCTTGGGGGCAATGCAGTAGATGGTGACCTCGGTCTTGTCCGGCGCGATCGGCCGGAAGTGCCGGATCTGCGTCGAGAACTGGTCCATCAGATAGACATTCGGATACAGGCAGAGGTTGCGGGACCCCTTGACCATGAATTCGCCCTTGGCGTCCCCGAACTGCGCCTTCAGCTCGTCGATCTTGTCCCATAGTGGGCGGTCTTGCGGGTTGGCCGCCCAGGTCCACAGGCACAGGTGGCCGTTCGGGTAGGACCAGTAGCCCCCGCCGGACTTGCCCCAGCTGCCGGCGTCGAGCACCTTCGCGTCGTTCTTGGACTCGCCGGTGGTGCGGCGCGACGTGGTGGCCGCGTAGTTCCAGTGGGTGGCGGTGACGTGATAGCCGTCGGCGCCGTTTTCCGCCTGCACTTTCCAGTTGCCGTCGTAGGTGTATGTCGAGCTGCCGCGCAGCACCTCCAGCCCGTCGGGTGACTGGTCGACGAGCATGTCGATCACTTTGGTGGTGTCGCCGAGGTGATCGGCCAGTGGCAGTACGTCGGGGTTGAGGCTGCCGAACAGGAAACCCCGGTAGTTGTCGAACCGCGCCACCTTGGTCAGGTTGTGCGATCCGTTGACGTCGAACGTCGCGGGGTAACCGGCGCCGTCCGGATCCTTCACCTTGAGCAGCTCGCCGTCGTTGCGGAATGTCCAGCCGTGGAACGGACAGGTCAACGTCATCCGGTTGTCGGTCTTGCGGCGGCAGAGCATCGCGCCGCGGTGCGCGCACGCGTTGATCAGACAGTGCAGCTCGCCGTCCTTGTCCCGGGTGATCACGACGGGCTGCCGCCCGATGTAGGTAGTGAAGTAGTCGCCCGTATTGGGCAGCTGGCTTTCGTGAGCGAGATAGATCCAATTGCCCTCGAAGATGTGCTTGATCTCGAGCTCGAAGATCTCCTCGTCGGTGAAGATCCGCCGGTTGGCCCGGAACACGCCGGACTCCCGGTCGTCGATCACTGCGTCGGCGAGGACGGCCCCCACGTGGTCGAGATTCTCGCTGATCGATGCGGTCACGGTGCCTCCAGCAGTGCGGTTTTTTAGACGATCGCACTGAGTGGCTGCCGTCACACCAGGCAAATTCCTAGTCCTGACCCAGGCCAACATTGATCGCGATTATTGATTAATAGAACGAAATTAGGTCCTTGTTCTGTATGGATCGTGGACTTACTCTGCCATTGTGTCGCCCGTCACAGCTCGGCGGCGGCACCCGATCTCGGGGACGAAACGCGAGGTTTTCATGGAGCTACGTCATCTGCGGTATTTCGCTGCAGTGGCCGAGTGCTGCCACTTCGGGCAGGCCGCGGAGCAGCTGCACATCGCGCAGCCGGCGCTCTCGTACGCGATTCGGCAGCTGGAAGCCGAACTGGACGTCACGCTGTTCAACCGGACCACGCGGCAGGTGTCGCTGACCGCCGCAGGGGAGTTCCTGCAGGCTGAGGCGGCCCGTATCCTCTCCGGCGTCGACGACGCGGTGCGCGGCGCGCGCCGGATCGCTGCCGGCCGCAGCGGTCTGGTGCGGCTTGGGCTGACTGGCACCGCCGCGTTCTCGCACCTGCCGCGCATCGCGCGCGTCGTCAAACGGGAACTTCCGCGGGTGGCGCTGGAAATCCAGGCCGACATGCTGACCCCAGTCCAGTGCGATGCCCTGCGCAGCGGTGCGCTGGACCTGGGTGTGCTGCGCCCACCAGCGGTCGGCGACGGCATCGAGCTGCGGCACATCGAAACCGAGCAGCTGGTGTTGGCGGTGTCCGTCGATCACCGACTGGCCGTCGAACCCGTCGTGTCGATGACCGACCTGCGCAACGAGCCCTTCGTGACGTACTGCGCCCGCGACTCCGTCGTCAACGAGGCCGTACTGCGCAGCTGCCGGCAGGCCGGGTTCGTGCCGCAGCGCGAACACGAGGCGCCGGGCACCGCAGTGCTGCTGGCCCTGATCGCCGCTGGACTGGGAGTAGCCGTCGTTCCCCAGTCGGTGCGCGAACTTCCGTTGCGGGGACTGGTGTTTCGGGATCTGCTCGACGCGGGATCCATCGACCTCGCGCTCGCCTGGCACGCCGGCGCCGACAACCCCGTCGTTGACGCGGTGGTTGGGGTGCTCGACGGAGCGTTCGCGGCCGAGTCGCTGTCCGGATCGACCACTCGGGAAGGGCAGCTGTGAAAATCACTGCGATCGAGGCGATTCCGTTCGCCATCCCGTACGTAAAACCGCTCAAGTTCGCCTCCGGTGAGGTGCACACCGCCGACCACGTGCTGGTCCGGGTACACACCGACGAAGGCGTTGTCGGTGCCGCCGAGGCTCCGCCGCGCCCGTTCACCTATGGCGAGACGCAAGCCGGAATCATTGCGGTGATCGAGCAGATCTTCGCGCCACAGGTCGTCGGGCTCACCCTGCTGGAACGTGAGGTTGCCGGCGCCCGGCTGGCACGGACCGTCGGAAACCCGGCCGCCAAGGCCGCCATCGACATGGCGATGTGGGACGCGCTTGGCCGCACGGTTGGGCTGCCCGTTGGCGACCTGCTCGGCGGATATACCGACCGGATGCGCGTCAGCCACATGCTCGGCTTCGACGAGCCGGCCAAGATGGTCGCCGAAGCCGAGCGGATGCGTGACGTCTACGGCATCAACACCTTTAAGATCAAGGTCGGCCGCCGCCCGGTGTCGCTGGACACCGCCGTGGTGCGTGCGCTGCGCGAGCGCTTCGGCGACACCGTCGAGTTGTATGTCGACGGCAACCGCGGCTGGACCGCGTCGGAGTCGTTGCGCGCCATGCAGGAGATGGCCGACCTCGGCCTGCTGTTCGCCGAGGAGCTGTGCCCGGCTGACGACGTGCTCGGGCGGCGCTGGTTGGTTGAACACCTCGACGTGCCTTTCATCGCCGACGAATCGGTGCCGACACCGGCCGATGTGACCCGTGAGGTGCTCGGCAAGTCGGCGACCGCGATCAGCATCAAAGTCGCCCGCACAGGCTTCACCGGATCGCAACGGGTGCACCACCTGGCCGAAGGTCTCGGGCTGGAGGTCGTGATGGGAAACCAGATCGACGGTCAGCTCGGCACCGTGTGCTCAGTTGCGTTCGGCGCTGCCTATCCGCTGACCTCGCGGCGAGCGGGGGAGTTGTCGAACTTCCTCGACATGAGCGACGACCTGCTGACCGAACCCCTGCAGATCCGCGACGGCGTGCTGCACGTACAGCCCGGCGCAGGCATCGGGGTCGACATCGACCCCGACAAACTGGCCCGCTACCGCACCGACAACTAACCAGCCCAACACCGAAGTAGGAGAACGACAATGACCACTTTCGACGCGCCAACCCAACAGGCCTCCGCTGCCGCGTCGGGTGCTTCGGCGACCGAACGCTTCCACGCTGACAAGTCTCCATTCGAGGCGGTCAAGGACACCCCGCCGGAACGGGTCGACTTGCTGACCCGCGCGGTGCTCGACGCTGTCCACGAGACGATCCGCAAGCACAAGGTCACCTACGACGAGTACAACGCGCTCAAGGCCTGGCTGATCCAGGTCGGCCAGGACGGCGAATGGCCGTTGTTCCTCGACGTGTGGGTCGAGCACGTCGTCGAAGATGTGGCGACGTCGCATCGACACGGCAACAAGGGCTCGATCGAGGGCCCGTACTACGTGCCCAACTCCCCGGAGCTGGGCCCGCACGGCGAGATGCCCATGCGCGACGGCGAGAGTGGCACGCCGCTGGTGTGGCAGGGCACGATTACCTCCACCGACGGCCGCCCACTTGGCGGCAAGGTGGAGCTGTGGCACGCGGATGCCGACGGCTTCTATTCCCAATTCGCCCTAGGCATTCCGCAGTGGAATCTGCGGGGTTCGTTCTCCACCGGTCCCGACGGAAAGTTCACGATCACTACAGTGCGGCCGGCGCCCTACCAGATCCCTACCGATGGGTCATGCGGGAAACTGATCGCCGCCGCGGGCTGGCACGCGTGGCGTCCTGCCCACCTGCATGTGAAGGTGTCCGCACCGGGCCATGAGCTGCTCACCGCGCAGTTGTACTTTCCCGGCGACCCGCACAACGAGGACGACATCGCGACAGCGGTCAAGCCGGAACTCATTCTTGACCCGGTGGAACAGTCCGACGGTACCACGACGCTGACCTACGACTTCGTTCTCGATCCCGAAAAAAGCTGAGCACCATGATATTTCACGTACGTATGGATGTGCGCCTCCCTCACGATCTGGACCCCGACACCCGGGCGCAGATCGTGGCCAGGGAGAAGGACTATTCGCAGAAGCTGCAGCGGGCGGGGAAGTGGCCCCATATCTGGCGAATCGTCGGGGAATACTCGAACTACTCGATCTTTGATGTCGAGTCGAACGACGAACTGCACACCCTGCTGTCCGGGTTGCCGCTGTTCTCTTACATGGATATTCATGTGACGCCTTTGGCAACACACCCGTCGGACGTGAAAATCTGAAGACGTGTTGTGGCCCAGCGACATTCAGTAGTCGATGTCCCATCGCGCTTCGCATGTCCAGAAGTTGGAACATTGTGTCGCCTGGCCTCCGTGTGAGGCAAAAGTTCGAATTCCGGCGGGATTTGGGCTTGTGTCACCGACTCGCCCAATCTCCTCGACCACTTCACGGAGAAAGAGTGAAAACCATGTTCAGTGCCGTCGCCCTAATGCTGTCACCGCTGTACCCGCTTCTTGTTCCGACCGTCGTCACCACAGTGGACGCGATCAACAAGCGACGGATCGAGCCTCGCAGCCGATGGCGACGGTAGACGCACGACGGCATATGCCAACTCTCGACGTTCACCGAGCAACGGTGCACTACCGGACGGCTCGCAACGGGTGTGACGCGTCGTTAAGTCATCAATCGCTGAACCAAGCCTTGTGCAGCACGGCGACCAGGTCGTCGACGATGCTTACGGTGCTGGGTATCGCGGCCATGCTCCAGAAGAATCCGTGTAGCATGCCGTCGAACTGTCTGAGCGTCACCGCGACGCCGGCTTCGTGAAGCCTGTTCGCGTACGCCTGGCCTTCGTCATGAAGTGGGTCGTACTCAGCGACTGCGACGTAGGCGGGGGGCAGGCCCGCCAGACTATCGGCGTGAGCCGGACAGGCGTACGGATTCTTGGTCAGGTCCTGCGCCCCGAGGTAGTGAGCCCAGAACCACTGGGCCGCCCCCTTGGTCAGTACGTAACCCTCGCCGTTCCTTTGGTACGAATCGGTCTTGAAGTTGAAGTCGACCACTGGGTAGATAAGCAACTGTGCCGAAAGCCTTGGGCCGCAGCGGTCTCGGGCCGCAAGCGCCACGGCAGCAGCCAGGTTGCCTCCTGAGCTATCGCCGGCGACGGCAACGCGGGAGGGGTCCGCGCCGAGCTCCTCGGCGTGCGCCGTGGTCCACTCGGTGGCGGCGTAGCAGTCGTCGAACGCGGCGGGGAAGCGGTGTTCTGGAGCCAGTCTGTAGTCCACGGAGACCACGATGGCGCCGGCCGCGGCGGCAAGTTGTCGGCATGGCTTGTCCACCACTTCCAGGTCGCCGAGCACGAAACCACCGCCGTGGAAATACACGACGACCGGCAGCGGACCCTGACCTTCAGGGGTGTAAATGCGAATCGGGAGTGCGCCCCCTGGGCCGGGAATGGTGCGGTCGACGACCGACGGAAGCTGGACGGGATCGCCCTGCAATTCCTGAAAGCCGAGGATGGATTCCCGCGCAGCGGGCACGGTCATCTCCTCGAACGGGGACATCCCTGCCGCTCCAAGGACGTCTAGGAGTTGCTGTGCCTCACGGTGAATCGGCATTATCGACCTCCAACCACGCCTACGCGTGTGCACTGTTTCGGAAAACGCGACCATGTCTGTTCGGCGCGCGGCGCCCGCCACCGCACCTTGGCGCGCAGGGATTTTGATTGCTGGACGACGCTCTGACTGCGGTTGGTTGCACAGGCTTGCGTCCGCCTCAATTCTGTTGCGTCGCTGATGGTCACGCGAGAGGATTGGCGGCAGATGGCGGGAAGTCGGTGATCTCGATGGCGACATTCTCCAGCACCGCAAAGAATTTCAGGAACTCTGGAAGCTCGGCCGTATCGTCGTTGGCGGCCTGCGCCGCTGCCAGAGTTTCGTAGATCCAAACGTCGAACCAGGATCCGTCTTCGCGCTTGCTGGCAAACGGCACCGAGATCAAGCCCGGATGCCGTCGTTTGACGTCCAGAATGGCTGCTTCGCGAAGCCGAAAGTACTCTTCTTCATCGGTCGTGATTCGGTAGGTAACAATCTCTGCCGCATACCCCATGCGTTTAGTCCCTTCCTCGGCCTGTTGTCGAACATCCGGAACGGCATGCTCGCCATCGCCACAGTTCTGGTCAGTGCCGGCTTCCCGGTGGAAGCTCCGCTGGATGGCATCGTCGCCCTTGAGATTCGACATGTGTTGTCCGAATCTGCACACGCTCTATGCAGAACGCGCCCTCTTGATGGGGGAGCGTGGTCCTGTCGCCGACGCCGAGCCCCGGGACAGTTCCACGCCGCCCGCCGGGCGCTACCTGACTGCGCGGTCGCCGCGTCGCATGATGGCGTGGTTCCGCCACGATCAGCGGATTTGTCGGCGATGGAGGTCGAGAAGTTTCCGCAGGTGCTCGAGTGCGCCACGCGTCGCTTGGCTGTCTCCGGCGAAGACCTGTTGAAATACGAGACCGTCCAGCGCGGCGAACACCAGATACACGAATCCGTCGCTGGTGTCGAAGCCACCGTGCCGAAGCTCGTCGCGTAACGCGTTCCGGTAGTCCGTGTACAGCTGCTCGATATGGACTTGTAGTTTCGGACGTCGGCGACCCTCGAGGATGAGCTCGTACTGGAAGGCTTGCATTGCAGGGTCCTGTTCCACCATGTCGGCCAGCCCGTCGAAGAGGCCCTCTAGCCGGCCTGTTCCTGGCGCCGAGCTGATCGCCACGAGGCTGTTCTCGAGCGCGTACCGCAATGCGTCGATCAACAAGGCGTCGCGCGAACCGAAATGGTGCGTTACCAGCCCGTGGGTTACGCCGGCTTCACGGGCCACGCCGCGGTAGGTGAGATTGCGCAGGCCGCGGTCGGCCACCACGCGAATGGCCGCGGCAAGCAATGCCTGCCGCCCGTGTCCATAGCCGGTAGCCCGTTGTTTCTCATCGAGCAATCGTCCGGTCACCCATGCCCTGCTTCCGGGTAGGCCCTTATCGCGCCATCGTTTCCACCGTAACAGGGACTGACCAGCGGAACTATCCACTTGACTAGTTTGGATCGGCGAGGGACAGTTGTGTCTCGAGTCACAGTTGCTGGGAGATGAGGTGGGTGTCGCAGTGTCGGTGACGGTCAGTTCGCGCGAGGTGGCGCCGCAGGAGCGGCTTGCCTGGTGGCGTGCCGTGCTTGCAGACACTTTCGTCCCGTTCGAGGTGAGCGCCGACGCCGATGCTTTCCGCGCCGAACTTCGCGCTGGCTGCATCGGCGGCGTTGAGGTTTCCGACATCAACGCCGGTCCACAGGTCGCCCGGTGCACCACCCGGACGATCAACCGTGGTGATCCGGACTATTACAAGGTCGCCCTTCAACTTCGCGGATCGTGTGTCGTCAGCCAGGACGGCCGGCAAGCGACGGTAGCCCCCGGCGACCTTGCGGTATACGACTGCACCCGGCCACTGGAGCTGTCGTTCGGAGAATCCTTCCGGATGCTGGCGTTCATGTTCCCCAGGAACCGGCTGAGATTGCAGCCTCGTGTCGTAGACGCCGTGATCGCACGGCGAATCTCGGGTGCTACTGGCACGGCGGGCGTGGTGATCCCGTTCCTGATCTCGCTGGCGGAGCAGCAAGATCAGGTCGCACCACAAACGGCGCACCACCTCGCCGATACCGCACTGGACCTGCTAGCCACTCTTGTCGATGAGCTGTCCGGGAACGGCCCTGCCGACATGGATCCGGCTACCAGTGCGCTGATGATCCGCATACGGCACTACATCGACCAAAACCTTCGGAACCCCGATCTGAGCCCCGAACAAATCGCGGCGGCCCACCACATCTCGGTGCGCTATCTCTACAAACTGTTTCACGCCGAGCACACCGGCGTGGCGCGCTACATCCGCGAGCGCAGACTTGAGCAGTGTCGGCGGGACCTGGCCGATCATCGGTTACATGCCAAGCCGGTCGGTGTCGTCGCGGCGCGCTGGGGCTTTCTGAACGCGGCCCACTTCAGTCGTCTGTTCAAGGCGACTTACGACGCCTCCCCCCGCGAATATCGGCTGCGCTGCGGCACCGCACCGCATCATCGTCTGTCACTGAGTGCGGCGGCCGCGGGCTGAGGCGACCGGTGCCGAGGCCTGCAAGGAGGCGTGCAGCCAGCGACAACTGGTCTTGCCTCCCGTGCAGGATGGTGGAGCCCTCAACGACTTCTTCAGGAGGGCGGCTATGACCGAGCAGATCGACGTGATCGTCGTCGGTGCTGGCTTCGCAGGACTGACCGCGGCACGGGAGCTGAACCACCGCGGCCGCTCGGTGCTGGTACTCGAGGCGCGTGACCGGATTGGCGGGCGGACCTGGGTCGATCACCGGATGGGCCTGGATCTCGAAATGGGCGGCACCTGGGTGCACTGGGTCCAACCCCACGTGTGGGCCGAAATCACGCGCTACGACATCGAAATCAGCCAGAGCCCGGTGGCCGACACGGCTTATTGGCATGTCGGCGGCCAACGCCGGCAGGGAACTGCCGACGAGCTGTTCGGCCTCCTCGACCCCGGCATGGTGGCGATGCTCGCCGACACCCGGGAGTACTTCGACCGGCCTTACGAGCCATTTCTGACCGACGACCTCGATGCCTTGGATCAGCAGACGGTAGTGGACCGGATCGCAAGCCTGAAGCTCCCGGCGGAGCAGGACGAACTGGTGCGTGGCATGTGGGCGTTGAACTTCAACGCGCCGCCCGAATTGGGCGGGCTCACCCAGGCGCTTCGATGGTGTTCGGCGGCATCCGGTAGCTGGCAACTACTTTTCGAAGCCTGCGCGGCGTACAAGTTCAAGCACGGCACCCGATCCCTGATCAACGCCATCGCCACCGACAGCGAGGCCGATATCCGGTTGGGATCGGAGGTGACGAAGGTGAGCCAGTCCGATACTGGGGTGTCTGTGCATACAGTGTCCGGCGAGCAATACACCGCATCCGACGTGATCGTGACACTGCCGCTAAACGCGTTGTCCACCATCGAATTCGAGCCCAAGCTGTCCGCGCTGAAACAAGCGGCCGCCGCCACGGGCCAGGCTTCATGTGGGGTCAAGACCTGGATCCGTGTCCGGGGTGAGCTCGAACCGTGCTATCTGTTCGGTGGGCCCGACCTACCGCTCACATTCGCCCAGACCGAGTACTTCGTAGGCGGCGACACAGTTTTCGTTGCATTCGGACCGGAGGAAGCGCGGCTGCGACCCGACGACGTCGACGCGGTGGCCAAAGCCGTCGCGCTGTGGCGGCCCGAACTCGAGGTGGTGGACGCGACCGGCCACAGCTGGGTCGCCGACCGCTACTCCCAGGAGACTTGGCCGATGTTGCGCCCCGGACAGCTCGAGCAGCTTAGAGACCTTCAGCAGCCCGACGGCCACGTACACATCGCAGGGTCCGACTACGGGACCGGATGGGCCGGCTTCATGGATGGCGCCATCGAAAGCGGACTGCGCACCGCCCGCAGGCTGATTGCGAGGTCCTGATGTCGGCGACCCGATCATTCTTCTTCCAGGAGTAGCCATGCCAACGCCACTGGGCACTATCCCTGAGACCTCGCCCATCGCCTTCGTGAACGGCAAGGTGTTTACCGTCGACGCGGACCTGCCGTGGGCTTCCGCCTTGCTGATCACGGATAAAACGATCGCCGCCGTCGGCACAGACCAGGAGGTCCTCGACGAAGCGCCTCCTGGCGCCGACGTGATCGACTTGGGCGGCCGAATGGTGATGCCCGGCATCCACGATGCGCACACGCATCTCATGTTCAGTGGACTGAAGTTCCGCCACGAGGGACGGCTGACACCGATGACAGGGCCGGATCAGATCGTCTTGGACCTTGAGAACTGTTGCAAGCAGCATGATTTCGACAACCTGACCGGGTGGGTCATAGCTGGGGAGTTCGTCCCGATGGCCTTCCCCGAAGAACGACCCGATCGGGCGTTCCTCGACGCCGCGTTCCCGGATCGGCCTGTCTTTCTGTATGACTACTCGATCCATCACGGATTGGCCAACAGCAAGGCACTCGAACTTGCCGGTGTCACGCCCGAGACTCCCGATCCTGACGGTGGGCGTTTCGTGCGGCGACCGGGCTCGAATGAGGTCACCGGCGAACTCGTGGAACACGCGACGTGGCCGGTACGACGCGTGATCCCCGACTATCCCCACGAGGCCTATCGAGACGCGCTGGCCTGGGCGGTCCAGGTGTGCAATTCGGTGGGCATCACTTCGGTGCAGGAAGCATCTGCCGGATGGCAGGTATTGCGCGCGCTCGCCGACCTCGATGCATCCGACGAACTCACATTGCAGGTCGCCGCCCACATCGTCTGGCGAGAAGAGGCCGCAGGCATGGCGTCGCTCGCAGACCTGGAACGACTGATCGAAGAACGGGCATGCCACGCATCACCCCACGTCAGCACCGACTTCGTGAAGCTGTGGCTGGATGGTGCACCGCTGCCACCGCACTTCACCCAGTCCGAGTTGACCAGCGAGGGCGAAGCCGACCTGGACAGCATCTTGGTGCCGCTCGACGAACTGCGGGAAGCGCTGCAGCGCTTTGATTCTCAAGGAATCCAAGTCAAGATCCATTGCGCAGGTCCGGGCTCGATCCGGGTAGCCCTCGACGCTTTCGAAGAAGTTCGACGGATCAACGGACCAGGACCGACCCACGAGATAGCGCATTGCACGTATATCGACGAGTCCGATTACCCGCGATTCAACGAACTCAACGTGGTCGCGGAGATGTCGCCTGCCATCTGGCACGTCCCGGAGTACAACGCCGTGCTGTCGGAGGGATATCGGTTCGCGAGCCTGCGCAAGGCCGGAGCGCGATTGACCGTCGGTTCGGACTGGGTCCTCACCCCGGACCCAAACCTCTTCCCCGCACTGCAAGGCATGCTTCAGCGCGGTGACCAATCTGTCGACCTCGACTACGCGCTGCGCGCGATGACGATTGAAGGGGCCAAAGCGGTTGGACGCGCCGACCGACAGGGTTCGCTCACCGTGGGGAAGTCGGCGGACCTGATCATCCTCGACCGCAACCTCTTCGAGGTTGAGGTGGACGAGATCGGCGGTGCCAAAGTCCTGGCTACCGTGTTCGAAGGTCGGCCCGTTTACCGCGCTCCAGCCGATTGACCGGTCGTCTGGGACGACGATTCTGCCGGCGCTGGCCGCATGTATGCCGGAAGGCCGCGTCGCGGTGATTGCTGGGCGGAGATGTGCTGCGACACAAGATCGCTGCAGTTCCCGATCACTCATCTCCGGTGCGGGGCCCTGCGTACTGAGGAAACGGCGTTGCGGCGAAGGTGTTGAAATACACGTTGGCCGAGCAAAATTCGTCGTTCAGTTCGGCGGTGAGACAACGGCGCCCAGCGGATGGCGTTGCCCATGGGCTTTCCCCGGCGTCACGAAGCACCGGCCCGGGGTTGGGTTCGACGAACAGGCCGGCGGCAGCGACACCACGAGATGCCAGCGTGCGATTATGCCGCCGATTAGGGGATTGGCCGCGGCCGCCTCCGGAACGGTGTGAGCGTAGACGGTGTCGCCAATACGCTGTTCTTCCAGATGCTTCCGGAAACGGGTGCACCTCGGTGCGCTTGCGGTGGAGCCTGTCGTCGTGGACGAGGGTGGGTAGTAGTGGAGTCGAACTTGACCAGCGTCCTTACCAGCCATCCATTCGCTCGGTAATTCCCGTCGCAGCACGACTGTGTCGCCGATTCCAGGAGTAGCCATGCCAACGCCACTGGCCGCTATCCCTGCCAATCCTCCGGTCACCGGCTTCCAGCGAGCGTTCCCGCGGTGATGAAGGCGATCAACCGTTCTGCATCAACGCTTGTGGTGCCTGGCGTGACGTGCTGACCCGCGCCTCGGTTCAGCTGGTCGAGCGCACCGGACTGCCAGACGCCGAGTAAAGCGACCATGCTGGCGTAGGCGAGCCTGATGCCGTTTTCGTCTCGATCGGGCAGCGCGCGGCTGAGCGCGGCCCGATAGCGGGCATCGACAGCTTGGGCCTGATCGGCGACAGTCTCCCAGGTCCGCGGGTTCGGTTCGCTGAGTACGCGCCCGATGAAGCGTGCAATTGCGGCGCCGTCTTCGCCATGCACGGTGGACCGGGCGAGTCCCGGTTCGACGAAGGCGCGGACAATATCGGCCACCGATGGCGGCTCCGGCGACGCCTCTAGTTCGTCGAGCCGGTGGTGGCGCTCGTCGTTGACGCCACGCATAGCGTGGTCGACGACCGCGCGCAGCAGGCCTTCCTTGGATCGGAAGTGGTAGTTGACCGAGGCGATGTTTGCCCCAGCCCCGTCGGTCAGGGCCCGCATCGACGTGGCTTCGATCCCGCGCTCACCGAACAGCTTGATTGCCGTCGCGATCAGCCGGTCTGGCGTCGACGCCTCCTGGTTCACCGGCGTGGCCGGATCCAGTCCTGGCATCGGTCCTCCTCCTCATACATCTCAGCGGGATGGTATATGATTTAATTCAAACGTTCGTTTCACACGTTCGTTTGAATGTTACGCCAGGACGAGTTTCATGGGAGGACAAATGAGCGGAAAAGCGATCATCGTCGGCGCCGGCATCGGGGGCCTGACGGCCGCCCGAGCACTGCAGCGCAAGGGCTGGCAGGTCGATATCTACGAGCAAGCACCGACCATCCGACCGGTGGGCGCAGCCGTTGGGATGGCCCCCAACGCCGTGAAGGCCCTGCGCTACCTCGGCGTGGGCGAGGACCTTCGCGAGCGGGGCCGGCGCCAGGAGGGGATCGAAGTCCGCACACCGTCAGGCCGTTCCCTCCTGATGGTCTCGGCTGTCGGCATCGAGCGCCGCTACGGCGCCCCGATCTACGCCATCCACCGCGCCGATCTGCACGACCTCCTGCTGCACCGGGTGGACGGGGCCGTTCTACGAACTGACCACCGAGCCACCGCAATCACCACGGACGCAGAATCGGGCACAGTGACCTTCGAGACCCCAGAGGGCACGACGTCGGCAACCGCGGAACTGGTCGTGGTCGCTGACGGCATCAAAAGCCGCCTACGCTCCCAACTGTTCCCGAGCCACCCTGGACCGGTGAGCGCCGGATACACCGCGTTCCGCGGCATCGTCCCGGCCGCGGACGCTCCGGACATTCCCCCGGTCATCACGACCACCTGGGGACGCGGCGCCCGCTTCGGGATAGACCCGATCAACGACGGCCAGGTGTACTGGTTTGCGTGCGAGAACCTGGCCGATGCCGACAAGCACGAGCTCGGCCTCGCCCCGCTCGCCGCGCGGTTCGGGCGCTGGCACGACCCCATCCCGCAGCTGCTCGCCTCTACACCCCCGGAGGTGCTTGGCCGCCATGATGTCTATTACCTGCGCACGCCGATGCCGTCGTTCGTTCGTGATCGCGTGGCGCTGATCGGCGACGCTGCGCACGCGGTCACGCCCGATATCGGACAGGGTGCCTGCCAGGCCATCGAGGATGCGATCGTGCTTGCGGACGCTATCGACGCAGACGGGATTGACCGCGGCCTCCAGACCTACAACACCATCCGCCGTCCGCGCACCGAACAGATGTCCCGGCTCTCGGGCACGGTCGGCAAGTTCATGCAGAACCCGGCCCTCGGCCCGATACGCGATGCGCTGGCCTATCTCACACCCGTGTCGGTGTTGACCAGCGCGATGAGCGCGGCCTACTCGTGGTCCCCTCCAGCACGCTGATGCCCGCGCACTGCCTAGGAGACGGTACCGACGGAAAGTCCCTCTGGCTGGGGCATTTTCGCCGTGATGCGACTGTGCCGCCCTCCTCAGTCCTGCTTGTCGCACCTCACATTTGTTCGGCACAGAGATTCTGAAAGAGCTCATCAACCTACAACTCGAAGGATGGACGCCATGACACAACAGCTCGGCCCCACCCCCGATGGCTTCACCACCGTCACGCCGTGGATTGTCACGAGGAACACCGCGGCGCTTATTGACTTCATGAAGGAGGTGTTCGACGCCGAGGAACTAGGCCGTGTCGAGGTCGAGGGCGTGCTGGGTCACGCCGAGGCTCGGATCGGTGATTCCATCGTGCTGATGTGCGATTCACCCTTTCCGATGGAGACGCCGAGCCTGCTGCATGTGTACGTCGCCGACGCGGACGCCGTCGTGCAGCGCGCAGTGCAGGCAGGCGCCGTGATGGTGACCGAACCGACCGAGTTCCTGTCGGGTAACAATGTCGACAAGGTCGGCCGCGTGCGCGACCCCCTGGGCAACCTCTGGTGGATCCAATCGCGCGTCGCCGAACTCACCCCGGAACAGGTCGCAGAACGGGCAGGGGACGCGAAGAACGCCGAGGCGATCGCATACCTCGTGACAACCCTCGCCTCCGCGCTGAAATGACCTGATCGCAATCTCACCGCTGGTGAAACGAATTCGTATGCTTGCCGTTCTCTCGGGTGTCTCGTGAGATGACTGGTTGCTCGCCCTCCAGTGTGTGACAGCGACGCGGCTGGGGCTCGATCGCGCCCGAAAGTTGCTCGAGGAGGAGCGAATTGGCGAGCTTGGCCGACAAATGTTCCATCGACGTGCGGTCGTAGCCGCGCTGGTTGAATAAGCTGACCGCGACGGTAAGTAACGAGTCCACGTCGTGACCCGGGCGGCCGACTCGGCGTTTGGGGCGCGTTCGCGGTGCGGCCATGGCGCCAATCATCGCACCGAGATTCGCGCACTCTGCGAACCTGGCCTCCAGTCCGCCGCGGGTAAGAACGCTGGCAGCCATCGCATGGCGACATCACGCTGCTTGAGCATCGGTGGACGCGACGCAGATCCAAGCGATCTGTCGAGAGCCGCTGCCGCGTAAACAATTGACAGTGTGCCGAATTCGAACACTCTCAGTCGCCAAGCGGTTGCGAGACTGCAACCGTACGCGATCAGAAAGATCCGCGACGCCGACGCGACGGCTATGGCGGCGCCGGTGCCCCGATTGCGAAAGATCGCGAGTGCGCCCCTGAGTTTGAGACTTGGGACCGAATTCGAGGTGATCGTCGGCTGTGACGCAAAATTGGTACCGGCAGCTATCAGCCATTCGAATCTCGGTGAAAGGAAGCACGATTCATGTCGGTCATAATCAGGCCCGATCGGTGGCGCCGACGCCCGTCCGACACCCGCGAATCTTCAAGGAGTGAACATGAGCAATGACATCAGCGTGGTTCTCGACCTCGACCGGGGCCGCCGGGCGGCGATGACGAAGGCGGATGTCGACACCCTGTCGGAGATGTTCGCCGACGACATGGTCTGGATTCACGCCTCGGCGCGTGTCGACACCAAGACCGGGCTCCTCGAGGCGATTGCGAACGGATCGACCAAGTATCTGCGGATCGAGGTCAAGGACGAGACGATCCGTTCTATCGGCGATGTCGTCCTCATCGGCGGCGTCGCGACCATGAAGGCGGAGATCAAGGGAGCTGTCCGCGAGGTGAACAACCGCTTCACCGTCATCTGGGCGGTCCAGCCCGACGGCGCGTGGCGGGTAGTGAATTGGCAGTCGACGTCCGTCCGGGAGGCCTGACAAGTACTGATCGGGATCCCACTGAGTCATCGCAAACCCGCCCAGCAATGCCGACCGGGCCCGGCCTGACCCCCCCGATTAGCGACCGAAAGGTCGGTTATATATGTGGCGTCAGTCGCGGATCGCGCACGCTTGAGGAGGCAAGTGATGGCTGGTTTCGACGACCTCGGTTACATATCCGGTCGACGGCGGTGTCGCGGCGATCAGGCACAACCGTCCTGAATCCTCCAACGCCCTGAACCCGGCTGCCAAGGAGATGCTCTTGTCGACGGATCGGTGCGGGCGGCATTTCTAAGCGCCTGGGGCCGCAGCTTCTGTGTCGGAAAAGACCTTGCCGAGCACGTCGACGGTTTGCGTGGCGATCCCCGCCCTGCCATCCACACGGTGCGTGAGCACTACAACCCCGTCGCCCAAGCCCTGCACGACATCGAAGTGCCGATCATCGCGGTCATCAACGGTGCGTGCTTGGGCGCCGGCCTCGGGTTGGCATTGGCGTCCGACATTTGTATTGCTAGGCGGAAACGCCGAGGTCAGCACCGCTTTTGCCAGGTATCGGGGTGGCCGCTGATTCTGCGTTGTCGGCATCCTTGGCGACGCTGGTCGGCCCCGGCCGGGCCACCGTCCGGCTCATGCTCGGCGACACCATCGACGCGGCCACAGCTGAAAGCTAGAGCTGCTCAATCGTGTCGTCACCGATGAGGAGCTCTCCGAGGCGGCGGCCGATGTGGCCGCCCAGGTTGTCGCGGGACCCACCCGCCGCAACCCGGTAAAGGCCTATGCCGGAAGTCAACACGAGCGCCTCGATGCAACACGTCCTCGAAAGGGAAGCCGAGGCGCAACAGCACCTTGGAGTCTCGACCGACCACACGGCAGGCGTCGAGGCGTTTCTGGCCAGGACCCGTCCGGTATGCGTCGGGTCACTGATCGGTAGGTCTTGTGTCCTGTGTCTCGATACTGCACAATTCGGTGACCGATCGTTCGGTATCTAATTAGGAGAGCTTCTGATGACCGCGAGTAACACTCCCATCCAGCACACTGTCGCGGCTTAGGGAGCAGGGAACCAACAGTGATTTCGTTGAGCACCGTCGCTAAGCCGTTTGACGCCATCGGCGGGTTTCTTGCGATGGCGATGGACACCCTGCTGTCCATCCCCCGGCGGCCGTTCGCGTGGCGAGAGTTCTTGCTGCAATCGTGGTTCGTCGCGCGTGTGTCACTGCTGCCGACCGTCATGCTGGCGATCCCGTTCACCGTATTGCTGGTGTTCACCTTCAACGTGCTGCTCATGGAGTTCGGCGCTGCCGACCTGTCCGGCACCGGTGCGGCGTTCGGCACGGTGACCCAGATCGGGCCGATCGTGACTGTGCTCGTCGTGGCTGGCGCCGGCGCCACCGCGATGTGTGCCGACCTTGGTGCGCGGACCATTCGTGAGGAACTCGACGCCCTGCGGGTAATGGGCGTCAACCCGATCCAAGCGCTCGTGGTGCCCAGGGTGCTTGCGGCCACATTCGTCGCCGTGATGCTGTCTTCTGTGGTCGTACTTGTAGGCCTGGCCGGCGCTTTCACGTTTTCGGTGTTCACCCAGCACGTCACCCCAGGCGCCTTCGTGTCGGGTTTGACACTGGTTACCGGCCTCGCCGACGTGATTATCGGGTTGTTGAAATCGACCTTGTTCGGTTTGGCCGCGGGACTGATCGCCTGCTACAAGGGCACAT
Source organism: Mycobacterium sp. (assembly GCF_035274705.1). Classification (GTDB taxonomy): domain Bacteria; phylum Actinomycetota; class Actinomycetes; order Mycobacteriales; family Mycobacteriaceae; genus Mycobacterium. The sequence goes on along the minus strand of NZ_DATENY010000063.1, from coordinate 31,086 downwards.
CGGTAGGTGGTGGGCCGGCTGGTGTGGGCATCGCTGTCAACGAGACCGTCGTGTATTCGTTTCTCGCGTTGTTCTTGATCAACCTGGTGGCCAGCGCGGTGGGAATGAAGGCCACGCTATGACACAGCCCCTTCCGAGCAAGCGATACCAGAGGCTGCAAAGCGCTATAGCTGACCGGGTTGTCGGGTGGAATCGCGTTGGCGCCCAAACGCAGTTCTATTTCACGACTCTGCGCTCCGCCGGTGACGCCTTCGTTCGCTACAAGGCGGAAACGGTGCGGCTGATCGCGCAAATGAGCCTGGGCACAGGCGCTTTGGCCATCATCGGCGGCACGATTGTCATCGTCGGATTCCTGACGATGTCCACAGGCGCTCTGATCGCCGTCCGCGGGTACAACCAGTTCGCCGACATCGGCGTGGAAGCACTCACCGGATTCGCCTCGGCCTACTTCAACGTGCGCCTCATCGCCCCGTTGACAGCGGGAATCGGCCTGGCCGCCACCATTGGCGCGGGAGCCACCGCCCAGCTCGGCGCGATGCGGATCAACGAAGAAATCGACGCGCTGGAGGTCATGGGCATCCGCTCGATCGCCTACCTCGCATCGACACGGGTCGTCGCCGGAGTGGTCGTCGTCATACCCCTGTATTGCGTTGCAGTGCTGATGTCCTTTTTCGCAGCGCGATTCGGCACCACCGCCGTCTATGGCCAATCCACCGGCGTCTACGACCACTACTTCAATACGTTCCTCAACCCGGTCGACATCATCTGGTCCTTCTTCTTGGCGATGATGATGGCTACCGTCATCATGCTGGTGCATACCTACTACGGCTTCACCGCGTCTGGCGGGCCGGCAGGGGTAGGCGAAGCAGTCGGACGTGCCGTGCGCACATCGCTGATCAGCGCGTCGTTTGTGGTCGTGTTCATGTCTCTGGCCATCTACGGCCAGACCGGCAACTTCCACCTCGCCGGATAGCGCCGTGGACGCCAGGACGGAAGACCGCCGTATCCACCCGGCGTGGTGGACGTTGATTTTGATTCTCACAGTCACGGCCTTCGCCGCGGTGTGTACCGGCTTCTACACCGGGTCGTTCAAGTCCTATGTTTCGGCGACGTTGACCTCTGACCGGTCTGGATTGGTGATGGAGACGGGGGCGCGAATCAAGATGCGCGGCGTTGAAGTCGGCCACGTCGGGTCGATCACCGGAGGAAACGGGCCGGTAAGTCTGCAGCTGGAGTTCTCGCCAGATCAGATCGAGTACATTCCGGCCAACGTGCAGGCCGAAATCAGATCGACGACGGTCTTCGGTGCGAAGTATGTCGAGCTGATCCCACCGCCGGACCCGAGTTCCGAGCGCCTCGCGCCGGGCGCGGTGCTGCGGTCTCGCAACGTCAGCACCGAGGTCAACACCCTCTTCCAAGACCTCGTCGGTGTCCTCAACCAGATCGACGTCGCCAAGCTGAACGCGACGCTGACAGCGCTGGCAGACGGGGTACGCGGTCAAGGCCAACGCATGGGCCAGGCCATCACCGACGCCAACGAGGTCCTATTGGCGCTGAATCCGCGGGCCGATACCGCCGCCCAAGACTGGCGATCCCTAAAAGGATTCAGCGACGCATACGGTGCGGCCGCCAAGGACATCATCAACGTCCTCGACACCGCCAGCACAACCAGTGCAACAATCACCCGCCATGCGTCAGACCTAGATGCTTTGCTGCTGAACACGATTGGATTCTCGCAGAGCGGCATCAACCTGTTGGCGCCGAACAAGGACAACCTTGTGCGCGCCATCAACACCGCGCAGCCGACGACAGATCTGCTGATGAAGTACAACCCCGAATACACGTGCGTGCTCATGGGAGCCAAGTGGTTTCTCGACAAGGGTGGCTATGACGCCATGGGGGGCAATGGCCACAGCCTTGTGATCGACGCCAGCGTCCTGATGGGCGACGATCCCTACCGGTACCCGGACAATCTGCCCGCCGTCGCCGCGAAGGGTGGTCCGGGCGGCAAGCCCAGCTGCGGCTCGCTACCGGATGCCAGCAAGAACTTTCCCGTCCGCCAGCTGGTCACCAACACCGGGTGGGGAACCGGTCTGGACTGGCGTCCCAATTCAGGTATCGGACACCCGTGGTGGGTGGACTTCTTTCCGGTAACGCGCGCGGTGCCCGAGCCGCCGAGTGTCCGCGGCGAGGGACCGCCCGCGATTGGGCCGGTTCCCTATCCGGGGGCACCACCCTACGGCGCACCGCAATACGGCCCCGACGGCGCGCCGTTGTACCCGGGCGTGCCGCCGTCCCCGCAACCAGTGCCACTGCCGGTCGAGCCCCCACCGGCACCCTGACAAGCTGATACGACGAGGAAAGTAGCCGTGAAAGACAATCTGGCTGGCGCCGTCTGGCGGCTGACCGTCTTCAGCGTGGTGTGTGCGCTGGGCACCGTCGCGTTGCTGATGGTGTTCGCGCAGTTGCGGTTTCAGGACGAGAAGGTGTACCAAGCCGAATTCACCGACGTGACCGGTCTGGCCGAGGGCAATTTCGTTCGCATCGCCGGTGTCGAGGTAGGCAAGGTGAAAAGGATTGCCGTCGAAGCCAATTCCTTGGTGTCAGTGGAGTTCTCGGCCGACGACTCAGTGGTCTTGACCGAGGGTACCCGCGCGGCGATCCGATGGGCTGACCTGATCGGCGGTCGGTATCTGGCGCTGGAGGAGGGTACCGGCGACGTCAAGCCGCTCAAGCCCGGCCAATCCATCCCCACCGCACGCACGCGGCCGGCGCTGGACCTCGATGCGCTCATCGGCGGGTTTCGCCCGCTTTTCCGGGCGCTGGATCCAGACCAGGTCAACGCCCTCTCCGGTCAGCTGATTGCGGCGTTCCAAGGTCAGGGCACGACCATCAGTTCGTTCCTCGCGCAGACCGCAGCGGTGACGAACACGCTGGCCGACCGCGATGAACTCATCGGCCAGGTCATCACCAATCTCAGCACGGTACTGGGCTCATTGAGCGACCGGAGCCGCCAATTCGACAAAGCAGTCGACTCATTGTCAGAACTGGTCAAGGGCCTCGCCGAGCGCAAATCAGACATCGCGGGCGCGGTAGCCAATACCAATGCCGCCGCGGCGACGGTGGCCGACTTTTTCGCCCAGGCCCGCCCAGCACTGCAGAAGGTGGTTCACGAAACCGACCGCGCCGCAGGGATTGTGGTCGCCGACCACGACTACGTCGACAACTTGCTCAACACGTTGCCCGACGCCTACCAGGCTTTGGCCCGGCAGGGCATCTACGGCGATTTCTTCAGCTTCTATCTGTGCGACGCGGTGCTGAAGCTCAACGGCAAGGGCGGTCAGCCAGTGTATGTCAAGGTAGCCGGCCAGAGTTCAGGGCGGTGTGCACCCAAATGAAACCCTTCACCGAACGCAACCGCGTCGTCATCGGGGCGGTCGGACTGGCCCTCGGTGCTGCCATTGTGGCCGGTTCACTGCAGTACGACAAGCTGCCGTTTGTCGACTCCGCGAAAAACTACTCGGCGTACTTCGCCGAGGCCGGAGGTTTGCGTACGGGCGCCCCAGTGCAGGTGGCCGGCCTACGTGTGGGCGAGGTCTCCGGCATCGACCTGGAGGGTGCCCGTGTGCTGGTCACGTTCAAGGTGGACAAGAAGATCCGACTGGGTGATCGATCCGAGGCCGCGATCAAAACGAAGTCGCTACTTGGTGCCAAGCTGCTGAACGTCACGCCGCTCGGCGACGGCCAGCTGACACAGGCGATACCGCTGGAGCGAACCAAGTCACCGTACCAATTACTGGATGCGCTCGGCGATCTGTCGTCCACCATCAGCGGCCTGGATACCGACCAGGTATCCGAATCGCTTGCCACACTGGCGAAGACATTCTCCGAGACTCCACCCGACATCAAGATCGCCGTGGATGGGGTCGCCCGCTTCTCAGAGAGCCTCGACAAGCGAGACGCCCAGCTGCGCGCTCTGCTGACCGACGCCAACAATGCGACCGCAGTGCTCGCCCAGCGCAGCGATCAGGTGGTCGGCCTGATCGCCAACACCAACGCGCTGCTGGCCGAGCTGCGAACCCAAAGCGCGGCTCTGGATCAGATCTCAGACCACCTTTCGTCGGTGGCCAAACAGCTCTCTGGATTCATCGCCGAAAACCGCGCGACCCTGCGGCCCGCGCTGGACAAGCTCAACGGCGTGCTGACGATGGTCGACGCACGCAAGGAGCGCGTTCAGAAGTCTCTGGAGCTAGCCAAGGGGTACGTGATGCGGCTGGGCGAATCGGTGTCGTCGGGGCCGTTCTTCAAGGCCTACGTCGCGAACCTGCTACCCGGGCAGTACCTGCAGCCGTTCATCGACGTCGCCTTCTCCGACCTCGGCCTCGACCCGAACGTGCTGGCGCCGTCGCAACTGCACGACCCGCAGACGGGCCAAGCGGCCACCCCGGCGCTGCCCGTGCCCTACCCGCGCACCGGTCAAGGAGGCGACCCCAATCTGACGCTGCCGGATGCGATTACGGGCAAGCCCGGCGATCCGCGCTATCCCTACCGGGAACCGGCGCCGGCTCCACCTCCAGGCGGGCCGCCTCCCGGGCCGCCCGCCCTGTCGCCCTCTGCCCCCGCCACGCCTACCACTTCGGAGGGAGGTCAATGATCGCCACGCGTCGTGTCAAGGTGGGACTGGCCGTCGCACTGGTTGTGACCTCGCTGGCGGGCATCGCAGTGGTCACCCGTTCGACCTGGCACACGGTGACCAGGACTCACATCGTCGCCTACTTCGACAACAGCAACGGCATTTTCGTCGGCGACGAGGTCCGCATTCTCGGCGTCCCCGTCGGGGCCATCGACAAGATCGAACCTCAGCCGGAGCGCGCGAAGATCACCTTCTGGGTGGACAAGCGCTACTCGGTGCCCGCCGACGCCAAGGCGGTGATCCTGTCACCGCAGCTGGTGACGGCGCGCGCCATCGCGCTCACACCTGCCTACACCGGCGGTGCCGCAATGATTGACGGCGCCGTGATCCCCCAGAGACGCACGGCGGTTCCGGTGGAATGGGACGACTTGCGACACCAGTTGCAAAAGCTGACCGAAACCCTGCAGCCCACGCAGCCGGGAGGCGTCAGCACACTGGGTGCCTTTATCGACACGGCCGCGAACAACCTTCGCGGGGAGGGGCCAAATATCCGCGAGACCCTGATCAAGCTCGCGCAGGCATTCTCAGCGCTGGGCGACCGCAGCGCCGACATCTTCTCGACGGTCAAGAACCTCTCCGTCCTCGTCTCGGCACTGCAATCCAGTAGCGACCTGATGGCCGAGCTCAACCGCAACTTCGCCGCGGTGACCGCGCCGCTGGCCGACGACCCCACGGAGGTGGGCCGGGCGGTAGATGACCTCAACACCGCCGTGGGCGACGTACAGGCTTTCATCGCCGACAACCGCGAGACACTTGGCACCACGTCGGACAAACTCGGTGCAGTATCAACGACAATTGTCGACAGCCTCGACGACATCAAACAGCTACTCCACTTGGCGCCCACTGCCCTTCAGAACCTGTCCAACGTCTACCAGCCCGCGCAGGCCGCTCTCACCGGCGCCCTGTCGATGAACAACTTCGCCAACCCGATCGAATTCCTCTGCGGTGCGATTCAGGCGGCATCGCGGCTGGGGGCAGACCAGTCGGCCAAGCTGTGTGTGCAATACCTTGCGCCGATCATCAAGAACCGGCAGTACAACTTCTTGCCATTCGGCGAGAACCTATTCGTCGGAGCGGCAGCGCGTCCCAACGAGATCACCTACAGCGAAGACTGGATGCGGCCCGACCACGTGCCGCCGCCGGCAGCCGCGCCTCCGCCCGACGCGCCGCCCCCACCCGCAAGGCCGGCGCCGCTGGCGGCCGAGTCGCCAGTGCAGACCAATCCGGCCGACGGCCTGCCCGGTCTGATGATGCCGACGGGGGTCGGGCGGTGAACCGAATTCGACTGCGGCTGGGCGTGTCAGCGTTGCTGGTGATGCTGACGATCTCCGGGTGCGGCTGGAAAGGGCTGAACTCCCTGCCGATGCCCGGCACCGAAGGGGATGGACCGGGGGCGTTCACAGTGCAGGTCCAACTGCCGGACGTCACTACGGTGCAACAGAACTCACGTGTTCGAGTTGGTGACGTCACCGTGGGTACCGTCACCAAGATCGAACGCCAAGACTGGCATGCGCTGGTCACGATCAAGCTCGACGGGTCGGTCAACCTGCCCGCCAACGCGATTGCCACAGTGGGTCAGACCAGCGTCTTCGGCTCGACACACGTCGAACTCGCCCCGCCGAGCCACATCGCTCCTGAGGGGCGGCTACACAACGGTTCACTGATACCACTGTCCTCGGGTGCGGCGTACCCGACCACAGAACAGACACTCTCGGCGCTCTCGCTGCTACTCAACGGCGGAGGTGTCGGCCAGATCCAAGAGATCACAAGAGAATTCAGTGCCGCCTTTGCTGGCCGCGAGCAAGACCTCCGCAGCCTGATCCACCAGCTCGATGAGTTCATCGCCCACGTCAACGACCAAACCGGCGACATCATCGCGGCCACCGATAGTCTCAACAATCTTGTTGGCCAATTCGCCGAGCGCAAGCCAGTGCTGGACACCGCTCTGCAAACGATCCCAGATGCGCTTGCGGTCCTCAAGGACCAGCGTGCCAACCTCGCTGAGGCGCTCGATCGCTTCGGCAAATTCAGTGCGCTGACCGCCGATTCGGTCAACCAGACCAAAGCTAGCCTCGTCCAAGAGCTCAAAGACCTTGGGCCAGTTCTGGAGTCGCTGGCCAACGCCGGCCCCGCCCTGACTCGGTCTCTGAGCTTCTTGTCCACTCTTCCATGGACGAAAGAAACGGTCACCAACGCGTTCCGCGGCGACTACGCGAACATGACGTTGGTCGTGGACATGACCCTGAGCCGTATCGACTCCTCACTGTTCACCGGAACACGTTGGGAGGGAAACCTCACCGAACTGGAATTGCAGTGGGGCCGCACCGTCGGACAAATGCCGAGCCCCTACACGGCCGGGAATCCCCTGACCATTCCGTACCGCGTCGACCAAGGGCCATGACATGTATCTCGACAGGCGAACCAAGATTCAGCTGGCCATCTGTTCGGTTGTGGCGCTCGTCGCAGGCGCCGTGATGACCTTCGGCTATATCCGGCTGCCGGCGCTGCTGTTTGGCCTGGGGCAGTACACCGTAACCGTGCAGCTGCCCGCCACGGGCGGCTTGTACGAAGGTGGCAACGTGACCTATCGGGGTACCGAAGTCGGCCGGGTCTCACAGATCCATCTTTCCGATACCGGTGTGGTCGCTGTGTTGTCGCTGCGCTCAGACATCCCGATCCCATCCGACCTTGAGGCACGGGTAGACAGCGTCAGTTCGATTGGCGAGCAGTTTGTGGCGTTGACACCGCGTGGCACCACCTCGGCGCCGCTCAAGAATGGCGACGTCATACCACTGAACCGTACGTCGATCCCACCCGATATCAATTCGCTTGTCGCAGCGACCAATCGAGGCCTGCAGGCGATCCCGCACGACAACCTCAAGACAGTAGTCGACGAAGGCTATGTCGCCGTCGGTGGCCTGGGCCCCGAGATTTCCCGCGTGGTGCGGGGGTCAACGACACTGGCCATCGACGCCCGAGACAACCTCGACTCGCTGACCGCGCTGATCGACCGATCACAACCCGTCCTGGATTCTCAGGCCGAAAGCGCCGACGCCATCCACGCGTGGGCCGCGCACCTGGCCACCGTCACACGGCAACTGCAGGCCCACGACAGCTCTGTCAGCGGGCTGATTGAGCATGGTGCGCCGGCCGTTGCCGAGGCGCGACAGTTGATCGAACGGTTACAGCCCACGCTGCCGATCCTGTTGGCGAATCTCGTCAGCGTAGGGGAGGTCGCTGTGGCCTATCAGCCCAATATCGAGCAGCTGTTGGTGCTTGTGCCGCAGGTCGTTCAGGAATATCAGGGTGCCATGATGGCCAACCTCGACACCAAACAGGACTACAAGGGCGCTTACCTGGATTTCAACCTGAACGTGAACCTGCCGCCGCCGTGCACCACCGGTTATCTGCCCGTCCAGCAACGGCGGCCGGCATCATTGGTGGATTACCCCGATCTTCCGGCTGGGGACCTTTACTGCCGGGTGCCACAAGACTCTCGGCTGGTCGCGGTCCGCGGCGCGCGCAACACTCCATGTGCGACCGTGCCCGGCAAGCGGGCCCCCACAGCCAAGATGTGTGAAAGCGACGAGCAGTACGTCCCGCTCAACGACGGCACCAACTGGAAAGGCGATCCCAACGCCACGTTGTCCGGTCAGGACATTCCGCAACTGCCGCCGGGATCGCAACCCTCCCAGGGCGCGCCGCCTCTTTCCGCGACCCTCCCCGCGTCGGGTCCGCCGAGCGGTCCAGCGCCGCCGTTGGCGGTCACTGGGTACGACCCTGCCACTGGCACCTATGTCGGGCCGGACGGACATATCTACACCCAGTCCAACCTGGCCCAAGACGCGCCAAAGGAGCACACATGGCAGACCATGATGATGCCGCCCGGTCCGGGCAACTGACGGCCCTCGACGACAGCCGCGGGGCGGAGAGGGGTTTCGCGGGTGTCGAAGGCGCTGATAGTCATGTCGACAGTGCTATTGGTGCTCACGTTGGCAGCCGGGCTGCAACTTCGCCAGCGCCGATGACGCTTTGTCCTACGGGAAACAACTGTGCGACAACGTATCTCAGTGCCGGAGCTACTCCGATCCTATCGGTGACGTGAATTCGGACTTCAACACCGCCGACGAGTATCAGGCCTCCTACCTGATCGACAAGGCTGTCAGCGAATTGTGTCCCGCCCAGATCTGGCAGCTGCGCAACTCTGCTGCGCACTGCCGTCTGCCTCCGGGATAACAACGAGGCAAGGAGAATTGGTATGCCTCATCGGTCAGCCGTACTGGCGAGCCTCATCGCCGGTTCCGCTACGCGGGCTTGATGTTGTCAGGTTTCTTGACTCCGTCGAGCACGACCTTCAGCGGGGCGATCACGGCGGGCATGGCGCAGTATGGCGGTGTCGACATCCGCAACATGTGCGGCTTGCCTCAGCTGGGCCGGCGGAAGTGGTACGACCCGGACGTGGATGTCTTGTATGTCTCCACGAACAAGTCGCTCATCGGATTTCCCTCCTGAATCTGCCCAACCGGATGTTTCACTACAAGCACGTGGGCGGCACTGGGGCACCGCCGAGTTCACGCTCGACCAGCTGGGCGAAGCGCAGTAGTGTGCGGTCTTCGAGGTATGGCCCGATCAATTGGACACCCGCCGGTAGGCCGTCGACGAACTTTCCGGTGGGTACGGTGGTTGCGGGCAGATCGGCGACAAGGGCGAGCGACGGCCACTGCAACCCATCGAAGTAGGGGCGCCCCTCGCCACTGACAATCGTGGTTCGCGCTTGTCCGGCGCTGATGGGGTCGGGCCTCTCTATACCTCGGTGATCGTGTTCAAACGCCACTGTTGGTGAGACGGGCGCGAGTACTAGGTCGTACCGGGTGAAGAACTCGCGCCACGACTGTCGCAGCAGCGCGCGCTGTTGGTCGACCGCGAAGTATTCAACGTGACGCTTCTTCAGGACTCGAGCCAACCGGGCCGCGTAGTCGTCGCTGTCCGCGGGCAACGCAGCGGCCGCCGTGTAGATCGACTGTTCGGCCGGTTCGGACAGGTTCGCACCAGCCAGCGCCAACAAGACGTCGAGGTAGATCTCATAGGACTGCGCCGGATCAATCTCTGGTCGCGCCACGTCGGCGCTCACGCCCACCTTGCGAAGATCCTCGACGAAGCTGTCGATGGCCGCCAGGTACCCCGAATCGACCGCGTACGTGTCGTCAACCCACAGGGCGACACGGAAGTCGGCTAGTCGTTCATGTCGGCTCGGTGGAATCGTGACGGTCCACGCCGGAAGGTCGCGCTCTCCAGGACCCACAAGGACGTCCAGCGCGAGTTCGAGGTCATACGCGCTGCGGGCGAGCGGTCCGCTCACTGCGAGTTCATAACTGATCAGTTGACCGGGCAGCGGGGGGATGTGACCTCGGCTCGGAACCACCCCGTAACTGGGTTTGTGGCCGTAAACCCCGCAGTAATGTGCGGGAACCCGAATCGAACCGCCGACGTCGCTGCCTAGTTCCAGCGGGCTGAAGCCGGCCGCGACAGCTCCAGCCGAGCCCCCTGAGGATCCACCAGGCGTGCGTTGTGGGTTCCACGGGTTGTTGGACACTCCGTAGATGTCGTTGAACGACTGCCAGTCAAAGGCACCGGGGGGCACGTTCGTCTTGCCGAAGATCACGGCTCCCGCCGCCTTAAGCTGTGCGACGGCTTCTGCGTCATGCTGCGGTCGATGGTCGGCGAGGAAAGGAAGGCCGGCAGTCGCTGGCATCCCGATGGCCTCGTAGGTGTCCTTGACCGTCATGGGCAGGCCGTGAAGCGGCGAATCCTCAGATGGCTCGCTGTTGTCCGCAGCACGCGCAGCCTGCAGTGCTCCCTCGAGATCGCGGGCCACCACAAGGTTAAGCGTCTCGTTGTGCTTGTCGATCTGCGACAGGTGTAGCTCGAGCAGCTCGACGGCGCCGATCTTGCGCGCGCGCAACATCTGCAGCCAGCAGCTAGCAGAGTTGAAGAGTTCGGAACTGTCCGCGGAGGGTTTGGCTGCCTTCATCCGACCGTCCTTCAGGACTGGTGACGAATCGGTACAAAGATGTACGAAACGTTCACATTCTATATGAATAGTGTGCAATGTATCATCAGCGTAAGGTGTCTCACAAGCTTGCCTCGAACTGCGAAATCGCCACGATTCGCGGCGAAGGCTCGCTTGGCGCCGGGTGACGGCCCTGCATCACCAAGAACGTGGCGTGTCGGCCATGGGCGTCGCGAATCGCTTTGGCGGGAGGGGTGAACCGGTAGCGCGGAGGGGGGATCTCACCCGGAATGTGAAGTGGGTTCACGTACCGCTCAGCGGCCGTCGAGCATTCTCGGCCGCAACTGCCGGGCATGGCCCCCGGTGCTGTCGGAACTTGGCTCTAGGCGGCTTCGGCATCGCTGTTGGTCAGCACAGGGTCGAGATGGTGCCGGGGTGGTACTGCCGAGCGATCTCCGCTGCCCGGCGGAGGCGTCCGTTTTTCAGCGGTGGCTATCCGATGTGAGCGAGGGACGGTGGCCCGCCATCGCCTACGGATGGCATTGCGCCGGTCGCCGATCGCCGCGACGACCGTGACTGCGACCGGAATGTACAGCGGCGAGAGAACAAGTAGAAAGATCAAGAGGCACTGGGCGGTACCCGGCATGGCTTACCCGCCTTCCTTCGCCGCGGTGGCCCGGGCGATGTTGTGATGGTGTGATTCAGTTCACGAGACGGCCCGCGCAATATTTGTACGAAACGTTCACTTTGTTGTCAACAAGTATTTTTTCTGCTCTTTGATTCAGGTAACTGTTCCCGCCGCCGCGGGAAGAGGGGAGAGGGCGCCCGGCAGAGGCGATCGACCCGCCGCGTGGACGAGCCCCACCGAGTTCTCCGCGCCGACTTCACCCTGAAACGCACCGTTGGAACGCACTCGGTGTCCCACGGCGCGCGCGTAAGTGCGCGCCGATCGGCGGACTATTGGGAACGGGGCGCGATGTGAGCACCGCACGTCGACTTTACGGATAGTATGTATTCTGATCGAGTAATCAGGGATACCGCCTCTGCATAAGCAATCCTTCCGTGGGCCGGCGGGAGGGTGGGGCACGGTTAGCAGCAGATCTAGCACGAAAGGTGTTGTGGCAGCCACGTCCCGGGTGCGAAAGGACTTCATGGTCGACAAAGTAGCGGGCGGCACGACTACGTTGACGTTGCGCGAGCGCAACCGCCGCCGCACCCGACGTGAATTCCTGGACGCCGCGCTCGCGGTGTTCGCCGAGATGGGGTATGGCTCAGCGAGCGTGGAGAACATCGCCGCTCGTGCGGGCGCGTCCAAGGTGACGTTGTACAGCTACTTTCCGCAAGGCCGCGAGCAGTTGTTCCGGGAACTCTACGAAGAGATCAACACCGAGCTGATCGATCGGGTCGCTGAGATCTACGCCGTCGACGGCGACTTCGCCGCGCATGTCATCGCCGCGACCGCTGCCCTGATGGAAGTCGCTCAGAAGCCCCTCGTCGGTCGCTTCTACTCGATCGATGACCCCGCGCTCGACGAGGCACTCGCGCCTGTGCGTGGGCATGCGTCCCACGTCATCGCCAAACTGATCGCCGAAGACCTTTCCGCTGCGAAGGAAGCCGACCGCCTGCAGTCCGAGGCGTCGCCCGGCGCGATGGCCGAACTGCTTGTCGGCGCAATGCGGGCCGCTCTGAACGAAGTTGCGCGCGAAAACACTGCTGGTGCCGATGTTCTCGAAGCGATGAATGCCCTAATCACAGACCTCTGACTGCCCATCGCGGCGCCATCGTCGGATCGCGATCGTTCAAGGGCGGCCCAGGGACTGCCATCAGCCCTGGGCGTCTGTGCAACGTCGCGCTGCCTGTTTGCGTAAGAAGCCTGGTCAGTGAGCATTATTTACGAGACGTAAACTTTGTAAACAAATCGCCCAATTTACTTCCGTAAAGTCCGCACTTCTCCTATAGTCGATCCAACAGCCGGTCTCGACCTGAGGAGCTCCAAAGTGATCGATCTCAAGTTGAGCGACCGAAGTGTCTTGATCACCGGGGGTACGTCGGGAATCGGGTTGGCTGTCGCCGACCTGTTTGCCGATCAGGGCGCGCGGGTTGGGATTGTCGGCCGTTCCGCCGGGCGGATGGAAGCAGCTCTGAAGACACTTCGCGCTGCCCGTCCGCACGCGAAGATCGTCGGTGTCACCGCTGATGTGGCCGACGAGGACTCTACGGGTGCTGCGGTCACCGCGATTGCCGCCGAACTCGGAGGGATCGACCATGTGGTGGCCAGTGCCGGCATAGCGGGTCCGCTCGGGGAAGCGGTCGAAGACGTACAGGCATTCGACTTCATCGAGCTTCAGCGGATCAACGTCCTGGGCACCTTTCTGGCCGCCAAACTCACACTTCCATATCTGAAGAAGGGCACCGACCCGACGTACACGCTGATCGGCAGCGACTCGGGCTTCGTCGCCGCGCCGGGAATGCTGGCCTACAACGCGTCAAAGGGTGCGCTGGTGCAGTTGACCCGCGCGCTGTCGGTCGAACTACATGAGCCGCATGGAATCCGGGTCAACAGTGTGTGTCCGTCCATCGTCGATACGCCGATGGCGCGCGAGGCCATGGGGATGGAGTCCTTCGCCGGTGTCGACTACCCGGTGAGCACACCGGAGAACATCGCGTGGCTTGTGCTTCTCATCGCCTCACCGAATTCGCTTGCAGTCAACGGTGTCTCGCTCCTCGCCGATTACGGCTATCACGCTCGCTCGTCCTTTCCGGCATGAATCAAATCGTGGGGGACAGACCTCTTCGGAGGGCAGTGAGGCGGAGGCCTCATCGTCAGCGTCCAAACGTAGGTCCGTGGCGCAAGGTCTGCGGACCCGCAGTCCGGCCCCGACCATCCCTGAAAACCAACATGATTGGAGATCGTCAATGACGACAAACGCAGAACAGCCCAACATCGTCTACACCGACGGTCAGGTCATCGTCGATTCCCGTGGGCCGGCCGCCGAGGCCATTTGGATTCGTGACGGCCGGATCGGCGCCGTGGGAACTGCCGAGGACGTGACTGCCGCTGCCGGGGCCGATGCCCAACGCCAGAGCCTCGACGGTGCCGTGGTGATACCAGGACTGATCGACACGCATCCCCACCTGCTGCACTTCGCCGGCTTCCGCGCCGGCCTAGTGGACCTGGCTGAAGTTCGCAATCACGACGAGATCGTCACGGCGCTGCGCGAAAAGGCCCAGCAGACCCCGAAGGGCAAGTGGGTGGCCGCCACCCCTGTGGGTGAGCCGCACTACTTCAAGCGTCGCGGCTATCGCGACCTGGCTGAGGGAGAATTGCCCGACCGCCACGTTCTAGACCGTGCCACCACACAGCACCCGGTCATCATTGAGGCGTGGGCGCCGACCCAGCCCAACGTCATCGCGCTGAACTCCGCTGCGCTGGCCGTGCTCGGCATCGATTCTTCGACCCCTGACCGCGTTTCGGACGTGTGGATCGATAAGGATGCCGACGGCGAACCCACCGGCATACTGCGCGGAAGTGTGAACAGTTACTACAACCAGGACCCGTTTTTTGCCGAGCTGCACACGAAGATGCCCCCGATCGTGGACTTGGAACTGGCTCCCGCCGCCCTGATCGCCGGCATGACCGAGTACAACAGCATGGGCATCACAACCGCGTACGAGGGTCACGCGATGACATTCGATTTGCTCGCGGCATATCAGGCCATGCGCGCGAATGGCCTGCTTACGGTCAGAGTCAAAGCCGCACCGGAGTTGCAGGCCGGCGCGATGATTGGCGATCCGGAGCTTCCGCCGGAGGCAATTCGCCAGACCCTCGAACAAGCGCTGGCATTGACCGATCTCGAAGACGAATGGCTGCGGTTCGATGGGATCACCATCTGTACATACGGCCCCTGCAATGCCGGACATCTGTACTGGCCTGCAGGCTACAAAGATGGATACGGCCGTACAGTGAGCGGGCATCGCCAGGTGTCGGTGGAGACCACGCGGATAGCGTTCGAGTTCTGCGCTGAGCACGGTCTGCGGCTGAACTTGTGTGCGGTCAGCCCCGCCGAGATCGACGACCATTTGGCCATGACCGACGAGGTGATGGACAAATATCGCCTGGATCGCACGGGCTGGCTGGTTCAGCATGGATTCTTGATCCGAGGTGATCAGGCCAGGGCACTGGCCGAGCGGGGTTTTGACATCACGGTCTCGATGAGTTTCACGTTCGGCAAGGGCGACATAATCGCAGAGCGGTTCCCGGCGGACGCACTGCCGTTGCTCAATCCGCTACGGGACATCATCGATGGCGGCCTGCAACCCGCGGGCGGTATGGACTGGGGTCCGAAGAATCCCTGGGAGCAAATGCAATTGGCGCTGACCCACAAACGCTACCCGAGTCGTTTGGACAACGCCGGACCGGCGCAGGTGATCACCCGTGAAGAGGCCTTCGACATGTGGACGGTCAACGGCGCGAAAGTCTTACGATGGGACGGTCTGGGTGCGCTGGCGCCCGGCAACCACGCCGACATCGCCATCGTTGACCGCAACCCCATCACCTGCGATCTCGATGACCTGCCGCAGACGCAGGTGCTGCGCACCCACCTCGACGGGCGAATTGTGTACGACAACAACACGCTGAAAACCGCTGCGGAGGTGTGACGCTGCGCCCGGCCAGACGACTCCAATCCGTCGTGACGCTCTAGCTTTCACGGACTTCGAGGAGTGGAATCAGTGCGTCAGCCGCACATTTGTGCCGATGCATGCCCGCTGTTGTGATGAAATCCCGCATTTCAGTGGTGGACTGGCGTCGGTGAGACTGGGATCGTTTGTGCCGGCCGAGGTATCGATTTGCGCCGGCACGCCGCCCAGTGCGCTACGTTGTCGAGCGCGCCCGGTGACCTCCCCGTTCAAGATGCGTCTCGGCCGTACCGGATCTCCTACAGTTGGTAGCGACGGTGACCGGCTACATCGACGACAATCTGGATCGTCCCGATCTCACGACCACACTGGTGGTCAACGCCCACTTCGTCTCGGTGCGGGTGTTCGACGACGATTAGCTGCGGTTGGCGAGTTCTTCGACACTTGCGGTGAGTCGGTCAATCAGAGTGCCGAGGTTTTGACTGTCGAACACTAGCGGTGGGCGGATCTTGAGGACGTTGGCGTGTGGCCCAATGGTGCTTATCAGTACGCCTTTTCGACGCATGTCTTCAACCACCCACTTGGCATGCTCAGGCAAGGGTGTTCCCTCGGTATCACTGAATTCGAGCCCGAAGAACAGTCCGGTGCCTTTGACGCACTTGATCTGTGGTGAGTCGTGTGCGATGACTGACAGGACTTCTCTGGCACGGGCGCCCACCTCGAGTGCGCTGCGCTGCAGTTGCCGATCAGCCATTTCAGTCAGGACTGCGCTGCCCGCCGCGGCCGAAACGGGGTTGCCTGCGAACGTGTTGAAATACAGGTTGGCGGAGCCGAATTCGTGGAGCAGGTCGGTGGTGGTGACGGCGGCGCCCAGTGGATGGCCGTTGCCCATCGGCTTTCCCAGTGTCACGATGTCGGGGGAGATGTCGACCAGTTGGTGACCCCAAAAGTGGCTGCCACTGCGTCCGAATCCGGACTGCACCTCGTCGGCGATCACCAAGCCTCCGGCCGTGCGGACCATGTCGGCCAGCGCTGCGACATATCCGGTCGGGATACGGAGCAGACCTTCGGTGGAGAACATGGGGTCAAAGAGCAGCGCGCAGACGCCGTGGCCGTCGGCCTGCAATGAAGCGATCGCCGCGCTGGCTAGATCTAGAGCATCGGCCAGCACTGTGGCTTCGGGTCGCGGGTCGTTGTCGAGGTCGGGAATGGCCAGCGCGCGCACGTGTGCACCGAGTGGTTCTTTGACGGGAATACCGGTGGTGGCCTGCGCCAGACTGATCGTGTTGCCGTGGTAGCTGAAGTCCGAGACGATGATTCCGCTGTGTCCGGAGTGCTGTCGGGCGATGCGCAGTGCGAGTTCGTTGGATTCCGAACCGCTATTGGTGAACAGCACCTTGTCGAGATGGTCGGCGAAGGTGGCCAGCAGCCGCTCTGCGTATTCGACGATCGGCTCGAACAGGTAGCGGGTGTTGACGTTCAGGCGCGCCGCCTGCTCGGCGATCGCGCGGACGACCGCGGGATTGCAATGTCCGACGTGAGGCACATTGTTATAGGCGTCCAGGTAGTCAACTCCATCGGCGCCCCGAAGCCACACCCCCTGGCCGGAGAGTAAGTGGAGTGGCTCGTTGTAGAACGTCAGCGAGTGCGGGCCCAACGTCGCGTGACGCCGGGCCATCAACGCCCTAGACGTCACCGTATCGGCGGTCGTCATCGACCCTCCTGACTCCTGGCCGGACGCAATTCACAAGATGAACGAATCGTATAGTGAACATACTATCAGTAAGAGAACATGGTTGTCTGTGGACCATGTCACCGCCGCCGGCTGCGATCGACCTCGGCGATGACCGCTCGTGGTTGATCCCGTGCCTGGCTAGTCGCTTTCCGAGGAGAGTCGAGCGGTGACGGCTCCGTACTGCTGGGGCCGACGCGCCTTGAGCCACACACCGTAACCAGCTCCTGCCACGAATACGACCGCGATGAGTGCAGGCAGCGCGTTGATGACCGGATTGTCTGCGCCGGTAAGCATCTCGAATCGGCTGACGGCCAGCACCGTCGCGGCCGCCATCGCCGCGAAGGCAATGACCGGTGCGACGATTGTCGCCCACATCGATCCACCGCCGTGGCGGCGGAGGTAACCCACCACGGCGAGGCTGGCCAAGCATTGCAGCGTCATGACCCCCACCGTGCCCAAGCCGGCCGCGACAGTACCGAGCCCGACGAATGGGTCTGCCCCCACGATCGCGCCGATGAGAACCACCGACGTGGTCACCACTGACACCACCAGGCTGGCTCGGTGCGGACCGCCGAGGCGGGGATGGGCACTGCCCAGCGGGGCGGGTAGGCAGCGTTGGCGGCCCAGCGCGAACACATAGCGACTGGCGACATTGTGCAGCGCCAGCGCGGTGGCGAACATACTGGTCGCCATCGCCACCGTGATCACCTCGCCCACCCAGGGCGCCAGGTAGCCGGCTGCCAGATCGGAATACAGGCTGCCGGTCGATGTGGTCGCGACGTCGACGATGTGAGCGCCGCCGACCGCGCCGACCGTTACCCACGCGACCAGCAGGTAAAAGACGCCCATCACCGCCACCACTCCGTAGGTGGCGCGTGCGACGGTGCGGCGTGGATTATGAGCCTCCTCGGAATACAACGCCGCGGATTCGAAACCGACGAACAAGAGGAATACCAGCATCACCGCGACGCCCGGGGCGCCCGAGCTCAACTGGTGAACTGAAAATGACTCGGCGGGTAGGGCTTTCAGGCCGAGCCGCCCGACGATAGCCACGACCAGGCTTATGATCACCGCGAACTCGATGCAGACCAGGACGGCCACGACGCGAAAGCTCAGATCGATGCCGCGGTAGCCGAGCACTCCGACGGCGATCGCAGCGCCGATGGAGAACCAAATCCACGACGGCGCGCCACCGGCGACCGACGTCACCGCCGCTTGGGTGAAGTACCCGAAGTACGCAAGCGCCGTGCAAGTGATCGCGGGGTAAGCCACCAAGGCGATTGCGGCGGCACCAAGCCCCGCGACACCGCCCAGGCCTCTGCTCACGTAGGCATAGAAGGCGCCGGTCGAGACAACCTGGCGGCTCATCGCTGAGTAACCGACCGAGAACAGGGCCAGCACAACCATCACGAGTGCCACGGTGAACGGCAGGCCAGCTCCGTTGCCGAACGCGAACGCGACCGGCAGGATGCCCACGACCGCGCCTAGCGGGGCGGCTGCCGCCACCACCAACAAGATCAAGCGCCACGCAGTGAGGTTTGACCGCAGCCCGACGACGGGTGCGACGGCCGGCTGCTTAAGCGGGTCGGCGCAGACCGAAGGCGTCAATTCGTCGCGCATAGAAGGCACTCCTTGCCTGCTCAATCGGGTGGTGATCAAGACGACATTATCTTTCCGATGTGATCGGCGTCAATACGTATCGGAAGAAAAATGAACGATGAGTATATTTAAACTGATACATCGTTCCTGCTGGAATTGACCGTCCCGCGGCATGGACCGGTACGGTCCGGCGCAGCGTTGGCTGACGACCCCAAATGCGGAGACACGCGCCGATATGGCGTGCTGATCAGCCGATCGGGGTGCACGGCAATGCGTTGAGGATCCGCCCCAATGGCGTTAGGCGCCAACTCTCGACATCCTTGTGCGCCTCGTCGATAGCCCGATGCATCAGAGGTTGCCCACGGACCAGCGTGTACGTAACCGCGTACGAGACCGTCAGCGGTATCGTCGCAGAATCACAAATGCACTGAGAAGTCGGATGCAAGGAGCTCAGGGGTGGCTGGAAAGGCGAAAGCCGACGGGCAACCGCCGCTGACGTTGCGTCAGCGCAACCGACTACGTACCCGTCGCGAGCTGTTGGACGCGGCCCTGGAAGTGTTCGCCGAGTCCGGCTATGGATCAGCCGGTGTGGAAAACATCGCCGCGCGCGCTGGTGCCTCGAAAGTCACGCTCTACAGCTACTTTCCGCAGGGGCGCGACGAGCTATTCCGCGAACTGTATGAGGAGATCAATACCGAACTGATCGACAAGGTGACGGCTGTCTATGCCGATAAAGGCGATTTCACCACCCATGTTGTCTCCGCAACTGCCGCGCTGATGGAGGTCGCCGAGCGGCCCCTTGTGGGTCGGTTCTATTCCATCGACGACCCGGCGCTCGATGAAGCGCTAACTCCGGTCCGTGGCCATGCCTCGCAGGTCATCGCGAAGCTGATCGCCAAAGACCTCACGGCCGCGAAACGAAGTGGTAAGGCAAAGACCAAGGCCCCCCCTCAAGCAGTTGCCGACCTGCTCGTCGGCGCCATGCGCTCGGGTCTCGGTGAGGTTGCGCGGGGTAAAGCCACCGCGGTCGACATCCTGGCGGCCATGAAGGCCCTTGTCGCCAACCTCTGAGTCGGCGCGCCCAGGCTGATCAGGATCTCTGGGGCTGAAACTCCTCGCGTGCTGCGTGATGGTCCTCCCAGTTACGAGCGAACCGTTGTCCCGCCTCCATCACGAGGAATCCGAGGGTCACGCCGACGGGCGTCGCGAACAACCATGCCTGGCCGAGATTACCTGTGGGTCCGAATAAGTCGGCAAACATCGCTAGCTCCTAACCTGACGGTCGATGCTCGGTAGCAGTGGTGCCGCGCCTGGGCCCAGGGCGTGATATTAGTTTACGACTCGTTCAGACGGCAGTCAAGGCGTTCATTCATATTCCGTTGGTCGGCACTTCACGAAACGAAGCGCTGGGCGGGCGCTCGTCATTTGGTTTGTGGAATCTCTGCTCCCAAGGCGCGGGCGAACTCAATCGAGGCGCTCAAGAGCGCGTCCGCGAGTTCGCGCTCGTCGACGAAGGTGAGCGCATGATCCTCCACGAGGACACGTCCATCCACGATGACCATGTCGATATCCCCACTGCCGCCGGCGGACAGGAACGCTTGAAGTGGGCGTCGCAACCCGACGTAGCGGAAGTCGTGGATGGGCACGGTGATCAGGTCTGCCTTCTTGCCGACGGTGAGCGAACCGATCTCGTCTTGCCACCGCAGCGCTTCGGCGCCACGCAGAGTCGCCATCGAAAGCGCCCGCATCGGGGTGACGTTGGTTGAATCGCCCGCGGCTTCGTTGTAGGCAAGCCAGCCCATCCTCATCGACTCGGGCATGCCGCCCAGCGGCAACGGATCACCATCGGTGCTCAGTGAGACCGGCGCATTCGCGCTCAACAGGCGAAGCACCTGCTTTGTCGCCGTGATCACATTTTCGCCGGTCGCTCCGTATCGCTGAGGTGAGTGTGTGATGTGCACGCCTGCGTCGAGGAGCCAACCGAGCTCATCGTCATCAGCGAATGCGGTGTGCGCGGAGATGATTCGGGGGGACAGCAGTCCCAGCCGGTGCCACCGCTCCACGAAACGACGGCCGAATATGTCTTGGGAGGCGGCATTCTCCGTGGCGGCCGTTGCGATGTGTGTGGCGATAGGAGTGTCGAATCGCTCGGCAAGGTCGCTCGCTCCGATCATCAGCTCGTCGCTTGCCGGCATTCCGAACAGGACCGACGGCATCGCCCGTAGCAATCCGGACTCGTGCTGCTGGTAGCGCTCGAGCACCACTCTGGCTCGCTCGAGAACTTCTGCGGTGTCGTGGGTTCGAACGAATGCATTCTCGCCCGGCCTGCACACGCCGTCGATGCCGTAGCTGGTCACAACAGTCCGGATACCAGTTTGCAATGCCGCGGCGGCCAGTGTGTCCGGCCGGTTGATGGAGCCGAAGTCGGCGACGGTGGTGGTACCCGAACGAAGCTGGGAAACGAGCGAGTGCACTGCGGCCAGGTGCGCGAGTTCAATCGGCATCGCCGTAGCAATACCCTGGAATTCGTCGAAAAGCACCGTGACGGGCCGCATGTCGGCTCCGCCGGCGAAAGGTCCTGGGGCAGTGTCCGAGTCGTCGGGCTGCACAGTCATTCCCGCATAGGCGCGCAGTGCCGATGCTTCGTGCCAGTGGTCATTGACCAAGCCGGGCAACACCATCCGATCGCCCGCATCGATGTGGCGGGTGCGACTCGGGTTGGCGGCGGGAAGATCTCGCTCGATGTCGTCGACTTCGGCGGCGGTTCCCACGGCAAGGATCGTCGCGTCACCGATGAGCACTGAAGCGTCGGCGATTACCGGACGGTCGGGATCGGCGGTGTAGACGAAGGCGGCGTCGATGCGGAGCCGGTCGTAGCGGTGCGGAAGCGGCGCAGTCAATGAGCCTGGGTCGGAGGACATCGGTGTCCGCCCTTTCATTTTCGGGCGAGTTGCCGAGGAGCGGGGTGGCTGCGCTCAGGAGACAACCGGGAGCAGCACATGCGAGCGGGTGAGGTCGATACTTCGTTGCGAGGGAGCCATTTTCGTAGATGTGGCGGGATCTTCGCCGGTGCCGAGATTGCGCTCCCATCGGGGGAATGAGCCGCCGGCGACGATGATCCTGATTCGATGTCCTGGTGCGAACCGGTGTGCCACGGCATCCAGTTCGAGTCGCACGTCGCCACTGCTCGTGGAAGGTTCGAGGCGGACGAAGCCCTCGCTGACGTTGGTTGACCGACCTTTGGGATCGACATCCGACAGTCGAACGAAGACGTCGGCGTGGGGGTTTTCGCTGCGATGTGCAAGGTGCGCTACCGGTGTTCCGGCGATCTCGAGGGGATTCTCCAGCGCCGAACTGGTGAAGGCGAGGGTGTCGCCACGCACAGCCAGTTCCCCGTCATCTTTGTAACCGCCCTGGGCGAACATGAGACGACCGCCGATACTGGGCGTGGGCTCGGTCGGGTCATAGGTGAACGACGCCGACGATGGTGCCGTGCAGGGCTGATCGCCCAGTTTGTCGGCGGGCTGGAGGTGAAACGTTCTCGTGGCAGTCGGCGGGGGCCACACCGCACGGTCCTGCCACTGATCTGCGCCCGTCACGAACACCTTCACCGGCGCGGATCGTTGCAGGGGCGCACCGCTCAAATGTGCCGACAACCAGTCGAAATTCTCGGCGATCAGCATCGGTGCGGCCTTGCCCTCGATGTCGAGGTGCCCCCAGGGGCCGACTGTCATTGCCACATCGACGCCGCGCTCGTGCAGACGGTGGTACTGCTCGATGGCCTGCCCGAAGAAGAGGTCTTGCCAGCCGGTCTGGATCAGCACCGGGACACCGACTCGGTCGAGCGAATCTGCCAGTCGGAACCTCGACCAGTACCCATTGGTCAGATCGCGATTGCAGACCCACTTCTTGAACCACTCGCCGCGTTCTCCCATGACGTCGGCGCCGCATTCGGCCACAGGCAAACTGCGTAGACGCCCCTCGATGCGTTTGGAGAGCGTCGCCATACGCAACACGCCGCGAATGAGCCCGTGCTCCTCCTGGTGCGCAACCGCCTCGCGCTAGCCGAGGAAATCGTTGAGTGTGAAAGCTCCGCCCTGGTATGCGGCGCGCGCGAAGTCGTGCGGGGCGACCTGAACGATTGCGGTCACCAGCTCGGGCGGCGGATCCTGAAGCAAGGCCCACTGGGTGAATCCCAGATATGACCCCCCTAGCGTGGCGAATCGACCACCGAACCATGGCTGCCGGCGCAACCAGGCGACGGTGTCCGCACCGTCGTCGACCTCGTTGACCATGGGCTCCCATTCGCCCCCGGAACCGAAGGTCCCACGGCACCGGGCCAGGACGACGTGATACCCGCGTGCGGCATACGGCCGGGCGTATAACGCGGTCTGCATCTGGTCACGCCCGTATGGAGAACGCACCAGGATCGTCCCGCGCGCGATTCCGGTAGGCGCGTAGTGATCGACGAGCAGCTTGGCGCCGTCTCGCATCTCAACCGGAATATCTTCGGTGACTGTGTAGCTGCCTGTGGCCGATGGCAGCTTCAGAAGCGTTGCGGCGGCGCGGTCGATGCCGCGCTGGACCCTACCGGGGCCTCTCGCAATGGGGGCGGTTGGTGTCGGACATATGGTCCTCCAGGAGGGTGAAGGTCGGCCCGCGGATTCTTGCTCGCGGCTCGTGAAACGACTCGCAGTGTATGTGTACGAGACGTTAACTTAGTTGTCAATCAGTATTGATTCTGTCCTGTGATTCAAGTTACCATCCCCGTCATCACAGTCGGCGGGATTGAGAACCACCATGAATGCGTTCCCGGATCTTCTACGAGGATCCCAAGCTCGCGGGCGTAGCGGCGTTCGAGGACGAAGGTCGCGAAAACCAAAGATGGATCTAGCGCACGGGCTCGAACTCGTTGGATGCTGGTAGAAGATAGGACACGCCACCCGATGATCGCCGATCTGGACACTGCAAGGCGGGTAGCGGCCCGCGCCCTGACGCGGTATGCCGCCGACCACGACGCGGCCTTGACCTTCGTGAAGTACCGGGAGAACTACGTCTTCAGGGTCGACGAGCCGGGCGGCAGTTATGCGCTGCGCCTTCATCGCAATGGTTACCGCACGGACGACGAGATCCTCGAGGAACTCGAACTTGTCACCGCGCTGGAGAGCGCCGGTGTCGCAGTTCCCCACGTACGGCTCACCGTCGCGGGCGAACCGTTCTGCCGGGTCGTCGACGACGACGGGGATGTGCACCAGGTCGACATGTCCGAGTGGGTTTCCGGCACGGTGCCGCTCGGCGATGTCGGAGAAGCGTTCAGCGGCGAAGCATCAGTTGACACCGCAACCTTCCACAAGCTCGGTGCCCTCGTTGCTGACCTGCACAACACGACGTGCTCGCTCGAGCGCGGGCACGCGTCGGTGCGAGCGCCGTGGGATGCGGGTGGGCTCGTCGGCGCTTCCCCAGTGTGGGGCGACCCGCGGCGCGCATTTCACGACGGTGCGCGCGGTCGCGACGTTGTCGATCAGGCGATGTCATTGCTCGAGAGCGAACTGGAGACTTATGGCCGGGCGCCGGATCGGTACGGTGCGATCCACGCCGACTTCACGCCCGAGAACGTCCTTGTCCGCCACGGACAGATGACCATCATCGACTTCGACGACAGCGGCGATGGCTACTACCTGTTTGACCTCGCGACTGCCGCATTCTTCTACCTGCCGCATCCCCGGTTCGATGACGTTGTGTCGGCGCTGCTGGCCGGTTATCAAAGCGCCAGGCCACTTACCGCCGAAGATCTCGCAATTTGGCGTCCCATGCTTCTCGCCCGCGGACTGACCTACCTGGCTTGGGCCGCCGACCGGATCGGCGACGAGACATCGGATTTCGTGTTAGAGCACGTGCGGACTGTGGTCGTGGAGCTTGCGGCGGAGTACGTCGCCTCGGCTGCGTCACCTACACGCTGAGGGCGAAGGTAACGGCCTCGTCGAATTGCATTGAATGTCCCTTTCGGCGGGCAGCGTTGAATTCCTTGTCGCCCAGCGCCTCTCGCGTCCGACGTTCACAATCGTCGTGGAATACCGTCAAGTCGGGAAAGATCATCGGCGACGCGCCCTGGGCGCCGCCCAGTCTGTCCGCTGCCGCCATCAACATAACGGCTCGCTTCGCCTCGCCCTTGGCGCCGTAGACCCACGCCAGCGCCTCTAGACACGCCGCGCCGTGACGCGGGTCATCGACCAGGCGAGCCAGCCGTAGGCCCTGTTTGAGTAGTTCCTCGGCGCGTTGGGGCTTTCCCTCCTGCCACCAACCAATCCCTACCGACCACAGCATCCACGAGTGATACACCGATTCGCCGTGCGATCCGGTCAGCGCAAGGGCCTTTTCATGCCAAACGAGCGCTCGGCCGACATCTCCCTGAAATTCCAGGACCCAGCCCATCAACGACATCGCCGCGCCTTGCACCGTCGGATCTTCACTGGCCGCCAGTGCCTTATCGAACTGTGCAATGGCGCGCTGAAAGTCGCCGCCCAGCATGGCCGAGTAGCCGACTGCGACGGCGGTCAGACCGTGGGCCAACGGATCGGTCATGTGCTCGACGAGGCGCTCCGCTTCGGCGGCCCGAGCCGCACCTGCCTGGATATCGCCCGGCAGACCGTGGAGGTTGGCGGACAAAGCTGACCCGTAGAGCGCTCGTATTCGAGCTGGCGTCGGCTCGGCCTTCGTCGCCGCCAGCGCACGGTTTATCCACCGGCGGGTCTCGGTGAGAGCCCCGCGGGCGAATCCGAACGGGTACAAGGTCCCGACGATTTCGAGCGCAATTTCGGGACAGTCGGCAAGACCGAACTCCAAGGCGTCCCTCAGGTTGGACTCTTCGGAGCCCAGCCGCTGGATCCAAGCGACCTGTCGCACGCTGTACCAATCATTCGCGGCCTGGGTCACCAACCGTCGATACCAGTCCAGGTGGCGGCGGTGAATCTCGTTGTATTCGCCGGTCTGGCGCAGCTTGTTCCGACCGTAATCGCGAAGCGTTTCAAGTAGCCGAAATCGCACTGCCCCGTGGGATTCCGTCCGGATCAGAATCGACTTGTCCACCAACGAGGTCAGGAGATCATCGACACTTAACTCGGCCAGGTCTGCACCGCAAATGTCTTCTGCCGCTTCGAGTTCGAAGCTGCCCGCGAACACTGACAGCCGGGCCCACATCCGTTGCTCGGCCATCGTGCACAGGTCGTAACTCCAGTCGATGCTCCACGCGAGAGTTCGTTGTCGTGTCGGTGCGGTACGGCTGCCCCGGGCAAGCAGGGCGTACCGGTCGGCCAGCCTGTCCAGGATCTGTTCGGGCGACATCGCCCGCAGCCGCGCGGCCGCCAGCTCGATGGCCAACGGCAGCCCCTCAACCCGCGAACAAATCCGGGCAACAGTGGTCTTGTTGTGCTCAGAGACTTCAAATCCGGGCACCGCGGCGGCGGCCCGCTCGGCGAACAACGCGACGGCGTCGTAGTCGGACAGTCCGTCTAACGTCGGATCGCGATCGGCGTCGGGCACTATGAGCGGAGAAAGCTGCAACACCGATTCACCATTGATCCCCAGCCGCTCGCGGCTGGTGGCCAGGATCCGCAGTTGCGGGCACTCCCACAGCAGGGTCTCGGCCAGTTTCGCTGCCCCATCCACCACCTGCTCGCAGTTGTCAAGGACCAGCAGGAGTTCGTGGGAACTGAGGAAGTCGACCAGCACCTCACGCAGCGATCTGGCGGACTCGTCACGCAACCCCAAACCGGCGGCAACAACTTCGATCAACAACGACGCGTCGCGCAGCTCGCCCAGCTCCACCAGCCGTGCGCCGTCGGGGAAACCGGCCTCGGCGGCGGCCCGCAACGCCAGCCGGGTCTTGCCGACCCCTCCGACGCCGGTCAACGTGATCAGACGCGACGTCGACAGCAGCTTTTTCACCTGGGCCAGCTCGGCGCGCCGACCGACGAAGCTGGTCAGTTCCATCGGAAGCGTCCCAGCGGATCGGCGGCCCAGGGCGTGCGACACCGGCCGATCAGGCAGTGATCCGGCGTGCAGAGCCATGTCGTCGATGGGCAAGCCGTGGTCTGCCTGCACCCGCCGCAGTTCGCTGCCCAACAAGTTCGCCGACGGGCGGTCAGCAGGGTCACGCGCCATCGCCTTTTCGACGACGGCGGAGATGTCATCGGGGATGCCGCTTACCCGAAGATCTGGTACGGGCTCGGTGGCGATCCGCAGGAACTGCGCAACCACCCGTTCGCCGCTGCGGCGTTCATATGCCGCGTGCCCGGTAAGTGCGGCGAAAAGGGTAGCGCCGAGCCCATAGACGTCGGAAGCGTGGCTGGGCGGCTCACCGCTGAGGATCTCGGGGGCGGTGAAGGCCGGCGAGCCGGTGAAAATTCCCGTCGCCGTCGTGAATCCTCCGGTAACGCGGGCGATGCCAAAGTCGCTGAGTGCCGGCTCGCCGTAGTCGGTCGTGAGAATATTCGCCGGTTTGACATCGCGGTGCACGATCCCCAGACGATGCGACGACTCCAGCGCGCCGGCAATCTTCACCCCGAGCCGTAGCACCTCCTGCCATGGCAGCACACCCAGGCGACGGATCCGTTCCTGCAGCGAACCCTGTGGGCAATAGGGCATCACCAGATACGGGTAACCGCTTTTGGTTTCACCGACGTGAAACACGCCTACCACGTTGGGATGTCCGGTGAGCCGGGCCATCGCGCGCTGCTCGCGTAGGAATCGCTCCCGGTTCTCGTCAAGTTCTGTGAGCACTTTCACCGCAACTGTGCGGTCCAAGGCGACCTGCACGCAGCGGTAGACGATTCCGAACCCACCCCGGCCGATCTCGTCCGCGTCATCGAACCCGGCCGCACTCAACTCCGTGGCGACGGCGGTGCCGACGTCGCGTTGCGTCGTGAACGGATCGCTATCCATCGCTGTCCGATGCTGTTGCGCGCAAAGCGGCTGATCGCCGGCTTCCCGCGATGAATTCGAGCATAGCTCGCCTGCAAACGACCCGGAAGTTTGCGAAGGGTCAACTAGCCTGGACCGAACCGGATCGCAGTAGCTGGGCCACCACCATCGGCCAACGCCGAGCTCAGACGGCTACGGCGACGCCCCTGGTGCCCATCAATCCTCGATGTGCCCACGGTCTTCTCCGGTGCCGTGATGCCCTTGCCGGTGAGCAGGCAAGAGCTACGTCGGCGACGTCTTGCCACCCGTGGTCGATGGTCAGCGAATGGCCGCGGCCGTCGAATTGGTGAAAGTCGGGATGGCCCACTGCTCCCATGGGGCGTCGGATTCCGCTTGG
Organism: Mycobacterium sp.; assembly: GCF_035274705.1. Taxonomy (GTDB): domain Bacteria; phylum Actinomycetota; class Actinomycetes; order Mycobacteriales; family Mycobacteriaceae; genus Mycobacterium. Next base: position 3,095 of record NZ_DATENY010000063.1, on the reverse strand, counting down.
GGCAGGGTGTTGCCGACTGCGTAGCGGAACTGCGTGCGGGTCAGACCCTTGGCGCGACCACGGTTGAGGGCGTTGCCCAGCACGGGGAACGCCGAGCGCAGTTGGGCTATCGGCAGGGGTTTGACGCCCTTGATGAGGGCCGGGGAGATCGACCTACCCGGTCGTCATCGCCCGCTGGATCCCGAATAAGACGATGCCGCTGCGGCGGTGTTTCGCAGAAGCATCGCGATAGTCATGGGACCGACGCCACCGGGGACCGGTGTGAGTGCGCCAGCGACGTCACGGACGGCGGTGTCGACGTCGCCGCACAATCCGTTGTCCGTTCGGTGGATTCCGACGTCGATCACCGTCGCGCCAGGCTTCACGGCGTCGGTGCCGATGAGCCTTGGAACGCCGGCGGCGGCGACGAGCACGTCCGCGTCCCGGCAGACGGCAGCTAGGTCTCTCGTGCGCGAATGGCAGATGGTGACTGTGGCATGCCGCTGTAGTAGTAACTGCGCCATAGGTTTTCCGACGAGATCCGAGCGGCCGACGACGACGGCGTGCGCGCCAGACAGTTCGATGCCGGATTCGTCGAGAAGCACCAGCACTCCGGCCGGAGTGCAGGGGCGCAGCCCGGGACGGCCGAGCGCGAGCCGCCCCGCGCTGGCCTCGGTGAGCCCGTCCACATCCTTGTTCGGCGGGATGCGGTCGATCAACGCCGCGCCATCCAGATGCGACGGCAAAGGCAATTGCACCAGGATGCCGGTGACATCAGGGTCGGCCGCCAGTTCGTCGATCACTGCGGCCGCGGCGCCCTGGCTGATGTCGCCGGGCAGATGCCTGTGCACATCGCGGATCCCGGCTTCGACGCAACGCTTTCGCTTGTTACGCACATAGATTGCTGAGGCGGGGTCGTCACCGACCAGGACGGTGGCGAGCCCGGGTGGCGTGACGAGTGCGGCGACGTCGGCAGCGACTTGTTTGCGTACCCGCTCTGCGACCGCCGCGCCGTCGATGAGTGTCGCGCTCATACGACTGGCGCCACCTCCGACGCGCGCAGCACGGGCATGATCTCGCCGGCGGCAGCTGCGCCGTAGGTCTCCGCGAGTCGGGTGACGGCGTCATCGACGTCAAGTTGCCATTCCTGTGTGCCGGAGGTTTCGAGCACCAGTGTGGCGATCAGTGAACCGAGCTGGGCGGCGCGCTGCAGTTTCAGTCCGCTGCTCACCCCCGCGAGGAAACCGGCGCGGAAGGCGTCGCCAACGCCGGTAGGGTCGACGATGACTCGGGCGGGGACAGCTTCGACGTGAACCTCCGTGCCCTCGCGGTCGACGATTACGCAGCCCTTACTGGACAGCGTGGTGACGCGTAGCCCCACTCGCTCGGCGATGTCGCGCTCGCTCCACTCGGTTTTGCGGGTCAGCAATTCCCATTCGTACTCGTTGGTGAACAAGTACTTCGCTCCGTCCACGAGTGTCCGGACGCTGTCCCGATCCAGCATCGGCAATTGCTGCGAGGGGTCTGCGGCGAAGGGAATTCCCAGGCGCTTGGCCTCCTCGGTGTGGACGAGCATCGCCTCGGGGTCGTTCGCGCCTACGAGCAGCAAATCAAGACGGCGCGTCTTCGCGACCGGCTCGAGTGAGATCTGGGGGGCCTCGCTCATCGCACCGGGATAGAACGAGGCGAGTTGGCACTGGTCGTCGTCGGTGGTGCAGGTAAAGCGCGCGGTGTGGGCGGTGTCGGAGACAAGCAGGTGGGAGCAGTCGACGCCGTGGCGTTCCAGCCAGGCGCGGTAGTCGCCGAAATCTTGGCCGACTGCGCCGACCAGGATCGACCGGTGGCCAAGGACGCCCAGGGCGAAGGAGATGTTGGCCGCCACCCCGCCGCGGCGGACCACGAGATCCTTCACGAGAAAGCTCAGCGATAACCGGTCGAGGTGGGTGTCAATGAAGTGCTCTGCGAACCGTCCATGAAACCGCATGAGATGGTCAGTGGCGATGGAGCCGGTGACGGCGATGGTTCCAACGGGCATGAGGTCAGACCTTTCTAGAAGACAATGGTGGTTCGGCCGTCGACCAGCACACGGTCCTCGCAGTGCCACCCAACCGCGCGGGCGAGGACGGTGCGCTCGATGTCGGCGCCGCGCCGGCTGAGCTCAGCGATGCTGGCCCGATGAGAGACGCGGACGACGTCCTGTTCGATGATTGGGCCCTCGTCGAGGTCCTCGGTGGCGTAGTGGGCGGTGGCGCCGATCAACTTCACCCCTCGTTCCTTTGCCCGCTCGTACGGCCCTGCGCCAGCGAAGGCAGGGAGAAACGAATGGTGAATATTGATCACCGGCGCCCCGATGAGGTCGAGGAATTCGGCGGAGAGGATCTGCATGTACCGGGCGAGCACGACCAGGTCTACCCGGTCGCGCAGCAATTCCAATTGCCGCTGCTCGGCGTTTTGCTTGGCTTCTCGCGTCACCGGGACATGTTCGAAGGGCACGCCGAAACCGGCCACGTCGGCGGCGAGATCGGAATGGTTCGAGACCACCTGAACGACGTCCATGGGTATCTCACCGCGGCGGGTCCGCCAGAGCAGGTCGAGCAGGCAATGGTCGTAGCGTGACACGAAGATGGCCACGCGGGTGGCGGCTGCCGCGTCGCGGAAATGGAAGGTGCCGCCCAGCTCGGGGTTGATTTCTGCGGCGAAATCGCGTTCGAGTTCGGCCAATTGGTCGGTCAGATCTGGAAGGTGGAACTCCACCCGAAGGAAGAACCGGCCTCCGACGGGCCCGGTGGAGTACTGATCGGACTGAACGATGTTGGCACCGCGGCGATGCAGGAACGTGCTGATCTTCGCCACGATCCCGGGACCGTCCGGACAAGAAACGACGAGCCGGCCGATGTCTCGGTCTTGCTCCTCCCGCCCCGCGCTCAGGGCGCGGGGCATCTCCGTGGTAATCGACATTGGCGGTCTCTCAGTATCGGTAGTGCTCGGGTTTGTACGGGCCGTCGACGTCGACGCCGATGTATTCGGCCTGCTCTTTGGTGAGCCGGGTCAGTGAGCCACCGAGCGCCTCGACGTGGATCTTGGCGACCTTCTCGTCGAGGTGCTTGGCCAGCCGG
>NZ_DATENY010000062.1:0-12755 GCF_035274705.1 Mycobacterium sp. | reverse complement strand
AGACAGGTGGCTCGGGCCAGTTCGCGAAGGTGCTCATCTCCATCGAGCCGTTCACCGGCGAGGACGGTACCACCTACGAGTTCGAGAACAAGGTCACCGGTGGCCGCATCCCGCGTGAGTACATCCCGTCGGTGGATGCGGGTGCGCAGGACGCCATGCAGTACGGCGTGCTGGCCGGCTACCCGCTGGTGAACCTGAAGGTCACGCTGCTCGACGGTGCCTACCACGAGGTTGACTCCTCAGAAATGGCATTCAAGGTCGCTGGCTCTCAGGCGCTGAAAAAGGCTGCGGGACAAGCGCAGCCGGTGATCCTGGAGCCGATCATGGCCGTCGAGGTCACCACGCCCGAGGACTACATGGGTGAAGTGATCGGCGACCTGAACTCCCGCCGTGGTCAGATCCAGGCCATGGAGGAGCGTGCGGGTGCACGCGTCGTCAAGGCGCATGTGCCGCTGTCGGAGATGTTCGGCTACGTCGGAGACCTCAGGTCGAAGACCCAGGGCCGGGCGAACTACTCCATGGTGTTCGACTCGTATGCCGAGGTTCCGGCGAACGTGTCGAAGGAGATCATCGCGAAGGCGACGGGTCAGTGAGAATCAGTGGGCGCTGCGCAGCAGCGGAACACGGCTCGGAGCTGATCCGGAGGCGAGCAATGAGCTGCGCGAAGGCAACCGGGCAATAGCCCCGGTTGCTTTGCGGGAACAAACAACTGCAAAGATCAACACTGCTTTACAACAAGCACCAACACAGTCCAGGAGGACAACACAGTGGCGAAGGCGAAGTTCGAGCGGACGAAGCCGCACGTCAACATCGGGACCATTGGTCACGTTGACCACGGCAAGACGACGCTGACCGCAGCAATCACAAAGGTTCTGCACGACAAGTACCCCGATTTGAACGAGTCGCGCGCATTCGACCAGATCGACAATGCGCCTGAAGAGCGTCAGCGCGGCATCACGATCAACATCTCCCACGTGGAGTATCAGACCGAGAAGCGTCACTACGCGCACGTCGACGCCCCTGGTCACGCCGACTACATCAAGAACATGATCACCGGCGCCGCCCAGATGGACGGTGCGATCCTGGTGGTCGCCGCGACCGACGGCCCGATGCCGCAGACCCGCGAGCACGTGCTGCTGGCCCGCCAGGTGGGCGTGCCCTACATCCTGGTCGCCCTTAACAAGGCCGACGCGGTGGATGACGAGGAGCTCATCGAGCTCGTCGAGATGGAGGTCCGCGAGCTGCTGGCTGCCCAGGAGTTCGACGAGGATGCCCCGGTCGTGCGCGTCTCGGCGCTCAAAGCGCTCGAGGGCGACGAGAAGTGGGTCGAGTCGATCGTCGAGCTGATGGCCGCCGTCGACGAGTCGATCCCGGATCCGGTCCGCGAGACCGACAAGCCGTTCCTGATGCCCGTCGAGGACGTCTTCACGATCACCGGCCGCGGCACCGTGGTCACCGGTCGTGTGGAGCGTGGCGTGGTCAATGTGAACGAGGAAGTCGAGATCGTCGGCATCCGCCCGGAGACCACCAAGACCACGGTCACCGGCGTCGAGATGTTCCGCAAGCTGCTCGATCAGGGCCAGGCCGGTGACAACGTCGGTCTGCTGCTGCGTGGCATCAAGCGTGAGGATGTGGAGCGCGGCCAGGTCGTCGTGAAGCCCGGCACCACCACGCCGCACACCGAGTTCGAGGGCCAGGTCTACATCCTGTCCAAGGACGAGGGCGGCCGGCACACGCCGTTCTTCAACAACTACCGTCCGCAGTTCTACTTCCGCACCACCGACGTGACCGGTGTAGTGACGCTGCCGGAAGGCACCGAGATGGTTATGCCCGGTGACAACACCGACATCTCGGTCAAGCTGATCCAGCCCGTCGCCATGGACGAGGGCCTTCGCTTCGCGATTCGCGAGGGCGGCCGTACCGTCGGCGCCGGCCGGGTCATCAAGATCATCAAGTGATCTGACCTAGTAGTACCGCGAAGCGGCGCTCGCCTTCGGGTGGGCGCCGCTTTCGTGTCTGTAACGCATGCGACTCCTGGGGCGATGAATATCGCAACGGCCCTGGTCGGGGGCCGAGAAGGGTTGGGGTCGCGTGTTACGACGCCTTGGTGTGCTCGCCGGCGCCGCCGCTCTGGCCGGTGCCGCATTCGTTGGTCTGCCAGCCGGTATCGCATCAGCGGACCCCGGTTGCCCCGATGTCCACTGGATCGGGGCTGCAGGATCAGGCGAGCGCGAAGGCGCCGATCTGACCGCGTATAGCGGGATGGGCCGTGTTATCTACCGATCCCTCGGCGACCTGTCAGCGCAACTACAGCGCGACGGCCGCACCATAACCGCCGAGGCGGTCGAGTACCCGGCAGTGCCGGTGCCTGGTGATGACGCCGGGGTCGGGGGGTGGCTCGATTTCATGGGCAGCGTGGACACCGGTGCCGCGGCGCTGGGCACGCAGTATGAGGCGTTCGCTCAGCGCTGCCCGACGACCAAGGTGGTGTTGGCGGGTTACTCACAAGGTGCGATGGTGGTGCACCGCAACCTGCGAGCCCTCGCCGAGAGCCCCAACGTGGCTGCGGCACTGTTGATCGCCGACGGCGACCGGCTACCCGTCGACAATGTGATCAGCATGGGGTCGGCCACGGCGGTGCCCGGCAAGCGCTTGGGCGTCGCGCAGGACTGGCCCATCTTGGCGCATGCTCCGGCCAAGCTGCCGCTGTCCATCGGAAGCCGCACGATCAGCGTGTGCGATTACGGCGACGCGGTCTGCGACTACGACCCCGACGCCGAAGAGGTGACGCCGGCCGCGGTTGCCGTCCACACGAGCTACGCCGTCAGCACGAGCAGCGGGTATCCCTGGACGACGCCGCTGTACCAACTTCTCGGGCCGGCACCGTCGGCAAGTCAGGTCTCGTTGGCCGCCGGCAACTGATCACGCGAAATCCCTTGCCGCGCAATCATTAACACCACTGCTCCTGCAGGCAACAGCAGCGCCGCCATCACCGCCAGAACGATGTTGATGGCGCCTGCGCCCGACATCCCCGCGTCCCGCAGCATCTCGAGGACGGTTCCCGACACGGCCACGCCGACACCGGCGAGCGTCACCAGCGCTGTCAGCGTGACGCCCGCTGCTTCTCCGGCCCGCTCTGGGCGCACGACCGCCTGCGTGGCCACCGTGGTGAACGCGTAGACCAATCCCAACGTGAACCCGCACGCCGTGAGCGCGACCAGGTAGACGGCCCAAAAGCTCGACGCCGCAAGGGCCGCCAGCGACAACGCGGCGGCCACACTCATCACACCCATCACGAGCACCGGTGGCCGGCTTGCGGCCAGCCGACCGGAAAGTACCCCGCCGAAAGCGGCGCCGATCGACGGCCCGAGAAAAACCAGGCCGGCCGTCAGCGGGTCCAGCTCGCGTACTTGCTGCAGGTACACCGTAGACAGGAAGATCGCCACGACGTAGGCGATGTTGGCGATTGTGCCTGCGATTACCAGGACCGTGAACTTCGGATTCCTCGCGAGCGACAAATCGACCAGTGGCCAGCGCACCTTCTTTTCGACGACGACGAACGCGGCCAACGCGAGCGCAGCGGCTGCGAACGCGGCCAGTGTCCAGCTCGAGAGCCATCCCCATCGCGGCGCGCGGTCGAATGCCAACGTGAACAAGCCGATTCCAACCACGATGAGGGCCAGCCCGGTGACGTCGATGCGACGCGGCACCGTGTCGTCGAACGATTCGGTGACGCTCCATGCTCCGATCGCCAGCGCGACGAGCGTCAATGGCACATTCAGCCAGAAGATCCACCGCCAGCCGACCGTCTCGGTGAGCAACCCACCGATCAGCGGACCCGCGGCGTTTCCCAATCCGGCTATGCCGTAGGCCAACCCGATCGCGTGGCCGGCGCGTCCCGCCGCAAAGGCGTTTGTCAGCACACTCACAGAAACCGGAAAGATCAGCGCCGCACCGATTCCCTGCAGTACCCGGGAGGCGATGACCAGGCTTGCCGACGGCGCCACCGCACACAGCACGGACGCCAGCCCGAATAACGCGATCCCCGCCAGCAGCGCTCGACGACGCCCGAAGATGTCGCCGATGCGGCCCGCCGGCACCATGAAAGCGCCGAGTGCGAGCATATAGACGCTGATCACCCACTGCAGGTCCGTCGGGGTGCTGTGCAGATCGGACGCCATCCGCGGCAATGCGAGATTCATCGCGAAATAGTCGATCTGCACGCAGAACAGCGCCGTGGCGACGGCCACCAGGATCCACCGCAAACGCACAGGTTCGGCGCGCGAGGTCACCGCCCGACGATACGACTCGCAACCGGCCGTTTGGCGCTAATCTGACACGCGACACGGGCAAACGACAGGAGCTTGCAGATGTTGGCGCGTTACATCAAGTCTCAGATATGGGTGCTGGTCTGCGGCGGCCTCGTCGGTCCGATCTTCTTGGTGGTGTACTTCGCACTCGGACAGATGAGCTTGATGAAGTGGATGTTCTGGGTGGGCCTGTTGATTACGGCCGCCGATGTCCTGATCGCGCTGGCGCTGGCGAACTTCAACGCGAAATCGGACGCCAAGACTCAAGCGCTGGAGGCGAGCGGTGTGCTGGCGCTGGCACAGGTCGTCGGCATCCAAGAGACCGGCACCCGGATCAACGAGCAACCGCTGGTCAAGCTCGACCTTCAAATCTCGGGTCCAGGCCTTGCGCCGTTCGCCTCGCAGGACCGGGTCATCGCATCGATCACGCGACTGCCGATGATTACCAGCCGTAAGCTCGTCGCTCTTGTCGATCCCGCTACCAACCAATACCAAATCGATTGGGAGCGTAGCGCGTTGGTCAGTGGCATGATGCCAGCCAACTTCACCATCGCCGAAGACAACAAGACCTACGATCTCACCGGGCAGACCGGGCCGCTGATGGAAATCCTGGCCATCCTCAAGGCAAACGGGATCGGGTTGAACAACATGATCGACCTGCGATCCAACCCCGCCGCCCGCCAACAAGTGCAGGCCGTCGTTCGGCGCGCGGTAGCGCAACAGGCACCTGCCGCGCCGGCAGCCGCGGCCCCCGCGCCGGCCGCCGCCGCACCTGCCGCGCCGTCGTACGCGGCGCCGGAGCCGTCGACCGCCCAACGGCTGCAAGAGCTGGAGACCTTGCGCGCAACGGGCGCCATCTCGGAGCAGGAGTACGCCACGAAACGTCAGCAGATCCTCTCGGATCTGTAGTCAATACTGGCGAATCGTCAACGCTGCTCATGCGATGTCGCATACGCTCTTTGCGTCTGCAAGTGAACATATGCCATGACAACAACGGAGTCGCAGCCTGAAAAGGTAACCGACAAGGTCAGCCTTCCAACGCTGACCGCGATGGTCGTCGGCTCGATGATCGGCTCAGGCGTCTTCCTGCTGCCTCGGCGGTTCGGCGCCGAAACGGGTGTTCTGGGCGCAATCATCGCGTGGACCATCGCCGGTACCGGAATGCTGATGCTCGCGTTCGTTTTTCAACGACTAGCGACTCGTAAACCCCAACTCGATGCCGGCATCTTCGCCTATGCGAAAGCAGGCTTCGGCGACTACGTCGGATTCAATTCTGCGATCGGGTATTGGGCGTCGGCCTGCGCGGGCAATACCTCCTACTGGGTGCTCATCACGGCGACACTCAGCGCCGTGGTCCCCGCGTTCGGCGCCGGCGACACCGTACTGGCCGTGGTCGTGTCCGCGATCTGTGTATGGGCATTCGTCTTTCTCGTTCTGCGTGGTGTCAAAGATGCTGCCGTCATCAACTACATCGTCACCGTCGCCAAGGTCCTGCCGATCCTCGTCTTCATCGTGATCGCGGCCATCGCCTTCAAGGCCGACGTCTTTACGGCCAACTTCTGGGGGGCGGAGAAGTACTCGTTGTCGTCACTGTGGGACCAAGCCACAGGCACCATGCTGATCACTGTATTCGTCTTCCTTGGCATCGAAGGTGCGAGTGTCTACTCGCGGATGGCGCGCAAACGTGAGGACGTCGGGCGCGCGACCGTCATCGGATTCCTCAGCGTGCTCAGCGTTTTCGCGCTCGTGACCCTTGTGTCCTACGGTGTCATGCCGCAGGGCGAACTGGCCACCGTCAGCCAGCCATCAATGGCGGCTGTGCTGGAATCCGTCGTCGGGCATTGGGGATCCATCTTCATCCGGGTAGGCGTGATCGTGTCGGTGCTCGGCGCATATCTGGCATGGACACTGATGGCCGCCGAGATCCTATACATCCCGGCGACCACCGACGACATGCCGAAGTTCCTGGCGCGCACTAACAGTCATGGCGCGCCCAGGCCGGCATTGATCATGGCCGCAGGGCTCATCTCGCTGCTGCTGGTCGCGTTGCTGTTTGCCGCGGATGCGCTTGATTTCATGCTCGACCTGACCGCCGCGTTGTCACTGATTCCGTATCTGCTCGCGGCGGCCTACGCGCTGAAGCTCACCGCAACGCGCGAGACGTACGGCGACGGACAGCCGCGGACCAAGGACATGGTCATCGCCGCGGTCGCGACGGCGTACACGGTATTCCTGATCTATGCGGCAGGAGTCGACAAACTTCTGCTGTCCTGCATCTTGTACGCGCCGGCCGCGACGCTCTACGTCAAGGCGCGGCGAGAACGCGGGTTGCAGATATTCAGGCCCGCCGAGGCGGTGCTCTTCGGCTTGATCGTCCTCGGCGCCGTCGCAGGTGTGGTGTCCTTGGCAACTGGGGCGATCGAAATCTAACGGCCCCACTTCGCGAGAGGAACTGACGTGACCAATCCGTCCGCCGCCTTTGGTGTTCACTCCGAGGTCGGCAAGCTGCGCAAGGTGCTGGTTTGTTCCCCTGGTCTTGCCCACGAGCGGCTCACCCCCAGCAACTGCGACGACCTGTTGTTCGACGACGTGTTGTGGGTGCAGAACGCCCGTCGCGATCACTTCGACTTCATCGACAAGATGCGCGAACGCGATGTAGAGGTGGTCGAGCTGCACGAGGTGCTCACCGAGACCATGGGCATACCCGAAGCGAAAGCTTGGCTGCTGGACCGCAAGATCGTGCCGAACGAGGTCGGTCTGGGCCTTGTCGACGACACTCGCGGTTACCTGGACTCATTGCAGCCGAGGCGCCTCGCCGAGCTGCTGATCGGTGGCATGTCGACCCGCGACCTGCCCAAGGAGCTGGAGTCGGGCTACCGCGCGCTGGTGCGCGAAAGTACGGGTGTCACAGAGTATTTGATGCCACCGCTGCCCAACACGCTTTACACCCGCGACACCACTTGCTGGATTTATCGGGGTGTCACGCTCAACCCGCTGTTCTGGCCTGCGCGGCACGACGAGACTCTGCTGATGAAGGCCATCTACGAATTCCACCCCGACTTCGTGGGCTCACGGGTGTGGTGGGGAGATCCCGAAAAGCACTGGGGGCTAGCCACAATCGAGGGTGGCGACGTGTTGGTGCCCGGGCAAGGGGTCGTCATCATCGGGATGAGCGAGCGCACCTCGAGGCAGGCCATCACCCAGGTGGCGGCGACCCTGTTCGCCGAGGGGGCAGCTACCGAGGTGATCGTCGCGGGCATGCCGAAGCTGCGGGCGGCGATGCACCTGGACACGATCTTCACGTTCGCCGATCGCGACGTGGTGACCATCTACCCCGACATCGTCGACGCCATGCAAACTTTCGTGCTGCGTCCCAGCGACGTCGATCCCGGTGTGGAGGTGGAAGAGGCCGCCAAGCCGTTTGTCGAAGTCGTGGCCGCCTCGCTCGGCGTGGGCAAGTTGAGGGTGGTGGAGACCGGCGGCACCGCCTACGACTCCGAGCGGCAGCAATGGGACAGCGGAAACAACCTCGTCGCCGTCGAACCCGGGGTGGTGTTCGCCTACGACCGCAACACCCACACCAACACCTTGCTGCGCCGGGCCGGCATCGAGGTGATCACCATCGTCGGCGCCGAGCTGGGCCGCGGCCGCGGCGGAGGCCATTGCATGACCTGTCCGCTGATCCGCGACCCCCTGGAGTGAGGGGCGTGATCCCGGACCACCCCGGGCGCTAGAACACGTTCTAGTTCGGCTGTTAGCCTGGTCCGCAGCACCACGAAAGGAGCAGCGGTGACGGCATCTGGCGGACCCCTGGAAGGTCGAGTGGCATTCATCACCGGGGCCGCGCGCGGTCAAGGGCGGGCTCATGCGATCCGGTTGGCGAGCGAGGGCGCCGACATCATCGCCATCGACGTCTGCCGCCCGATCTCGGAGACGATCACCTATCCGCTCGCGACGCCGGACGAACTTGCCGAGACGGTGCGGGCGGTCGAAGCCACCGGTCGCAAGGTGCTGGCGCGCGAGGTGGACGTCCGCGATCTCGCCGCGCTGCAACAGGTGGTCGCCGACGGCGTCGAACAATTCGGCCGGCTCGACATCCTCGTCGCCAACGCCGGTGTGCTGAGCTGGGGCCGTATCTGGGAGCTGTCGGAAGAGCAGTGGGACACCGTCATCGACGTGAATCTCAACGGCACGTGGCGCACGGTCCGCGCGGTGGTGCCGGCGATGATCGAGGCGGGCAACGGCGGCTCGATCATCATCGTCAGTTCATCCGCCGGTTTGAAGGCAACGCCCGGCAACGCGCACTATGCGGCCTCCAAACACGGCCTCGTCGCGCTGACCAACTCACTTGCCATCGAAGCCGGCGAATTCGGGATCCGCGTCAACTCCATCCACCCGTACTCGATTGAGACGCCGATGGTGGAGAAGGAGGCGATGATGGCCATCTTCGCCAAGTATCCGGGCTACCTGCACAGCTTCGCTCCGATGCCGTATCGCCCCGTCAATCACGACGGCAAGAAGGGGCTTCAGGAATTCATGACGGCCGAAGAGGTTTCCGACGTCGTGGCCTGGCTGGCCGGCGACGGGTCGGCGACGATATCGGGCAGTCAGATCGCGGTCGACCGCGGCACGATGAAGTACTAGTTCGACATCGCACGTCGGCGCTGCGAGATTCGAGTACTCAACTACTCGCGCGGTCACCACTGCGACGATGCGACCATCGGCTTTACCGAGGTCAGCATCGACTTACGAGGTGAACTGATGGCTATATCCGCGAACGTCCGGGCCTGACGTGGCCACCGTGCTGGGGCCGGGGCTCGACAACAACCCGGAACTCGTCAAGATGCTCAAGACGAAGCTACGCGCCAACTTTCGGTCGTATGCGGGACATCTCGACCCGAACGACGGTGACTACGGAGACGATCTCGTCGCGGCTGTCGCGGAATTTCAGCGCCGCGCCGGCCTGGTCGTCGACCGGCCGGGTTGGGCCGGTCCCAAGACCCTCGCTCGGTTAGGTCTGAACTTCGACCCGCCACCGAGGGACAAGCCGTTCTACTACTGTGCGGCCGGCACGATGGGCACCCCGTTTCAGGGTCCGCCGTTCGACGTCGGCTGGGCGCTCGAACAGGAAGGCAGGGTCCGCAACCAGCCGATCGGTTATCCAGCCGGCGGGTTCTTCGGCCCACCCGGCCCGAATATGTCCTACAACGAGTCGGTCGCACTCGGGGTGGCCGAGGGTATGCGACTGATCAACATGAACCCCGGCAAGTTCATCCTCAGCGGTTATAGCCAAGGTGCTGAGGTCATCGTCCGTATCTTGTGGCTGATGGCGCCGGGCGGCCCGCTTGCCCACCGCGCCTCAGATTGCTTGCGCGTCATCAACTTCGGGTCCCCGTGCCGCATCGACGGCCCGACGCTGTTGGGTAGCGATCCACCGGGGAAAGGTATCTCGGGGGTATGGCGCCCCGACGGTTTCGCCGACAGAGTATGGGATTTCGTCGCCACGGGTGGGGACGTCCCCGACATGTATGCGTGCACCGACTGGGATCAGACAGAGCTGAACTCGTTCTACGGTCTATTCACCAAGGCGGAGACGGAGTTGCCGTTCATTGTCGCCGTCATGCAATGGGCACAGCAGGGACTTGTGCCAAACATGAACATGTTCAAACTCATCAACACCGGCGTTGTGGCGGCGCGGTTCTTTCAGACCAATCCGCATATCCACTACGGCGACTGGCCGCAGTTCAACGGACTCACGGCCATCGACCGCGCCAAGCAGCTGGTTCGCGACGTCGCCTAAGTCAGACGTTGATGTCGTCCCGGCCGCGGCGCCGTCGCGGGGCCGCCGTGTCCTTGATCGTCGCGTTGAACTGCATCGCCCGATAGGGCCATCCCGTCGCGGTGTTCCATTGCGACACGACCAAACCCATTCCACCGGAAATATCCAACCGCGAACCGGGAAGGACGTAGCCGCCGTACAACTGCGCGACGCGGCTGTGAGCATGATCCTCGGCATCCCAGCCGCAGCCGGTCACCGGCATCTGAATCGGCGTCACATGCAAGTTCGCGGTCGGAAAGTCAACGACTCGATATCCCAATGCGTATTGCGATGAAAGAAAGCCGCCGAGGATCCACTTGCCCTTCCCGAGCCGACGTAGGCACAGTTCTCCCCACGTCTCACCGTCAGGCGTGATCGGTGTCGGCTCGTTGCCCCACGCCCATCGGGTGTCTGCGAATCCCCAGCCTTCGTACTCGTCGATGTCGCCGATGTCCTCAGGACGAACGCGTTTGAGAATGATGCCTCTGTCACGCTTGAAACCCGTTGAGACCACGTAGACCCATTCGTGGTCCGGGTCGTAGTCCCACGACCAGCACTGCGCGTAGCCGCCATGCAGGTCCGCCGGGAACTTGGCCGCCTCGCCCATGTGTCTCCATGAGACGCCGTTGTCATCGGATTTCCAGATTTCCGTCCACGCCACATTGGGGAAACCGCGATTGACCATGGCGTGCAGGTAAATCGAGTCTTCCACCCGCAACAGATCGGACGGCAGCACGGTGCTTATGCCGCCGCGTGTCCAATGTGTGCTCGCGTCGTCATGGGTGTAATCCCACAGTTGCCGTGCCCAGTTCGGGTCACCTCCGCCGGCACGCTCATAGGTGATGCGATTGTGCGCATCGCCGGTGCCAATCAGGATGACCGGCGAACGCCATTCGCCCTGGCCAACTTTCGGTCCCGAGAAGGTATCTCCGAACACCGACACCAGCTTTCCGTTGGGCGCCAGTATCGACGCGCCGAGGTCGGTGGCCGTCACTCCCCACCGGTCCGTGATGCCTGGACCCGTGATGTCGGCCAGTTTTCCGTCCGTCGCTACAGAGCGAGATCCGCCGGCGCGCAGCCAGCGATACAGCGTCGAGCGGCTGACCGTGCTGTCGGCCGCAACCTTGCTGACCGACTCACCCGACTGCAACCTGTCAAGCAGACGCTCGCGCAGCTCCGCTGGATACGGTCGGTCAGCCATGACCGTTGCCCGCCGCGGCGACGGCGGCAGATTTGGTCGCGCGCCGCGGCTTTCGCGTCGGAACGGCGCCATAGGGAGCCTTCGAGACGATGAACTCGGCCCGCTTCCTCGCCCCTGGGTCGGCGCTACTTTCCGCGCAGCGCTGCACGATCGCCAGTGCGTCAGGCGATCCGAGTAGGGCTTCGCGCTCGATGTACGCCTCGTGAGCCATCCCGTCGATATTGCGCAGGATGCCCAGATAGTTGTCGACCGGTTGGTCGTTGTCCCGGTAGATCGAACGGCTGGAAACCTTCTCCGTCAGCAGGCGGTGCACCTTGGCAAGCAGCGACCGATCGCCGTCGGTGAACACGTCCGGCCCTTGAGTGGGGATTTCGACGGGCGTCACCGCTTCCTGCTTCTTCTTTTTCGCCTTTGCGCTTCCGTTGACGCCCCACGCCGCCAGCCACGTGGTCTGCGGCATCTTGCTCTGGTTGATGTCGCTCGGCCCGAACGGTGCGGTGTCCTCGGATTCCGAATACTGATGACCGAAAAGTGTGATGCCGGCGGGGTATGTGGGCGTCACATCGGGTCCGTTGTAATTCGGGACGATCATCTTCAATCCACGTGGGATGTTTCGCCACAGTCCCGCATTGGCCACGAAGTTCAGGTATCCCGACGCTGCCTGCGGATTGTTGAAGTACTGCTGTCCCTTCTGGATGAAATCATTTGCGCCCGCGGACTGGTCGCCACTGATGTGCCACCGCTCGCCACCGTCCTCGACGTCGAGCATGAACGCCAGCTCTCCGAATACGCCTCCGCTCTGCTCGATCGCCTGCCTGAACGTGCCGAAGTTGTCGTGGCCGGGTACCCAGAAGTGGTACGCAATGATCTTCTTGAGCTTTCCGCTTGCCACCATCGCCTTCGCGCGCTTCATGTTCTCTGCGAACTTCTCGTCGATCTGATCGGCGATCGACGCACGGAAGCAGACCTGTGCGTACGGGTAGGCGTCGGAGATGCATGTGCTCTGATACTGGGAATAGTCGCCCCACTTGGTGATTGGCGGTTCCGGGTCCGCAATCTGCGAGGCGTCCCAACCCTCCGGAAGGCGCCAGCCCTCCCGGATGACCGCATCCCACTCACCGAGGTAGACACCCCCGTAGCCGAACGACGGGTTAGACGCCCAGTTCTTCTCGAGTTGCATGGTGGTGGCCGCCTTGGGCGTCACCCCGTCGTTCCACTTCTTCGTCACCGCAATGCCCAGTGTGCTCTGCCAGCGGCCGAGTCCGTCCTTCCATGACTGCATGTCCTCTTCGAACTCGCACGAAATGGACTCAGTCGGACCGTCCAACGGTCCGTAGTAATAGCCGGGCGGCAGTGGGAACGCATTGGGATCAGGCGGCGCGTAGATACCCAGATAGCCGCTCCTGAGGTCGTTGGCCAGTTCGAC
>NZ_DATENY010000061.1:0-15113 GCF_035274705.1 Mycobacterium sp. | reverse complement strand
GCTGATGATCCGGTGTTCACCAGCAGCATGGCGGCGCGACACCACTTCGCGGCGATTCAACAGCGTCAACAATTCGGTATGACTCAAACCGTCGACCGCCAACCCGAGCACCTTGTCGACCGCGGCCTCGAGCTCGTCGTAAGCCGCCACCACGGCATCCCGATCCGAACCCACACATCGAACACTAGTTCGAACCACCGACAGATTCCGCCCACTATCCACAGGCAAAACTAAAGTGACACAAGTGATCTCCAGTGACCAATGTGGCAACCTCAAACGCGGAAACGCGGCCGACTAGGCTGCCAGCATGCGAGTTGGAGTGCTGGGCGCCAAAGGCAAGGTCGGCGCCACGATGGTGCAGGCCGTGGAGACTGCAGAAGACCTGACATTCACGGCAGGCGTCGATGCGGGCGATGCCCTCACTCAGTTGTCCGACAGTCAGACGGAAGTGGTCATCGACTTCACCCACCCCGATGTGGTCATGGACAACCTGAAGTTCTTGATCGACAACGGAATCCACGCTGTGGTGGGTACCACCGGCTTCACCGACGAACGCCTGGGCCAGGTAAAGGCGTGGCTCGCCGACAAACCCGTCGTCGCAGTCTTGATCGCGCCGAACTTCGCCATCGGCGCCGTGCTGTGCATGCAGTTTGCGAAGCAGGCCGCTCGCTTCTTCGAATCCGTTGAGGTCATCGAGCTTCATCACCCGCAGAAGGCCGACGCACCGTCCGGCACGGCCACGCGCACCGCCAAGCTCATCGCCGAGGCGCGAAAAGACTTGCCGCCCAACCCCGACGCCACGAGCACCGGCCTCGAAGGTGCCCGCGGTGCCGACGTCGACGGCGTCCCTGTGCACTCCGTTCGCCTCGCCGGGCTCGTCGCGCATCAGGAGGTGCTCTTCGGCACCCAGGGCGAGACGCTGACAATCAGGCACGACAGCCTGGACCGAACCTCGTTCGTGCCGGGCGTGCTGCTCGCGGTTCGCAAAGTCCACGAACGGCCTGGCCTCACGGTCGGCATCGAGCCTCTGCTCGACCTGACATGACGGAAGGCGCACGCGCCCTGCGCATCCAGCTGCTCATCGGCTTCATGTGCGTCGCGCTGATTGTTTACTTCGTGATGCTCGGCCGCATCGCGATGGCGTTCATCACCTCCGGCCGGCCGGCCGCCATCGGCCTCGGTCTGGCGCTGATGATCCTTCCCCTCATCGGTATCTGGGTGATGGTCAGCACGCTGCGGGCGGGACTGGCTCATCAGCGCCTCGCCTGCATCATCAAGGACGAAGGCATGGAGCTCGACGTCGGCTCGCTGCCCACAATGCCGTCGGGGCGTATTCAGCGCGACGCCGCCGATGCCTTGTTTGAAACCGTGCGCGACGAACTCGAAAACGACCCTGACAACTGGCGGCGGTGGTATCGCCTGGCCCGTGCGTACGACTATGCCGGCGACCGTAGCCGCGCGCGTGAGGCAATGAAGAAAGCCGTCGAATTGGAGGAGCAGCAGTGACGAAGACTCTGCTGGTCGTCCATCACACACCGTCGCCGGCCACCCGCGAACTCCTCGAGGCTGTCCTCGCGGGCACCAAAGACCCCGACATCGAAGGCGTCGACGTAGAGGTCCGACCCGCGCTCGCGGCGACGGTGTCGGACATGCTCGATGCAGACGGATACCTCTTCGGCACCACAGCCAACCTCGGCTATATGTCCGGCGCGCTCAAGCATTTCTTCGATGTCGTGTACTACCCGAGCCTCGACCACGTCGCCGGGCGACCGTACGGACTTTGGGTGCACGGCAATAACGACACCGTCGGCGCCGCCAATGCGGTAGACAAGGTGGCCACCGGGCTCGCGCTGACCAAGGCTGCCGACGTCCTCGAGGTCGTCGGCGTTATCGACGCCGGCGTTCGCGAGCGGGCGTATGAGCTCGGCGGCACGTTGGCAGCGACATTGATGGAGGACTAGCCATGCCCGGTATCGCCGAACTCGCTTTGGGGGCAGCGCCGATCGCCGGCGGTGCGCTGCTCGGCGTTGTCGCGGGTAACCTGCGCGGGCCGGATGTCCGCGGCATGATCGTCAAGGATTTCGAACTGCTGGAACGGATCCCGCCGGAGCAGGCTGAGCGTCGGGAGAGGTTCCAGCAGGCCATCGACCAGCGCATCGACGATCTGATCGCCGCTTCCGAGAAGAGCCGTGAGTTGCGGGAAGCCGCGATGTCGTATCGCGGAAACTGGCGCGACATCGTCGTATTCCTCTGCGCGATTTTGTTCACGATCGTCTGGTGGAACGTCAGCCACAGCCGGTCCAACTGGCTGGTGATGTTCATCGTGATGATCATCGTGTCGGTCGCTGCTGGCATCTACGCGGCCCGAGGAGTGGTCCGGGCATTCAGCACTTTTCTGCACCGACGCGATCGCGAAACCTAAGCCACAATCTCGACTTTTGGTTTGGCGACCCCGAACGCCAACTCCAGCAAGCGTTTTCCCTCGGCGAGTACGTCCTCGGTCGCGTCAAGCCCGATGGGTGGCCGCACCCGCATGGCCGTCTTCGCCTTTGCCCTCCAGCTCCCATGTGCCCGCCACGGAGCCGTCGATCAGCAGCGTCCCTGGGAAGACGCCGTTCTTGCCGTCGAGGCGGCTCCACAACCCGCAGTACGGCGCGAACGGCGCCTGCCCCTGATCGCCCTCGAGCGCACCCATCCCCGGGCGCTGCAGCAGCAACTGGCGGGCAAGAGTCGCCCGGTTCAGCGCCCGCAGCGACAGGGTCAATTCGGCAGTGCGGTCTCGAACAACTCCTGCATCGCAATCCAGTGCCGCTCGGCTGCTTCCTGGTCGTACGGCGGATTGTCCGGCACGGCGTAACCGTGAGCGGCCGGATAGATCTCGATCGTATGCGTGACGTTGGCGGCGGTCAGCGCCTTGTCCAGAGTCTCGGCTTGCTCGGGCGTGAAGGAGGCGTCGTTCTCCGCGCCGCCGACATAGACCGTGGCCTTCATCCGATCGGCCAGCAGATGCGGGCTCGTCGGGTCGTCGGTAACGACGCCGCCGGCGTGGAAGGCTCCGGCAGCCGCCACGCGCTCGGGCAGCTTCCCTGCGACGATCAGCGACGTCCGGCCGCCCATGCAGTACCCGCAGACCCCGAACGCGTCGCCCTTGACCTCGGGTCGTGACGCCAGGAAGTCGAAGAACGCCCCGGCGTCTCTGGCGATCGTGTCCGGCGTCACGGTTCCGACCATGCCCATCAGCCGCTTACGCTGCTCCGGGTCGCCGAACACGGTTTCCATCGTGAACGGCTCCCAGTCGCCGTGCCGGTAGTACACGTCGGGCAGCAGGACGGCATGCCCGAATCCGGCCAGCCGGGCCGCCATGTCCTGGAACGTCGGGCGGACTCCGCCGGCGTCGGGATACATGACCACGCCGGTCCAGGGACCGGTTCCATTCGGGGTGTGCAGGGTGACGGGGCAGGCACCGTCGGGAGTGGTGACGGTCGCGGAGATAGTCGGCATGGCTACCGTTCTACTCTTGGCTCGCGAAGTAAGCTGACCGGCGTGCCAATCGCCACGCCCTACGAGGACCTGCTGCGTCTGGTGCTCGAGCGAGGCACACCCAAATCGGACCGCACCGGCACTGGCACACGCAGCCTATTCGGCCACCAGATGCGCTACGACCTGACGGCCGGCTTCCCGCTGATCACCACCAAGAAGGTGCACACCAAGTCGGTAATCTACGAGCTGCTGTGGTTCTTGCGCGGCGATTCGAATGTGCGATGGCTGCAAGACCACGGCGTCACGATCTGGAACGAATGGGCCTCGGAAACAGGCGATTTGGGCCCGGTCTACGGTGTCCAGTGGCGGTCGTGGCCGACTCCGTCGGGTGAACACATCGACCAGATCACCGCTGCGCTCGAGCTGCTCAAGACCAATCCGGACTCGCGGCGCAACATCGTCTCGGCGTGGAACGTCGGCGAGATTCCTCAGATGGCGCTGCCACCCTGCCACGCGTTCTTCCAGTTCTATGTCGCCGACGGGCGGCTGTCTTGTCAGCTCTACCAGCGCAGCGCCGACCTGTTCCTCGGCGTGCCGTTCAACATCGCCAGCTACGCGCTGCTCACCCACATGATGGCCGCGCAAGCGGGGCTGAAGGTCGGTGAGTTCATCTGGACCGGCGGCGACTGCCACATCTACGACAACCACGTCGAGCAGGTCACCGAGCAGCTGTCACGCGATCCGCGGCCGTACCCGGAACTCGTTCTGGCGCCACGTGACTCGGTCTTCGACTACACCTACGACGACATCGCGATCGTCAACTACGACCCGCACCCTGCGATCAAGGCACCCGTCGCCGTATGAGGCCTGCTTGCAGGGCCGAACATCGATGGTGAGCCTGGGGCTGATCTGGGCCCAGTCCACCTCTGGTGTCATCGGCCGGGCCGGCGGCATTCCCTGGCGGCTGCCCGAGGACCAGGCGCGGTTCAAGGAACTCACGATGGGCCACACCGTGGTGATGGGCAGGCTGACCTGGGAGTCGCTGCCGGCGAAGGTGCGTCCGCTGCCGGGACGCAGAAATGTCGTAGTCACCCGGCAAGCTGACTACATGGCCGACCGTGCAGATGTGGTGACGACGCTCGAGGACGCGTTCACCGATGACGAAACCTGGGTGATAGGCGGCGAGCAGATTTATGCGCTCGCGCTGCCGCTCGCGACCCGTTGCGAGGTCACGGAGATCGAGATTGACCTCCCGCGCCAGGACGCCGACGCGACGGCTCCCGTGCTGGACGAGAGCTGGATCGGCCGCGCGGGGGAGTGGCTGACAAGCGGCTCGGGCCTGCGCTACCGGTATTACAGCTACATTCGCCCGTGACGGTCCTGACCGCCGCCCAGGCACGCCGTATCGCCGTCGCCGCGCAGGGCTTCGCCGAGCCGAAGTCGCGGGGTCCGATCACTCGCGCGCATCTGCGCCGGCTCATCTCGCGAATCCAAGTGCTGCAACTAGATTCGGTGTCCGTGGCGGTGCGTGCCCACTACGCGCCGGTGTTCAGCCGACTCGGACCGTATGACCGCGACGTGCTCGACCGCGCGGCCTGGAACCACTCGGCGCGTTCGCCCCGTCTGCTGGTCGAATACTGGGCGCACGAGGCGGCGCTGATGGCCGTCGAGGACTGGCCCCTGCTGCGCTGGCGTATGCGCGAGTACACCCATGGCCGGTGGGGCACCCACATCGTCAAGAACAACGCGCGCTTGGTTGACGACGTCGTGGCCGCCGTCAAAGCACTCGGTCCGTCGACGGCAGGCCAGATCGAGGCTCATCTCGGCGCCGAACAACGCGGGAAGAAGGGCCAGTGGTGGGACCGCAGCGACACGAAGTGGGTGACGGAGGCGCTGTTCGCGTCGGGTGTGCTGACGACGGCCACGCGCGTCGGGTTCGCCCGTCACTACGACCTGACAGAAAACGTGCTGCCGCCGGCGGTGGTGCAGCGAGAAGTCGACGACGACGAGGCAGTCCGCGAACTCATCTTGCGGGCGGCGACGGCGCTGGGAGTGGGGACCGAGGCCGATATCCGGGATTACTTTCGGCTCAAGCCTCAACAGTCCAAGCCGGCGATCGCCAAGTTGGAGGCCGACGGTGAGCTCGAACGCGTCGAGGTCGACGGCTGGAATGCGCCGGCCTATCTGCGGGTCGGCCAGACCGTGCCCCGACGCGACCGCGGCACCGCGCTACTGTGCCCGTTCGACCCGTTGATCTTCTTCCGGCCGCGGGTGGAGAGACTCTTCCAATTCCGTTACCGCATAGAGATTTACGTGCCAGCTCCCAAGCGGGAGTACGGCTACTACGTATGGCCCTTGCTGCTCGACGGTCGGCTCGTCGGCCGGGTCGACCTCAAGGCGGAGCGGACCAAAGATGCGCTGCATGTCGTCGGCGCGTTCACCGAACCCGGACAAGACCAGTCGCGGGTGGCCGAACCACTCGCCGCCGAACTGCGCACGATGGCGAATTGGCTTGGCCTTGCCGAGGTCACGGTCGGGAAGAACGGCGATCTGACGAAGGGGCTGGCGCGATCGCTGGGCTGAAGCATCAGCGCGAGCAGCACGGATGCGATGACTTCCCCGGCCAAGACGGGTCCGCCGGGTAGGACGATGTGTCGTAGTTCTGGAAGCCGTCCTTGTCGATGACCGCCGGCGGCATAGGCGTGGCGTCCACTCCATCGGCGGCGGCGGTACCGGCGCTGGTAAACACGCCAAAGCTGCCGAGGCCGAGCGCCAAGCCGGCCACGGCGAGGTACTTCCGTGTGAAGCCGATCTGAGTAGTCATGCTTTGATCGTCGCGCCGCGGTGCATCGATGGAATAAGTAGCGCACCACGCAATTTCGACGACGCGCGACGATCGTGACTACCTACGGACGCACACCTCTACTGCGTGTCTGTCCAAAAGTAGCCCTAGGTGTGAGCCACGGGGCTGACACCTTCACCAGGCACCGCCGGCTCCTCGCTCAGCTCCAGCACGCCTCGGCGCCGCATCAGGTTCACGACGAAGACCACCGCGCCGACGGCCAGCCACACGATGCCGCCGATCTTGGCGAGCGAGTCCGCGTTGAAGAGCACATAGGCGATGATCAGGAATCCCAGCGTCGGCACCACCAGGTGCAGCAGATAGTTCTTCGACTTCTTGCGCCCGATGTAGTACCAGACAACCGAGATGTGAAGCAGGCAGAAGCCAAACAGGGCGCCGAAGTTGACAAGTGACGAGATCAGCGCGATCTGGCCGACGAAGAACAGCACGAGCACGATGCTGATCGCGCTGACCGCCAGGATCGCCGCCATCGGCACCTGACGTGCACTGATCTTGGACAGGAATCTGGGCAGCTGGCGGTCGCGGCTCATCGAGTAGAGCAGCCGGCTGGTCGCCGCCTGGGCTGCCATCGCGTTGGCGAACCCGACCGCCAGAACGTTGACGACGAAGAACGCGTTCATCCAACCCGTGCTGGATGCCGCCTCGACCAGCTTGAAGAACGCGTTGCCTGCCTCGTCGTCGCTGAACGACTCCCGGCCACCGGCGAGCAGGCTGGCCAGCCACGTCTGCACGATGAACAGGAACGCCACGATGAACAGCGAGACGACCATCGCCCGTCCGGCGGGATTCTTCTTGCCGGTCGACTCTTCGGCAAGCGTCGAAATACCATCGAACCCAAGGAAACTCAGGACCGCGATCGACAGTGCCGCGGCGACGAGCGGCGCGCTGACGGTTTCCGGATTCCAAATCGGCGTGGTGCTCCAGCCGACATGGGGCAGGCTCTGGCCGTTGATGGCGCGCACCGCGATGACCACGAAGATCGCCACGAACACCAACTCGATCGCGAGGAACACCCTGTTGGCGATCTTCAGCGAATCGACGCCGAGCAGGTTGATGACGGTGTTGACGACGACGAATACGATCGCCCACAACCACCGTGGGGTGCTCGGGAATAGACCGATCATTGACTCGGCGGCGAATACGTACAGCAGAGTCGGTATCAGCAGATAGTCCAGCAGGATGGCCCAACCCGCGAAAAAGCCTGCGCCCGGGTGGATTCCGCGACCCACATACGAGAAGACCGACCCCGCCAGCGGGAACGACTTGGCCATCTGCGCGTAGGCCATCGCGGTGAACACCATGGCCACCAAGCCGATCAGGTACACCAGCGGCACCATTCCCGAAGCGCTGTTGTAGACGGTGCCGAAGATCGCCCACGGCGCGATCGGAACCATGAACACCAGGCCGTAGATCACGAGGTCGACAGTGGCGACCGAACGATGGAGTTCCTGCTTGTAACCGAACGATTGGAGGGAGCGCTGGTCGTCCATGAGATGTCCTGTCGGATAGCGGGATTGGTCAGATCCGGGCGGCGTCGGTGCGATCGCGATCGGCGTCATGGAGCTTCAGAAAGGCGGCGACGACGGTGCGGAACTCTTCGGGTTTCTCCAGGTGCGAGCAGTGGCTGGTGCCGGGAAAGACGTGACTTTGCACGTCGGGGATGTGCTCGACGTACGGCTGCCAGGTGGCGGGGGTGGCCTCGTCGAACTCACCGGCGATAACCAGAGTGGGTGAGGTGATCAGGTGCAGCCGGTCGATGATGCTCCACTCACGCAGGGTGCCCAGCACATGAAATTCGTTGGGGCCGTTCATGGTGTGGTAGACCGTCGGCTCGGCCTCCATCTGCGCCACCGTGTCGACGAAGTCCTGTGGCGTCGGGACGACACGGCACACATGGCGACGGTAGAACTCGTCGGTCGCTGCCAGGTACTCGGGGTCGGTGACGGTGCCCGCCTCCTCGTGGCGGGTGAGCGCTGCCTGCGTGTCGGGTGGCAGATGGGCCCGTAGTTCGTCGGCCGCGGCCATCCAAAGCGCCATTGACGCCGGGGAGTTGCAGATCGCCAGTGAAGCGAGTCCGGGCGGCTGCCGGACCGCGATCTCAGCGCTGAGCATGCCGCCCCACGACTGGCCGAGCACGTGGTACTCGTCGATGCCGAGCGTGGCGCGCACGGTGTGGAACTCGTCGACGAACAATTCGGGTGTCCAGAAGTCCGCAGGGGCATCGGGCAGATGGGAGCTGTTGCCGCACCCGATCTGGTCGTAATGGATGACCTGGCGGCCGGTTTCGTCAGCCAACGCGGCGACGTTGCGCACGTAGTTGTGGGCCATTCCGGGGCCGCCGTGCAGGACGAAGAGTGGCAGCGCGCCACGTCGCACCGTGTCCGGCGTGGTGATCTGCACCCAGGTTTCGTACTCGCGGAACGGCACCAGCCGGGTCGTGCGTGTCATGACGGTCAGCATGAACCCGTAAAGGTCTCATAGCAAGACCATTGACAGGGATTTAACCTTGAGTTGACGACGAGGGGATTTGAGCCAATGGCCCACAACGGGGCACCGGCAACGCCGGGCCTGCTCCATCAACAACTCGACACGTCCTCGCGGGTGGACGAGATCACCGACCGGCTGATCACCGCGATCGCGATCGGCGAATACCTGCCCGGCGCGCGCCTGCCGGTTGAACGCGAGCTGGCCACATCGCTGGGAGCGGGACGCATGACCGTGCGGGCCGCGTTGGCACGGCTCGTCGAGCGGGGGCTGCTCGAAACGCGGCGGGGCCGCGGCGGCGGCTCATATGTGGTCGATCAGTGGCCGGAGTCGTCCACCGATGCGGTGGGACGCACGCTGCGTATGCGACTCGGCGAGCTGCGCGACCGCTGCGACGCGCTGTGTCGACTGCAAGGCACTGTCTGCCGAGCTGCCGCGGAGTCCCGCTCCGAACACGACGTGGCGGAGCTGTGGGCGAGGTTCGAGGCCTACCGGAGCGCCGAGAGCGGCTTGGGTGCCCAGCAGGCCGACAGCCGGTTCCACCTGGCGATCATCGACGCCGCCCACAACGACGTCCTCAAGCAGGTGCTGCTCGATCTCAAGGCGACGGTGAGCATCGGCGCCCCGGCGCACCTGTGGGGTGAGCCATCGAACATGCGGACCATGGAATTACGAGCTCTGCACGAACACGAAGAGCTGGTACGCGCGATCGCCGACGGCCGCGGCGACGACGCCGACGCGCTGGCCCGCACGCACGGCGCGATCGACTTCGAGTTGATCACGACCGCGATGCGCCGCGCCGGCGTGCTCGTCGACTAATCCGCCTCGGCGCTCGAGCCACGGTGGAAACACTGAAGACTCGGGGGATTTCATTTCCAAGGACGCTAGCCGGCTCGTAGGGCATCGAACGCCTCGTCGAGGAATGCGACGGGGTCCGTGTCGTCGTCGCCATCGGCCCAAGCCGTCATCGCCACACCGACCGCACCCAGCGCGGCAGATGCCTGAACCATCGCGGCGAGGTCCGGCGCGGGCAGCCCGGCGCGGCTGGCCAGCGTGCGCGCGAATAGATCGCGAGTCGCGTCCTGGGCGAGCACATTTCGCGATCGCAGCGTGGGATTGCTCAGCACCAGCCGGGTGCGCACGAGCAGTGCGTCGCGGTCCGTGTCGAGGATCTGCTGAAGGCCGGTCCGGATGGCGGCGTGCAGCGCAGCCAGCGGTGGTTCGTCCGGCGGGCGCGCTGCCACCAACTCTTCCAGCATGGGGTCGTATTCGTCGTATTCGACGACCTCCTCCTTCCGAGGGAAATACCGGAAGAACGTCATGTGAGAAACGCCCGCCGCCGCGGCAATCTCCTCCACAGTCGTTGCGTCGTAGCCCTTTTCGACGAAAAGGCGCAACGCCTGGTCTTGAATCGACTGCTTGGTGGCCGCCTTCTTGCGGGCGCGCCAGTCGTCGGTCACTGCGCGAGAACTCCGGCGCACCGACCCAGTACGCGGTCGAGCCACGCATGCAGCATGCCGGCGTCGTCGCCGCTCCACGCTATGTGCCCGTCGGGCCGCACCAGCGTGGCGTCACGGCCGTCGTCGCGGAGGGTGACCACGTCGCCCAGCCGAGCGCGAGCCGCCTCGGCCAGCGATTCCGGGCCGAGCAGCGCCCACTGCGGACCGAGCTCGGCATACAACCGTGTTGTCGTTCCGTCGGTACGGGTGCAGGCGCGATCGGGGACGCGGTCGCCGACCTGTGGCCCACGGACAGGACGCCAGCCACTCACGCCGAGCGGTCCGCGCCGATAAGAGATTTGCAGTTGCGACGACTTCTCGGCGATCAACCGTTGCAGCCATTCGCGATTCATCGTCGGCACGACCAACCGGTCACGCAACAGCCGGGCCGCCCACCCCCCGCTCACCACGAGCTCCGTCACCCCACTTGTCGTCGCCACGACGTTCTTCGCGATCGGGCGTCGTTCTGCCTCATAGGTGTCCAGCAGGGCCTCGTCGGCGCGGCCGCCGACGACCAGCGCGAGTTTCCACGCCAGGTTCTCGGCGTCGCCCATCCCGGTGTTCATGCCCTGACCGCCGAACGGGCTGTGGATGTGTGCGGCGTCGCCGGCGAGTAGCACGGGTCCGCGTCGATAGGCGTCGGCCAAGCGGCGCTGGATGCGGAACGTCGAAGTCCATTCGATCGAACGAACCGTTCCACCCGCTTCGGCATCCAGCCGGACGCCGAGATACTCGACGATGTCGTCGCGCCCTGGATCATCGCCGAACTCCGTTGGGGCCGGGGCCATCAGCCGCCAGAGGTCGGCGCCGGGCAGTGGGAAGGCGGCAAGCATCTTGGTTCCGCGAACCCACGCCACGGTGGCGTCGCGCGGTCGGTCGAGGTCGGCGTGCACATCGGCAAGCAGGAAGCGCTCGATGAGCGGGACTCCAGGGAATGCGATGCCCGCGCTCTTCCGAACAATGCTGTGTGCGCCGTCAGCGCCGACGATCCATCGGGCGCGGATCGCGGTGCCGTCGTCGAGTTGCACCGTCACCGCGTCGGATCCGGCTTCGAGCACGTTCACGCGACGTCCCCACTCGACGGTTCCGCCGAGGGCGGCCAGCCGGTCGCGAAGCGTGCTCTCGATGTCGGCTTGCGACATCAACAATCCGGCCGGCCCGTGCAGCCGCCGCATGGCTTGCCCGATGCGCAGGGTCGCGAGCTCTTTACCCTCGACGACTACGACAACACGGTTGATCGGCAGTCCGCGGTCGGGCAGGTTGCCCAGCGCACCGATCCGGTCGAGAACTTCCACCCCGCGTGGCTGCAGTCCTAGCGCGCGCGACGTCACCGCTGGACCGGCCGCGCCGTCGAGCACCCGCACTCCGACGCCCGCCGCCTGAAGGCCGCAGGCCAGTGTCAGTCCAGTTGGTCCGGCTCCCACGATGATGACGTCAGGGTCCACCGCCCCCTCCTAAGTGTTAGGCAACTAACATGTTAGTCTCTAACACTTGGTCTGCCAAGCCGCGGGCTAAGGTTGCGCCGTGGCCGAGACCGCGCCATTGCGCGTGCAACTGATCGCCAAGACCGAGTTCTTGGCACCGCCGGACGTGCCGTGGAGTACCGACGCCGACGGCGGTCCCGCGCTGGTGGAGTTCGCCGGGCGGGCGTGTTATCAGAGCTGGTCCAAGCCCAACCCCAAGACCGCCACCAATGCGTCCTATCTGCGACACATCATCGACGTCGGCCATTTTTCCGTGCTTGAGCACGCATCGGTGTCCTTCTACATCACGGGCATCTCGCGGTCGTGCACGCACGAGCTGATCCGGCATCGCCACTTCTCGTATTCGCAGTTGTCGCAGCGGTTCGTCCCCGAGCACGACGCGCAGGTCGTGGTGCCGCCGGGCATGGAGGACGACCCCGAGCTGCAGGAGATCTTCAAATCCGCCGCCGATGCCAGCCGGGCGACGTACACCACGCTGCTGGCCAGGCTCGAGGCCAAGTTCGCCGGTCAACCCAACGCGGTGCTGCGGCGCAAGCAGGCGCGTCAGGCCGCCCGCGCGGTGCTGCCCAACGCAACCGAAACACGCATCGTCGTCACGGGCAACTACCGGGCGTGGCGGCATTTCATCGCGATGCGGGCCAGTGAGCATGCCGATGTCGAGATCCGCCGGCTCGCGATCGAATGTCTACGTCAGCTCATCGATGTGGCGCCGCAGGCCTTCTCTGACTTCGAGATCACCGAGCTTGCCGACGGCACGGAGGTGGCGACGAGCCCCCTGGCTACTGAGGCTTGAGGTTCAGGCCATATGGCCGCAGAACCGTGAGGTCGAGCGGGTAATCTGGTTGCCCGTGAGCACCAGCGGATTCGACGTGACCGCCCGATTGGGCACCGTGCTGACCGCCATGGTGACTCCGTTCAAGCCCGACGGGTCGCTGGACACCGATGCAGCTGCCCGGCTCGCCACCCACCTCGTCGACTCCGGCTGCGACGGCCTGGTGCTGTCAGGCACCACGGGGGAGTCGCCGACCACCACCGACGACGAAAAGATCGCCCTGCTGCGCGCGGTGCTGGAGGCGGTTGGCGATCGCGCCAGGGTCATCGCCGGTGCAGGCACATACGACACTGCGCACAGCGTGCATCTCGCGAAGGCCTGCGCCGCCGAGGGCGCGCATGGCCTGCTGGTGGTGACGCCGTACTACTCGCGCCCGCCGCAGGCCGGGCTGGTTGGGCACTTCACCGCGGTGGCCGATGCCACCGATGTGCCGGTCATTCTCTACGACATTCCGTCGCGGTCCGTCGTGCCGATTGAGTGGGACACGATCCGCACGCTGGCCGAGCACCCGAACATCGTGGCCGTCAAGGATGCCAAGGCCGACCTGCATGGCGGCGGGCAGATCATCGCCGAGACCGGGTTGGCGTATTACTCGGGAGACGACGCGCTGAACCTTCCGTGGCTGGCGATGGGTGCTGTCGGCTTCGTCAGCGTATGGGGACATATGGCCGCCGGTCAGCTACGAGACATGTTGTCCGCGTTCAACTCTGGTGACATTGCGACGGCGCGCAAGATCAACGTCACGCTCGGCCCGTTGAGCGGCGCGCAGGCGCGGCTAGGCGGTGTGACGTTGGCCAAGGCGGGGCTGCGGCTGCTGGGCATCGACGTTGGCGACCCCCGGCTGCCACAAGTGCCGGCAACCGCAGAGCAACTCGAGGCGTTGGCCGCCGACATGCGGGCAGCCACGGTGCTGCGCTAGTGAACGAAGAACTCAAGCTCCCGGGGCCGCTGGCCCCGGGAGGTTTGCGGATTACCGCGCTGGGTGGGGTCAGCGAAATCGGCCGGAACATGACAGTTTTCGAGCATCTTGGCCGGCTGTTGATCGTCGACTGCGGCGTGTTGTTCCCGACCCACGATGAGCCCGGGGTCGACCTGATCCTGCCCGACCTTCGCCATGTCGAGGACCGTCTCGACGACGTGGAGGCGCTCGTGCTTACGCATGCCCACGAGGATCACATCGGAGCGATTCCCTTCCTGCTCAAGCTGCGTGGCGACATCCCGGTCGTCGGCTCGAAGTTCACGCTCGCGCTGGTGGCCGAGAAGTGCCGTGAACATCGCATCAAACCGGTGTTCGTGGAAGTGGCCGAGGGGCAAAGCTCTAAGCACGGCGTGTTCGAGTGCGAGTACTTTCACGTCAACCACTCGATTCCTGGCTGCCTCGCGATCGCGATTCACACCGGCGCCGGCACCGTGCTGCACACCGGTGACATCAAACTCGATCAGCTGCCGCTGGATGACCAGCCGACCGACCTGCCCGGCATGTCGCGATTGGGCGACGCCGGGGTGGATTTGTTCCTGTGCGACTCAACGAATGCCGAGATCCCCGGAGTAGGACCGTCGGAGAGCGAGATCGGGCCCAATATGCACCGGCTGATCCGCAGCGCCGAGGGGCGGGTCATCGTGGCTTGCTTCGCCTCCAATGTTGCTCGTGTGCAACAGATCATCGACGCGTCGGTGGCGCTTGGCCGCAAAGTGTCGTTCGTGGGCCGGTCGATGGTGCGCAATATGGGAATCGCCAAGGAACTCGGCTACCTCACCGTCGCAGATGACGATGTGATTGACATCGGGGCCGCGGAGATGATGGCACCCGGGCGGGTGACGCTGATCACCACCGGGACGCAGGGCGAGCCGATGGCCGCGTTGTCGCGAATGTCGCGCGGTGAGCATCGCAGCATCACGCTGACGTCGGGCGATCTCATCATCATGTCTTCGTCGCAGATCCCCGGCAACGAGGAAGCGATCTTCGGTGTGCTGGACGCGCTGGCCAAGATTGGAGTTCGCGTCGTCACCAACGCCCAAGTGCGGATACATGTTTCGGGTCACGCCTACGCGGGCGAGTTGTTGTTCCTCTACAACGCGGTGCGTCCGCGAAACGTGATGCCGGTGCACGGCACGTGGCGAATGCTGCGGGCGAATGCGGCATTGGCGGCACGCACCGGTGTGTCGCCGGAGGCGATCATGTTGGCGGAGAACGGCGTCAGCGTCGATCTGGTTGCGGGTAGGGCTTCGATCGCGGGTGCAGTGACGACCGGGAAGATGTTCGTGGACGGGTTGATCACCGGCGATGTCGGTGATTCGACCTTGGGTGAACGGCTCATCCTGTCTTCGGGTTTCATTGCGGTGACGGTCGTGGTGCACCGCGGCACTGGCAAGCTTGCGGGACCGGCGCACCTGCACTCACGGGGCTTCTCGGAGGACCCCAAGGCGCTCGAGCCGGTTGCGCGCAAGATCGAAGACGAGCTGGAAATACT